>DXFW01000007.1 GCA_019114225.1 Candidatus Allofournierella pullicola | reverse complement strand
ATGGCGGTGGGCAGATAGTTCCAGCGCAGGCCCTCGCCGCCGTTCACGGTGAGCCGGATGTCCACCGCCGCGCCCTTGGTGTTCACCATGTCGTCGAAGGGGCGGTAGAAGCTGACCGACACCGAGGGGGTATCCTCTTCAGGCAGGTCGGGGGTGTCGTCGGGAACGTCCGGGTCCTCAAAGTCCTCCCGGCGCTTGGGGGCGGGCATGCCGTCCAGCCCGGCGGACAGGGCATTGGCCGCCGCGCCGCCGCCCAGACCCAGGGCCGCCGCGCCGGCGGTGGTGGCCACAGCGCGGGCGGCGGAACCGCCAAAGGGAATGAGATCCCAGTCAAACGCTGTCAGAGTAGTGGCCATCTCCAGCCGCAAGGCGTTCTGCTGCACGTTCCCGATGGGGATTTCTGTTTCCCCCTCCCACTGCAACGTATCAGCCTGTTGTGTATATTCTACATTCATCCGGAGGGCCGCTGAGCCGCTCTCCAGTTGTACGCCCGACCCGCTGACGGCAGGACCGCCGTTTTGCGTGCTGTACGCTCCGCGAAACGTGATCTGCCGCGGCTGCTCCAGTTTGGCCGCCGGCTTTTCCATGGCCTGCTGGATTTGAGCAAGATATTCCTCCGCCTCCTGGCGGCTTGCAAAAGGCCCGTTTTCTTCCGTCTGCGGGGCAGAAAGCGTCGTCATTGATCCGATCGTGCAGCGGATCTCCCATTTGATCTCACCTTCCGGCATGGTAAAGATCTTCAGCATATCGCCTTCACGGGTGGCAAACGCATGATCTGACAGCTTCACATCACGGAACTCCATCTTTATTTCGATTTCACTCTCCGGCTGAAGCTGCGCAAAGGTAACGGTTTCCCCATCGTTTTCCAGAACAATATACTCCGTTAAATACGGGATCCCTTGTCCGCCTTCCCGGCATGAGGCTATGACATACAGCGGCTTGGATATCCCGCCGTAGCCAAAAAAGTCCGCTCCCTCATGGGTAGACGCCTCAAGGGTAAAGCGAACGGCCCGTTCCGTTTCCAGCTGCACCGATCCGTCCTGCGCCACATCGGGACCGGTCAGTGTGGCTCTGTCGTACCCTTCCCCGGGAATCTTCAGTTTCACCTTTGTCACAGACCACTGCTGAAAATCCGTTGCCGCGAATACCGGCGCGGCGCACAGAAGGCACAGGGAAGCCGCGCAGGCCAAAGCCAGCGCGCGCCGGATAAGTTTCTTTTTCATTTGCCCTGTGCCTCCCCGCCGCCTGCGGCGGCCGCGGCCTTTTTCGCCTTCGCGGCGGCCAGCCAGGGCCGCACGAAGCAGAAGGCGCCCAATGCAGCCAGCAGGATGGGCAGGCCCCAGGCCAGCAGAGGCCACAGGAAGGCCGCCTTCAGGTTCTGCGTGAAGGACAGAGGCACCGCCGCCGCCATGCCCACGGCAAAGCCGGCAAACACGCGGTCGATGGCGCCGCGGTTCACCGTGCGCAGGGCCTTTTTGGCCAGCAGGATGTTGAGCAGGGTGATGAGCAGGCCGCGCTGGCGGGCGATCTGGCCGCCGATGGTCAGGAACAGCGCCACACAGACCATGCTGTTCACCGGGCTGCCGTTGCCGGTGAGGAACGGATAAACCGCCAGCGCCGCGGCGCCGCCCCAAAGGCCCGTCGCCAGCATGCGGGGCGAGCGGTCCTTCCAGAGAAGGCGCAGGTTGGAATACTGGGGAATGCGGGCAAAGAGCTGGGCTTTGGTCTGAGCCTTCAGCTCGCTCTTCACATTGTCCCGGCGGCGGCCGTCCCACTTGCGGTGCATGAGCAGCCCGCGGAACAGGCTGTTGAAACACACCAGCAGGATGGCCTTGCCGATGGTGCCGCCCAGGGCGCTTCCCTCCATGCCGGCCAATGCGCCGGTGAGGAAGTTCAGCGGCCACAAAATGGCCCACTGAATGCCCGCCGCCTTGAGCCAGCTGAGCAGCAGCCACAGCACCGCCATGATCGCCGTGGGCGCAAGGCTGGTCTTGAGCGTTTCCAGAAGGGTGCGCCAAAAGCCGGGCCGCTTTTGTGCCTGCGGCTGAACTGCCGCGGTGAGATTTTCTTCCATGTTCCTTCCCCTTTTCCCCTTTTTTCGCAAAAAAAGGCGGCTTTCGCCGTTATTTTATTCCATTATAATACAGCTCTTTTCCTTTGCAAAGCCCCTGCCGCAAAAAAGGCCGCCGCCCATTCGGGGCGGCGGCACGTGCTCATTCTTCCTGACAGGGCGCGGCGGGCACAGGCCGGACCAGCGCGGTTTTCACCTGATGGGCGCGGAACTCGGCCTCCCGGATCTCCAGCCCCGCCGTATTTACTTCGGCGGCGGAACCATCCGGCGGGATGGAGCCCAGAGCGCTGAGCACCAGCCCGTTGAAGGTGTCGAACTCGCTGCAGGGCAGCGGAACATTCAGCGCCGCGGCCACCTCAGTGAGGGGCGCGTCGCCCCGCACCCGCCAGATACCGGGGCTCATCTCCTGCACCGGCGCGGCTTCTTCGCCGCTGTCGCCGTCCAGTTCTCCCACCAGCTGTTCCAGCAGGTCGTTCATGGTCACAATGCCCTCAAAGCCGCCGTATTCATCCAGCACCACCGCCATGGGTTCGCCGGTGCGCTTCATGTTGCGGAACAGCACGTCCGCCCGCACGCACTCCGGCACGAAATAGGCCGGCCGCACCGCTTTTTCCATCACCGCGGCGCGGTCCTTCTCTTCCAGGCAGAGGTAATCCCGGACGTCCAGCACGCCCACCACATTGTCGGCGCTGCCCTCGCACACGGGATAGCGGGAGTGGCGGCCGGTGCGCACGGTGTGGGCCCAGGCTTCCTCCCCGTCCTCCAGCCAGAGCAGCTGCACCTCGGTGCGGTGGGTGGCGATCTCGCCCGCGGTGCGGTCGTCAAACTCAAACACGTTCTGGATGAACTCCTTTTCGGTGCGGTCGATGACGCCCTTTTCGCTGCCTTCGTCCACCATCATGCGGATCTCCTCCTCGCTGACGGTCTCCTCGTCGGCATTGGGGTCTACGCCCAGCAGCCGCAGCACTCCGTTGGTGGAGGCGGTGAGCAGCCAGACGATGGGGGCAAAGGCCCGGGCGATGGCGCAGAGCAGCGCGGACATGCCCAGCGCCAGAGGCTCGGCCTTGCGCATGGCCAGCCGTTTGGGCACCAGCTCGCCAAAGACCAGCGTGAAATAAGAAAGCACCAGCGTGATGAGCACCACGGCCAGCGCGTCCAGCGTGGCGGCGGGCACCGGCACGCCCAGGCTCAGCAGCCAGCTCACCAGACCGTCGGAGAAGTTTTCCGCAGCGAAGGCGCTGCCCAGAAAGCCGGACAGGGTGATGGCCACCTGGATGGTGGCCAGGAAACGGGCGGGCTGGCTGGTGAGGCGGGCAAGGCGCACGGCGCGCTTGTCGCCGGAGGCAGCCAGGCGGGCCAGACGGGTGTCGTTCATGGAAATGACGGCGATCTCGGCGCAGGCAAACACGGCGTTGAGGCCGATCAGAGCCGCCTGAAGCAAAAGCATGAGAGCAAGGGAATTTTTCAAAACAACGTTCCTCCTTGAGAACTGAAAACATCACTTTTAAACACAAACGGACACAGCCCGACGCCTACTCTCGCAGGCACAGGCTACGTCCGATAAAGCTTTGTATGTAAGATAAAGGAGGGGTTTCTCCGCCGGTACTGTCGCCGTCGTCCATGGCTTTGCGCGTCACGCTTCCCTTTCGTATGATTTGCAAAACAGCATAGCATATCCCCCGCCTTTTGTCAAGGAAGAAGCGACGAAATGAAGGTGACGCGCGGCAAGCGATACGCCGCCCCCGCATGGCTGCCTGCAGGGCAGCCGGGGCCCCCATGAAAATTTGCGCAAGCAAAATTTCATGGGGAGAAGGAGGAATGACGGAGCGGTATGAGAAAAGCCCAGCCTTTCGGCTGGGCTTTTTGAATGGAGCGCAGTCCATTCCGACGTGGAGCCGGCAGACGGATTCGAACCCCCGACCTGCTGATTACAAGTCAGCTGCACTACCAGCTGTGCTATGCCGGCTCAGAACGGCGCAAAAAGCGCCGTAAGCACATTATAACAAAACTCGGCGGCCGGGGCAAGGGCTTTTTGCGCCCGTGTTCTCAGCCCTCCGGCGCCGCCATCTGCTGCTGCAGGCGGCAGAAATCCTCCAGCGTCAGCTGCTCCGGCCGGGCCGTGGCGGGCAGGCCCGCCGCTTCCAGCGCCGCCGTCACCGCCGCCTTGGGCACGCCCAGTGCGCTGCTGACGGAGTTGGCCGCCGTTTTGCGCCGCTGGCTGAAGGCCGCGCGGATGAGCCGGAAAAAGCCCGCCTCGTCCTGCGTTTCCACCGCGGGGGTCTCGCGCACCTCCAGCTGGATCACCGCGCTGGTGACCTTGGGCGGCGGATAAAAACTGCCCGGCTGCACACTGAACAGCAGGCGCGGCTTTGCATAGTAGGCCACCGCATAGCTGATGGCTCCCGCCTCCCGGCTGCCCGGGGCGGCGGTGATCCGCTGGGCCGCCTCCTTCTGCACCATCACCGTGATGTGGCGGATGGGCAGTTTTTCTTCCAAAAGGCGCATGAGGATGGGGCTGGTGATGTAATACGGCAGGTTCGCGCACACCGCCACCGGCATGCCGGGGAATTTCTCCCGAATGAGTCCCGCAATGTCTACTTTCAGTATATCTTGCAAAACAATTTCCACATTGTCGAACTCCGCCAGGGTTTCTTCCAGCAGGGGGGGCAGGCGCTTGTCCACCTCCACCGCCACCACCTTTTTGGCCCGCAGGGCAAGTTCCTTGGTGAGCACACCGATCCCGGGGCCGATCTCCAGAACGCCCCAGCCGCCGTCGATCCCGGCGGCTTCCACGATTTTGGGGCAAACGCCGGGGTTGACGATGAAGTTCTGGCCAAAGCCCTTGGAGAGGGCAAAGTCGTGCCGGGCGCAAAGGTCGCGGATGGTGGAAAGGTCTGTGAGGTTGGGCATAAACAGCCTGCCTTTCTTAAAAAATAAGGGCAGCGCCCCGCGGGCGGGTCGCTGCCCAGAAAATGCTTACTCTTCGCCGGAGGAGGCGGGCGCGGAGGAAGTCTCCCCTGCCGCGCTGTCCGACGCGGGAGCAGAAGTGCTCTCCGACGTGCCGGAGGAATCGCCGTCGGTGATCTCGGCGGCAGAGCCGGTGAGCAACTTGGCCGCCGCCAGTGCACGGCTCACCTGCGGATCGCTGGTCAAAGGCGCGCCGGCCTCGACGTTGCTGCCCGCGGCCACTTCGATGTCCACGGCAAGGCCGGTGCCGTCGAAGCTCTCGCCGTTGGCGGTGATCATCTTGGCCACCGTGATGACCACGGCGCTGCCGTCGCTCATGCGGTGGGGCTCCGCCTGGATGGTGCCCTTGCCGTAGGTCTTCTGACCCACCAGCTGGGCGCCGGAGAACTGACGCAGGCTCTCGGCAAACAGCTCGGCGCTGCTGGCGGTCTCGCCGTCCACCAGCACCACCATGGGCAGATCCTCGCTGGACTCGTCGCTCTCGCCCATCAGGGTGCGCTCGCCGGTCTTGTATTCGGCCCAGACGATGTCGCCCTTGGGCACCAGCAGGTCGATACAATCCACCGCCGCGCTGAGCAGGCCGCCGGCATTGCCGCGCACGTCAAACACCAGCGCCACAGCGCCCTGGCCGGTGAGGTCGTTCACGGCCTTGCTGAACTGGGTGATGGTGGTGGAATCGAACTGGGTGATCTTGATGTAGCCGATGGAGCCGTCCGTCATCTGATATTCCACGCTGGGAATGACGTACTTGCTGCGGATCACGGTGTAGTCGGCGGTCTCGGAGTCCGGCGACATGTAGCTCAGGACCACCTGGGTGCCGCTTTCGCCCTGCAGACGGCTGAGCACATTGTCGCGGGCGAGGTTCTTCACGTCGGCGCCGTCAATGGCGGTGATGAAGCCGCCCACCTGCAGGCCCAGCTCCTCGGCGGGGCTGCCGGCATAGATCTGGGTGATACGGGCATAGCCGGAGGTGTCCTTCACCACGTCCACGCCCACGCCCACGATGTTGCCGCTCTGCACCTCCAGCAGCTCGGTGTACTGCTTGGCGGTGTAGTAGGTGGCGTTGCGGTCGCCGGTGCCCAGGACGTAGCCGTAGCTGATCATGTCGAACAGCGTGGAGTCCTGGATGTCGCCGTAGTAGTTGGCGCGCACATATTTGTCCAGCTCGGCCAGCTTGGAGTACATGCTCTCCTTCTCCTGCACCGAGGGGATGGTCTGATCAAAGATCTGCCGCGCCAGGATCATGGTCACCGAGAAGGTGACCGTCATGGCGATGATGGCAATGGTAAGCGCCAGGCTGACGCTGATTTTCTTGTTCATAGGCTCTCCTTCCGGGTCAGAAGCCGTACGCCAGCTGGAAGATAACGGTGCTGAGCACAGAAACGGTCATCAGCGCTGCGATCACCAGGCAGACGATGCGCACGAAGGGCTTGTGGTTCATTGGGTCTTCCTCCCTCCCGTCACGGGGGACTGATGTAGTTGCGGGGGTTCTGGCGCACTCCGTTGACCCGCACCTCAAAGTGCAGATGGTTGCCGCTGGAGTTGCCGGTGGAGCCAACATAGCCGATCACCTGGCCCTGGGTCACCGTCGAACCCACGCCGACGATGGCGGGCCCCTGCATGTGGGCGTAGAGGGTGCTGATGCCGTCGCCGTTGTCGATCATCACCACGTTGCCGTAGCTGGAGTGGCCGGTGGTGGCCACCACGGTGCCGTTGTGCGCCGCGTAGATGGGGGTGCCGCCGGCGATGGCGATGTCGATCCCCTTGTGGCCGCTGCTGAACACGCCGTTCACCCACTGATTGGCGCCAAACTCGGTGGTCACCCGGCCCGCGCTGGGCAGGGGCCAGATGAAGCCCTCGGCACACTCGCCGCTGCCGGAGGACGCATTCTGCTTGACCCACTGCTCATAGGCAGCCTCGGCCTCGTCGGCCAGCTTCTGCTTTTCGGCCACCACCTGCTCCTGCGCCTTGGCGTCGGCGTCCAGCTTGCTGATGGCGGCGTCCTGGGCCTGGATGTTGGCGCTGAGCTGGCCGGATTTTTCCTCCAGGGCGGCCTTGGCGCTCTCCAGTTCCGCCATGGCCTGCTCCAGCTCTTTCTTCTCCTCTTCCAGCTGGGCCTTCTGCGCGTTCATCTCCTCCAGCACATCGGTGTCCTTCTGGCTGATCTGCTGCAGGGTGGTGGAGAAGGTGAGCAGGTCGTAAAGATTCTGCGCGCTGGTGATCATGGCCACCGCGCCGGAATCATGCATGACCTGCATGGCCTGCATACGGTCTTTGAAATCGCCCCAGCGCTCGTCGATCTCGGCCTGTTTTTCCGCGATGACCTGCTCCTGGTTCGAAATTTCCAGCTCCTTCTGGTTGATCTGCTCGATGGACTGGCTGATCTGGTCCAGAATAATGCTCTGCTGGTTTTTCAGGCTCTGCTGCTGTTTTTTCGCCTGGTCCTTTTGGTTTTCGATCTGCTCGTATTTCTCTTTTTCCGCGGCCAGTTCCTGTTCTTTCTGCTCCCAGTCGCTCTTGTAATCCGCGGCGGCCGGGGGCGCCAGCAGAACCGGGGACAGCAGCGCCGCCGCCAGCAGCCCGCAGGCGGTGCGGCACAGTACGGGTTTGATTCGCTTCACGGCGGTCCCTCCCTGTGTTGTCAGATGGTCAGACTTTCAGATACTTGCGGATGGAGCTGGCGGTGCCCAGGCTGCCGATGAGCATGCCGAAGAGCAAAAAGCCTCCCAGCACCAGATACCACACCCGGGACAGCGGCAGCAGGGTGCCGGCCAGCAGGGTGCCCCAGAAACCGGGCAGATCCACGGCGAACACCAGCAGCAGCTGATAGCCGCCCAGCACCACCACAGTGGAGATGGCCCCGGCGATGAGGCCCACGGTGACGCCCTCCACAAAGAAGGGCAGGCGGATGAAGCCGTTGGTGGCGCCCACATACTTCATAATGTTGATCTCTTTGCGGCGGGCGAACACGGTCAGTCGGATGGTGTTGCTGATGACCACCACGCTGACAAAGCCCAGCACCGCCACCAGGATGATACACACAAGGCTGACGCCCTTGTGAATGCTGGTGAACATCTGGCTCAGCTGCATGGGCGCGCCCACCGAGGAAACGCCTTCAATGGCTTCCAGCTGAGGCTGGATCTCGGGCAAATCGCTCACATCGTCCAGCACCACGCGGTAGTTGGCCAAAAAGGGGTTCTCGCTGCCCTCGAACACGTCGAAGAGGTAGGCGTTTTCGCCCATGCTCTCCTTCATGCGGTCCAGGGCTTCGTCCTTGGAAACATAGGTCACTTCCCGCAGGCCGCTGATACTGCGCAGGGCGGAATCCACCGCGGCGAGGCCCTCCTCGGTGAGGTCCTCGTCCAGATAGACCACCGTCTCGTTCTGGCTGCCCAGATAGTCCATCAGGCTGCCCACGTTGAGGGTGAACAGACCGGCCACGCCGGTGATGAGCAGGCAGACGGTGAGCACGCCAATGCTGGCGACGCTCATCAGCCGGTTTTTCACCATGCTGTGCAGGCCCTGGCGGGCCAGATACTTGAAACTGGACCAGTTCACAGCAGCACCTCCCCCACCGGCGCCTCGGCGGTGTCGCCCACCACGTTGCCGTGGTCGATACGGATGACCCGCTTGCTGAAGCGGCGGGCCAGCTCATGCTCGTGGGTGACCACCACCACGGTGATCCCCACCGAGTTGATGGCGCTGAGCAGGCCCATCATCTCCACGCTCAGTTCGGGGTCGATGTTGCCGGTGGGCTCGTCGGCGATGATGAGCTGGGGGCTGTGCACCAGGGCGCGGGCCAGGGCCACGCGCTGCTGCTCGCCGCCGGAGAGCTCCTCGGGGTATTTGTCCATCTTGCCGGAAAGCCCCACCAGGTTGAACACATAAGGCACCCGGGCCACGATTTTCTTTTCGGGGATGTTGGTCACCCGCATGGCAAAGGCCACGTTCTCGTAGGCGGTCATGGAGGGGATGAGGCGGAAGTCCTGGAACACCACGCCCATGTTGCGGCGCAGATAGGGCACCTCCCGCTCCTTCAGACGGGAGAGATCCTTGCCATCCACCAGCACATGGCCGCTGGTGGCTTTTTCCTCCCGGAGGATGAGTTTCAGAAAAGTGGATTTGCCCGCGCCGGAGTGGCCCAGCACGAACACGAATTCGCCCTTGCGGATGTGCAGGCTGACATTCTTCAGGGCGGTGTTCCCGCCGGGATACACCTTGGTCACATTGTCGAAAACGATCATCAGGATACCTCTGCTCTGTGGGTTGCGCGGGGCGCAAAACAGCCGGTCACGGGTGCGACCGGCCGTATGCAGGCCCTTGGGCTGTTATGTAAACGCGGGACGGGCAGTCATCATTGCACGCCGCGCGCAAAAAAGCACGCGGCGTGCCGAAGGCCCGCTCAATACTTGGCCGGGTTGGCGCTCAGGTACTTCTTGACCATCAGCGCCACCTTGAAGACGATGGCGTCGTCGAACTCGCGCAGGTCAAGGCCGGTGAGCTTTTTGATCTTCTCCAGGCGGTAGACCAGGGTGTTGCGGTGCACGAACAGGCCGCGGCTGGTCTCGGAGACGTTGAGGTTGTTCTCGAAGAAGCGCTGGATGGTGAACAGGGTCTCGGCGTCCAGGCTCTCAATGCTGCCCTGCTTGAACACTTCCCGCAGGAACATCTCGCACAGGGTGGTGGGCAGCTGGTAGATCAGACGGGCAATGCCCAGGTGATCGTAGCTGATGATGGACTGCTCGGTGTCGAACACCTTGCCCACTTCCATGGCCACCTGGGCCTCCTTGAAGCTGGTGGCCAGGTCCTTCACGTTGCCGATGGGGGTGCCAATGCCCACCACAGCCTTGATGTAGTGCTCGCCGGAGAGGGTGTCCACGATGGAGGCGGCCAGCTTTTCGATGTCCCGCTGGTCAATGCCGCGGCGGATCTCCTTCACCAGAACGGTGTCGGTCTCGCTGATGTTGAACACGAAGTCCTTCTGCTTGTCCGGGAACAGGCCGCTGACCACGTCGTAGGCGGAGATGTCGGTGCCGGAGGTGACGCGGATGAGCAGCACCACGCGGGACACATCGGTGGCGAAGTGCAGCTCCCGGGCCTTGGCGTAGATGTCGCCGGGGAGGATGTTGTCCAGCACCACGTTCTTGATGAAGTTGGCCTTGTCGAACTTTTCGTCGTGGTACTGCTTGATGCTCTGCAGGCTGATGGCCATCAGGCTGGCGAACTGGCCGGCGGTCTCGTCGGTGCCCTCCACATACACAGCGTAGTCGTTGTGCTTGTTGGAACTGAACTGATGGTAGGTGCAGCCGCCGCACTGGAAGCTGTCGCCGGTCAGGCGCTCGGCGGCAAAGCCGTCCCGCACTTCCCCGATCATGTTCAGATCCGAGCAGGAGATGACAGTGCCGGTCTCGTCCACGACGCCCACCGTACGGCCAATGGCGTCCTTCATCTGGTACACGACGCCCTGAAATACTCTGTTCGCCATAGAAATGCTCCCCTTTTTTGTAATCGATGATAAGCCTCGCGGCTGCGTTTGTGATTTTGAACAATTACAAACATCGTCTGTGTATATATTACACAATGAAATTTACTTTTGCAACATATTTCGGGCAAAAAAAATGCCATTTATTGTGTAATTTTGAGTTTCGGGTAAAAAAGGGGCAAAATAACGCCTTTTTCATCCTATCCCACAATTGTGACGGTTGTTTGAAAAAAGTTTGAAAAGCGGCTTTCCGGGCCGTTTTTCACCCCTCGGCGCTCCCTTGCAGCAGGGCCTTTTCCTCCGGCGTGATGAGCCGCCAGGCCCCCGGCGCGAGGCTCTCGTCCAGCGCAAGGCCGCCGATGGCGGTGCGGTGCAGCCCGTTCACGCCCACGTCCAGAACGCCGAACATCCGCTTGATCTGGTGGTATACTCCCTGCCGCAGCACCACGGTGGCGGTAAAGGGGTCGGCTTCGTCCGGGATCAGCAGCGCCGGCTGCATGGTCTGGCCGTCCGCCAGGGTGACTCCGGCGGCGAACGCCTCCACCATCGCCGGGGTGACGGGCGCGTCCAGCACCACCCGGTAGGTCTTGGGCACATGGCGCTTGGGGGCCAGGATGTCGTGGGCGAAGGCCCCGTCGTCGGTGAGCAGCACAAAGCCGGTGCTGGTCTTGTCCAGCCGGCCCGCGGGAAAAAGCTGCCGCCGGGGATAGGCCCCGCCCAGCAGGTCCACCACCGTTTTGTCCCGGCCGTCGGTGCTGGCGCTGACCACGCCGGCGGGCTTGTTCAGCATGATATATACATATTCCTCGCTGGCCAGGGATTTGCCGTCGGCACAGACGGAATCGCCCTCTTTGAGGGCGTAGTCCGCTTTTTTGCAGACCTGTCCGTTCACCGTCACCCGCCCTTTGGCGATGAGGCCCCGGGCGGCGGAACGGGTGAGCTGGGCGGCGTCCGCCACAAATTTGTCCAGCCGCACGTCACATGCCCTCCACAAGGCGGCCCTTGTTGCCCTTGCCCTGGAAAGCGTCCACCTCCATGGCCAGCATTACCACCGCCGGCATGCCCCGCATGGCCCGCTCGTGCTCGGGGCCGTCCATCCAGTCGCCGGAATACTTTTCGCAGATGGCCCGCATGCCCGCCTGGCGCTCGGCCTCGTCGGTGACAAGGCGCACATTGCCCTCGGCCACGCAGCTGGCGTAGACGTAGGTGAACTTGCTGGGCTGGTTCTCGGCGTAGAGCACGCAGGAGAAGCAGGCCCGGGGCCGGGCGGTGAGGTTTTCCAGCTTCTGGCCCGCCCGGGCGCAGTGGAAATAAATGGTGCGGTCCACCAACGCGGCGCACATGGGCACCGCGTAGGGGCTGCCGTCCTCGTTCACCGTGCACAAAAAGCCGTATTCGCACTCCCGCAGAACGGTGAGCGCGTCCTCCTCGCTGAGTTTTCGGTCCATTCGGCGCAGATCGCGCATGGCAGAAGTCCCCTTTCCGGTGAGATGTGTATGTGACTGATTATAGCACATTTCACCCCTTTTTTCTCCCCTGTGCGGGGGATTTTTCCCGGCAGGAAAAACGGGCCGCCGGAGCGTGCGCCCCGGCGGCCCGTTTCTTCGATCTCACATCTGTTTTTCCAGCTTGCAGCGGTAGTAAACGGCGCTGAACTCCACGAAGAGATAGGCCGCCACCAGCAGCAGCACCGCTGCCAGCTCCACCTCCATCAGCGCAAAGGTGAGCATGAGGGCAGCGTAGACGAAGGTCATCCGGTCGAAGGCCTTGCCCTTGGCCCGGTCGGCGATGGCCTGGTTGCGCTCGTCGGCGCGCTCCACCTCCAGCCGTTTTTGCAGCGCCGGGTCGCCTTTGATCGCCCGGGCCGCCAGCAGCTCGCCCGCGCCCTGGCCGAAAAGGCCGCAGCCCACCCCGATACAGAGATAAGGCAGCGCCCGCGCCGCGGTGAGGTCCGTTCCGCTGTGCAGCAGCCACAGCCCCGCCGCCGCGGCCAGCAGGCCCAAAAGAACGAAAAAGACGTTCCAGGTGTTCTTTTTCATTTTGTCTCCTCCTCATAGATAAAAATGTCCTCGATGGCGAGGGAAAAATACCGCGCGATTTTGAAGGCCAGCTGAATGGAGGGGTTGTAGCGCCCGTTTTCCAGCGAGCCGATGGTCTGGCGGGACACCTCCAGCGCGTCCGCCAGTTCCTCCTGGCGCAGGCCCCGGGCCTTGCGCAGTTCTTCCAGTCGGTTTTTCATGGCCGTCTCCCTTCTGACGGAAAGTTTGCTTTCCATGATTTGAGTATAGCACACCCGCCGGAAATGTCAAGCACGCTTTCCATTTTTCCGCAAAAAAAGCCGCCGGGCATTCCGGCGGCGAGGCTGTGTGAGGGAGCCGAGCTGCATCAAGAGCGCAGGATGCGCAAAAGGGCGGCGAAGATGCGACGCACCGGGCGGATTTTCACTTAACGGCGGCAAAGACCGCCGCCTGTTTGACCCAGTCCATCAGCTCGCCGTCTACCTCCTCTTTGCGGGAGAGGACGAAGTGGTGGGTCCAGCGGCCCGGGTAGGGCTCGGTGACCACCGCCGCCCGGGGGCTTTCCAGGGGACGGTCCAGCCCGAGGGTGAGGACGATATAGTGGCCGGGCAGTTCGGCCTTGCGTTTCACCCGCAGGAAGGAGACGCAGGCGAACAAATGGCGGTTGTAAAAGGAGATCTGGCTTTTGCTCACCTTCAACCGCACATTCTCAATTTCGGACAAGATCCGCGCTTCCAGCGCCTCGTAGAGAGCCAATTCTTCCGGCTTGCCGTCAAAGAAAAGCAGTGCGTCGCCGTTCATGTTTGCGGCCTCCTTTGGGGGACATTTCTCCCCTGTTTTTTTTATTATAACATAAAACGCCGGTGAAAGAGCGCGGCAGGGCCGGCACGGCGGGCCGATACACCGGGGCGGCCCACGAAAAAACGGCGCGCCCCTTTTTTGCGGGGCGCGCCGTTTTTGTTGTTCAGTTTGCTTTGCTCACACGCTCAGCTCGGCGGTCTGGCCGGCGGCCTCGGGGTTCGCCGCCAGCACCGGGCCCAGAACGTTTTTCAGGAATTCTTCCACCTGGTGGGCGCTGCGGCCGGTGAAGGCCTCGGGGCGCAGCTCGGCTTCGATCTCCTCACGGGAGAGGCCGAAGGCGGGGTCCGCCTCAATGCGCTGGATCATGTCGTTGGCAAGGCCCTCCTGCTTGACCTGGGCCGCCGCGGCGATGGCGTGCTGACGCAGGCGCTCGTGGAGCTCCTGGCGGTCGCCGCCCTTTTTCACCGCCTTCATCATAATGTTCTCGCTGGCCATGAAGGGCAGCTCGGCCATCACCCGGGCGCGGATGACCTTGGGATAGACCACCAGCCCGTCGCAGACGTTGAGCAGGATGTTCAGGATGGAATCAGCTGCCAGGAACGCCTCGGCCACGGCGATACGCTTGTTGGCGGAGTCGTCCAGAGTGCGCTCGAACCACTGGGTGCCGGCGGTGAAGGCGGGGTTGAGCACGTCCACCATCAGGTAACGGGCCAGGGCGCACACCCGCTCGCAGCGCATGGGGTTGCGCTTGTAGGGCATGGCGGAGGAACCAATTTGATTCTTCTCAAAAGGCTCTTCCATCTCCTTGAAGTTGGCCAGCAGGCGGATGTCGGTGGCCAGCTTCATGGCGCTCTGGCCAATGCCGGCCAGGGCGTTCAGCACCATGGCGTCCACCTTGCGGCTGTAGGTCTGGCCGCTCACCGGCACCACCTTGTCAAAGCCCATGGCGGCGGTGATGTCCGCTTCCATGGCCTTGATCTTCTCCTCGTCGCCCTCGAACAGCTCCATGAAGCTGGCCTGGGTGCCGGTGGTGCCTTTCGCGCCGCGCAGCGCCAGGGTGGCGATACGGTGGTCGATCTCGCAGAGGTCCATGTACAGCTCGTTGGCCCAGAGGGTGGCCCGCTTGCCCACCGTGGTGAGCTGGGCGGGCTGGCCGTGGGTGTAGGCAAGGCAGGGCATGGCCTTGTATTCGTCGGCGAATTTCGCCAGCAGGCCCAGCACGCCCAGCAGCTTTTTGCGCACCAGCTGCAGCGCCTCGCGCATGACGATGACGTCGGTGTTGTCGCCCACATAGCAGCTGGTGGCGCCCAGATGGATGATCCCCTTGGCGTCCGGGCACTGCAGGCCGTAGGCGTAGACGTGGCTCATCACGTCGTGGCGGCACTCCTTCTCCCGGCGGATGGCGTCCTCGTAGTTGATGTCGTCGGCGTGGGCCTTCAGCTGGGCGATCTGCTCGTCGGTGATGGCCAGGCCCTGCCGCTGCTCGGCCTCGGCCAGGGCGATCCAGAGTTTGCGCCAGGTGCGGAACTTGTTGTCGTCGGAGAAGATGTACTGCATCTCCTCGCTGGCGTAGCGGGTCTGGAAGGGGGAAATGTATCTGTCGTGTGCCATAGCGTTCTTCGTTCCCTTTCTTTTGAAAAGGCCGCCCCATCGAAAGCCGGGGGCGGCCCCTTTGCTGTTTGCGCGGCTTACAGCCGGAAGTAGTCCACGCCGCCCTCGAAGAGAGGCTGGTACTTATCGCCCGGCACGTTCTTGTACAGGTCGTTGCCGCTGCGCTCGGTGTGGCCCATCTTGCCCAGCACCCGGCCGTCGGGGCTGGTGATACCCTCGATGGCCCAGACGCTGCCGTTGGGGTTGGCGGAAAGGTCCATGCTGGGCTTGCCGGCAAGGTCCACATACTGGGTGGCGATCTGGCCGTTCTTCAAAAGCTGGGCCAGCACCGCGTCGTTTGCCACAAAGCGGCCCTCGCCGTGGCTGATGGCCACGGTGTGCACCTGGCCGGGCTGGCAGCGGCTGAGCCAGGGGCTCAAATCGGAGGCCACGCGGGTGTTCACCAGCATGCTCTGGTGGCGGCCGATGGTGTTGAAGGTGAGAGTGGGGCAGCCTTCGTCCATGGGGCGGATCTCGCCATAGGGCACAAGGCCCAGCTTGATGAGGGCCTGGAAGCCGTTGCAGACGCCCAGCATGAGGCCGTCCCGCTGTTTGAGCAGACGGTGCACCGCCTCGGTGACGGCGGGGGCGCGGAAGAAGGCGGTGATGAACTTGGCGCTGCCGTCCGGCTCGTCGCCGCCGGAGAAGCCGCCGGGCAGCATGACGATCTGGCTTTCGTCGATGGCCTTCACCAGCGCCTCGCAGCTCTCGGCCACGGCGGCGGGGGTGAGGTTGTTGATGACCAGCACCTTCGGCTCGGCCCCGGCCCGGCGGAAGGCGCGGGCGGTGTCGTATTCGCAGTTGGTGCCGGGGAACACGGGGATGATGACCTTGGGTTTCGCAACGCCGATGGCGGGCGCTTTGCGGGCGGGGGCGGTGAAGGTGACTTCCGCCACCTCTTCGCCCTTGCCCCGGTAGGGGAACACCGGCTCCAGCTTGCCCTGCCAGGCGTCCTCCAGTTTTTCCAGGCCGATGGCTTCGCCGCCAAGGACCAGCGCATAGTCCCCGGTGACGGTGCCCAGCTCAATGGCGCCGCCCACCGGCTCGTCCTTGGTCAGCTCCAGGATGAAGCTGCCGTAGGCGGGCTTGAACAGCTCGGCGGGGTCCACACCGTCGGCCAGCTTGAAGCCCAGCCGGTTGCCCAGGCACATCTTGAACACACCCTCGGCGGCGCAGCCGTAGCCGGGGGTCCATGCAGAGCGCACCTTGCCGGCGGCGATGAGGCTTTCCACCTGCTCGAACACCGCCTTCAGGCTGTGGTGCTCGGGGCGCAGGTCGTCGTATTTCGGGCGCAGCCACACCACCCGGCTGCCCGCCGCCTTGAACTCGGGGCTGATGACATTGCCGGTGGTGCCGATGGCGGTGGCAAAGCTCACCAGCGTGGGGGGCACGTCCAGTTTTTCAAAGCTGCCGGACATGCTGTCCTTGCCGCCGATGGCGGCAATGCCCAGGTCCACCTGCGCCTTCAGCGCGCCCAGCAGGGCGGTGAAGGGCTTGCCCCAGCGCTCGGGGTCGGTGCCCAGGCGCTCGAAGTATTCCTGGAAGGTGAGGTAGGCTTTCTTGTGGTCGAAGCCGCTGGCCACCAGTTTGGCCACGCTCTCGATGACCGCGAGGTACGCGCCGCTGTACTGCTTTTTCTCCATCAGGTAGGGGTTGTAGCCCCAGGCCATGCCGCTGCAGGTGGTGGTCTCGCCGTCCACCGGGAGTTTGGCCGCCATGGCCTGTGCCGGGGTGAGCTGGCGGCGGCCGCCGAAGGGCATGAGCACGGTGGCCGCGCCGATGGTGGAGTCAAACCGCTCCGAGAGGCCCTTCTGGCTGCAGACGTTCAGGTCGGTGACCAGGTTTTCCATCTTTTCGGCCCAGGTGCCGCCCTGCCAGTCCCGCTCGTAGGGCAGGCAGTCGTAGACCAGGACGTTGGCGTGCTTTTCGGCGCCGTTGGAGTTCAGGAACTTGCGGTTGATGTCCACGATGGTCTTGCCGCGCCAGGTCATGGTGAGGCGGGGCTCCTCGGTGACGGTGGCCACCACGGTGGCGTCCAGGTTCTCCTCATGGGCCAGGGCCACAAAGGCCTCCACGTCCTCGGGGGCCAGCACCATGGCCATGCGCTCCTGGCTCTCGCTGATGGCCAGCTCGGTGCCGTCCAGGCCGTCGTACTTCTTGGGCACGGTGTCCAGGTCGATGGCAAGGCCGTCGGCCAGCTCGCCGATGGCAACGCTCACGCCGCCCGCGCCAAAGTCGTTGCAGCGCTTGATGAGGCGGGTGGCCTCGGGCCGGCGCAGCAGGCGCTGCAGTTTGCGTTCAATGGGGGCGTTGCCCTTCTGCACCTCGGCGCCGCAGGTCTCCAGGCTCTTGACGCCGTGGGCCTTGGAGGAGCCGGTGGCGCCGCCGCAGCCGTCGCGGCCGGTGGCGCCGCCCAGCAGCACCACGATGTCGCCGGGGGCGGGCACCTCACGCCGGACGTTGGCGGCGGGGGCAGCGCCCACCACCGCGCCGATCTCCATGCGCTTGGCCACATAGCCGGGGTGATACAGCTCGCTCACCTGGCCGGTGGCAAGGCCGATCTGATTGCCGTAGCTGGAATAGCCCGCCGCGGCGGTGGTGACCAGCTTGCGCTGGGGCAGCTTGCCGGGCAGGGTGTCCGCCACGGGCACCAGCGGGTCGCCCGCGCCGGTGACGCGCATGGCCTGGTAGACGTAGCTGCGGCCGGACAGGGGGTCACGGATGGCGCCGCCGATGCAGGTGGCCGCGCCGCCGAAGGGCTCGATCTCGGTGGGGTGGTTGTGGGTCTCGTTCTTGAAGAGATACAGCCAGTCCTGCTCTTCGCCGTCCACGTCGCACTTGATCTTGACGGTGCAGGCGTTGATCTCATCCGATTCGTCCAGGTCCTTCAGCTTGCCGATGGCCTTGAGGTACTTGCCGCCGATGGTGGCAAGATCCATCAGGCACATATCCTTCTTGCGCCCGGCGTACACCGCCTTGCGCATGGCAAGGTAGGCGTCGAAGGCCTTTTTCACCTGCACGTCCTCGATCCGCACCTCTTCCAGGATGGTGCCGAAGGTGGTGTGGCGGCAGTGGTCGCTCCAGTAGGTGTCGATCATCTTGATCTCGGTGATGGTGGGGGCGCGGCCCTCGTGGCGGAAATACTGCTGGCAGAAGGCAATGTCCGCCTCGTCCATGGCAAGGCCGTGCTTTGCGATGAAGTCCTTGAGGCCTTCCTCGTCCAGCTCCAAAAAGCCCTCCAGCACTTCCACATCGGCGGGCACGGGGTAGTCCACCTGCAGGGTGTCCACCGTTTCGAGGCTGGCCTCCCGGGCTTCCACCGGGTTGATGACGTACTTTTTGATACGCTCCAGCTCTTCGGCGGTCACATCGCCCTCCAGCAGATAGACCCGGGCGGTGCGCACCTGGGGCCGCTCGCCCTGGCTGATGAGCTGAATGCACTCGCTGGCGGAGGAAGCGCGCTGGTCGAACTGGCCGGGCAGATACTCCACCGCGAAGGTGGCCTTTGCCGCGGGCAGCGAATCATAGACCGCGTCCACCGGGGGCTCGCTGAACACGGTGGGCACGCAGGAGTCGAACAGCTCCCGGCTGATCCCCTCCACGTCGTAGCGGTTCAAAAGGCGCAGGCCGGTGACGCTTTCAATGCCCAGCAGGCCGCGCACTTCGGCCAGAAGGCTCTGGGCCTCGTGGTCAAAGCCCGCTTTCTTTTCCACATAAACTCTGTATACCATGGGTACCTCCCTTGAAACTGTGGGGTTCACCGCAGGGCCTCCAGTGCCCGGCGGCCGATGTCGCTGCGGCGGTGCAGCCCTTCGAAGGAAATGTTGTCGGCGGCGGCGTAGGCCTTTTCCAGCGCCGCCGCAAGGTCCGGGGCGGTGGCGGTGACGCCCAGCACCCGCCCGCCGGAGGTGACCAGCCTGCCGTCTTTGAGGGCGGTGCCGGCGTGGTAGACCATCGCTTCGCCGCCGGGCAGCTGGCCGTTTTCCAGGCCGGAAATTTCCTTGCCTTTTTCATAGTGCTCGGGGTAGCCGCCGCTGGCCAGAATGACGCAGGCGGCGCTTTCGGAGGAAAACTCCACCGGGGTCTCGCTCAGTTTGCCCTCGGTGCAGGTCAGCATGACCCGCAAAAGATCGCTCTTCAAAAGGGGCAGCACCACCTGGGTCTCGGGGTCGCCGAAGCGGCAGTTGTACTCGATGACCTTGGGGCCGTCCGGGGTGAGCATGAGCCCGAAGTAGAGGCAGCCTTTGAAGGGGCAGCCCTCGGCGGCCATGGCCGCCATGGTGGGGGCAAAAATGGTTTTTTCGCACTCGGCCGCCGCCTCGGCGGTGTAGCAGGGGTTCGGGGCCACGGTGCCCATGCCGCCGGTGTTCAGGCCCTTGTCGCCGTCCAGCGCACGCTTGTGGTCCATGCTGGAGACCATGGGTTTGAGGGTCTTGCCGTCGGCAAAGGCCAGCACGCTGACCTCGGGGCCGGTGAGGAATTCCTCCACCACCACCCGGCTGCCGGAGGCGCCGAACACCTTTTCCTCCATCATTTCATGGAGGGCTTCCCTGGCCGCCTCCTCGCTCTCGCAGATGAGCACGCCCTTGCCCAGGGCCAGACCGTCCGCCTTGACGACCACCGGGTACTTGCCCTTGGCGCGGATGTAGTCCAGGGCCTTTGCCGGCTCGTCAAACACCTCATATTCGGCGGTGGGAATGCCGTATTTCTTCATCAGGTTCTTGCTGAACACCTTGCTGGCCTCAATACGGGCCGCGGCGGCGCTGGGGCCAAAGGCGGGAATGCCCGCTTCGGCCAGCTTGTCCACCAGGCCCAGAGCCAGGGGGTCGTCGGGGGCGACCACCACATAGTCCACCTGTTCCGCCTTTGCCAGTTCCACCTGGCCGTCGATGTCGGTGGCGGCCACCGGCACGCAGCGGGCGTCGGCGGCAATGCCCCCGTTGCCCGGCGCGCAGAGGATCTCAGAGCACAGATCGCTCTCTTTCAGTTTTTTCACAATGGCGTGTTCCCGGCCGCCGCCGCCCACTACCAGAAGTTTCATGGGTAGGTCTCCCCTTTCCTTTTCTTGCGAAGCCCTGACACACCGACGCCCGGCACGGAAAAACCGCGCCGGGTGGTGCGCTTTGTTTAATGGTGGAACAGCCGCAGGCCGCAGAAGGCCATGGCAATGCCGTATTTGTTGCAGGTGTCGATGACCTGCTGGTCACGGATGGAGCCGCCGGGCTCCACGATGGCCACAACGCCGCTGCGGCGGGCCCGCTCGATGTTGTCGCCGAAGGGGAAGAAAGCGTCGCTGCCCAGGCACACGCCGCTCACCTGCGCCAGCCATTCCTTTTTCTCGGCGGCGGTGAGGGGCTCGGGGCGGGTGGTGAAGGTCTCGGCCCACACGTCCTCGCCGATCACGTCCTCATACTCGTCGGAGATGTAAACGTCGATGGCGTTGTCCCGGTTGGGGCGGGAGACGTCCTCCCGGAAGGGCAGGGCCAGCACCTTGGGGTGGTGGCGCAGCTGCCAGATGTCAGCCTTGTTGCCCGCCAGACGGGTGCAGTGAATGCGGCTCTGCTGGCCCGCGCCCACGCCGATGACCTGACCGCCCTGGGCATAGCACACGGAGTTGGACTGGGTGTACTTGAGGGTGATGAGGCAGAGCACCAGGTCCCGCTTCTGTTCGGCAGTGAGGGTCTTGTTCTCGGTGACGAGATTTTCCAGCATGTCCTCGCCAATGCGCAGGTCGTTGCGGCCCTGCTCGAAGGTAATGCCGAACACCTGCTTGTGCTCGATGGCGGCGGGCACATAGGAAGCGTCGATCTGCACGATGTTGTAGCCACCTTTGCGCTTGGACTTGAGAATCTCCAGCGCGGCGGGGGTGTAGCCGGGGGCGATGATACCGTCGGACACCTCGTGCTGGATGACCTTGGCGGTGGACTCGTCGCACTCGTCAGAGAGGGCGATCCAGTCGCCGAAGCTGCTCATGCGGTCGGCGCCGCGGGCCCGGGCATAAGCGCAGGCCAGGGGGCTGAGCTCCAGCCCCTCGCAGAAGTACATCTTTTTGAGGGTGTCGTCCAGGGGCAGGCCCAGGGCCGCGCCCGCCGGGGAGACGTGCTTGAAGGAGGCGGCGGCGGGCAGGCCGGTGGCCTCTTTCAGCTCCTTGACCAGCTGCCAGGAGTTCAGCGCGTCCAGAAAGTTGATGTAGCCGGGCTTGCCGTTCAAAACGGTGACCGGCAGCTCGCCCTCTTCCATATAAATGCGGGCGGGTTTCTGGTTGGGGTTGCAGCCGTATTTCAGTTCCAGTTCCTTCATCGTTCGTTTTCCCCCTTATTCTTCGCAGACTGCGTCGTACTTATTGATGATGACGTCCTCGGTCTCGCCGGTGGCAAGGTCGATGGCGCGCACGAAAAGGCTGACCTTGTTGTCCTCGTTCAAAGACTCCCACATCTTTGCCGCCAGCTCCTCCGCCTCCTCGGGCAGAGCCACCCGCTCCGGCTCGCCCTCAAAGCTGGGGATGGGGCTGCCGTCGCACTTGTAGGTGTGGAGGAAGTGGCCTTCGCCGGCCACCGGCTGGGGATACTCGAAGAAGTACCGCCGGCAGCTTTCGCCGTTGCCGTCGGCGCTCTTGAGGATGGAGAGCTTGTAGCTGCAGGCGCCTTCGGCCAGCTCCACCACGCCGCTGATCCGGGGGGTCCAGTTGGGGCCGTCCGGCTCGAAGGTGCGGGTGCGCAGGGCGGCCTCGAAGCTGTCGCCTCCCGCCATGAAGTCATACACCGTGTCGGTCTGGTCGCCGTTGGTCACGATGTGGGTGCTTTCCCCCACCGTGCGCACGGGGTTATAGATGATGAGGCTGGGGTCCTCCAGTTTGGCCGGGTCGGCCGCCAGGGTGCGAATGCCGCCGATGGCCTCCACCGGGTCGAACACCCGGTTGCGGCTGTTGGCGCTGCGGCCCATGATGAAGTAGGCGATGAGCGCCTTTTTGCCGCTGGGTGCAAGGCCCAGCACAATGCCCCGGCCGGGGTAGGCGTTGGTTTTCAGCTGTTCATAAAGGTCAAGCAGTTCCATTTCCTCATTCTCCCTTTCCGTTCCAAGCGCCGGGGCGCGGGTTCAGTCTTTGTCGTATTCGGCGCACACTTTGGCCAGCACCGCGGGCAGAAGCTTCCATTCGGCCTGCTCCATCACCCGTTTTTGCAGGGTCTCGGGGGTGTCGCCCTCGGCCACTTCCACCGCCTTCTGGGCGATGATACGCCCGCCGTCGCACACTTCGTTGACGAAGTGGACGGTGGCGCCGGTGACCCTGACCCCTTTGGCCAGGGCCGCCTCGTGCACCTTGAGACCGTACATCCCCTCGCCGCAGAAGCTGGGGATGAGGCTGGGGTGCACGTTCAGAATGCGCTCGGGGTAGGCGGCGATGACGCTCGGCCCCAGAATGGAGAGAAAGCCCGCCAGCACCACCACGTCAATGCCGTTTTCTTTCAACGTGCCCAGCAGCGCCGCGTCGAATTCTTCGGCACTGGCATAGTCCTTGCGGCGGACCACCACGCCGGGCACACCGGCGTTTTTGGCCCGCTCCAGGGCGTAGACGCCGGGCTTGGAGGCAACCACCAGGCTGATCTTTCCGTGGGGGTTTTCGCCCCTGGCCTCGCTGTCCAGCAGGGCCTGGAGGTTGGTGCCTCCGCCGCTGACCAGCACTGCTACCTTCAGCATAACTCCACCCCGTCGCCGCTGGCGATCTCGCCCAGCACCCAGGCGTCCTCGCCGTTCTTCTTGAGGATTTCAACGGCGCGCTGTGCGTCCTCTTTGGCCACCACCAGGATCATGCCCACGCCCATGTTGAAGGTGTTGAACATGTCCCGCTCGGGGATGTCCCCGGCGGTCTGGATGTGCTTGAAGAGGGCGGGGGTGCGCACATTTTCTTTGGCAATGCGGGCGGCGCAGCCTTTTTTCAGGCAGCGGGGAATGTTCTCATAAAAGCCGCCGCCGGTGATGTGGCTCACGCCCTTGACGGTGACCTCGTCCATCACCGCCAGCACGGGCTTGACGTAAATTTTGGTGGGGGCCAGCAGGGCCTCGCCCAGGGTGCAGCCCAGATCGGCATGGTGCTCTTTCAACACCTCGGGGTGGTGTTCCAGGTCAAAGACCCGGCGCACCAGCGAGAAGCCGTTGGAGTGAACGCCGGAGGAGGGCAGGGCGATGATGACGTCGCCCTCCTGCATGGTGCTGTTGTCCAAAAGTTTTGCCTTGTCCACAGCGCCCACGGTGAAGCCCGCCAGGTCGTATTCTTCCTCGGGATAGAAGCCGGGCATTTCGGCGGTCTCGCCGCCCACCAGGGCGCAGCCGGCCTGCACGCAGCCCTCGGCCACGCCGGCCACCAGCTGGGCGATCTTTTCCGGCACGTTTTTGCCGCAGGCGATGTAGTCCAGGAAGATCAGGGGCTTGGCGCCGGCGCAGATGACGTCGTTGACGCACATGGCCACGCAGTCAATGCCCACGGTGTCGTGCTTGTCCATCAAAAAGGCGATTTTCAGCTTGGTGCCCACGCCGTCGGTGCCGGAGACCAGCACGGGGTGAGGCATATCGGTGCAGTCCAGTTCAAACAGGCCGCCGAAGCCGCCCAGGCCCCCGATACAGCCGGAGGTCATGGTGCGGGCAACGTGCTGTTTCATCAGTTCCACCGCCTTGTATCCGGCGGTGATGTCCACCCCGGCGGCGGCGTAGCTGGCGGAATAACTCTTTTCCATGGCGCGCTCCTTTGTGTTCATTCAGTCACTTCGGGGATCTTGCTCTCAAACTTGCTCTTTTCGGTCACTGCGGGGGTCTCGGCGGGGTATTTGCCGGTGAAGCAGCCGGTGCACAGGCCAAGGCCGCAGCCCTCGGCAATGTTCTTCACGCCCTCCACGCTGAGGAAGCCCAGGCTGTCCACCCCCAGGATCTCCTGCATTTCTTCCAGGGTGTGGTTGGCGGCGATGAGGTTTTCGCGGCTGTCCACATCCACGCCGAAATAGCAGGGATAGAGGAACTCCGGCGCGCTGGAGAGGAAGTGCACCTGGGTGGCGCCGGCCTCCCGCAGCAGCTGCACGATCTGGCGGCTGGTGGTGCCGCGGACGATGGAGTCATCCACCAGCACCACCCGCTTGCCCCGCACCGTGTCGGCGATGGGGTTCAGCTTGATCCGCACGGTGTTCTCACGCAGCTTCTGGTCGGGCTGGATGAAGGTGCGGCCGATGTATTTGTTCTTCAAAAAGCCAATGCCGTAGGGAATGCCGCTCTGCTGGGAGTAGCCGAGAGCCGCGTCCAGGCCGGAGTCGGGCACGCCGATGACCACATCCGCCTGGATGGGGTGCTCCAGCGCCAGCATGGCGCCGGCGCGGCGGCGGGCACGGTGGACGGAGGCGCCGTCCACCACCGAGTCGGGCCGGGCGATGTAGACGAACTCAAAGACGCACAGGCTGCTGGGCTGGCCGCAGTGGGTGCGGATGGAGCGCATGCCGTTCTCATCGAACACCACGATCTCACCGGGCTCCACGTCCCGCACGAACTCGCCGCCGGCGGCGGCGATGGCGCAGCTTTCGCTGGCGATGACGTCGCTGCCGTGCAGTTTGCCGATACACAGCGGGCGGAAGCCGTGGGGGTCACGGGCGGCGATGAGCTTGCGGGGGCTCATAATGACCAGGCTGTAGGCGCCTTTCAGCATGGGCATGGTCTTTTCCACCGCTTCCTCGATGCTGCCGCTGGAAAGGCGCTGGCGGGTGATGGTGTAGGCGATGACCTCGGTGTCGCTGGTGGAGTGGAAAATGCCGCCCTCCAGCTCGATGGCCCGCCGCAGCTCGTAGGAGTTGGTCAAATTGCCGTTGTGGGCCAGGGCCATGGGGCCCTTCACATGGCGGATGACAAAGGGCTGGGCGTTGGCCCGCAGGGGGGTGCCGGTGGTGGCATAGCGGCAGTGGCCAATGCACATCTGGCCCCGGGGCATGGCTTCCAGCACGTCCTTGGTGAACACCTCGTTCACCAGGCCCAGTTCACGGCGCTTGTAGATCACGCCGCCGTCGTTCACCGCCATGCCGCAGCTCTCCTGGCCGCGGTGCTGCAGCGCGTACAGACCGTAGTAAGTGGTGGCCACCACGTCCTGGCTCTCATCCCGGCGGTAGATCCCGAACACGCCGCACTCTTCGTGCAGTTTTGCGTCAAATTGTTCCATAGTTTCCCTTTCTATGCTCGTGGTTGCGCTGGCCGGCCCCGCCGGCCGCGGACCGGCTCAGCCCAGAAGACGGGCCATGACCTCCTGGTAGGCTTCTTCCTCGCCGCCCAGATCCCGGCGGAACAGGTCCTTGTCCAGATGAGCGCCGGTGGTGGCGTCCCAGAAGCGGCAGGTGTCGGGGCTGATCTCGTCGGCCAGCACGATCTGGCCGTCCGCAAGGCGGCCGAACTCCAGCTTGAAGTCGATGAGGCGGATGTTGAAGCCCAGCAGGTACTCGCTGAGAATGCTGTTCACCTTGAAGGCGTACTCGCTGATGGTATCAATTTCGGCCTGGGTGGCAAGGCCCAGGGCCAGGGCATGGTAGTGGTTGATGAGGGGATCGTGCAGATCGTCGTTCTTGTAGCTGAACTCCAGGGTGGGGCACTTCAGAACGGTGCCCTCGGGCACACCCAGGCGCTTGGTGAAGCTGCCGGCGGCCACGTTGCGCACGATGACCTCCAGGGGCACGATCTCGACCTTCTTCACCAGGGTCTCACGGTCGCTCAGCTCCTCCACAAAGTGGGTGGGCACGCCCTTGCCCTCCAGCATTTTCATCAGGTTGTTGGACAGGCGGTTGTTCACAACGCCCTTGCCCCGGATGGTGCCCTTCTTGGCGCCGTCGCCGGCGGTGGCGTCGTCCTTATAATCCACGATGACCAGGTTCGCGTCGTCGGTGGCGAACACTTTCTTGGCTTTGCCCTCGTACAGCTGTTCCATCTTTTTCATTGTTAAACGCTCCTTTTTATTGATATGTTGAGTCACGCTTGAGTCACAGCTCGGCAAGCTGGGCCTGCAGGGCTTCTTCCTTTTTGGCGATCTGGGCGGCCATGGCGGCGCGGTCGGCGGCAAGCAGGGCGGCCAGGCGCTCGTCGGTGACGGCCAGGATCTGGGCGGCCAGCACAGCGGCGTTCTTCGCGCCGTTCAGCGCCACGGTGGCCACGGGGATACCGCTGGGCATTTGCACGGTGGCAAGCAGCGCGTCCAGCCCGTCCACGGCGCCGCCCTTCATGGGAATGCCCACCACCGGCAGGGTGGTGTTGGCGGCAACGGCGCCGGCCAGGTGGGCGGCCATGCCCGCCGCGCACAGGATGACGCCGAAGCCCTTGTCCCGCGCGGATTTGGAAAACTCCGCCGCCTCGGCGGGGGTGCGGTGGGCGCTGAGGATGTGGGCCTCGAAGGGGATGTCCAGCCGTTTCAGCTCGGCGCAGGCGGCTTTCACCACCGGCCAGTCACTGTCGCTGCCCATCAAAACGGCCACTTTTTTTGTCTGTGTCACCTTTGTTCGACCTCCCTGTAATCAAAAAAGAAAAGGCGTGGTGCACACTTACACCACGGCCTTTGTGTTACTTTGTGATAGGGGTGCTCTTCCCCCGCTGTTTGCAGGTGCGGCACTTCGCCCCGCCATGGGAACCGGGCCGCCCAAACACACAACGCCCCATGCCGCGCACCTCCTGCAAAAAAATCTTGCCCACCGCCGCTGGGCGCGGCGCGCGGGCGTGTTTTCTACCCTTTCAGTTTAAAGGGTGCGGCGGCAAAATGCAACCCGTTTCGCACCCCCGAAAACATTTTCAGAACATTTGCTTCGGGCGCATTGTTTTCCCCATGCATTTTTGGCACGATTACCAATCAAATCGCTTGGTAGTCATACTTTCCCGGCGGTGATGGCGGCGTATTTTGCGCCGGTGACGGCCAGAAGATCGGCGGGGGCAAGCTCCACCTGGGCCCCGATCCGCCCGGCGCTGACCATGATGGTCTTCTTGTCCTGAGCGCTGGCGTCCACCGTGGTGACAAAGGCTTTTTTCATGCCCACCGGGCTGCACCCGCCCCGGATATAGCCGGTGGTCTTGAGCAGGTCCGCCACATGGAGCATGGCCACGCTCTTCTCTCCCACCGCCCGGGCGGCGGCTTTCAGGTCCAGCTCCTCCGCCACCGGGATGACGAACACATAAAAGGCCCGGCTGGCCCCCTGGGTCACCAGCGTTTTGAACACCCGCGCCGGGTCCTGCCCCAGCTTTGCCGCCACGGCCACCCCGTCGATGGCCCCGTCGGAATGATCGTACTCGTGGAATGTATAGTTCACCTTCGCCTTGTCCAGCATGCGCATGGCGTTGGTCTTGGGCTGCGCCATTTTTCTTTCCCCTTTTTTTCCGCCCCCGGCAGAGCCGGGCGCTTTTTCTTTTATTGTAGCACGCGGCGCAAGGGGGGCGCGCTTTGTCTTGACAAAGCGTTCGGGGCGTGCTATGCTTTGCACAAATCTTTTGAAAGCGCGAGGTGCGCCATGCATTCTCTGTTCACCGCCAGCATGTATTATTACGGCTTTTACTTCATGGAAGGTAAAGGCTCTGTTTGCTGCGGTCAGGCGGGAGTGTAAGGGCGCAGAAAAGCGCGTTCCGACACACAAAACCACCGGGAGGTCTGCGGCGGCAGGCTTCCCGGTTTTTTGTTATCCGAAGGGGGCATTTTGAAATGATCATCATTCTGAAGCAGAACGCCGACCAGGCGGCGGTGAAGGACCTGTGCAAAGAGCTGGAGGGCCGGGGCCTTTCCATCCATGAGAGCCAGGGCGCGGAGACCCACATCCTGGGCCTTGTGGGCGACACCAAATCCATCGCCGAGAGCTGGCTGCGGGCCAGCCCGGTGGTGGAGGACGTGCGCCGGGTGAGCGAGCCCTACAAAAAGGCCAACCGCAAGTTCCACCCGGAGGACACGGTGGTGGACGTGGGGGGCGTTTCGGTGGGCGGCGGGCACTTCGCCGTCATCGCCGGGCCCTGCAGCGTGGAGAGCGAGAGCCAGATCGAAACGGTGGCCGCCTCGGTGCAGGCGGCGGGGGCCAGACTTTTGCGGGGCGGCGCTTTCAAGCCCCGCACCTCTCCCTACTCCTTCCAGGGCATGCGGGCGGAAGGGCTGGAGCTGCTGCGCCACGCCCGGGCAAAGACCGGCATGCCCATCGTGACAGAGATCATGAACACCGAGCACCTGCCCCTCTTTGCCGACGTGGACCTTGTTCAGGTGGGCGCGCGGAACATGCAGAACTTCGAACTGCTCAAGGCCGTGGGCCAGAGCGGGCGGCCGGTTCTGCTCAAGCGCGGGCTTTCCGCCACGCTGGAAGAGCTGGTGATGAGCGCCGAGTACATCATGGCCGAGGGCAACGACCAGGTCATTCTGTGCGAGCGGGGCATTCGCACCTTTGAGCCCAGCATGCGCAACACGCTGGACATCAGCGCCGTGCCCATGCTGAAAAAAATGACCCATCTGCCGGTGGTCATCGACCCCAGCCACGCGGCGGGCATTGCCTGGATGGTGGAGCCCCTGGCGGCCGCCGCGGTGGCCGCCGGAGCGGACGGGCTGATGGTGGAGGTGCACAACGACCCCGCCCACGCTTTGTGCGACGGGGCCCAGAGCCTGACCCCGGCACAGTTCTCCGCTTTGATGGACAAGCTGCGCCCGCTGGTGAGCCTGATGGGCAAGACGCTGGACTGAAGCGCCTTGCAACACCGGCACGGATAGGCTAAAATAATAAAGTAACGTGTTTTTTCCGCCCGCCGGGCGGAACCTATAAGGGGAGGGTTTTAAGAAATGGATCTTCATCTCAACAGTATCTGCGTGCAGGGCGGCTACACGCCGGGCAACGGCGAGCCCCGCCAGGTGCCCATCATCCAGAGCACCACTTTTAAATACGCCACCAGCGAGGACATGGGCAAACTGTTCGATCTGGAGGCCAGCGGCTACTTCTACAGCCGGCTGCAGAACCCCACCTGCGACACGGTGGCCGCAAAGATCTGCGCGCTGGAGGGCGGCACCGCCGCTATGCTCACCAGCTCCGGCCAGGCGGCCAGCTTCTACGCGGTGTTCAACATCGCCGGCTGCGGCGACCATGTGGTGAGCAGCAGCACCATCTACGGCGGCACCTACAACCTCTTTGCCGTGACCATGAAGCGGATGGGCATTGAGTTCACCTTCGTGGACCCGGACTGCACCGAGGAAGAGCTGAACGCCGCCTTCCGCCCCAACACCAGGGCCGTGTTCGGCGAGACCATCGCCAACCCCGCCCTCACCGTGCTGGACATTGAAAAGTTCGCCAAGGCGGCCCACGCCCACGGCGTGCCCCTCATCATCGACAACACCTTCGCCACCCCGGTGAACTGCCGGCCCTTCGAGTGGGGCGCGGACATCGTGACCCACTCCACCACCAAGTACATGGACGGCCACGGCTCCGCCGTGGGCGGCGCCATTGTGGACAGCGGCCGCTTTGACTGGACCAAGTATCCCGACAAGTTCCCCGGCCTGTGCACCCCCGACGAGAGCTACCACGGCGTGGTGTACACCGAGCGCTTCGGCCTGGAAGGCGCCTACATCACCAAAGCCACCGCCCAGCTCATGCGGGACTTCGGCAGCGTGCAGAGCCCCCAGAGCGCTTTCCTTTTGAACCTGGGGCTGGAGAGCCTGCATGTGCGCATGAAGCGTCACTGCGAGAACGCCCAGGCCGTGGCGGAGTTCCTCCACGACCATCCGAAGGTCTCCTGGGTGAGCTACTCTGGCCTGCCCGATGACAAGCACTACGCCCTGGCCCAGAAGTATCTGCCGAACGGCGGCTGCGGCGTGGTGAGCTTCGGGGTCAAGGGCGGGCGCAAGGCCGCCGAGACCTTTATGAAGCACCTGAAGCTGGCGGCCATCGAGACCCATGTGGCCGACGCCCGCACCTGCTGCCTCCACCCGGCCAGCGCCACCCACCGCCAGATGAACGACGAGGAGCTGGCGGCCGCCGGGGTGAGCCCGGATCTGGTGCGTTTCAGCTGCGGTCTTGAAGACAGCCGCGACCTCATTGCCGACATCGCCCAGGCGCTGGAGCAGGTGTGACCATTCCCATTTGAAAGGAGAGCGGCAGAGTGCCTCTCATCATCCCCAAAACGCTGCCCGCTTATGGGGTGCTGGGCAGCGAGAACGTGTTCGTCATGCACAAGCGCCGGGCCCGCACCCAGCACATCCGCCCGCTGCGCATTGTGGCGCTGAACCTCATGCCCACCAAGATCGCCACCGAGACCCAGCTGGCGCGCCTTCTGGCCAACAGCCCGCTGCAGGTGCAGCTGACGCTGCTGCACACCGCCAGCCACGCCGCCAGCCATGTGCCCGGCGGCCACATGGAGGCCTTTTACAAGACCTTTGACGAAATTCGCAGCGAGCGGTTCGACGGCATGATCATCACCGGCGCGCCGGTGGAGCAAATGCCCTTTGAGGAAGTGGACTACTGGCAGGAACTGTGCGAGATCATGGACTTCACCCGCACCAATGTCTACTCCACCCTCCACGTCTGCTGGGGGGCGCAGGCGGCGCTCTACCACCATTTCGGCATTGAAAAGCGCCCGCTGCCCGAAAAGATGTTCGGTATCTTCCCCCACCGGGTCACCCGGCCCTCGAACCCCTTGGTGCGGGGCTTTGACGAGGAGTTCTGGGCGCCCCACTCCCGCCACACCGGCGTGGACGAGGAGCAGGTGAAAGCCTGCGGCGCCCTGCGGGTGCTGGCGGAGAGCGACGAGGCGGGCGTCTATCTGATGAGCACCGACAGCGGCCGCCAGATCTTCGTCACCGGCCACCCGGAGTACGAGCGGCTGACCCTGGACGCGGAGTACCGCCGGGACGTGGCCAAGGGCCTGCCCATCGCCCTGCCCAAGCACTACTACCCCGGCGACGACCCGTCCAAAGAGCCGGTGTACCGCTGGCGGGCCCATGCCTTTTTGCTCTACACCAACTGGCTGAACTATTATGTGTACCAGAACACCCCCTACGATTTGGGAGAACTGGACACCCTGTGACCTGACGTGCGCGCCGGGGGCCTTCACCGGCCTGTCCGGCGCGCTTTTTTGCGAAAGGAGTGGTTTCGTGCGCATTCTCGTTGTGGAGGACACCCGGGACATGAACCGGCTCATCGTCAAGGCCCTCACCAAGGCGGGCTACAGCGTGGACGGCTGTTTTGACGGCGAGGAGGCACTGGACTATCTGGCCGGCGCGGAATACGACGGCATGGTGCTGGACGTGATGATGCCCAAAATGGACGGTCACCAGCTGCTGGCCCGGCTGCGGGCGGAGGGCAGCGACATCCCGGTGCTGTTCCTCACCGCCCGGGACGCGGTGGCCGACCGGGTGGCGGGGCTGGATCTGGGGGCGGACGATTATCTCGTCAAGCCCTTTGCCTTTGAGGAGCTGCTGGCCCGTATCCGAGCCATGACCCGCAAGCACGCGGGCAGCCGCACCGACACGCTGACGGTGGGCGACCTGGTGCTGGACACCCGGGGCCGCAGCGCCTCCCGGGCCGGACGGGACATTCCCCTGCTGCCCAAGGAGTACGCCATTCTGGAGCACCTTATGCGCCATGCGGGCACGGTGCTCAGCCGGGAGCAGCTGGAGGACCGGATCTGGAACTACGAAAAGGCGGGCAGCTCCAACAACATCGACGGCTACATGAGCCGCCTGCGCAAAAAAATCGACGCGGACGCGCCCGAGGACCGGCGGCTGCTGCACACGGTGCGGGGCTCCGGCTGGGTGCTGCGCCCGCCCAGGGAAGGAGGCACATCGTGAAGCCCCGCTCCATCAAAACACGGATCACCCTGTGGATCACCCTGCTGGTGGTGGTGCTCTTTTCGCTCATGCTGCTCTTCGCCTTCAGCATGAGCAGCTCGGTGGTGCAGCGCACCGCCCGCCAGCAGCTGGCGGACGCGGTGCGGGCCAACGCCGCGTTGGTGAGCTTTGCCGACGGGCAGTTTGCCGCCGGCGAGGGCTTCGCCTTTTCCCGCAGCGGGGTGTCCTGCCTTGTGTACAGCAAGGCCGAGGCCCTGCTGGCCGGGCAGCTGCCGGTGGGCTTTTCCGCGTCGGTCCCCTTCGAAAACGGAACGCTGCGCACGGTGGAGTCCAGCGGCGGCGACTGGTATCTGCTGGACCTGTGGGTGGCCGACGGCTGGGAGAACGGCGTTTGGCTGCGGGGGCTGATGGAGGTGCCGGACGTTTCCGCCACCGCCCGCAACCTGCTGCTGGCCGCCGCGGTGGCCCTGCCCCTCTTTGTGCTGGCGGGGGCGCTGGGCTGCTATTTCATCCTGCGCCGCTCGCTGCGGGGGCTGGACGCGGTGAACGCCGCGGCGTCCTCCATCGGGGAGGGCAAGGACCTTTCCCGGCGGATCGGCCCCGTGCCCGGGGGCCGGGAACTGACCCAGCTGGCGGAGAACTTCGACGGACTGCTGGAGCGGCTGCAGCGCAGCTTTGAGGCGGAGCGCCGCTTCACCGCCGACGCTTCCCACGAACTGCGCACCCCGGTGTCCATCATCAAGAGCGCCTGCGAGTACGCCGAGGCCTTTGACGAGACCGACGAGGAGCGGCGGGAAACGCTGGGCATGATCCACCGCCAGGCGGACAAGATGGCCGGGCTCATCGGCCAGCTGCTGGCCCTCACCCGGCTGGACCAGGGCACCGAAACGCTGCGACCTGTGCCGCTGGACCTGGGGCAGCTGGCCCGCCGGACGCTGGAAGACCAGAACTACGACGCCGCCCGCCTGCGCCTGGCGCTGGCCGAAGGGGTCACGGTGAAGGGCGACGAGGCCCTGCTGGGACGGCTGGCGGCAAACCTTGTGGACAACGCCTTCAAATACGGCCTGCCCGGCGGCACGGTGACGGTGGAGGTGCGCGCCGAAAACGGCGAGGCGCTGCTCACCGTGGCCGACGAGGGCCCGGGCATTCCCGCCGGCCAGCAGGAAAAGATCTGGCAGCGGTTCTATCAGGTGGACGCCGCCCGCGGCGACCAGCAGGAGGGCGTGGGCCTGGGTCTCTCGCTGGTGCAGCGCATTGCCCAGCTCCACGGCGGACGCATGACGCTGAAAAGCGCCGAGGGCGCGCCCAGCGCCTTCACCCTCCACCTGCCGCTGGCGTAAAATCACATTATAAGACGGGGAACCGGCGGTTTCCCGTCTTTTTTGTTTTCCGCCTTGCCAAGCGGCTACCCCGGTGGTACACTGGAAGGGCTGCGCGCGGGGCGCTTGCGGTTTTTGCCCCGGCGCAAAACGGTATTTTTTGACAGTGAGGGGTAAACAATGAAGCAGTTTTTCGACAGCCTCCGGGCTGAATTCAAGGGCTACAACGCCGCCCGGCTGGGCGGTGACGTGATGGCCGGCCTCACGGTGTGCGCCGTGGCGCTGCCGCTGGCGCTGGCCTTCGGCGTGTCCAGCGGGGCCTCCGCCGCCTCCGGCCTTGTCACCGCCATCGTGGCGGGCGTGGTCATCGCCCTGCTGGGCGGCGCGTCCTATCAGGTGTCCGGCCCCACCGGGGCCATGAGCGCCGTGCTGGTGGGCATTGTGGCCGGCTACGGCCTGCAGGGGGTCTTTGTGGCCTGCTTTGCCGCCGGCGCGCTGCTGCTGGCCGCGGGCGTGCTGCGCCTGGGCAAACTCATCAGCTTCATCCCCATGCCGGTCATCATGGGCTTCACCTCCGGCATTGCCCTGGTCATCGCCCTGGGCCAGGTGGACAACTTCTTCGGCACCGTGTCCGAAGGGGCCACCAACCTGGAAAAGCTGGCCTCCTACGCCCGGCTGGGCTTTCATCTCCAGTGGCAGCCGGTGCTCATCGGCGCGCTGGTGGTGGCGGTGATGGTGCTGTGGCCCAAAAAGTGGGGCGCCCGGGTGCCCGGCTCGCTGGTGGGGATCGTGCTGGTCACCGTGGTGGCCGCCGTCGCCGGCTTTGACGAACTGGCCCTGGTGGGCGACATTCCCCGCACCCTGCTGCTGGAGGACCGGCTGGACCTGACCAGGCTGGACCTTTCCATGCTCAGCGGCCTTGCCTCCCCCATTGTGACCATCGCCGCCCTGGCCATGATCGAGAGCCTGCTCTGCGGCGCTTCCGCCAGCCGGATGAAGGGCGAGAGCTTCAACGCCGACCAGGAGCTCATTGCCCAGGGCGTGGGCAACATGGTGCTGCCCCTTTTGGGCGGCGTGCCCGCCACCGCCGCCATCGCCCGCACCAGCGTGGCGGTGAAGAGCGGCCAGCAGACCCGCCTGACCAGCGTGTTCCACGCGGTGTTCCTGCTGGCGTCCATGTTCCTGCTGGGCAGGGTGATGGCCTGGCTGCCCCTGGCCGCGCTGGCGGGCGTGCTGATGGTCACCGCCTGGCGCATGAACGACTGGGAGGGGATCCGCTATCTGCTGAGCCACCGCTTCAAGTCCGGTATCAGCCAGTTCTTCATCACCATGATCGCCACCGTTGCGGCGGACCTGACGGTGGCCATTCTGGTGGGGATCGTCTACTCGGCTCTTCTGTACATCGTTAAGGCCAGCCACATCAACGTGAGCTTTTCGGACATCGACGCCTCCCGGCTGCCCGGCGCGCCCTGCGGCGAAATGCCCCGGGCGGGCGTGGCCTATGTGACCGGCTCGCTGTTCTTCGGCGCGGTGGACGAATTTAGCCGCCTGATGGCGGAAATGCCGGACTACCGCGAGGTCATCTTCTCTCTGCGGGGCATGCCCAGCCTGGATGTGTCCGGCGCGCAGGCGCTGCTGGAGCTGTGCGCGCACCTCAAGGAGCAGGGCCGGGGCGTGGCTTTCTGCGGCGTGGCGCCGGAGGTGCGCCTCTACTTTGACCGGGCGGGGATCACCGCCCTGGTGGGCGAGGACGCCTTTTTCTGGAGCGCGGACCAGGCCATCTTCGCCCTGCTGGAAAAGGAGAGCGCGGCGGTTTGAAAACAAAAACGGGACGGCGGCAGCGCCGTCCCGTTTTTTCTTTAATTTTTTTGAGAACCGTTCTCAAATTTCATGTTCGTTTCATGTTGGGGGCCTATACTGACATCAGAACAAAACAGGAAGGAGAATCCCCTGATGAAAAAATTGATCGCTGCGGCCCTGGCCGCCCTGACCCTCGCCCTCTTCACCGCCTGCTCCAACGCGGGGCAACTTGCCTATATCGGAGACGAGGCCGCCCGCGCCGCCGCCCTCACCGGGGCGGGGCTTTCCGCCGACGCGGTGACCTTCCTGGGCACCGAGCTGGCCAAGCGGGACGGCGTGGAGTACTACGTTGTTTCCTTCACCTCCGGCGACAGCCGCTACGAGAGCCAGGTGGACGCGCTGTCCGGCGTGGTCATCCAGTCCGAGACCGCCCCCCTGACCCAGAGCGCCTCCGCCCCGGCCGGCGCGTCCCTCACCGCCGAGGACGCGAAGGCCAAGGCCCTGGCCCACGCCGGTCTGGCCGAGACCGATGTGACCTTCATCAAGGCCGAGCTGGACCGGGACGACGGCCGCCTTGTCTATGACGTGGAGTTCTACACCGCCGACTACAAGGAATACGACTACGAGATCGACGCGGCCACCGGCGAAGTGGTGAGCTTTGACTACGACGTGGAGCACTATGCTCCCCCTGCCTCCGGCAGCCAGTCCGGCGCTTCCATCAGCGCGGAGGACGCCAAAGCCAAAGCCCTGGCCCACGCGGGCCTTGCCTCCGCCGACGTGACCTTTGTGAAGGCCAAGCTGGACCGGGATGACGGCCGCCTTGTCTATGACGTGGAGTTCTACACCGCCGACTACAAGGAATACGACTATGAGATCGACGCGGCCACCGGCGAGGTGGTGAGCTACGACTATGACGCCGAGGACTATGCGCCCCCCGCCGCTTCCGGCGCCATCAGCGCCGAGGAGGCCAAAGCCCTGGCGCTGGCCCAGGTGCCCGGCGCTTCCGCTTCGGACATCCGGGAGTTTGAGACCGACCGGGACGACGGCCGGGTGGAGTACGAGGGCAAGATCGTCTACGGCGGCATGGAGTACGAGTTTGAGATCGACGGCTACAGCGGCGCCATCCGCAGTTGGGAGGCGGAACCCGTCCACGGCTGAGCCCGCCGCCCGCCCAAAAGCGCCCTGCCGCCAAAGGCCCCGGCAGCCCCCGAAACAGCCCGCAGCCGGGCCGCAGCGGGAGCAAAAGCGGCCTTGTGAACAACCTCCGCAAACAGAAAGCGGCCCCCGGAGAAGCAATTCGCCGGGGGCCGCTTATTTTCACTTTTTAAAGGCTCAGCGCTTGGGATTGACGATACTGCGCCACTCCAGATCGCCCCGCTCCAGGCCGTGGATGAGCACCTCGGCGGTGGCGATGTTGGTGGCCAGCGGGATGTTGCGCACGTCGCACAGGCGCAGCAGGTTCATCTCGTTGGGCTCATGGGGCTTTGCGCTGATGGGGTCCCGGAAGAACAGCAGCAGATCGATCTCGTTGCAGGCAATGCGCGCAGCGATCTGCTGGTCGCCGCCCTGCACGCCCGCCAAAAAGCACTGGATGGGCAGATCGGTGGCCTCGCTGACCACCTTGCCCGTGGTGCCCGTGGCCACCAGCGTGTGCTGGCTGAGAATGCCGCAGTATGCAATGCAGAACTGGACCATCAGTTCCTTTTTGGTGTCGTGCGCGATCAACGCGATGTTCATGGTGTTTCCTACCCCCTGCTCTGTTTCCCAACGTTTACTACACGATGTTCGTAGTACGGATATAACTGAAAAAACGCCTGCGGCGGCCGGTCAGCCCCACAAGGCGAGCGGCACCCTCTGGCCCAGAAGGCGGCGGGCCAGATTGTCCACCGCGCGGAAGGCCAGGGTATCGGCAGGCAGCGCCTGCCCTTTGGCTGCGCACTGCTGCAGCTGGCTGCTTTCGGGCACCACGGCGATCAGCTGGGCGGCCACCGTGTCGATACACTCGTCCAGGTCCCGCACCGCGCCGCCGAAACTGGCGGGCCCCACCCGGTTCAGCACCAGGCGCACCTGTTTGGCCCCGGCGGCAAAGGCTTCCTCCGCCGCGATGTGGCCGTCACGCAGGGTGACGGGGTCCGGCGTGAGCACCAGCAGCACCGTTTCGCTCACCGAGAGCGCCGCCTTGAAAGGCGCGCCCAGGCCAGCGGCGGTGTCCACCAGGACCCAGTCGAAGAAAGGCGCCATCTTTTCCAGCAGTTTTTGAAGGGCCGCCGGCTGCACTGTGCCGCCCCACTCATAGGGAGCGGAAATGACCGAAAGGCCCGGATAAAGCGGGCTTGCCACCACGGCCTTTGTGCCTTCGCACCGGCCGCTGAGCACGTCGGCAATGTCGTAGACCGTTTTGCCGTAGACGCCGGAGATGATGTCCACGCTGCGCAGGCCGGAATCCAGCTCAATGAGCAGCACCTTGCCCCCCGCGGCGGCCAGGCGTGCGCCCAGCAGCACCGAAAGGGTGCTTTTGCCGGTGCCTCCCTTGCCGGAAGCCACCATAACGATCTTTGCGCTCAAGCCCACGCCTCCCTGCCGATTGTTTTGTGCCAGCGGCAGATCACCCCGGCTGGCGGGAACAGCACGCTTATATTATCATAGTAGCACAAACTATCCCTGAGCGCAAGGGATGTTTTGTGAAGAAGGGACAAAAAAATCTGGAAAACGGCGTGTTTCCGCCATTTTCAGGGCAGCAGCTGGCCGGCCTCGGCACTCTGCAGGTCCCCGGTCTTTTCGATGAAATAGGCGTTGAAAATGTCCCGCACCACCGGCAGCAGATTGGAACCGCCGCCGCCGTACTCGATGATGGCCCCGATGGCGATCTGGGGGTCCTCCACCGGACCGTAGGCGATGACGGCGCTGTTCAGATAGGTCAGGCCCTTTTCCCGGTCGTAGTACTCGGCGCGCTGGGGGCTGCCGGTCTTGACGGCGATGGTCATGGGGTAGTCCCGCAGGGCGCTGCTGTTCTTGGCGGCGCGGATCATGCCCTCTTCCACCGCGTCAAAGGCGCCCACGTTGTCCTCCACCTGAGCCACCACCTCCGGCTCAAAGCTCTCCACCACCTCGCCGGTGTTGGAGTCGCGGTAGCTGGAGATGAAATGGGTGCGGTAGCGGGTGCCGTCGTTGGCGATGGTGGCGGCATAGGTGGCCAGCTGCACCGGGGTCACGGCGGTGTTGCCCTGGCCGATGGCGGCCATCAGCTCAAGGCCCAGGGTGAAGTTGTCGTCGTCCGGGTCGGTGGTGCGGCCGGTGTATTCCGACAGCTCCACCCCCGTCTCGGTGGCAAGGCCCAGGGTCCGGGCCATCTCGTTGAAGTTTTCGGCTCCTTCCCGGCGGCCCAGGTCGTAGAAATAGGTATTGCAGCTGTAGCCCAGCGCGTCGTAGAGGTTCAGGCTGGCGCCGCCCACATGGCCAATGCCCTCGCACCGGGGGCCGCCGCTGGTGACGTAGTAGTTGTAGCTGGACTGGGCGCCGCCGCAGCGGATGGGCGTGTCGGTGGGGGTGATGAGGCCGGAGAGCAGCCCCTCCAGCGCCACCACCGGCTTGAAGGTGGAGCCCGGCGAATACAGGCCCCGCAGCGCCCGGTCCACCAGCGGGGTGTTGGGGTCGCTGGCGTACTGGGCGGCGTTGGTGCTGCGCAGGTTCAGGTCGTAGCTGGGGTAGTTGACGCAGGCCAGAACGCCGCCGGTCTTGACGTCGATGACCACCACGGCCCCGGCGCAGGCTTCCTGGCCTTTGTACTGCTTGGCGGTGGCCTGCAGGTTGAGGATCTGGTTTTCCAGCGCCTCATACACCTTTTTCTGCAGGTCGGCGTTGGTGGTGGTCACCATGGTGAGGCCCGGCTCCGGGTCCTGAATGACCTCGGTGGAGATGATGACGCCGTTTTTGTCGCGGGTGACCTGCTTGAGGCCGTCCTCGCCCCGCAGCTTGTCCTCGCCCACCTGTTCCAGGCCCGCCTGACCGATGGTGTCGTTCATGGCGTAGCCCTTTTCCTTCAGGGGATAGCTGACGTTGCCGTCCTCGTCGGTGACCTTCCAGTCCTCGGCGTAGATGGGGCCCACATAGCCCAGCAGATGGGGGGCCAGGGTGCCGTCGGCATAAACGCGGTAGCTGGTCTCGGTGATGTCCGCGCCCTCGCTGGTGAGGCCCCGCTCCTTCACGGTGGCAACGGTGCGGCTGCTCACGTCCTCGGCGAGGGTGAAGTTGTTGTTGTCGCTGAATTCTTCCAGCTCCATCTGGTAGCGGATGCCGCCCAGAATGCGCTGCCACTCGGGGTCGTAGTCCTGCAGGTCATAGCGCTCCACCACGGCGGCCATCACCTGGTCGGCGGTGGCGTAGGGCTGTTTGACCAGATTGTTTTTTAAATCGGCCAGGCGGCTCTGGGCGCGGGAGTCGTCCTCGTCGGCGGTGAATTCGTAGTGGCCGTTTTCCGGCGCGCTGATGGGCATGGTATCGTTCCACTCGTCGCCGCCGGCCTGCAGGATCTCCACCAGCTCCACCAGCGTCTTGTTCAGATCGCCGGTGAGCATGAGCTTGTTGATGACCAGGTTGTAGCCGGAGACGTTGGAGGCCATGGCGCGGCCGTATTCGTCCACGATCTCGCCCCGGGCGGCGGGAATGCTGAACAGGTAGTTGCTCACCTGCTGGGCTTTTTCCAGAAGTTCCTCCCCCTGCACCAGCTGGAACTGCACCAGCCGCAGGATGAAAATGCCCATCACCACAACGGCGGCAACGATCAGCGCGCCGAGGCGGCGGGCAAGGCTTTTACGGTCCATGGGGCGGTACCTCCTTTACGGCAGCAGGATGAAGAAAACGGGGCGCGGTTCATTCGGGCAGGGCAAAACGCCGGTGCACCCACCGCGCGGCCCAGAGGCTGAGGGGCGAAAGGGCGGCGGTGAACACCGCGATGGGCAGCACCACCTCAAAATAGCGCCCCGCCGCGCCGGCATAGCCGGGCATGGCGTAGAAGAACAGAAAGTCCACGCCGGTGACCAGCAGGGCGCACACGCCGCTCACCAGCACGAAGTTCATGGAGTTGAGACGCAGATAAAGTTCCACCAGGATGGCGGCGCCGAAGCAGACGAAGAGCAGTTCCAGCGCCAGCAGGCCGCCGGGACGGCCTGACGTGAAGTCCCACAAAAGGCCGCCCACCGCGCCGAAAAAGGCGCCGGGATACTCCCCTTCGCACACCGCCACCGCCAGGCACAACGGCAGGATGAACACCGGGCGTATCTCCCCCAGCACCAGAAATCCGGGCGTGGTCTGGAGGGTGGCGGCCAGCAGAAGCAGCACAAAGTAGCCGGCCCATTTTCCGGCCAGCAGCAGGTTGCGCTTTCTGCGTGAGGTCATGGTACGCCCTCCTTACTCACCGGCAGAGTCGTCGGTGACGATGAACACATGGGTCAGCTTGTTGATGTCCGCTCCCGGCTCCACCACCGCGATGGTGGAGGTGCCGCTGTCCTCGGGCAGCAGTTCCAGAATGGTGCCCACACGGATGTTGGCGGGGAACTCGCCGCCCAGGCCGGTGGTGATGATCTCGTCGCCCACCATGGCCAGGGTGTCCCGGGGCAGGTTTTCCAGCACGCACATGCCGTCGGCGGCGTAGTCCGCCGAGCCGTTCAGGTTGCCGCTGTCGCGGGTGCGGCTGACAAGGCAGGCCACATAGGAGCCGGGCTGCAGAATGGTCATCACCTTGCTGCTGTTCAGGTCCGCCTCCAGCACCCGGCCCACAAGGTAGCCCTTGTCGCTGACCACCACGTCGCCCTTTTCCACCCCGTTCAGGGTGCCCTGGTCGATGGTGAAGCCGCCGAAGCGGTCCAGCGGGTCGCGGCTGATGACGAAGGCCGAGGCATACTGGAACTCGGGGTTCTCCTCCCGGATGTTGAGCAGGTCCCGGAAGGCTTTGTTTTCCGCCGCCAGCTGGTCATAGTCCACCAGCTGGTCCCGCAGTTCCTGGTTCTCCTGCTGAAGCTGCTCATTCTCGGCGATGATCTGGTCGATCCGGACATACTTGTCCAGCAGGCCGTCCACCCCGCCGCCCAGCAGCTGAGCCGCCTTCTGGAAGGGGGTGAGCAGCGCGCCCATCAGCTCCTGGGGCGCGTTGGTCAGCCGGCCGTTGGCGCCGGCCCAGGCCATCATGCCTGCCAGCACCACCGCCACGGCCAGAAGGATCTTGAATTTTTTTGTGTTGAAAAAGTCGCGCATGGGCAAAACTCCTTGTGCCGCGGTGTGGGGGCCGCGGAGCCCTCAATTCAAAAGGCGGGCGGCGAAAAGACGCCGCCCGCGCACAGGTTTTTGCGCTTCCGCCGCTTTTTTCGCGGCGATCAGAAGTGGCTGGAATCGTCGTCCAGCACGTCGCTGAGGATGTCCAGGTGGTCCAGCACCGCGCCGGCACCCACGGCCACGCAGTCCAGGGGATTCTCGGCCACATGCACGTCAATGCCGGTCTCCCGGTTGATCAGCTGGTCCAGGCCGCGCAGCAGCGCGCCGCCGCCGGTGAGCATGATACCGTGGTCGATGATGTCCGCCGAAAGCTCCGGCGGGGTGCGCTCCAGGGTCTCCTTGATGGCGTCGGTGATCTTCTGCAGGCTCTCTTCCAGGGCCTCCCGCACCTCTTCGGAATGAACGGTGATGTTCTTGGGCAGGCCGTCCACCAGGTTGCGGCCCTTGATGTCCATGCTGGTCTCCTGGTCCATCTCGAAGGCGGAACCGATCTCGATCTTGATCTGCTCGGCGGTGCGCTCACCGATGAGCAGGTTGTACTTGCGCTTGATGTAGGCGATAATGCTCTGGTCGAACTCGTCGCCGCCCACGCGCACGCTGCGGGCCGCCACAATGCCGCCCAGGCTGATGACGGCCACCTCGCTGGTGCCGCCGCCGATGTCCACCACCATGCTGCCGGAGGGCTCGCTGATGGGCAGGCCCGCGCCGATGGCCGCGGCCATGGGCTCCTCGATGACCCGCACCTGACGGGCGCCGGCCTTCAGGCTGGCCTCCTTCACGGCGCGGCGCTCCACCTCGGTGACGCCGGAGGGAATGCAGATGACAACGCGGGGACGGAAGAACATGCTGTTGCCGCACACCTTTTTGATGAAGCGGCTGAGCATGTTGGCGGTGATGTCAAAATCGGCGATCACGCCGTCCTTCAAAGGGCGCACCGCCACAATGCTGCCGGGGGTGCGGCCGATGACCGCCTTGGCCTCGTGGCCAACGCTGCGCACCTCGTCGTTTTTGGTATCCACGGCCACCACGCTGGGCTCGCGCATGATGATGCCCTTGCCCCGCAGATACACCAGGGTATTGGCGGTGCCGAGGTCGATGCCGATGTCTTTGCTGAACATGTTGAATTTCTCCTTTTCCACACTCTATGAACGTATATGATGCGATGACGCAGAATTTTACTTTTATATTATAACCGCAAGCCCTCTGTTTCTCAAGCGGGCGGGCGAAGTTTCGCATTTTGTTCAAAAATTTTGCAAAAGACGCGCCAGACGGGAGACAGGAAGCCCCATGATATTGTAATAGCAGCCCTCGATCTCCTCGCAGAAGAGGGCCGCGGCCCCCTGAATGCCGTAGCCGCCGGCCTTGTCGTAGGGCTCGTCGGTGGAGATGTAGGCTTCGATCTGCTCGTCGGAAAGGGGGTAAAAGCGCACCCGCGTGGTGGCGGTGAAGGTGTGGCTCTCCCCTTCGTGCCAGACGCACACCCCGGTGTGGACGTAGTGGTCCGACCCGGAGAGGGCTTTGAGCATACGGCGGGCGTCCTCCTTGTCCTTGGGCTTGCCGAACACTTTGCCGCCGCAGTCCACCACCGTGTCGCAGCCGATGACCGTGTCCTCAGGGTACTCCCGGGCCACCACCATGCACTTGCCGAAGGCAAGGTTCTCGGCGGTCTGGCGGGGGTCGGCGGCGGTGAGGGCGCTCTCGTCGAAATCGCTCCCCACCACCTTGAAGTCGGTGGTGATGAGGCTCAAAAGCTCTTTGCGGCGGGGGCTGGTGGAAGCAAGGATCAATGACATAACGAAACGCTCCTTCGGTTTATTTCACGCCCGGCCTCAGATGTGGGTGCGGGTGTAGAGGAAAATGGCCAGGCTCAGGGTGATGATCTGGGCCACGCTGATCCCCATGGTGAAGTTGAGGTCCAGCTTGATGATGGACAGGTCCAGCACCGGGTGGAATCCAATGCTTTGGGAAAAAGCCAGCCAGGAAAGGCCGGGGGTGCCGGCGGCCAGGCTGGCGATCATGGCCCCCAGCAGAATGCCGGACAGAATGAAAAAGCAGAGCAGCAGTGTGCGTTTCACAGGCGTAACGTCCTTTCGGGTTTGGATTTTGTCACAGGCGGCCGGTGGAGCCGAAGCCTCCCTCGCCCCGCTCGGTCTCGTCCAGCGCTTGGGCAAAGGTGAAGGCGCAGCGGGCCACGGGCATGACCATCAGCTGGGCCACCCGCTCGCCGGGCTCCAGGGTGCAGGGCGTGTCGGAGAGATTCACCAGCCCCACCTGGATGGCGCCCCGGTAGTCGGAATCGATGACCCCCACGCCGTTGGAGAGGGTCAGCCCCCGCTTGACGGCAAGGCCGCTGCGGGCGCACACCAGCGCCACATACTCCGGCCCCGGCAGCTGGATGGCCACGCCGGTGGGCACCAGCACCCGGCCCCTGGGGGGCACGGTGAGGGGGGCGTCCAGCACGGCGAAGAGGTCCGCCGCCGCAGCCCCCGCCGTGGCGTACTCCGGGGCCTTTGCCCCCGGCAGGGTCAGGGTGTATTTCACGTTCATCATGCTTCTTCCTTTCCGGCCCCGGGAATGCCGGGAGTTTTGAAGTAGAGCCCGCGGGTGAACTCGCCCTGCCATGCCGCGCCCTTTTGCAGGGCGTCCAGAACGCGGGCGGCCTCGGCGGGGCTCTCCAGCGTGAACCAGGCAATGCCCGCGTCCGCCGGGAGTTTTTTCAGCTTGTCCCCCATATAAAGGGGCACGGGGTTATAGATCTGCCGCACGCCTCCGCCGCAGCGCACCGGGAACTGCCGGCGCTTGCGGTCGGTGAGCAGGCCGTGCTTGTCGCAGTGGGCGCAGTCGGTGACGTTCTGCAGCGGGCAGGCCCGGGTGATCATCAGCGGCATGTGGCCGTACACGATGGCCCAGGTGGGCACGCCGGGTTCGACGGCCTCCATCTCGGCCAGGGGCGTTTCGGGAGAAACGGTGAGGGCGGTCAGGCCCAGGTCCTTCCAGCACAAAGCGGACAGGATGTTCGCCACGTTGAGGCCAAAGCCGCCGTAGAGCTTCCAGCCCTTGGCCAGAGGCAGGTGGCCGACGTTGTGGACCATCACCCCCGCAAAACCCGCGTCCCTGGCCTCGGCCAGGGCCTTGGCGGTGGCGGCTTCCATGCCGCCGAACATCACCCGGGGCGCTTCCAGCACCGTTTTGGCCCTCAAGGCTTCCGGCACTTCCCGCCAGCGCAGCAGGGGCAGAATGATCCCCGCGAGACCCCCGGGCAGGGGCTGGGGCAGCTGCTCCGGCCCTTCAAAGCGGGCCCAGAGCTCCTTTGCGCCCAGGGCGTGCCGCCGGGGCGCGGGCAGGCGGGCCGGAGCGCAGGCGCGTGCTTTGGGGGCGCTGCGCAGAGCCAGAAGCTGTTCCAGCGCGGTGCGGCGCGCGTCGTTCCAGGCCGAGGCGGGCAGATAGCCCGGCTCGCCCTCAAACTCCACGCTTTCGGAATAGAACGGAGTGCCGCCGGTCTTGGCCAGGGCCTTTTCGATGGCGGGGCGCTGGTCCGCCCGGGCGGGCTCCATCACGCCGGCCAGGGGCACTTCGGCCCGGCGGCCCGCGCCGTCAGCGGCGGCAAGGGTGCAGCCGTTTTCGGTCACGGTGACCGTAAAGGCCACCGGCACCCGCTGGGCCTCCCGGCGGTAGAGCTCCCGGATGGCGGGCATGGCCGCCTTGCTGGCAGCCGTGTCCTCGGCGGTGCGAACACCGAACATGGTCCCGTCGATCCTGCCCTCGATGTAGCCGTTGGTGAAGCCGGAGCGGGAAAACACATCCTGCAGCAGCTGGCGGTCAAAGGGTTCGCCCGCCAGGCTTTTGCGGCAGGCGTTGACGGCGGCGGCCACATACTCCGGCCCCCGCAGCCGCCCCTCGATCTTGACGCTGGCCACCCCGGCGTCGGCCAGGGCGGGCAGGCTGCCCACGGCGCACAGGTCCTTCAAAGACAGGTGGGCCGCGCCGGAGCCGTCCGCCGCGAAAGGCAGGCGGCAGGGCCCGGCGCACTCGCCCCGGTTGCCGCTGCGCCCGCCCAGAAAGGCGCTCATGTAGCACTGGCCGGACACCGACATGCACAGCGCCCCGTGGACGAACGTCTCCACTTCGATGGGGCTGTCCTTGGCGATGGCGGCGATCTCCGCAAGGCTCAGTTCCCGGGCCAGGATGGCCCGCTTAAAGCCCATGTCCGCCAGCTGCCGCACGCCGGAAAGGGTGTGGGCGGTGAGCTGGGTGGAACTGTGGAGGGCAAGGGTCGGGGCGATCTGCCGCGCCAGGGCCGCGGCGGCCAGGTCCTGCACGATGAGCACGTCCACCCCGGCCGCGGCCGCGGAGGCGATGGTCTGCGCCATCGGGCCCAGCTCGCCGGAAAAGGCGGTGGTATTCACCGCCGCGTGGACCCGAACGTTCCGCGCGTGGCAAAAGGCCACCGCCTCTTTGAGCTGCTGCTCGTCAAAATTGCCCGCCGTGCGCCGGGCGCTGAACTGCTTGAGCCCCAGATACACCGCGTTTGCCCCTGCAAACACCGCGGCGCGCAGCGCTTCGCCGTCGCCCGCCGGGGCCAGGATCTCCATCGGGCGGTGCAGGCCGTACTTTTCCGCGATCCGGTTCATGCGCGGCTCTCCCGCAGGCGCTGCACTTCCTTCTGAAGCCGCTCCACCTCGCGGCGGGCCTGCTCGGCGGCAAGTTTCGCCTTGGCGGCGTCCTCCAGATAGTCCTTGATCTGGCTGCGCATGTTGTCGGCGCTGGAGGCGTTCTTCTGCAGCTCGTCCAGATAGCCCAGCGCCACCACCACGGCGCTGGCGGCCACGCTGGCCGAAGGGCTCTGGTTCATCAGGTCGTTCATGTCCCGGTCCAGCCGCTCGGCCAGAGACTGCACATATTCCTCGGAGTCGGTGGTGGAGATGACATAATTGGACCCGCACACCGTCAGTTTCACTTTGTTCGCAGGCATGGTTTTCCCTCGCAATCCATAGATCTGTATTCAAAGCCGGGCAGACCCGGTTCTCTTTTATACGCTATTATAATATATTTCACCGGCACAGGAAAGCCCATTTTTTCAAAATTCGGCCCCTTTTGGCCCCCAAAGGGGGGATTTCGGTTTCCGGGAACGGATTTTTTCTTGAAACAGGCGGCAAAACTTGGTACAATAGGAAAGCGTATGGATCGCTTTTAACAAGGTGTGCACCGCCCTTTCCCGGCGGCCGCGCCTTTTATCCAACTCAAATTAAGGGGAGATCTATTTTGGCAAAATACTCGAAACGCGAATTTGACAAGCTGCTCAAGGATATGCTGGCCAGCGAATACGGCACCACGCTGGACGTGGCCAGCAACCAGCAAATCTACCGTGTGCTGGCGCTCATCGCCCGGCGCATGATGAGCGACGGCCACAAGAAGTTCATCAGCCGCGCCTACGGCACCGGCGCAAAGCAGGTGTACTACCTGTGCATGGAGTTCCTGATGGGCCGCAGCCTGAAGAACAGCCTGTTCAGTCTGGGTCTGGCCGACGTGGCCGAGGCCGTGCTGGCGGACGCGGACATCAAGCTGGAGAACATCTACGACGAAGAGCCGGACGCGGGCCTGGGCAACGGCGGTCTGGGCCGTCTGGCCGCCTGCTATCTGGACGGCATGGCCACCACCGGCATTGCCGGCACCGGCTACTCCATCCTCTACGAGTACGGCATTTTCAAGCAGAAGATCGTGGACGGCTGGCAGCAGGAAAAGGCCGACAACTGGCTGCCCGGCGGCCAGGTGTGGCTGAAGAGCCATCCCGACCAGAGCATTGAAGTCAAGTTTGACGGCGAGATCGAAGAGAGCTGGCAGGGCAGCTTCCACCACGTCATCCACAAGAACTACTCCAGCGTCATCGCCGTGCCCAGCGACATGTATGTCCAGGGCTACGACGGGCAGGGCGTGGCCAAGCTGCGCCTGTGGCAGGCCAAGGCCCCCGATTTCGACATGAAGAGCTTCAACGCCGGCGAGTACGGCAACGCCATCCGCCAGAACGCCTCGGCGGAGCTCATCAGCAAGATCCTCTACCCCAACGACAACCACATGGAGGGCAAGATCCTGCGCCTGCGCCAGCAGTACTTCCTGTCCGCCGCTTCCATCGGCGACATCTGCCAGAACCACCTGGCCCAGTTCGGCAGCCTGGACACCCTGCCCGAGAAGGCGGCCATCCAGCTGAACGACACCCATCCCACCCTGGCCATCCCCGAACTCATGCGCATTCTGCTGGACGAGTGCGGCTACGGCTGGGACAAAGCCTTCGACATCTGCCGGCGCACCTTTGCCTACACCAACCACACCGTGATGAGCGAGGCGCTGGAAAAGTGGAACATCGACATCTTCCGCACCACCCTGCCCCGTATCTTCACCATCGTGCAGGAGATGGACCGCCGCTGCCGGGCCGACTTTGAAAAGGCTTTCCCCGGCGACCAGGGCAAGATCGACTACATGGCCATCCTGGGCGACGGCCAGGTGCGCATGGCCAACATCTGCTGCTATGTGTGCCACTCCATCAACGGCGTGTCCAAGCTGCACAGCGAGATCATCAAGGAGAGCGTCTTCCACGACTACTACCTCTACAAGCCCCAGGCCTTCAAGAACGTCACCAACGGCATCGCCTACCGCCGCTGGCTGCTGGCGGGCAACCCGGCGCTGACCGAGCTGCTGACCGACGTGATCGGCCCCGGCTTCAAGCATGACGCGGCCCAGCTGAGCCGCCTGGCCGCCTTCAAGAACGACAAGAAGGTGCTGGAGGCTCTGGATAAGGTCAAGCAGGCCAACAAGGCGGAGTTTGCCGCCCACCTGAAAAAGACCACCGGCCAGATCATCGACCCCAATTCCATCTTCGACTGCCAGGTCAAGCGCATGCACGAGTACAAGCGCCAGCACCTGAACGCCCTGAACATCGCCGCCCAGTACCTGTATCTGAAGGCGAACCCCAATGCCGACGTGACCCCCAAGACCTACATCTTCGGCGCCAAGGCGGCCCCCGGCTACTACATGGCCAAACAAATGATCCGCCTGATCTGCAAGCTGGGCGAATACATCGACGCCGACCCCGCCGTGCGGGACATCCTGAAGGTGGTCTACCTTGAGGACTACAACGTCACCACCAGCGAGCGGCTCATGCCCGCCAGCGAGGTGAGCGAGCAGATCAGCCTTGCGGGCACCGAGGCTTCCGGCACCGGC
>DXFW01000006.1 GCA_019114225.1 Candidatus Allofournierella pullicola | reverse complement strand
GGTGCCGGCGTCCTAGGTGGCCTGACGCTGGCTGTCGTTGAAGTGGGCGGGCACGGTGATCACCGCGTCGGTGACCTTCTCGCCCAGATAAGCCTCGGCGTCCGCCTTCAGCTTCGCCAGGATCATGGCGCTGATCTGCTGGGGGTTGTAGTCCTTGCCGTCGATGGTCACCTTGTAGTCGGTGCCCATGTGGCGCTTGATACTGCTCACGGTGCGGTCGGGGTTGGTGATGGCCTGGCGCTTTGCCACCTGGCCCACCAGACGCTCGCCGGTCTTGGTGAAGCCCACCACACTGGGGGTGGTGCGGGCGCCTTCGGCGTTGGCGATGACGACGGGCTCGCCGCCCTCGATCACGGAAACACAGCTGTTGGTGGTGCCAAGGTCGATGCCAATGATTTTACTCATAGTATATCTCTCCTAAATTTTACTCAAATGGGATGGAATTTCTTGATATGGGAAGGGGCCGCAGCCCTTTCAGCGAACTATTCGGCCACGATGACCGTGGCGTGGCGGATGACCTTGTCACCCAGTTTGTATCCCTTCTGGAACACCTGCAGAACGGTGCCGCTCTCTTCGCCGTTCTCGGCGGCTTTCTGCATGACTGCGTTGTGCACCGCCGGGTCGAAGGGCAGCCCCAGCGCGGGGATCTCCTCCACCTTGAGGGCTTCAAAGGCGGCCTTGGCTTTTTCCAGCGTCAGGGTCACGCCCTTTTTGAAGTTCTCGTCGGCGGTGGGGGCGGCCTCGGCCATCTCCAGCGTGTCCAGAATGGTGAGGATCTGGCTCACCGCGTGGGCCACGCCGTTGCCGAAGGCGGCGTCCTGCTCCCGGGCCGAGCGCTTGCGGAAGTTGTCGTACTCGGCGGCGGTGCGCAGCAGCCGGTCCTTGGCCTCGGCGGCTTCGGCTTTGGCCTTTTCGGCCTCGGCCTTGGCGGCGGCCAGCTGGCTTTCCAGTTCCTTCTTTTTCTCTTTCTTGTCTTTTTCCTTTTCGGGGGCCTTTTCCGCCTTGGGGGCGGCGGCCTCCTGTGCCTCTTCGGCCTTGGGAGCCGGGGTCTGGGCGGCAGCGGCCTCTTCGGGCCGGATGTTGGTTTCGTCCATCATTGCGGGTCCTCCTGCGCCTTGCCGGCCATGCACTCGCCGAGCTTCAAGGCAAAATAGTCAAGAACGGGCACCAGCTGCTCAAAGGGCATGCGGGTGGGCCCCAGCAGGGCGATGGCCCCGGTGAGGCCGCCGCCGGCAAGGTAGCGCTTGCTCATGAAGCACAGCCCCGGCAGCGGACGCTGCAGATCCTCGCCCAGCAGCACGGTGGTGCGGCCGGTGCGGGGGGTGATGAGCCTTCCGGCCCGTTCGTCGTCGGTGAAAAGTTCCAGCACCCGGGGCAAAAGACCGGTCAGTTCCGGCCAGCGCATGAGGTATTGCAGCCCCTGGGGATAGGTGCGGGCCTGAGCGGCCTGCCGCAGCAGCGCCGCCGCCGCGTTCAGCACCGGGTAAAGATCGGTGCCCCGCTCGCCCAGCTCGGCGGCCAGGTTTGCCAGCACCGCGCCGGTCAGGTCCGCCGGAGCCACGAAGGTCAGCCCCCGGTTGAGCACCCCGGCCAGCAGCGCCGCGTCCTCACTGGTGAGGTCGGTCTCCAGCCGGGCCACACGGGTGCGCACGCCGCCGGCGCTGGTCACTGCCAGCACCGCCGCGGTGCAGCGGCCCACCTGCACCACCTCGTAGTGGGCGATACACAGATCGTCCGCCCGGGGAGTGGTGGCCGCCACCATGTAGCCGGAATAATCCGCCAGGGCTTTGGCCGCCCCGGCCGCCAGCTTCTCCGGCTCATAGTCGAGGCTGGCGAAGATCCGGTCGATCTCGGCCTTCTGCCGGGCGGAAAGGCCCGGGGCGGGGCGCATGAGATTGTCCAGATAATAGCGGTAGCCCTTGGCGCTGGGCACCCGGCCCGCGCTGGTGTGGGGCTGCTCCAGAAGGCCCAGCTTTGTCAGTGCGGCCATCTCGTTGCGCAAGGTCGCGCTGGACACCGCCATGTCGAAATACTGACACAAAAGGCCCGAGCCCACCGGCTCGCCGCCCTGGGTGTAAAGGGCCACAATGGCCTCCAGCACCCGCTGTTTCCGATCGTCCATGGCCATGAGCCCCACCTCTTTTCTGAAGTTTTAGCACTCGTTGCTCTTGAGTGCTAAATTTATTGTACTCCATTTTACTCGTCTGTCAAGGGGGTGGTGCGAAAATTTACAAAGTTTCATGGAACGTTCACAATGCGCCCTCCGCCGGCGGCACAAAAAGGGCCCGCGGGCCCTGAAAGGGCGGCGCGGGCGGGTCAGACAGGCGCTTCAGCTCTCCATCTGCTTTGCCAGAAAGGCGGCGGCAATGGCCAGGGCCTTCTGTTCTTCGGCAGAGGGAACGGCGCTTTTTTCATCGCTCAAAAGGGCCACCGCCCCCGCCACGTCGCCGGCGGCGATGATGGGCACGGCGATGTGGATGTGGCGGGCGGCGCCCTCGCAGGGGAACTGGCAGTCCTCGGCGCGGCCGGAGTGCAGATAGACGCGGCGGGCGTGCATCAGTTTTTCCAGCGGAATGCTCACCCGCTTTTCCAGGCACTCCCTGCGGGCGGCGCCCGCGGCGGCGATGACGCTGTCCCGGTCGCAGACGAGGGCGGTGCGGGCAAGATTTTTTTGCAGCACCTCGGCGTACTGGCCGGCAAAGGCGGCCATCTCACCGATGGGGGAATATTTCTTGAAGATGACCTCGCCGTCTCCTGTGGTGAAAATTTCCAGCGGGTCTCCCTGGCGAATGCGCTGGGTGCGGCGGATCTCCTTGGGGATGACCACCCGCCCCAGTTCGTCGATACGGCGCACAATGCCGGTTGCTTTCATATCGGTCCCTCCCAATGCAGGTGTTGGTGCTGGTAGTATTTGCATTGCAGGGAAAAATATGCAGCGCAGGCAAAAAAGCGGGCCGGGGCCGCTCCCGGAAGGAGCAGCCCCGGCCGCCTGCGTTATCGGTGGAGGGGGTAGTCGCGGCAGGCCTGCACATAGGCCCGGATGTTCTGCCAGGGCACCTCCGGCTCCAGCAGATGGGTGGGGGCCACGAACAGGCCGCCCTCTTTGGCGATGTCCAGGTTTTTCCACACCTCGGCCCGCACCTCTTCGGGCGTGCCGAAGGGCATGACCGTCTGGGTGCCGATGGTGCCGTGGAACACCAGCCGGTCGTGGTATTTGGTGTAGATCTCGCCAAAATCCATGCACTCGCTCTGGATGGGGTTGAGCACGTCGATCCCCGCGTCGATGAGGTCGTCGATCAGCGGCTCGATGAAGCCGCAGGAGTGGTAGAACACGATGATGTCCGGCCGCACGGCCTTCACTTCTGCAATGAGCTTTTTCAGCCGGGGCTGGATCCACTGCGTGTACAGTTCCCGGCTCATCATAATGCTGCGCTGCATGCCGATGTCGTCGCCCAAAAACAGGATGTCACAGCCGGCGTTGGCGTACAAGAGGGCCCGCTGGGTGCTCATGGCGGCCACCCGGTCCAGAATGGCGGCGGCCATCTCCTCGTCGCACATCATGTCCATCATCAGGTTTTCCATGCCCCGGATGTACCAGGAGGTCTCCCAGATGGTGCACTGCATGTTGCCCACCGAGGCAATGCCCCTTTGGTGCAGCGCCTGGACCCGCTCTTTCAGATCGCCGTTGTTCTTCAGCGAGTAGGTGGGCAGGGGGTAATCCAGGATGTCCTGCACATCCTCGGCGTCCCCCAGGGGAAAGAGCATTTTGGTCATGTGCATGGAGGTGGGGGTGGACTCGTGCCCCACGCCCCACTCGTCGATGGTCACCCGCTCGTTCAGGCGGCCTTCGTGGTGCTTTTCAAACCGGGTCAGGTCGGTGTCGTCGGGCACAAGGTCGCCCACCCGCCGCCAGGGCAGCTGGAAATAGTCCTCATAGGGCGGTTCCGGCTGATTTTCCTCCCGGCGGTAGTCCTCGATGAGGCTGGGGCAGAGCATGAACTCCGCCGGCACGAACTCATAGGGCTGACGGCGCAGAAGCGCCAGCAGGTTTTCGCGCTGGGTCATCAAAAGCCATCTCCTTTGCAGTGTTCTTTGAGGCCATTGTAGCAGAAACACGCCCGAAACACTTTTCAAAATCGGAAGCCGGGCCGGGCACGTTTGTCCTTTTCCGCGCTTGTGCAGGCGCGGCGGAGTGTGGTATATTCAAGGTGAAACCACAAAGGAGGGAGGCGGGCCCATGGCGGCGGACGGATATCTGCAGGCGGTGCTGCTGGGACGGGACACGCTGCACCTCATCGACAACGCGGTCGTGCAGGCCCTGCCCCCGGACGATCACTTTTCCACCCATCTGCACAACACGGTGGAACTGATCCTCTGCACCGAGGGAACGATCACCCTCACCCTGTTCCAGACCCCGCTCACCCTGGAGAAAAACGAGTATCTGGTGATCTATCCCCACATCCCCCACTGCTCCGACGCCGGGCCGGAGGGCTGCAGCATTCTGCAGCTGCATTTCCACACCGAGGCGTTCCGCCGCCTGGTGGCCGACGCATTGAAGGACCGGGAGCTGTATTTCCTGCTGGACGTGGCCATGGACCGCCGCCGCTTTTTGAAGCAGCGGGCCACCGAGCAGTTCTACGACTGCGTTTTGTATCTTGAGCAGGAGCTGGAGCAAAAGCGGCCCAACTACCGCCGCATGTGCGATCTCTACCTCTTCCAGCTCATCCTGCTGCTCAGCCGCCAGATCGGGGAGGGCATTGCCCCCGGCAGCTCGCTGGGCAACCGCCATCTCATCACGGCGGCCCAGTACATCCAGCAGCACTACGCCGAAAAGATCACCGCCGGGCAGGTGGCTGAATACTGCGGCGTCACCCCTCGGCGGCTGACGGCGCTGTTCACGGAAAAGCTGAACATGAATTTTTCCACCTACCTGATCTATTTCCGGATCAACAAGGCCATCGAGCTGATGGAACTGCACCAGGGCCGCTATCCCCTCACCCGCCTGGCGCTGGACACGGGCTTTGGCAGCCCGGCTCATTTTTCCCGGATGTTCAAGGAAAAGATGGGCGTGTCCCCCACCCGCTATTTTGAAGCGCTGGCCCGGTCTTAATAATGTATAAGAACGCCCCGCAAGGAGGAAACGAACATGGCATCACTGATTCTGATCGCTGAGGACAACCCCGAGATCCGGGGCCTTTTGCGCCTTTACCTGGAGGGAGAGGGCCTGCGGGTGCTGGAGGCGGAGAACGGCGACGAGGCCCTGGCCAAAGCCCGTGCCGAAAGCCCGGACCTGGCCATTCTGGACGTGATGATGCCCGGCCTTTCGGGCTACGAGGTGACGAGGGCGCTGCGCCGTTTCAGCGAACTGCCCATCCTCATCCTCTCGGCCAAAAGCGAGGACAACGACAAGATCCTGGGCCTCAACCTCGGGGCGGACGACTATGTCACCAAGCCCTTCAACCCGGTGGAGGTGGTGGCCCGGGTGAAGGCCCAGCTGCGCCGGGCCGCCCGGGCGGGAGGCGAGGTGCTGCGGGGCGGCGAGCTGACGCTGGACCTGGCGTCCATGCGGCTGGACAAGGCGGGCTGCCCGGTGCCTCTCACCCCCATGGAGGCGAAGATCCTGGCCATCCTCATGCGCTCGCCGGGGCGGGTGTTCACCAAGGCCCAGTTGTACGAGGGCGCCGCCGGCGACTATTTTGAAGGGGACGAGAATGCCATGATGGTGCATATCTCCAAGCTGCGGGACAAGATCGAGGACGACCCCCGCACCCCCCGCTACATTCGTACGATAAGGGGGCTGGGGTACCGTTTTGAAGCGTGAAAAGAGCGCCGGCGGCCTGTTCGGCCTGCTGGCAAGGCAGTATCTGCTGTTTACGCTGGCGCTGCTGGCCATCGCGGCGGCGGTGTTCGCCCTCTGGGTGTTATACACCGCTCAGCTTTTCCGTGTGCCCGACTGGGACAGCCTGCTGGCGGACCCGGCCCTGACGGCGGGAAAGTGGGAGACGCTGCGCCGTCATCTCACCCCCGGCAGCGGCTTTGCCGTTTATGACGAGGACGGCGCGCTGGTGTTTGCCGCCGGCGAGGGCTTTGACGAGCGGGTGGAGCCGGGGGCGCTGGACTGTGTGTCCGTCTGGGGCGCCGGCGTCCAGATCGACGCCTACGAGCTCAGCGGCGACGGAGCGGCCCGGTATCTGGTGGTGTCCCACACGCCGGACGGCGAAGGGGGCGAGGCCACCCGCACCGTTGTGCTGGACGGGAACTACCGGGTGCTGCTGGGCGGGCTGGAGGAAGGCCGCGCCGCCTACACCCCGGAAGAATACCGCTACCTCACCGGCGCCCGCTTTGCCAACAGCTTTGCGGCCCGGGCAGACGTTTCCGGGCCGGAAGGCCGGGCGTTCACCCTGCTTCTTCGGGAGACCTACCCCACCGACGCCCAGTACAGCGAGGCGCTGGGCAGCAGCGTGTGGGTGGCGGCGCTGTTCCTGCCGCTGTTTCTGCTGGCGGCGGGGCTGTTCATCTGGCGGCTGCGGCGGCGTATCGCCCGGCCGCTGGCGGCGCTGAACGCCGCGGTGGACGCCCAGAGCCGGGGCGAGGACCTGCGGGTGGGCAACTGCGGCGGCCCGCGGGAGATACGCCGTATCGGCCAGAGTTTTGACCAGTTTGCCCAGCGGCTGGCCGAGAGCGAAGCCGAGCGCAAGCGGCTGGATGAGGGCCGCCAGAAGCTCATCGCGGACATCTCCCACGACATCAAGACCCCGGTAACGGTGATCTGCGGCGCGGCGGACGCCCTCTGCGACGGCAAGGTGCCGGAGGAAGAGCGGGACCGCACCCTGCGGATGATCCAGCAGAAGGCCGCCGACCTGGCCCGCCTCACCGACGCCTTCCACGAGTACAGCAAGACCCAGCACCCCCGTTTTGAGCTGCAGCTGCGTCGGGTGGATGTGTGCGAGTTTTTGCGGGCGTGGCTGGCCCGGCGCTACGACGAGATCGACCTGGCGGGCTTTTCGCTGGAGCCCGTCATTCCGGAAACGCCCGCCTTTTGCATGGTGGACGAACTGCAGCTGCGCCGTGCGCTGGACAACCTGCTCTCAAACGCCCTGCGCCACAACCGGCTGGGCACCCTGCTCTTTGTGGAGGCGGAACCCGGGCCGCAGAAGATTACGGTGCGCATTGCCGACAACGGCGCGGGCATTCCCCCCGAACGGCGAAAGACCATCTTTGAACCCTTCGTCACCGGCAGCGCCGCCCGCACAGGCACGGGCGGCGGGCTGGGCCTTGCCATCACCCGCCGCATTCTGGAAAAGCACGGCGGCTCCATCCGGCTGAACGAAAAGCCAGCCCCCGGCCGCTCCACGGAATTTGTGCTCACCCTGCCCTTGGCCCGGGAAGAATAAAATCAGGCAGCGCCGCGCAGCCCCCTGTCCGGGGCGTGCGCGGCGCTGCCTTGTTTTCCCCGGAAGGACCGGGGCTATGGGAGAAAAAAGCCGGGGCCTCCGGTGCGGGGCGGAGGAACGCTTCCCGCGCCGTGCCTGCCGTGCAAATGGGGGAGGAAACACGGGGCCCGCGGCCTTTTGGCAAAGAGGTCAGTCGCTCTTGATGGCTTCCAGAGCGGGAATGCGCACCGCCTTGTTGGCCGGGTAGTAGCCGGAGCCCAGGCCGATGAGCACCGAGAAGGCAATGGCGAAGAGCAGCAGCCAAAGCGGGGTCACGCAGACCCGGGCGGGGCCGTCGCCGCCCAAAAGGGCAATGCGCAGGTTGTCGGCCGATGGCCCGCCCAGGGTGACGATGTTGGCGATGAAGGCGGCCAAAAAACTGATGACACAGCTCACCACGCCGCCCAAAAAGCCGATACAGCCTGCCTCCGCGAGAAAGAGGGCGCGGATGTCCCGCACATAGCAGCCCAGCGCCTTCATCACGCCGATCTCTTTGGTGCGCTCGGAGATGGACATCACCATGGTGTTGGTGATACCGATGGCGGCGACCACCAGACTGATGGCGCCAAGGCCACCCAACATCATCTGCTTTTGCCGGGCCTCTTTTTCCATGGGTTCGCGAATGCTCTCCATGCTCTCGGTGGCGCAGCCCAGGGCGCGGATCTGTTTTTCCAGCGCCGCCACCTGGGAAATGCTGCCGGCTTTCACCAGCACCGACTGATAGGGCGACGCGCCCTTTTTGACCAGGTGCAGCTTTTCGGTGAGGGCTTTCAGATCCTTCAGGTCCATCAGCAGCCCCTCGCCGGTCTCCATGCCCTTGGAGTAGTCCTCCTTGGCCAGAGCCACCGGCTTCAGGGTGAGGGTGGTCTTGTACTCGCCGTTTTCCGCCGCCAGCACCAGCGGCTCCTTCATCGGGTCGAAGTAGGCGGGGGGCGGGTCGTTCAGCTTGCCGGTCTTTTCGTCCCACCCGGCGGACCAGCGGTCCACCGTGTTGGAGCCTTCGGGGCGCAGGGTGTCCCGGAAGTTGTAGGCCGCGTACTGGCCCAGCACCACCTCGCCGGACTTCATGGGCCGCTCGCCTTTCTCCAGCTTGAAGCCCATGGCCTCCATGCCGGCGGCGTCCAGCCCGGTCACCGGCACCCAGTCCGCCACATAGCGCTTTCCGCTTCCGGCGTAAAGGGTCAGGCTCTGGGCCTCGAGGGTCTGGCGGGGCATTACCGCCACCGCGCCGTCCAGCTTTTTCAGCCGGCTGACCATGGCGTCGTCCAGCTTCACCTTGCCGCGCCCGCCCTGGGGCGCGGTGACGGTGATGATGGTCAGGTCGCCCAGTTCGGCCAAAAGCTTATCCTGGGCTTCCTTCATGCCGATCCCCAGCGACACCATGATGACGATGGAACAGCCGCCGATCACCACCCCCAGCACCGTGAGAAAGGTGCGGGAGCGCTTGCGCAGGAGGTTCTGCAGGCACAGACGGAACAGGTCCTGTTTGCGCATGGTTCATTCCTCCTTCGGCTGTTCCGCCTCGCTCTCGTCGGGCGTTTCAGCCCAGCTCCAGGCGTCGGCCACCGGGTCGTCCCCCGCGGCCTTGCGGCGCAGCCGCTTCACCAGGAAGAAGGCGGTGCCGCCGGCTGCGGCCAGCGCCGCCGTGGCGGGAATGACCGGCAGCCAGGCGGGACGGGCGGGGGCGGCGTCCGCGTCGTCCACGGTGAAATCAATGTCGGGCATGCCCTCCTCCACCGTCAGGGACAGGGGGAACTCTTTGGTCTGGACCTGCAGGTCGGCGTCCTCATAGGTCACCTTCACGGTCAGGTCCAGCTTGCCGGCGGCCTCGGGAGTCAGGGCAAAGCCAATGCTGCCCGAGGTGCCCGCCGCCACATTGCCAAGATACTGCACCTTGGCGGGGGATTCAAAGCCTTCGCCCACCAGCTGGGCTTCCAGGTTGCCGATGTCCGCCCGGCCCTTGTTCACATAGGCCAGGGTGATCTCCCCCTCTTCCCCGGCGGTGAAAGAGGCCGCCGAGGGGGGATTCAGCTGAAAACGGTCCGGCTGGCTCACCGGCACCGACAGGCGGATGTCCGAGGTGACGGGGGCACGCTTGCCCGCGTCCACATACTCGTATTTGAAACTCACCGTGATGGCCTGCGCCCCGCTTTTGCAGGTGGGCACCGCCTGCAGGGGCAGTTCCTGGGTGAGGGTCTTGCCGGCGCCGAGCGCGTCGTAGTGGGAGGTGTTGGAGCCGCCGTCCACCGTGAAGCACTCGCCGCCGTCCACCGTGACCACGATGTTTTCCACCTTCACGGTGCCGGTGTTCTCAAAGGTAAAGGAGAGGGGGAACCGCCCGCCGGCGGCCACGGGCTTGCCGCCGTACTCAAACTTCTGCACCACCACGTTGGGCACCGGCTTTTCGGCGCTGGAGGCGGCGGAGGCCGCCTTGGCGGGGATGTTCAGCCGGTCGGAGGCGGTGGCGGAGGTGGCGGCGCCGGCGCTGTCGTAGGTGTAGCGCAGGTCCACCGAGAGGCTCTGGGAGGCGGAGGCGATCTGGCTGGCCCCCTGCAGCTTCACGGTGATGGAGCCGGTCTTGCCGGGGGCGATGTCCGCCACCGGGAAGGTGGAGGCGGCGTTCAGAAGGCTCAGCCCCTCGGAGGGGGAAACGTTGGCCGCGGCGTTTTTCACCGTCACGCTGCCGGTGTTTTTGAAGGTGAGCACCAGGTCGAACACTTCGCCGGGAGAGATGGGGCTGGAAATGTCCGAGCGGCTGATGAGCACCAGCGGCTGGGTGGCGGCGGGCTTTGCCTTCACCGGGATGGTCAGCCGGTCGGAAGCGGTGCCGGAGGCGGGAGCGTCCTCGCCGTAGGAAAAGCGCAGTTCCACGCCCAGGGACTGGGCGCCCGAGGCGGAATCCGCCGCCCGGACCTTCAGCGTCACGCTGCCGGTGCCGCCGCCGGGGATGTCCTCCAAAAGAAAGCTGGAGGCCCCGCCCGCAAGGCTGATACCGTCGGCGGGCGTAAAGGCGGCCACCGGGCTTTTCAGGGTCACATCGCCCAGGTTGCGGAAGGAGACGGTGATCTCCGCTTCGCTGCCGGCGGGCAGATCGGCCATCTCGCTGCGGCTGATGAGCACCCCCGGCACAGGCGCGGGTGCGGGCGCAGAGTCAGAAGAGCTGCTCTCGGCGGTGACGGCGGGCTGGGGCGCGGCTTCGTCCGCCAGCGCCCGCAGGCTCAGAAGGCTCAAAGCCAGCAGCGCCATCAAAGACGCGACGCCCCGGCGGAAATAATACTGTTTCATTTACTGCACGCTCCTTTTGGTCACTTCCTCCCGCACGATCTCCCCGTCGATGAGGGTCACGATACGGTCGGCATAGCGGGCCATCTCCGGGTCGTGGGTGACCAGGATGATGGTCTGGTGAAAATCCCGCGCAAAGCCGCAGATCATCTCCATGACTTCCACGGTGGTCTTGGAATCCAGGTTGCCGGTGGGTTCGTCGGCGAACACCACGTCCGGCCGGGCCAGAAAGGCGCGGGCAATGCCCGCCCGCTGCTGCTGGCCGCCCGACATCTGGGCGGGGTAGTGGTCCATCCGGTGGCCCAGGCCCACCCGCTTGAGCATGGCCCGGGCGGCGGCGTCCCGCTGGGCGGGCGGCACCCCGCGGAAAAGCAGGGGCATGGCCACGTTTTCGGCGGCGGTGAGGCTGGGCAGAAGGTTGTAGGACTGGAACACGAAGCCCAGGTGCCGCTGGCGGAAGGCCGCCAGCTGTTCTTCGCTCATGCGGGAGATGGGCGCGCCGCCAATGCGCACCTCCCCCCGGGTGGGCTTTTCCATGCCCGCCAGCTGGTTGAGCAGGGTGCTCTTGCCGGAGCCGGAGGTGCCGAAAATGCAGCAGATCTCCCCCCGCATGATGGAAAGGTTTATGTTTTTCAGGGCCACCACAGTCTCGTCCCCCAGGGGGTACTCTTTGCGCAGCCCCCGCACCTCCACGATGGGCCGGGTGCGCGGCGAAGGGTCTTGCACGGCGTCCGCCTCCTTTCGAGAAGTGAGTATACCGCCCCATTCTTTCCTCTGCCTTTGCGCCGCCTTAAGATTTGGAAAGGTTTTTCATAAATGCCCGTGGAGCGGACCGGGCCGCCGGGCCGGGGGCGAGAGGAAGGCCGGGCGGCGCTCTCCCCCCGTTTTGAATGACCTGCCGCCCGATGCAGGCTGAGCCAGACGCGGCACTACGTGGGGAAAACCGGGCTTCGCCTCGGCTGGGCGCGGGAGGACAGGGTTCTTCCTCGGCTGAGCTTTCCGTGTTGCCTCCCCCGCCCCGAAAGACAAAAAGCGCCGCCTCCCTCCTGCTTGGAGAGAGGCGGCGCTTGCCGCTTGCCTTATTCTTCTTCCGCGCCCACCAGGCCGTTCCACAGCCGGAAGTAGACGCCCTTCTTTTCCAGAAGTTCCTCGTGGGTGCCCTGTTCCTCAATGCCCTCCTTGCCCAGCACCAGAATGCGGTCGGCGTTCTGGATGGTGGTCAGCCGGTGGGCGATGGTCAGGGTGGTGCGCCCTTTGGCCAGCGCCTCCAGGCTGCGGTTCACCAGCACCTCGCTCTCGTTGTCCAGCGCGCTGGTGGCTTCGTCCAGGATGAGGATGGGCGGGTTCTTCAAAAACACCCGGGCGATGGAGATACGCTGCTTCTGGCCGCCGCTCAGCTTCACGCCCCGCTCGCCCACATAGGTGTCGTAGCCGTCCTTCAGCTTTTCGATGAACTCGTGGGCCCCGGCCAGCTTTGCCGCGGCCACCACCTCCTGGCGGGACGCGCCCGGCTTGCCGTAGGCGATGTTCTCATAAACGCTGCCGCTGAACAGGTACACATCCTGCTGCACCACGCCGATGGCGCCCCGCAGGCTGTCCAGCGTCACCTGCCGCACATCCTGCCCGTCGATGAGGATACGCCCGCCGGTCACGTCGTAGAACCGGGGGATGAGGTTGCACAGGGTGGTCTTGCCGCCGCCGGAGGGGCCCACCAGCGCCAGTTTTTCGCCGGGGCGAATTTCCAGGTCCACACCGCGAAGCACCCGGTTGTGGTCGTCGGGGTATTCGAAGGAGACGTTCTCCAGCCGGATGGCCCCCGCCTTCACGTCCAGAGGCTGCGCGTTCGGCGCGTCGGTTATTTCGATGGGCGCGTCCATAATTTCGCAGAAGCGCTCGATCCCGGTCATGCCCCGCTGGAACTGCTCGGCAAACTCCACAATGCGGCGGATGGTGGCGATGAGGGTGGTCACATAGAGCATGTAGGCCACAAGGTCCCCGGCGGCAATGCGCCCGCTCACCAGGAACAGGCCGCCCGCCACGATGACCACCAGATACATCAGCCCGTCAAACAGGCGGGTGCTGGTCTGGAAGGCGGCCATGAAACGGTAGGTCTGCTTTTTGATGGCCTTGAAAGCCTCGTTGTCCTGCCGGAACTTTTCAATTTCCACCGCCTCGTTGGCGAAGGCTTTCACCACCCGCTCGCCCAAAAGGCTGTCCTCAATGCGGGCGTTCAGCTCGCCGATCTGCACCCGCTGGCGGCGGAAGGCCGCCCGCAGCTTCAGGTTGATGATGGTGGACACCACGCCCATCAGCGGCACGCAGGCAAAGAGGATGAGGGTGAGCGCCACGCTGGACCGGCACAGGATGATGAAGCTGGCGGTGATCTTGATGGCGGCAATGAAGAACTCTTCGGGGCAGTGGTGGGCAAACTCGGTCACGTCGAACAGGTCGTTGGTGATACGGCCCATGATCTGGCCCACCTTGGTGTTGGAGTAGTAGGTGTAGCCCAGCCGCTGCAGATGGGAAAAAGCGTCCCGGCGCATGTCGGTCTCCACATACACGCCCATCACATGGCCCATGTCCGCCATGTAATAGTTGGCCAGGCCGTCGATGATACGCAGCACCAGATACACCAGACCCAGCCGCAGCACCACCCCCGCGGTGAGCAGGGAGGCGTCGGTGACGGCGGTGTTGGTCAAAAACCGCATGATGAGCGGCAGCACCATGTCGCACAGGGTGGTGAGCGCCGCGCAAGCCAGGTCAAAGAACAAAATGCGGCGGTATTTTTTCAGATAGGGCCAGAAACGCCGCAGAAGGCCCTGCTTTTTGACGGTCTGTTCCATGGGGTTCCTCCTTTCGGCGCGAAAAACGCGCCCCGCAAAACAAAAAGGCCCGCGAAGGCCTTTTTGTCGGATGGATGGGTTTTACGCCGCGGGCACCTGCTCCTCGGTGGGCGGGGTGGTCGTGACTTCGGTGGTGGTGCTGCTTCCGGTGCCGTTGGTGGGCGGCTGCTGCTGATAATCGGGATTGTTTGCGCCGCACACAGCGCAGGTCTGGCCGCCGTTGAACTGGTGCCCGGTGGCGGGGATGGTCTCTGTGTAGCTTTGGCCGCACAGGCTGCAGGTGAAGGTTTTGGAGCCGGCGCTCTCGCAACCGGCCGGCACGCTCGCTGTCTCACTGTAGGAGTGGGGGCACTCGGTGGGAGCCGGCGGCGTGGTGCTGCTGCCGCCGGTGGAGCTGCCGCCGGAGGGCGTGCTGCTGCCGCTCGTGGTGCCGCTGCCGGAAGGCGTGCTGGAGCTGGCCGTGGTGCCTTTGCACTGGCTGGGGTCCGCTTTGCACACCGGGCAATTCTGATTCACAGTGCCGGCCGCGCTGTCACACTTGGTGGTGCAGGTGCAGGTGGGCACGGGCGTAGGCGTGGGCGCAGCGGTGGGGTCGGGCTCCTGCTCCACCTTGCGGAAGTGGGCGGTGATGAAGATACCGTTGGCGTCGGCCTCCTGGGGCACGGTGAAGCGGATGGTCTCCTGCTGGTCGATGAAGCCCAGGCTGGCGCTCCAGTGGTCGAACTCCCAGCCCTCGTCCGCCACGGCGGTGATCTCGCTGGTCTGCTGGCCCTTCTTCACGCTCTGGCTGGTCTCGCCCACCACATGGCCGCCTTCCGTGGAGGAGATCTCCACCGGCACGCTGGCGCCCCGCACACCGATGGGGTCCTGGGTGATGAGGCCGGGGGTGACGCCGTTGATCTTGGGGATGGGCTTCAAGGGCTTCGGCCGGGTGTCCTCGGTGATGTAAGCGTGGGTGCGGATGTACTCAAACAGCGCGCGGGCGCCCTCCTTGCTCAGGTGCACGCCGTCCAGGGTGAGGGTGTAGTCCTTCTTGGCCCAGCCGGTCTCCGGGTCTTCCAGGGCCTCGCTGGTGTCCAGATACTTGTAGCCCTCCTCTTCGCACATCTCCACGATGGCGGTGTTCAGCCGGTCCACCTGCTTCATGGACAAATTGGTGTTGCTGCGCTCCTTGTCCAGCGGGGGGATGGCGCTGACGATGATGTCGGCATAAGGATAGGCTTCATGGATGGCCTCAAGACCCTTGGAGTAATAGTCGATGAAGGTGTCGGTCTCCATGGTGAGGTTGTTGGTGCCGAAGCAGATGATGATACGCTTGGGCTGCATGACCTCCACGATCTCGGGAATGGTCATTTCGCCCTTGCCCACAAAGTGTTCCCACTTGAGGCTGGTGATGTTCTGCACGCCGGCGCTCACCACGCCCACCGTGTTTTCGATGGTGGTGAAATGCACGTCGGAGTTGTCGTCCGGCCCGTAGTACATGTAGCGGGCGGTGTTGGAGTCGCCGATGAAGAGGGTCTCGTCCAGGTACTCCTGGCCTGCGTCCTCGGTCTCGGGCAGGATGGTGCCGGAGAACTCCTCCTTGTTCACCTTGCCGGCTTCGGCGTCGTAGCTGGAATCGTCCGCAGGTTCGGACCAGCTGGTGGAAGCGCTGCCCGGCTCTGCGCCGGCGCGCACGGCAAACACGATGACGGCCACGATGGCCACCACCAGAACGCCGGCCACGCCCGCCAGGATCGGAATGCCGGCAGGGCTTTTTATGAAGGCCTGGATCTTGGAGGCAAGATCGGAAGAATGACGTTTTTTGGAATGCACGACGGGGGCCCCTTTCCTTGTCGTTGATCTGTTCGCCCCGCCGGGAACAGCAGCAGGGGACGGTCTCGGTGCTATTTTACACCTTTTTGGCCTTCAGTGCAAACCTTCCGGCTCTTTTTGCGCGCCAAAGGGGCGATTTTTCACCTTTTTCCCTCAAAAAACCGCCCTGGGGCCGGCATCGGCCCGCAGGGCGGCGGGAACGGATCTTTGCGGCGGGCGGGGGGGATTAGTCCTCCGAGGGCACCCACGCGGAATTCTGGATCACGACCTTTGCGCTGCGCATCCGAATGATGGCGTACACAAAGGCCAGCACGATCAGCAGGCCGCTAACGATGGCCACCACGGGGTTCAGCGTCGCAAAGGAGTTGAAGAGCACGAAGATGTTCAGCGCCGCGCACAAAGCGCAGCACAGATAGTACACGGGGTTGGGCACATGCCAGCGGGAGCGTTTCCAAGCCTCCGGGAATTTGGAGGGCATGCGGAAATAAGCGAACAGCTGGATGCAGGTGACAAAGGAGCTGAAGAGCAGCATGTTGTTGCTGATTTCGGAGGTGCTGAAGTTGAAGATGACGGGGATCAGGGAATAGAGGTATTCAAACACCAGGATCTTCCAGAACACGCCGTGCTTGTTTTTGTCCGCGAAACTCTTGGGCAGCCAGCCGTCGAACGCGGACTGGGCGATCATGTAGGGGGTGCCCGCCATGGTGCCGTTCATGGTGGTGAACAGCGCAAACATGGGCCCGAAGATGATGAACAGGATGAAGAGCGGCACGGGGAAGATGCTCTGGGCCACAATGGTCAGCGAGCGGCCGGCGGTGTCGGCCATGGGCAGCACGCCGGTGGCCACGATGGCAACGCCGCAGTAAACGACCACCAGCACCGGCGTGGCCATCAGCATCGCCCAGGGGATATCGCGGGTGGCGTTCTGGGCCGTGCGGCTGTAGTTCATGGTCAGATAGTGGCCGGTGGTGGAGTAGTAAAGCAGCATGGTGGCGCTCACAAAGCCCTTGAAGCCGCCGGTGAGGAAATCCCCCGAATGGAAGTCAAAGATAGGGTTTTGCAGATGGAACAGGCCAAAAACGATGAACAGCATCAGCGCCGCCAGCAGGCACCAGGTCATGAGCTTTTGCACCTTGGCCATGATGTTGACGCCAAACAGGTTGATAACGAAGAACAGCGTCAAGAAGGTGATGGAGGCGATCTGGGCGGGGATAAAGGGCAGCAGGTCGTTCACATACCCGCCGATGGAGGTGGCGAACAGGGCGCAGGCAAAGCTGCCGGTGAGGCAGGAGATGGCCTGGAAGCCTGCGGCGATCGGCCCCATGATGCCGGAGACCATGGAGTACTGGCCGCCGCCCAGCCGCACGGTGCCGGTGATGAACACGATGGGAAGAATATAGACCAGGCCCAGCACGATGGCGACAAAGTACGCCAGCCACGCGGAGTAGCCGGTGTAGGCGATGGCGGGCCCCACCAGCGTCACCACGCCGGCGCCAATGACCTGCCCCACCGACAGCGCCAGCAGTTCCGGCCGGCGCAGGGTGCCTTTGGGCGGTTCGGGGATGGTTTCCATCCGAAGATTTTTTCCAAGAAAAGCCATGGGGAACCTCCTCTCATTTCAAAGTGGCGTAGTCGGCGGCGATGGAAAACGCGTAGTCCGTCCACTCGTTGCCCAGGCCCGGCAGATCGGGCACTTCGTAGTACCCGTTCACCGGCTGGTAGTCGTAGCGCACCAGCTTCTTGTTGTCCTCCTGAAGGAACAGCACGTGGTGCTCGTGGATGGTGAAATTGGGGATGGCAGCCTCCAGGTGCAGCGCCGGCGCGATGGACAGGTTGGAGGCGCAGATGTGCAACTGCACGCCGCAGTCGTAGGCCTGGGCCAGGTCGCAGATCTTCTTTCCCTCGGTGATGCCGCCGCAGGTGCCCAGGTCCGGCTGGGCCAGCTGCAGTGCGCCGCTTTGCAGCATGGGCAGGAACTGCCAGCGGTTATACAGCCGCTCGCCATGGGCCAGGGGCAGGCCGGTCTGCCGGGCGATGTTCCCGGTGATCTCGCCGGAGGGGTAGCTGGGCTCCTCGTAGGCAAAGGGGTGATACTTTTCAAGCCGCTTGGCCATCTGCAGGGCGGCGGCGGTGTCGGTCTGCCCGTGGTTCTCGATGAGGATGTCGATGTCCGGTCCCACCGCCTCGCGAATCGCCGCCATCCGGCTCTCCACCCGGTTCAGCACCTCGGGGGACTGCAGGCCGCCCACGCGCACAAAGCCCATGCACACGCCCTTCTCGTCGGTTTGGGTCAGGTCGAACTTGAGGGCGGTGTACCCCTCCTTCACGGCGCGCAGCGCGTTCTCCGCAAATTCCTCCGGGGTGCCCATCCCCGCCCAGCTGTGGCCCTTCTCGCTCCACTCGCCCCAGTAGAACTGCAGCTGGGAAGCGTAGGTGCGCAGGCGGGGGTTGTTTTTGCCGCCCAGCAGTTTGTAAACGGGAGCCTTGAAGGCCTTGCCCTTGATGTCCCACAGGGCCATGTCGATGGCGGAGATGCCGCCATACACCACTGGCCCGCCGTTCTGGGTCCAAAAGATCTCGTTGTAGATCTTGTTCCAGATCACCTCGGTGTCCAGCGGGTCCATCCCCACGATCAGCGGCACCAGGTCCTTGAGCATGCCATAGGCCGCGTTGGAGGCCCTGCCGTAGGCCAGGGCCACCTCCCCGTCGCCAAACAGGCCGGTGTCGGTGTGGATGCGGATGCCGATGGGGCAGTTGATTATGCGTGTGATGCGAAAAACTTCTGCTTTTGTGATGACCATTCCAAAACAACTCCCTTCAAGTGTTATGTTAACTTAACAAAAGTATAACCGTTAAGTTAACATAACACAATGTGGGAAATCCACAAACTTTGTCCCGGGATTTTGTGGGACCTGTTCCATTGACGGCCCCTGGCAAAAGCGATATAATAAATAAATACGTTGATTTCGGGGTGCCTGCATGAATATCCAAAACATCAAAAAAGAAAAAATCACCGACCAGGTGTTCAACACCATGAAGTCGATGATCCTGGATGGGACCTGGCCGGTGGGGGAAAAGATCCCATCGGAAGCGGCCCTGGCTGCGCAGTTCGGTGTGAGCAAGATGTCGGTGCATGCGGCGCTGCAGAAGATGGAGGCCCTGGGCCTGGTGGACATCCGGGTGGGCAGCGGCACCTATGTGAAAACGAACTCCCTGGCGGACTGCTTCGCCAAATTGGGCCAGGCCGTGTTTACCGACCACAATGTGCAGCAGGTGGCGGAACTGCGCCGGGCGATTGAGCTGGAGGCCGTTTATCTGGCCATCGACCGGCGGACGGAGGAGCAGCTGGAGGAGCTGCGGGCGTGTTACCAGCAGTTCCTCCACGCGGTGCGAACGGGGGATATGGAGGAGATCAAGGCCACCGACCTGGCGTTCCACCGATATGTCATCCGGATGGCGGGCAACGACCTGTTCGAGGTGCTGTACGATTTTTGTCACAGCCTGCTGGAGCCCTTCTTTGTCGCCTCGGGCAGGATCGGCGAGGCTCTGCCAGGCCGGGAGAACATTGTGGATGAGCAGCGGATGTGCGATCCGCACTATCAGATGCTGGAAGCAATCGAAACGAGGGACAGGGCAAAGGCGGAACAGGCATACCAAGCCGTGCTCTCCATTTCGGGGCTGCTCTGACGGCACAAAAAAGGCCGGCGGCCCGCAAGGGCCACCGGCCTCAGCCTGTAGAAAAACCTGCTTTGGCAATCAGGCCAGAGCAGGTTTTCTGTTTGAAAACAAGAAGACAGAAGGAAAAAGCAGTGAAATGTCAGGCGCATTTTCGCGCAATCTGGACCGTTTGCCGCCATCCGGTGCCGGATGGCGGCCATTCCATTTCCAGGTGGCCAGCTTTTTCAGATTCATGGCAGCAAATTTAAGCTTCACCCAGTTTGTCACCTGGGCCAAGCCTCTGTACTGGGTGTAACGCATGCCGTGCTTTTCTTTCGCATCGGCAAATACACGCTCGATCTTCTCTTTTCGCAGCCGGTACAGTTCTTTGTACACCGGCATATACCGGACATGCTCCGCCATCTCCACATAGTCCTGCCAGATATGGCGCATCACCGTTTTCTCGCACCTGGAGCTTTCGGTACATATCCCTCTGGTAGGACAGCTTTTGCAAAGATAAGCCCGGCTTTTGTATTCCCGGTAGCCCTCCCGGTTTGTGGTGGAATAATGCAGCGCACGGTACTCCGGGCAGATCACATCATCAAAGTACTCGTCATACACATACATCCACCAGGGATGGCCGTTCTCTTTGGTCTTGGGACGGGTATAGCAAGTGGAAAGAACGCGGCC
>DXFW01000005.1 GCA_019114225.1 Candidatus Allofournierella pullicola | reverse complement strand
AAGCTTACCCGCCAACATGGCAAGTCGAGCATTACCATTAGCAAGGTTCACAATGCGATCTTTAAATGCACGGTTGGTGATTCCATAACACGTTTTTATCAATTCGCATATATTTTCATCAGTAAAAAAATCAAGCTTAATGATTTCTGGCCGACAAAAATCCAACACTTCACGCATCACTTGTTTGCGCGCGTAATCTCTAACTGTCAAGACGATTTTTTCGATATGTCGCGATGGGTTGATTGCTTTGGGAAGAAACTCAAATATATGTCGTAAGCCAGAAAGTTCATTAGCATCATCTATCAGCACCAAATATTTTTTATCTTCCTCTATTGCAGCTATGAGATCTTCATAAAGTGGAAGGTTGTTGCTTCTAACACATAAAACATTATATGAATCTAAAGCGGAAAGCTTTTGGCATAATTCCAGAGCAAATCTGGTTTTCCCTATACCTGCAGGACCAGAAATCAGCAATACATCACTTTTCTGTAATGAGGCTATCGCTTGGTCTAATTCTTTTTCACGAAACAAAAATTTCGTTTTTAATGGAGCCGAAATTTCATTTGCGTCATGTGTCGCCACAAATATATCTAGAGGCATAATTTGCCCGGTATCTACGCTTATGCCAAAATAATCTTTCGCTAAAATAGGGTATTTTCTAAATATATCATTACTTAGCACATCTAAACCAATTAAAGTTAGCAAGGCTCCATGGCTTGCACAATACGTCCTAAGTCTTTGGTCCTCTCCAGGTGTCAAACGCCCGTAGGTGTGACAATATATAATCTCTGCTACACACTCGGCAGAAATGCCTGTTTTTTCAGGGTTAAAGCATTTGTTGATGTCATCAATCGCCTTGCTGACAAAGTCACGCTTTTGTGTAGTGTACATAACAAGGATATATCGTTTGTCGGCTGTGAGAAAGTAAGTATCTGGGCTCCCGGGTGCGGTTTTATTCGTTCCACTATTCATTCCGAGTGAATATCCATTTCCGTATCCACGATAATACAAATAACTATCACAAAGACGTTGGAAAGTTCCACCATCCAATTGGTCGATTTGATACCTTATGTCTGCTATTTTTGACATTGTGCACCTCCATGAAGTCCAAGTGCTGTGTTCTAGCTTAAAAATAACCTATTCGTAAAAGTTGTATTGGCTAATTATGTTTCGACTATTTCATTAGTCATTAAGTGAAAGTAATTTTTCCTCAAGGACATAACGATCCCACAAGGTAACATTGTTTGCCTTAGCCAGCGCAACAGCAGCACTTGTAAAGACGCTGTTAGTAACGACCATGCAGCGGTTGAGATTGTAGTATTGTTTTCCAGCTACAACTTCTTGAACTGCGGAATTGCCAACTTTTCCGGTATAGCACTTCGCTTGTATTCCGATGCGGATGCCATTTCTAACTGCAATGATATCTATTCCTTGGTCACCGGTAGTGGGGGTCATTGTTACCTGATAGCCCATGTTTTTGAAGATTTTAGCAATGGCCTGCTCAAATTCTTGCCCACTCATCAAATCATAATCCTCAACAGCCATTGTAGAACGGCTACTATCAGAAGCGAGTTCTTTTTCTAATTGCAGAACTTCAAGATTATCAAAGAAATCTTTCGCCAAAGGAGCAATATCCTCTTTTACTTTTTTATAGGCGTATTGAAAACCTAAATGCTCAGGAATGCGCTCACTCTTTGGAGGGAGAGGTATTTTTTGCTCCAGCATTAGATAGTAGACAAAGCACCCAAAGCAAACGGGGTCTTTATAAAGTTCTTTTACACAAGTAATGTAGTTTTTTAGGCAGTCCTCATATGGCCAGTCGGGCTCAATTTTGAAATTATAGGTGATATTACACTGATTTTTACTCTCATTTTTAACCGATGCAAGAAGTGCACCGTATGTACGTACTGCTGCGTAACTTTCGTCCCAGTGGCAGGAAGCGGAAACCAATCGAACTAACGCCTCAAATTTAGGAAGAGGTTGTCTTATTTTATACCATTCTATAAGGCGATGACCGTCGGAGGCAAGCTGTTTAAGCTGATTAAGATTAGTTTGAAGAATCAAAGAACTGCTGTCTTTTCCATTTGAGTTTTGAAGCCAATTGTTTTTAAAATTCAGTTCAAATGCAGCTAATTCATGGATATCAGTGAAAATAGGGAGAGCATATGTCTTTGCAAATAATTGTACTTTTTGGTATACATCCTCAAATTCACTCCATGGAGTTTGCAAAAAAGCGAGGTCTTCCATAAATTTTAAACAACGACTTTCTTTCTTTTGCCTAATAATTTCTTCATATTCTTGGTCGATAGCAGCGATTAGTTTTGAAAGAGCCACGGAAGAGAGGTAAATAGTACCATCGGAAATACTAATAAAATATTGATATTTGTAATCCGTGGGAATGGATTTGCAGTTTTGTATACCATAATGCCAATCTTCCCAAAACAGTTCTATGTTGCCCTCTTCAACAAATCTTTGATATTTGACATTTTGCGGGCCAAGAGCGGTAAACGAACGGTCACTTGTAAAATGAATAACCCCATCATTGTTTTGGTCTATATCAAAAACAAGTCGAGAATCTTCCCCAATTGAAGAAATTCTAGAGACGCCAAGGTCTTTTAACTTTTTAGAGCAATAGGCGCCTATGGAATCATTCGCCTGAACATTGCGTCCTTCCACGCATATTACCTTGAGCATAATTCCTCCCAAAGATCAGATTTGTTTTTCTTACTCAAATACTATCATCGCAAAAAAATAAAATCAACGAAGACATAAACCATTATCCCTTGCAAATCCCCTCAATCACCGCCTCTTGCCCTATCATCCAGCTTATAAACTGGTTGGCGGGCAGTTTTTTCTCCTTGACCTGCTGTTTACGAATCAGCGCCTCTTTACGGAACTCCTTCAACGCGGCCTGCGCCCGCCCGATTTGTTCGGGTGGTGCGCCGGCTTTTTTTAATTTGGTGATGCGGTTATACCAGAACATGTACTCCCGGTCGTAAGCTTGCTCATAGTCCTTGCCCCTGGCCCGGCCGTCGAACTGGCGCTTGGCGGCCTTCCGGCTAGCTGTGCGGCAGCGGTCGCTGCACAGGGTGCTGCGAGCGTCAGGGCCGAAAAAGATGCGCCCGCACTGGCTGCACCGGCGCATGAGTAGCCCGGCGTCCAGAATGCGCTGGCGGTAATAGATGAGGGCTGGCCGCAGGGAGTCCTTCACCACAGCACACTCAAAAGGCGTTTGTCCCTGAGGATACCACACCTCCAGATTTCCGTCCCGTCGGTCGTTCCAGACGGGGATCACAGGCTTGTCCCGGAGCCAGTGGACCATCTCCGGGGTGTATTGGCCGAAGGGCAGGGTCAACCGCTGGGAATAGTCCCGCAGAGCCTGGGCCGCCTGCTGGCTGTCCCGGCCCTGGCGGCAGCGCAGATACATCTCCCAGATCTGAATGGCCGCATACCAGGCGGCAGCATTGGTGCCATTGCCCTCTGCCTGCTGGAAAAGAAGCTGGGCGGCGGCCTGCTCCCGTTCTTCCCGCTGGGAGCGTTTCTTCGCCGTCAGGGCGTCGGAAAGGGCCCAAATGGCTTCCGTCCAGCCCTCGGCGATTGTCTGCCCGAACTCACACCAAAAGGCCCCCAGCGGGCGGGTTTGGGCCAGAAACAGCGGACGATCTTTGCCACGCAGGGCAGCCTCCACATCCTGTTCTTCTCCCAGCCAAAGCTGTTCTTTCCGGCCCGGCACGTCCACCCGAAGGGCCAGAACAACAGGCCCCAACAGTGGTTCCTTGGTTACAAAGGCGCATCCTTCCATGTATCCTCCTGTGTATCGTCTCCTGTATGCTGTGATTTTATGGGAATTATAATTTATCGAAAATATGATTACTTACAGTATACCCAAAAAGCCTTGAAATTGCAATTCCCGGATGCTATTCTGGGAACACGAATTTTCTGGTCAAACAGTCTCATGGAGGGGGACTATAGGGGGTGGCAAGCTATCGCTTACCACCTACCTATACCGACTGGGAAAGAAGAATATGCTTACAGGAAAGGAGGGGTGCCTGCCACCGAGGTCATCAAGACAAACCAGACAGAGCAATTGCCCAAAACGGCGGTGGAAAGTCTGGCCCGCGCATTGCTGCCGCAGATGCGAGCCTACTTTGCCAGCGACGAAGGACAAGCCGCCCTGAAACAGTGGCGTGCAGAACGGGAGCAGCAGGGTTGAGAACTCCCGCCGTGCTGGGAAGGGTCTTCCTTCCCAGCCGGTACTCTTTTGCATAGATTGGGAAGAAAAAGTTGTGCAGATTGGTGATAGCTTTCAGCGGGTTCCTGTGGTACTGTGTTGAGCTGAAAAGCCGTCCCATCTGCCGCGACTGATTTTGCTAGCATAGCGTTTGGATATCCACCAAACGCAAATCTTGGGGCGGCGCCCCAACCCCCGCAAGTGACCAGAAGGAGGAATGCCAATGAAAGCAGTCATCTACGCCCGATACAGCAGCGACAACCAGCGGGAGGAAAGCATCGAGGGACAGCTGCGGGAATGCAAGGAATACGCCGAGCGGAACGGCATCCTGGTATTGCAAAGCTACATCGACCGGGCCCTGTCCGCTAAGACGGACAACCGCCCGGAATTTCAGCAGATGATACGGGACAGCGCCAAAGGGCTGTTCGATACGGTACTGATCTGGAAACTGGACCGTTTCGCCCGCAACCGGTACGACAGCGCCCACTACAAATCCCAGCTGAAGAAAAACGGGGTGCGGGTTATCTCTGCGACGGAGCAGATTTCCGACGGCCCAGAGGGCATTATTCTGGAGTCTATGCTGGAGGGCATGGCGGAATACTACTCGGCGGAACTGGCCCAGAAGATCAATCGAGGGCTGCGTGAAAATGCACTCAAGGGGAAGAACAACGGTGGCAGCATCCCCCTTGGATATCGCTTAGGGGAAGACCGCCGCTTGCGAATCGACCCGCTGACTGCGCCGGTGGTGCGGGAGATTTTCCAGCGATACGCAGACGGCGAAACAGTGCGGGAAATCATCGAGACCCTCAACGAGCGCCATCTGCTGACCAGAAAGGGCCATGAATTTCGCATGAACAGCTTTAATCGTCTGCTGAAAAACAGAAAGTATATTGGCGAATACCGGTACAAGGACGTAGTGATTCCTGATGCAATCCCCGCCATCGTCCCTAAAGAGTTGTTTGAAAGGGTGCAGGAACGAATGAAAAAGAACCAAAGGGCTCCCGCCAGGGCAAAGGCCGAAGAAGAATACCTGTTGACGACCAAGCTGTTCTGTGGGCACTGCGGCCGGATGATGATTGGAGAAAGCGGGAAAGGCCGCAACGGCACCATCCACCGCTATTACAAATGCGGAGCAGCCAAGCGGCGGCAGGGCTGCCACAAAAAGGCCGTAAAGAAAGACTGGATCGAGCATATCGCCGTGATGTACACTATCCAGCGAGTGTTCCAGGATGACCTCATTGCCCAGATCGCAGACGAACTGGTGGCCCTGCAAAATACCGAGGACAACTCCCTGCCCTTGCTCCGCCGTCAGCTGGCCGACACCGAACGGGGCATCGAGAATATGCTCAATGCCATCCAGCAGGGTATCTTCACCAGCAGTACCCGCCAGCGACTGGAGGAACTGGAGAAGCTGCGTGACAATGTGAAAGCCAGCATCCTGCAGGCAGAACTGGAACACCCACAGTACAGCCGGGAGGATATTATCGAGTGGATCTCCCGGTTCCGCTATGGTGACCCGAACGATAAAGCTTATCGGCGGCAGATCATCGACATCTTCCTCAACTCCATCTACGTGTTCGATGATAGACTTGTCTTCACCTACAACTACAAGAACGGCAGCCAGACTGTGAGCCTGTCCGATGTTTTCGCCGCCTTCGGTTCGGATTCCCGGTCCCGTACTCCACCACAAAAAGTCCGAACCAAACGGTTCGGACTTTTTCCTTTCCCCGCCCACGCGGTCCCGGTGAAGGCTTGGTGACATCTTTGCCGTGCCTCTTGCATAACGGGCGGAAAAAGGGTAATATAATAGTTATCACATGGGCCCGTAAAGGTTTCGACGGGGAGTGTGAAGTGCGAGCAGCGGGTAGTGGATGGGGGCCACACTATAAACGCCTCCAAAAAAATAGCTAACAACAACAAATTAGCTGTCGCTGCCTAATTAAGGCAGCTGTCCTGCCCACTCAAGCGTCGTGTGGGGCCAGGGCATCATTTAGACGCTGAACGTGAGCCGCCTCAAGCTTTGCGGGCGGCCATGACCTCATGAAGCTACCAATTCGGCGGCCTGTTTGCCGGCCTGCCGCTGCGGGAATGTTGTAGACAAACTGCACCCGGAGATACTCTCGCGGATCGCTTTTCGGACACGGGTTCGATTCCCGTCGGGTCCACCACAAAAAAGCTCAGCCTTTTGGCTGAGCTTTTGTTTTTTCTCTTGACTTTGGCTGTAAAATCTATACAATGGAATTAGAATAATTCTAAAATTGGTGCTGATGATCGTGACGAAGTATGCAAAGAAGATTTTGGAGATCGTGGAACAGTCCCACAATCACATGACAGCGGAGCAGATTTTTATGGAGCTGCGCCGTACCTACCCCACGGTGGTGCTGGCCACTGTGTACAACAACCTGAACCGCCTGTGGCTGGAGGAACGTATCCGTAAGGTGTCGGTGGAGGGTATGCCCGACCGCTACGACCGTGTTTTGAGGCACGATCATCTGGTGTGCAAAGAGTGCGGCAAGCTGCTGGATGTGGACCTGGGTGACCTGACCGCCCAATTGGAACAGAAGGTTGGCACCGCCATTCTCTCCTATGACCTGAAGCTGGTATATCTGTGCGACGAGTGCAGAAAAAAGAAAGGAATGTGAGCAAACTGAAACATCTTCCCTTATCTGTCCGCGTGGCCATCGAGCCGGACAATCCCAGCATTCTCCGCTGGGAGGACAAGTGTATCCGCTGCGGCATGTGCAAAACGGCGTGCACCGATCTGATGGGTGTGCATGGGACCTACACTCTGGAGCAGACGGGGGACAGGGCCATCTGCATTTACTGCGGCCAGTGCGCCAATGTCTGCCCGGTGGACAGTATCACCGAGCGGGACGAAGGTCCTGCGGTGCGGCAGGCTGTGGCCGACCCGGACAAAATCGTGGTGGTCAGCACTTCGCCCGCCGTGCGCGCGGCGCTGGGCGAGGAGTTTGGCATGGAGCCCGGCGCTTTTGTGGAGGGCAAAATGGTGGCCCTTCTCCGTGCTCTGGGTGTGGACTATGTGCTGGACACCAACTTCGCCGCGGACCTCACCATCGTGGAGGAAGCCAGCGAGCTTATCCGCCGCCTGACGGAGAAAGACCGGCCCCTGCCCCAATTCACCAGCTGCTGCCCCGCCTGGGTGCACTTCGCGGAGATGTACGCACCGGAACTGCTGCCCCATCTCTCCACTGCCAAGAGCCCCATCGGCATGCAGGGCCCCACCGTCAAAACCTACTTTGCTGAAAAGATGGGTCTAGATCCGGAAAAGATCGTCCATGTGGCCCTGACGCCCTGCACCGCCAAGAAGTTCGAGATCCGGCGGGAGGAAATGCACGCCGCCGGCGATTACCACGGCGTGGAAGGCATGCTGGACACCGACCAAGTCATCACCACCCGGGAACTGGCCCGGTGGGCCAAGGCGGAAGGGGTGGATTGGAACTCCCTGCAGGATTCCGCCTACGATTCCCTGATGGGCAAGGCCTCGGGCGCGGGCGTGATCTTTGGCAACACCGGCGGCGTGATGGAGGCCGCCCTGCGCACCGCTTATGAGTATGTCACCGGCGAAAAGGCGCCCCAGGCGCTGCTTCAGCTGGAGCCGGTGCGGGGTTACGAAGGAGTCCGGGAAGCCCAGGTGCAGGTCGGTGAACTGACCCTGCGTGTGGCTGTGGTTTACGGCACCGCCAATGCCCGGCGTTTTCTGGAGCGCATGAAGGCGGAGGGCAGGGAATACCATTTCGTGGAAGTCATGGCCTGCCCGGGCGGCTGCATTGGCGGCGGCGGGCAGCCCAAGGACCTGATGAAGGACGCGGACGAGACCCGCAAGAGCCGCATTGCCGCCCTTTACCGGCGGGACGAGGCCATGACCCTGCGCACCAGCCACGAGAACCCCGAGATCAAAGAAGTCTACGCTGCATTTTACGGCCAGCCTCTGAGCGAGATGGCGGAAAAAATGCTTCACACCAACTATCGGGACCAGAGCAGCCTTCTGCACAAGCAGGCCGGCCCCGGCGACAACAAAACAACAAAAGGAGAAATGAAAGCTATGAGCAAGTGGAAATGCAAAGTTTGCGGTTACATCTACGAGGGCGACACCCTGCCCGAGGGCTTCACCTGCCCGCTGTGCAAGCAGCCCGCCTCTTCCTTTGAGAAGATCGAGGAGGCTCCCGCCAAGGGCGCGAACAAGTACGCCGGCACCCAGACCGAGAAGAACCTGCAGGCCGCCTTTGCCGGCGAGTCTCAGGCCCGCAACAAGTACACCTACTTCTCCACCGTGGCCCAGAACGAGGGCTTTGAGCAGATCGCGGCCCTGTTCCAGCTGACCGCTCAGAACGAGATGGCCCACGCAAAGCTCTGGTTCGAAGAGCTGAACGGTCTGGGCGATACGGCACAGAACCTGCAGCATGCCGCCGAGGGCGAGAACTACGAGTGGACCGACATGTACGACGGCTTTGCCAAGACCGCCGAGGAGGAAGGCTTCCCCGAGCTGGCTGCCAAGTTCCGGCTGGTCGCCGCCATCGAGAAGCGTCACGAGGAGCGCTACCGCGCCCTGCTGCACAACGTGGAGACTGCCCAGGTCTTTGAGAAGAGCGAGGTTAAGGTTTGGGAGTGCCGCAACTGCGGTCACATCGTGGTGGGCACTGCTGCTCCGGAAGTTTGCCCCACCTGCAACTACTCCAAGAGCTTCTTTGAGATCCACAGCGACAACTTCTGAGGCTCTGAAACAAAAAAAGAGATTCAGAAATGATAAGGCCGGCCCGCAGAGGGCCGGCCTTTTTTGCGCCGTGCGGGGAAATGCGCCAAATTGCATCCGCAGGGCTTCCGTGCTATGATAAAACCAGTGAGCTGGCCCGGAATGAAAAGAAGGTTCGGGCCCAGGCAAAGCGATCACGAAACGGGGGATACGATGCTTCGCACCGACGACCTGACGGCTATCCTGAAAGACAAGCACGCGGACATTGACCGATACTTTGAGCGGTATGAAGGGGAACTTTTGGAAGCAGACCTGGGGAAATACCTGTGCACTCTGCTTGAAAAGCACGGCCTGCAAAAAAAAGACCTGATTTTTGCCTCCGGCCGGGAGCGCAGCTACTGCTATCAGCTGCTGAACGGCACGCGGCGCAACCCCTCGCGGGACATGCTGCTGGCCATTGCCCTGGGGCTTCATTTCACCTGTGACGAAACCCAGACCATGCTGCGTATCGCAGGGCTTTCGCCGCTGTTTCCCCGCATTCGGAGGGACGCGGTCATCCTGCAACAGCTGGCGGCGGGAAAAAGCCTTTATGAATGCAACGACCGCCTTGCCGCCTGCGGCGAAGCGATGATCGGGTGAGCGGCATGGAGCAGGAGGATTTTGTCTTTCTTGAAGCGCTGAACCAGCGGGGAACGGTCTTCCTGGTGCGCCAGCGGTCCAGCGGGCGTATCCTGGTGGCAAGGCAGATGTCGCCCGGGCAGGCGGAGATATTTGAAACGATACGCGGGATGAATGCCAGACATGTGCCTGCGGTCCGGGCCATCGAAGCCCAGCGGGACGGAACGACTTTCGTCTATGAGGACTATATCCAGGGAGTGACGCTGCGCCAGCGGATGGAGGCGGAGCCGCCGCTGACAAAAGAGGACGCGGTGTGGCTTGGCCGGCAGCTGTGCCAGGCGCTGGCCCCTCTGCACAGGGCGAACATCGTCCACCGGGATATCAAGCCGGAGAACATCGTGCTAGGCGCCGATTCGCAGGTGTACCTCATCGACTTCGGTATCGCCCGTGTTGAGAAGGCTGGCCGCAGCGCGGACACCGCCCTGCTGGGCACCCATGGATATGCTGCGCCGGAACAGTTTGGCTTTTGTCAGAGCGATACCCGCGCGGATATCTATTCTCTTGGAGTGGTGCTGAATCAGATGGTGACCGGCGCGTTCCCCAATGAGGTGCGGGCTGACGGCCTGCTGGGGGATGTGATAGCCAAGTGTACGAATCTTGACCCGCAGCAGCGCTACTCCAACGTGCGGGAACTGGACGCCGCGCTGGCGGCATTGCCATGCAGGCGTGCCGTACCGCCGCAGCCTGCCGCCCGCAAAGGATATCCCTATCCGCTGTGCCTTGTGCCGGGCTTTCGCTCTGGATCCGGGCAGAAGGCACTGGCGGCAATAGCGGCGGTGTTCTGGTTCTTTGTGTTCGCGGCGGCGGGGTATTCTTCGGCTGCGGGCGACCCGGTGGAAGGCCTGATCGTGACCGGGGTGCTGGCGATCCCGGTGGGGAGCTATGTGCTCGTCTTTGATCTGTTCGGGATACACCGGTACATTCCTTTTTTGAAAAAAGCGCAGGGAAGAGGAATGCGTATCGCCGCCACTGCGGCGGCCGTTTTGCTTTGGGGCGCCGCGGTATTTTTGGTCACGGTGTTCGCGGCGGCGGCAGTCACCGCAGTCCTTCACTGATTTTTTGCCCAGTCTGCTGACAGCCCACCAAATGCAGCCAAACCCGGTATATACTGTGAGAAGCATACCGCGATTTGGTCGCAGGAGGAGGCTTTTTAAATGAAAAAGGCAGTTTCTTTTTTTCTGACGTTTTTGCTGGCCATCGGCTGTGCGGGCTGTTCCGGCACGCAGACCTCGGAACCGGCCCAAACGCCGTCGGAACCGGCGGCGCCGCCGCAATCGGAGACGCAGTCCGCCCCGCAAGCAGTCACTTTGCCCCAAACGGTTCTCTATGATGAGGCGGGGATAAAAATCACCGCCACCGGGCTCAGCGAAGGCTCTCTGTTCGGCCCGCAGATCGACCTGGTCATCGAAAACGGTTCGGAGGCAGGGGTGACCGTCCAGTCCGGCGTTTGCACTGTGAACGGATGGGTGATTGAAAGCACCCTTTCGCAGGAAGTGCTTCCGGGCAAAAAGGCGGAGACCGGGCTGACTCTTTTGCAGACGGATCTGGACAATGCACAGGTGGAGACCATCGCCCAGATCGAGTGTGAACTGCGGCTGATCGACAGCGCCAATTTTCATACGCTGGCGGAAAGCGGCCCCATTGCCCTTGCCACCGACGCCGAATTGCCGGACCCGTATCAGCCGGAAGGCACGGAACTGTATGCCGACGAGGGAACGCGCATTGTTGCGCTGGAACAGGCCGACTCGCTGATGGGCAAAAGCGTGCGGCTCTATATCGAAAACAACAGCGGGCAGCAGCGTGTCTTCACTGCCGCTGATGTTTCTGTGGATGGTTACATGACGGACGGCAGCCTTTATGTTGAGATCCCAGCCGGCCGCAGAGCAATGTGTGATCTTCTCCTGCTTGACAGCGAAGAAAACAGCGACAGGCTCGAACAAATGTCCTCCCTTGAATTCACCCTGAACAGCACCGACCCGGATGATTTTACCGACCGCACCGCCCTGGGGCCGTTCACGCTGACATTCTGACAGAGGGGGAGGAAGAAAATAATGAAAACCGGAAAATTAGTGATCGGTATCCTGAGTATCGTGCTCTTTTTGCTGGTCAGTCTGCAATCCTGCGCCGCAGGCTTGGCAAACACCCTTGCGGAGAACGGCGAAGTGAGCGGCAGCGCAGGCTTTGTGCTGGCGCTGGGAATGCTTGTGGCGGGTATCGTCAACATCTGCACCCGCAAAGGCGGCAAAGGCGGCTATGTGGCCGCGGGCTTCCACATTCTGCCCGCGCTGTTTGCCCTTCCGAGCGCAGGCAGCTACTCCGACTTGTACATCTGGGCCGCGCTCAGCATTGCTTTCGGTGTGTTCACCATCATCGCAACGAAGAAAACGAACCGCCTTTGATATCCGTACAATAGCCCGAAGAGCCCCCGGCTTTCATCCGGAGGCTCTTTTTTGCTGCCGGAGGCGTTCCCTCCGGCGATGCCCAAAAGTCCGCGCTATGGGATGTATCCTTTGGTATACTGGGCACGAAAAGGCAAAAGGAAGCCCCGCCGCCCGCAAATGCCGGCCTCTTTGCGGAAAAAGAAACAATATATTGACTTTTTTCTTCGCAGGAACTACTATATATGGTGTATCCTGCAAATAATGTTGGGAGGGACCAAAATGAACGTACGCAAGCGCAGCGGCAAAGTCGTGCCCTTTGACGCTGAATTCATACGCCGCGCCGTCACGCTGGCGGCAGCCGCCGCCGGGGAGCATGAGCCCCAAAGGGTGGATGACGTCACCGCCGCGGTGGAAGAGAGACTGGCTGCCGCCGGCCAGGAGATCGTGGACATCGAGCGCATTCAGGACGCGGTGGAAGAGACCCTGTTTGAAAAGCAGCTTTACCGCACCGCCAAGACCTACATCCTCTACCGGGTGCAGAAGGAGAAAGAGCGCACCAGCGGCGAGTGGCGAGAGGGGATCCTGACGAGAGAGTTCCTCAGCCCCTACAAGCACGCGCCCAACCCCATGGAGCAGCTGGGCGCCTTCGTCTACACCCGCACCTATTCCCGCTATCTGCCCCAGCAGGGGCGCCGGGAATTCTGGTGGGAGACGGTGCGCCGCGCCGTGGAGTACAACACGTCGCTGGCCTCCACTTCCCGGGAAGAGGCGGAAAAACTCTACGATAACATCTACCATCTGCGGCAGTTTTTGTCCGGCCGCACCCTGTGGGTGGGCGGCACGCCCGTGGCGGAAAAATACCCCATGGCAAACTACAACTGCGCCTTCACCGTCATCAATGACTTTGTGGCCTACCACGACCTGTTCTACCTGCTGATGGTGGGCAGCGGTGTGGGCGTGCGGGTGCTCAAGTCCGACGCGGACCAGCTTCCGCCGGTGCGCACCGATCTGAAGATCCTGCACAAGTCCTATGACCCCGTCCCGGCAGGGGAGCGGTTGGAATACACCAACCTCACCTTCCAGAGGGACACCGCCACCCTGGCCATTGGCGACTCCAAGGAGGGCTGGGCCCAGGCGCTGACCCGCTATTTCGAACTCATCACCAACCGGGAATACGAAGGCGTGACCACTCTGGTGGTGAACTACGACTCCATCCGCCCGAAGGGCGAGCGGCTCAAGACCTTTGGCGGCACCGCCAGCGGTTCCGGCTCCATGATGACCATGCTGGATAAGATCCACAAGGTGGTGTGCGCCGCCGGCGCGCGGGACAGCGCGGTTCGCACCCAGCTGCGGCCCATCGACCTTTTGGACATTGCCAACATCATTGGCGAGAACGTGGTCTCCGGCGGCGTGCGCCGCACCTCGGAGATCGGCCTGGTGGACGCGGACGACGAGACCTGTATCCAGGCCAAGTCCAACCTTTACCGCCAGGTGAATGGCCACTGGGAGATCGACAAGTCCATCGCCCACCGGCAGATGAGCAACAACTCCATCTTCTACCGCGAAAAGCCCACCCGTGAAAAACTGCACTGGCACATCCAGCAAATGCGTTATTCCGGCGAGCCGGGCTGGATCAACGAGGTGGCGGGCCTCAAGCGCCGCCCCAATTTCTGCGGGTGCAACCCCTGCGGCGAGATTTTGCTGGATTCCAACGGCCTTTGCAACCTGACCACCGTGAATGTGATGGCCTTTGTGGGCGAGGACGGCACGCTGGACAAAGCGGGCCTGCTGGAGGCTCAGCGCCTCTCTGCCCGCGCGGGCTACCGCATGACCTGCCGCGAGCTGGAAATGTACCGCTGGGACCGGGTGCAGAAGCGGGACCGGCTGCTGGGCTGCTCCCTCACCGGCTGGCAGGACATGGTCAACGCCACCGGGATGGACCGGGCACAGCAGACCGATCTGCTGGACGCGCTGCGGGCCGAGGCGCGCAAGGCTGCGGATGAAATGGCTGCCCAGCTGGGCGGCAACCGCCCGCTGCTGGTGACCACCCTGAAACCGGAGGGCACCCTGTCGCTGCTGCCCACCGTGTCCAGCGGTGTGCACTATTCTCACTCGCCTTATTACATCCGCCGTGTGCGTATCACCGCCACCGACCCGCTGTGCCGCGTCTGCGAAGAACTGGGCTACCCGGTTCTGCCGGAGGTGGGCCAGGACCCGGAGGATCCCACCACCAAGGTGCTGGAATTCCCGGTCAAGGCTCCCGCGGGACGGGTCAAGGGCGACGTGACCGCCATCGAGCAGCTGGAAAACTACAAAATGTTCATGGAACACTATGTGGATCACAACTGCTCCATCACCGTCCATGTGCGGGATAACGAGTGGGATGATGTGGAGCAGTGGGTGTGGGACCATTGGGACGACGTGGTCGCCCTGTCCTTCCTGAGCTACGACGACAGCTTCTATGAGCTGTTGCCCTACGAGGAGATCGACAAAGAAGAGTATGACCGACGCAAGGCGGAAATGCGCCCCTTCAACCCGGCTCTGCTCTGCCGCTACGAACATGAGGAGAGCGAACTGGACATTGGCGCTTCCGACTGTGTGAACGGCGTGTGCCCCATCCGCTGACCGACAGCAAGCAATAAAAGAGCCGCCTGCTTCGCAAAATCGAAGCAGGCGGCTCTCTTTTTATGAAAGTTCAGCGCCCGGCGGGCAGTTCCAGGCAGAAGGTGGCCCCGCCGCCGGGAGTGTCCTCGGCCCAAAGGCGGCCGCTGTGAAGGGCGGCCAGTTCGGCAGCCACCGCCAGTCCAAGCCCGTAGTGGCGGGTGTCCGGCCCGGCGTTTGTGCCCCGGTAAAAACGCTCGAAAATGCGTTTTTTGTCCCCGTCTGCCACACCGGGCCCGCGGTCAGCCACCCAAAAGCGCACCCGGCCGCCCTTTGTGCCAAGACCCAGCGCGATCTCGCTGCCTAAAGGGGCAAAGCGCAGGGCATTGTCTACCAGAATGGTCAGCAGCTGGCGCAAACGATAGGGGTCGGCCTCCACCGGCGGCAAAGCGCATTCAGGCAAACGCACGGCCAGTTCACGGCCCTTGCGCCGGGCCAGAGGCTCCATGCTTTCGGCAAAATCCAAAAGGAAGGTGTCAGGCGCAAGACGTTCGCAGCGCAGCCGGGCACGGGCGCTTGCCCCGGCGGAAAGCAGCAGCAGCTCATCCACCAGCAGGCCCATCCGCCTGGCCTCCCCGTCAATGACGGCGAGGTAGCGCGGTGCCTGTTCCGGGCGGCCTGCCGCCGCCCCGGCGTTGGCCTGTATCACCGCCAGCGGAGTACGCAGCTCGTGGCCGGCGGCGCTCAAAAACTGCTGCTGTTGTTCCATGGCCCGCGCCACCGGGCGCACCGCGCGGCCCGCGACGAACCAGCCTGCCAGCGCAAGAACGGCCCAGCCGGCGGCACCCACCAGGGCGAACAGAACGGCCAAACGCAGAGTCCAGGCCCGTTCGGGGCCAAGGTCCTGCACTGCCACAAGGCTGGTCCAGTGCCTGCCGGCGCCGCCGTCCAGCCGCACCGTGCCGCGCCAGGTTTCGCCGTTGGCCGAAAAGGTGAAGCTGACGCTCTGACTGCCCGCCAGCGGCGGCGCGTCGGCCGAAAGGCCGTGCTGCTCCCCGGCAGTGCGCTTGGCCTCTTCCAAAACAGACCGTTCCGCCTCTCCCAGACGCAGAGAATGAAGCAGGGGCTTGCCGTTCTCTGTCAGCAGCACCTTCATGTCGTTTTGGGCTTCCAGCCGCACCAGCCAGTCGCCGTCCAGCTGGTCGTAACGGTCCCATTGATATTGCAGCTGGTTTACCGCCGTTTCAAAAGCGGCGCGGCGGCTTTCCGTGTATTGGCGGCGGGTCACGCCGAAGACGAACAGCAGCGCCGCGGTGAGCACCGCGCCGGTGAGCAGCACCGCCAGCAGGGTAATGCGCGCCCGCAGCCGCCTCAGCATTGGTCTGCCTCCAGCCGGTAACCCGCGCCTCGCCGGGTGACCAGTTCCATCCGGCTGCCCACCAGGCGCAGCCGGCGCCGTACAAGATGGATGTAGTTGTCGATGTTGCCGCTTTCCACGTCGCTGTCCGGCCCCCAAACGTTCAGGAGAATGCGCTCCCGGGGCAGGGTCGTGCCGGGGTTGCGCAGAAAAAGCTCCAGCAGGGCACATTCCCGCCGGGAAAGAGTGTGGGCCCCCGCCGGCCCCGTGAGAAGCCGGTCCTGCACCCGAAGCTCCACATCACCCCGGTGCAGAGCGGCGCCTCCCTCCCATTCTGTCGGGCGGCGGCCCAGCGCCCGCACCCGGGCCAGCAGTTCTTCGGCGGCAAAGGGCTTGGCCAGGTAGTCGTCCGCTCCGGCGTCCAGACCCGCTACCCGGTCGCCCACGGCGTCCAGAGCAGTGAGCATGAGCACCGGCGTGCGCACTCCTGCCTGCCGGGCCTGGCGCAGAACGGAAAGTCCGTCCATTCCCGGCAGCATTCGGTCAAGAAGCGCCAGGTCGCAGCCTCCCGAGCAAAGTGAATCCAACCCGTCCGGGCCGTTTGCGCAGCATTCCACGGTGTAGCCGTTGGCGGCGAGGGTATCCCGTAATGCGTCCCGCAGATCTTTTTCGTCTTCCACCAGTAAAATTCTCACAACGCCACCCGGCCTTTCCTCAGAGTGATACAATTATACTACCACGCTTTGCCTCTAAACAATCTCTAAAAAAGCTTAGAGAGTGCTTAGAGAGTTCTCTGCTACAATGACGGCAAACAAGCACCCAAAGGAGGAACAGATATGAAAAACCTTTGCAGGATCATCTCCGGGGCACTTGCCTCCCTGTTTGCCGCCGCGCTGTTGGCAGGGTGTGCAGGCAAGGAAGCTTCCGGCACATCCGATACGCCCGCCGCGCCCCCCACCGGCGGTTATGTGGAGGAGGACGTCAGCCCTGACCACAACTACAACGTGGGCCTTTTTGTGGTGGACGGCGTTCTGAACGCTTTCACGGTGGAGAACCCCGTCACCCCCCTCGCCCAGCAGACAGTTCACTGGTATGCCCTGGGCCAGGACGGCCAGTGGCAGGAGCAGAGCGGCAGCGGTTTTGAGCAGCTGGCCGCCCAGGTGGGGGATGGCATCGCTTATCCCACCGCCTACCTCACCCAGGATGGAAAACTCTTCTGGTCGGTGACCGTCATCACCGAGAACGCCGAAAAAACCTCCGAGACCAGTTACTTCGCGGTGGAGAACGGCACAGCTCAAAAGCTGGACGCCCTGCCGGCCGGCGAGGCGAGCTTGGCTTTCAGCCCGGACATCGTGGCGGTGGCCGCCTGCGGTGACACCCTGCTGACCACGACCACCTCCATGGAATTGAACGCCTGCGACCTGTCCGGCGCGCCGGTGCAGATGGAACTGCCCGAACTGGAGTTGGGCAGCCGATTCCTCTGCGGCAGCGCCAACGGCTATTATATGCTGGACGACCAGAACAAGATCTGGCACTACACCCTGGGCGGCACCACTGCCGAGCTGGCGCTGGACGGCGGGCGCTTTTCCATCTCCGACCCTGGGATGTTCGTGCAGTCGGCGGCGGTGGGACCCGACGAGACCCTCTATGTTCAGATGAGCGACGGCAACATGGCCAGCGGCAACAGCCGGCTGCTGTGCTACCGCTGGGACACTGAACTGACCGTGTCCGCCGGGGGCGAGCTGACCATCTTCAGCTTGTACCGGTCCGACACAGTGGAAGCGGCGGTGAACGCCTGGCAGAAGGCCACCGGCGGCACGGCTGCCTATACCTGGGCGTTGGAGGAAGGCTCGGAGGACGGAATTTCCACCGTGAGCGGAAGCCGTGAGGACGCGCTGACCCAGCTGAACACTCAGCTGTTGGCGGGCGCGGGGCCGGACGTGCTTATCCTGGACGATATGCCGGTGGACAGCTTCATTGAAAAAGGGCTGCTGATGAACCTCTCCGGCCAAGTGGACACCAGCGGCATGCTGGAAAATCTAACGGGCGTGTGGCAGACGGAAGAGGGTCTGTTTGCCCTGCCCGCCCGGTGCTTTCCTCTGCTGGCAGGCGCGAACGAAGCCACCCTTTCCACAATCACGGACGCCGAGACGCTGGCAGGGTTGCTGGCCGCCGAACCCAACATCTATGATGACGGGCGAAACGAGACTATGCCACTGCTGACCTACTACAACACCGTGCAGTTGTTCGACACCTTCTACCCCCTCTATGCTAAGGACATCTGGAGAGATGGGCAGCTGAACGAGACCGCCTGCCGCCAGTTCTATGAACTGTTGGGACAAATCCGGACGGGCGGCGGTGCCACCCTGAAAAACACCGCCCCTTTCGATCGGCCCGACGGTACCTACTACCATCCTCAGAACAACACCGAAGGAGCATTCATAAACTGTTTGTGCCGCGCCTTCTGCTCGCCGACCTATTCTCTGAACGGCCTGGGCGGCGATTTCTACTATGCCTCCCGCGCCGGCGGGGCCAACGCCGGTGAGGTGAAAGCCCTGGCCACCGCCTCCGGCACCACCAGTATCCAGCCCGTCTGTGCGGCGGCGGTGAACGTCAGCGCCCAGAACCCCGAGGGGGCGGTGCAGTTCATCCAGACCCTTCTGAGTGAGGAAGTACAGCGGCAGAATACCTACGACGGCGTGCCGGTGCTGAAAAGCGCTGTGCTCAGCCAATGGGAGGAGGGCTTTGCCCAGTACGACACCTCCACCGGCACCGACATCGTGGCTGTGCTGGAAAGCATGGACCCGAACGTTCCCTCCACCGTGCTGCGCAGCGCGGTGGGCGCGGGGGCACAGCAGTATTTTGACGGAGTCAGCCTGGACGAGGCAGTGGAGACCGCCCGGCAGGAAGCGGCTCTCTGGCTGGCCGAACAGGGCTGACAAAAAGGCCCCGCCTTCAAACCCGGCGGGGCCTTAAAAAAGCAGATTCAGCGCCCGGAGGGCAGCTGCACGAGAAATACAGCGCCGCCGCCCGGTGCGTCCTCCACCCACAGCGTTCCGCCGTGGAGCAGGGCGATCTGATGGGCGATGGAAAGCCCCAGGCCAAAATGCTCCTTGCCCGTGCGGCACTCATCCCCCCGGGCGAAGCGGCGGAAAATACGCTGCTTGTCGGCGTCCGGCACGCCGGGGCCGTGGTCCCGCACCGAGAAGAGCGTGCCTGTGTTCCGTCGTTCGGCTTTCAGCTCGATGGCTGTGCCTTCGGGCGCATATTCCATGGCGTTGTGCAAAAGAATGCCGAAAAGCTGCTCCAGACGCGCCTTGTCCGCCCGGATGGGGGAGAAGGGCTCGTCCGGCAGGTCAAGCGTCAACTCGTGGCCGCTCTGACGCAGCGGCGCACGCCAGGCTTCCCACACTTCCAAAAGGAAGGTGTCCGGTTCCAGCTCTTCAGGGGTCAGGCGCAGGATATGGGCGTCCTGCCCGGCGAGAAAAAGCAGTTCCTCGGTGAGGCGCTGCAGCCGCGTCACCTCCGCGCCCGCAATGCCCAGCAATTTTTCCCGGCGGGCGGGTTCTGAGGCGGCGGCCTGCAAACTGCTCTTGATAACGGCCAGCGGAGCACGCAGTTCGTGGCTGGCGGCGGCGATGAATTCATTCTGCTGCCGCAGGGCGGCGGCGGTGGGCTTCAAGGCGATGTGGGCCAGCAGCGCGCCGGCCGCGGTCAGAAGAACTGTGCCGCCCAGCCACAAAAGCGCATACTTTGCACCCACGCCGGCCAGCTGCGCGCTCAGATCGGCGGTGCTGCGCAGCGCCAGCAAAAGCCGGGGTCCGTGGCGCAGATTCACAGGGGCCAGCGCCATGGCGGCGCAGCGGTACGAGTCACCGTTCGCTGCTTCAAAATCGAACACGGCATTCTGGCCTGCGCCCAGCGCGCCGCAGCGGCCCAGAGCGTCACTGGTAAGCAGTGCCGCCGCGCCGTTTTTCAGAGTGTGCTCCAGCGGCACGCCGTTGTCTTCCAGATAAAACCGGCAGTCATAGACCTGCTCTTGCTCGGCCAGCCAGCTGTCCGCCAGAATGCTTGCCCCGGCAAGGCGGGCGGCCACGGCTCCGGCGGCGTCCAAAAGGCTTTCGTCACTCGCGCGGCGCAAAGCCCGGGCTTCCAGGAGGCCGCCTGTCACAAGGGCCGCGGCCAGCACCAGCGCCGAGAGCAGGGCATACAATCCCGTCAGCCGCATGCGGAGAGAGCGTATCATGGCGTGTCACCTCCCGCCTCCAGGCAGTAGCCCATGCCCCGCACGGTGCGGATGACCGCCCGGCTGCCCACCGTGCGAAGCCGGCGGCGCACAAAATGGATGTAGCTGTCCAGATTGCCTTCTTCCACAAAGTCTTCTGCGCCCCACACGGCGCAGAACAGCACTTCGCGGCTCACCAGCTGGCCAGACCGTCGCAAAAGCGCCTCCAGCAGGGCGTTCTCGTTTTTGGAAATGCGTGCGGCGCCCGCCGGGCCGGAAAGAGTCAGGGCCGCTGCGTCCAGTGTCAGGTCATCAAAACGGAGCAGGGCGCTTTCCAGCGTATGGGCCGGGCGGCGGCCCAGAGCGCGTAGCCGGGCGATGAGCTCCCGGTTGTCGAAGGGCTTCACCAGATAATCGTCCGCCCCCGCGCCCAGCCCCTCCACGCGGTCTTCCACGCGGCCCAGCGCCGTGAGCATGAGCACCGGCACGGCACAGCCTTTTTGACGGGCGGCCCGCACCAGTTCCAGCCCGGAAAGGGCAGGCAGCATTCGGTCCACCACGGCCGCGTCGTATGGGTTTTGCAAAAGCAGCGCAAGCCCGTTGGCCCCGTCGGCAGCACTGTCACACCCGAATCCGGCTTTCTCCAGCACCGGGATCAGCACCGTTCGCAGCGCCTCATCGTCCTCGATCAGCAAAATGCGCATCCTCGCCCCTCCTTCATTCGTTTCTATTATACACCCCTTTCCTTGAAGAAATCTTGAAAGGGGAGCGTTCTCTTTCAAGGATTTTTCAAGCCGGCTTCGCTATACTGGGGCCATACCCCGCATTCGGGTGGAAAGGAAGAAGGTCAATATGAGCAGACATACCATTGCAAAACGCGTGCTGGGCTGTGCGCTGGCGGCGGTGATGACCGCCGGGCTTTTCGGCTGCGGCGGGAAGGCGGCCTCTGGTTCCGGCGCGTCCGCCGCCTCCGGGAACGGAGGCTCCGCCGCTGCAACAGGCCGCTGGCGGCAGGAAGAGGTGACCCCCAGCGCAAATGCCCGCAACTATGAAAAGCCGGTGCTTTTGGAGGACGGCACGCTTCTGCTTCTGGAAAAGCGGGGCGACAACACCGCCAGCCTCTGGACCAGCGGCGACAACGGCGCCACCTGGCAGGAACAGCCCACCGACTGGCAGCAGCAGACAGGGGCGGATTACCTCGGCGTGACCCGCCTTTTGCCCGACGGCGGCTGCTTTATCACCGCTGTGACCGGGACGGACAGCGGTTACGACCAGACCTGGTGGGTGCAGGACGCCGGCGGCGCCACCCTGCGGCAGCTGACCCTGCCTGAAGAGATTCTGGAAGTCTCTGATTTGCAGCCATTGGGCGGCGGTGAAGCGCTGCTGCTGGGCCGTATTTTGGTCCCCGCAACGGACGATGTGCCCTCGGCACTGGTGGATGAAAACGGCATGATGAGTTCGATGACCGCCTGGAAGCTGGACCTTGCCACCGGTGAGTGCACCGAAATGACCGAATTGCTCGGCGGCCGTGGGGGCAGCTTTATCTCCGGCATGGCGGCGGATACCACCGAACCCGGTGCGTTCTACAGTCTGTCCTTCCAGGAGAGCGGCGTGCAGCTGCTTCGCACCGGGCCGGACGGTGTTATGACCCCTGTTTTTGAAAATCTGCCCGACGCTTCCAACGCGGCCTTTGCCGCCTGCACGGACGGCGACGGCAATTACTATTACGCTTCGCAGAAAGGGATCTACCGGGTGGCCAAAGGGGGCGACCTGGCGGAACTGGTGGTGGACGGCGCAGGCACCGTCTTCTCGGCGGGCGAGGCGAGCCTGATGGGCCTTTGCCGCTGCGCGGACGGAGGTTTTCTGGCCGTCTCGATGGAAAGCGCCGCCGACCAGGAAGGCAACACCGCCTACAGCGGCCATGTCTACCGCGTGTTCTGGGACGAGACGGCTCCTGCCCGTGGCAGCGGCGACGCTCTGGTGGTGTGGAGCCTGAACAACAGCGACACCGTGCGGGCAGCCATCAACGAGTATGAGGCGCTGTATCCCGAGCGCACGGTGGAATATCAGATCGCACTGGAAAGCGGCGGCAGCACCGCTGACGCGATCACAGCGCTGAACACCGCGCTGCTGGCGGGTTCCGGCCCGGATGTGATCCTTCTGGACGGGCTGGACTGGCGGGCCTATCAGGAACGGGGCCTCCTGGAAGACCTCTCCCCCTGGGTAGACACTCAAAGCCTTGTGAGCAATATTGCCGCGCCCTTCCTGGAAGAGGATGGCTCTGTGTGTGCGCTGCCCGCCCGCTTTGCGGTGCCGGTGCTGGTGGGAAGCGAGGCGGATCTGGCTGCGGCTTCCGACCTGGACGGTTTGGCCGGATGGCTGCGGGAAAAGGCTGCCCGCCCTGCTTACGACTGCCAGAGCAATGACTACTACGAGCCGTTGGACGAACCCTACGGCCTGGGCTTTATCAGCACCCGGCAGCTTCTGGACTTTGCGCTGGAGACCAGCGCCCCGGCACTGACGGAAAACGGGGTGAATGGCGAGGCGGTGGCTCAGGTGCTGGACTTTGTGCAGCAGGTGGGCGCCTATTACGGAATGGACGAATATAAGGATTTGATGAGCAACGCGGTGGTGGCGGGCGAGGCCGGCGGCGAAGCCGTGGCCTATGGCGACGGCGGCTACGAGTGCTTCTTTACCCACAACGCCGCCATGGCGTGGGACACCATGACCACCACGGCCTATGTGGCGGCGGCCCGCAGCGAGGGCGAAAGCTATACGGTGGCGCTGCGCCCCGGCCTCTGCGAAGGGGCGTTCCTGCCCAAGGCAATGGTGGGCGTTTCCGCCACCAGCGCCCGCAAGGACGAAGCGGGCCAGTTCCTGGCGGTGATCTTCGGGGATGAGGTACAGTCCACATGGCAGCAGGATGGTATGCCGGTGAGCGCCGCCGCGCTGGAAAACAGTATCAACGCCTGCTGCAAAAAAGAGGAAACGAAACAGAACGTCCGGCAGATCGTGAATGCGCTGAAGACCCCGGTCACCATGCCGGATGAAACGGTCAGCGACGCGCTGCTGAAGAATGCGGAAGCTCTCATCAAGGGCGATGCCACGCTGGAACAGGCCCGGGCGGGGGTGGAGGATGCGCTTGAACTTTATCTTGCGGAACAGCAATGAATCTCTTCGGCCCGGGCTGCGGCAGGAACGTCGGGCGGCGGCGCTTTTGCTGGCGCCCAGCCTTGCAGGCGCCTCGGTGTTCTATCTTGTGCCCTTCGTTGAAGTGGTGCGCCGCAGCTTCACCGACGCGCTGGGCCGCCGGTTCGTGGGCCTCACAAACTACAAAACGGTGCTGGCCAACAGTGCCTTTCGCACGGCGGCGGCAAATTCCGCCCGCTTCCTCTGCGTCTGCATTCCGGCGCTGCTGGCTCTCAGCCTTGTCATGGCGCTGCTCATCCGGGCGGCAGGACGGCGTGGAAAGGCGTTTTCCGCCAGCTTCCTTTTGCCGCTGGCGGTGCCGGTGGCGAGTATCGTGCTGCTGTGGAAGGTGCTCTTTGCCCAAAACGGCCTTGTCAACACCGTGCTGATGGCGCTGGAGCTGCAGCCGGTGGATTTCATGGGCACCGGCGCGGCTTTCTGGGTGCTCATCGCCACCTATCTGTGGAAAAACAGCGGCTACGACATGGTTCTCTGGGCCGCTGGCCTGGACCGCATTCCCAAGTCTCAATATGAGGCCGCGGCGGTGGACGGGGCGAATGCATGGCAGGTGTTTCGGGCCATCACGTGGCCGGGCCTGCGGCCCACTCTGGGCCTCACCGCTCTGCTCAGTCTCATCAACAGCTTCAAGGTGTTCCGCGAAGCGTACCTTGTGGCGGGCAGTTATCCCCACAAGAGCATGTATCTCTTGCAGCATCTGTTCAACAACTGGTTTTTGGACCTGGAATTGGGGCGGATCACCGCCGCGGCGGTGATCGTGGTGGGCACAATGCTGGCCGGAGCGGGAGCGCTGTGGGCGCTGCGCCGCCGGCTGCAAAGGAATGAAAAGCAATGCTGAAACGATTCTTCTGCCTGGCGGCTCTCACGCTTTTGGCGTTGTTCACCTGGTGGGTGCTGTGGTTCATGGCCATGGGAGCGCTCACCGGCGAAGGTGAACTGCTGGCCACCATCGGCCCGGCGCTGCAAAGCGGGGAAGGGGAAGGAGCGGTCTGGTGCGTCATGCCCAGCTGGCCCACCCTGCAGCCGCTGGTGCAGCTTCTCTTGGATACGCCCGCCTTTTTCGCCATGTTCTGGAATGCCTGCAAGCTGGTGTTTCCTCAGGTGGCCGGTCAGCTGGCAGTGGCCGCACCGGCGGCCTGGGCCTTCAGTAAGCTGCGCTTTCCAGGGCGGCGTGCGCTCTATGCCGTCTATCTTGTGCTGATGGTGCTGCCTTTTCAGATCACCATGGTGCCCAACTATCTGGTGCTGGACAAACTGGGCCTGATGGACACCCCTTTCGCGGTGATCCTGCCGGGGGTGTTCTCTGCCTTCCCGGTGTTCATCATCAAAAAAGGGTTTGACGCGGTGCCCCAAAGCCTGCTGGAGGCCGCCGCGCTGGACGGCGCGGGCCCGCTGCGCTGCTTTTTCTCAGTGGGCCTGCCGCTGGGCCTGCCCGCCATCCTGAGTGCGGCGACCCTGGGCTTCATCGAGGCGTGGAACGCCATCGAGCAGCCGATGATGTTTTTGCAGGACAGGTCCAACTGGCCGCTGAGCCTCTATCTTTCCAATATCACGGTGGAGGACCTGGGGCTTGCTATGGCGGCCAGCCTGATGGTGTTGGCTCCGCCGCTGCTGCTGTTCATGGTGGGACGCAAATATCTGGAGGGGGGCATTGGGCTTTCCGCCCAAACCAACGATGGAATGTGATGGAATGAACTGTGTGAACAAAACAAAGGAGCTTCTGCCTGCTGCGGCCCGCGGGGCAAAGGCGATGGCCGCAGCCCTCCGCGGGCAGGCGGCAGGACGCTGGACGCTGCGCTTTTTTGCTGCCATGGTGGTGCTCACGCTGGCTGCCCGGGGCACCTCGGGCGCGGCGATGGCCCGGGTGAGCCTTGTCTCGCCCGGCCGGGGCACCATTGTGCAGAAGGCCTCTGCCACGGCCGAAATAACAGCAGGGGAGAGTGAACCTCTGGAGTTGCCTGCGGGGGTCACGGTGCGCACGGTCTATGCCGCCGCCGGGCAGCAGCTCAAAGAAGGCGACCCGATTCTTTTGCTGGATCTGGAGGAACTGGAGGATGAACTGGCGGCCGCAAAGGCCACCCGCTCCAAACAGGAAGCTCAGCTGGCCCAGCTGGGCGCTTCCACCGCGCCGGACGACAGCTCCGTGGCCTCTGCCCGCCAAAGTCTGGACCGGGCAAAAGAGGATCTTGCCCGCACCGACGAGCGGACTGCCGCGGAGGTGAACGAGGCCAAAGCGGCTCTCGCGCCGGCTCAGTCCGCCCGGGACGAGGCGGCGAAAAATCTGGAGGAACTGCAGGGTCAGACCGATCCAGTCCCCACGGAGGAGGAACTGGCGGCCGCCCGCAGTGCGCTGGAAGAGGCCGAGGCGGCTCTGGCCGGGGCGAAACAGGCGGTGAGCGCTGCCGAGGCAAGCCGGGAGGATTCGCTTCTCTCGGCAAAACGGAGCCTGGAAAACGCCGAGAACGCCCTCGCTCAGGCGAACGACGCCTATTCAAAAGCGCAGACCAGCGCCTCTCTGACGGCTCAGACCAACGCCGCCGAGGCCGAAAGTCTGCGGCTGGAAAAGGAAAAGAATGACGAAAAGATCGATCTGCTCGCTTCGCTTGTGGAGGCGGGCGGTCTGGTGAGCGCCCCGAGGGACGCTCTGCTGACAGTGTGCACTCCCCGGCAGGGCCAGCCCTGCCCGGAGGGGGAATGCCTGCAGCTGGCCAAAGAGGGGAGCGAGCGGTTGGTGCGGTTTTCTCTGCCCGCCGAACAGGCGGAAAAAATCGCCGCCGGGCTGACAGTCACGGTCACCCAGGGTTCGGCCAGTGCAGAAGCCGCGGTTCGCACGGTGGAGCTCACCGAAGAGGACGAAACGGGCTTGGTCACGGCGGTGCTGCCCGAAACGGCGACGGGCTTCAAAGCGGGTGCGGCTCAGACGGAACTGGTGTTCTCCCGTTCCGCCTATGACCTCTGCCTGCCGGTGGCTGCCCTGCGCCAGGACACACAGGGCAGCTATGTGCTGACGGTGGAGGAAACCAAAAACGCCTTTGGCGTGACGCTTACCGCCCTGCGGGTGCCGGTAACGGTGTTGGAGGTGGACAGCGCCGGCCAGTTCGCCGCGGTGGAAGGTTCCATCGGCGGCGATGTCATTGTCTCCTCTGACCGCTCGGTCAGTCCCGGCGCGTCGGTGAGGCTGGAAGAATGAGGCGGGTGCTCGCCTGCCTTGCGGCGCTGGCTCTGTTCCTGCTCACCGCCGCAGGTATGAAAAATGCCGGGGTTCTGGCCCAAAGCTGTCGCAGTGTCAGCCTGCGCTATCGTCAGCCCCTCGCCCTTGAGATCGTGGAGGCTGCGCAGGGAAAACAGCCCGGCCTCACCTTCTGGTGCGAGCAAAATGCCACACTTGCCACCCCGTGGCGGCAGGCCGAAGCCACGGTCCTGTATTATTGGGGCGACGCTTCCCTCGTATTGGGAAGAGAATGCCACACCGGCAACCCGCCTGCCCCGCTGGACACGGGCGGCTGCGCGGTGTCCACGGCGCTCGCCTGGCAGCTGTTCGGCAGCGAGGAGGCGGTGGGGCTGACTCTTTGCCAGGAAAAAGCAGAATATACCGTGCGAGCCGTTTTTGAAAGCAGTGAGCCTGTTGCCCTTCTTCCCCGGCAGGACGCGGCTTTCACGGCAGTGGAGCTGCCCGCAGGGGAGGAAACGGCACAGGACCCGGCGGCCTGGACGGACGCCTGCCTTGTGAAAAGCGGCCTGCCGGAGCCGGACTGGCGGCTTTACACCCTTCTGCCTGCGGCACTGGCCCGGCTGCTGACGCTGCTGCCGCTGCTTTTTGGAGCAGCGGTGCTGGCGGCGGCGTTGGCGCGCCGGGCGGCACGCCTGACCTTCCCGGCGAGGGATCTGGTGGTTTTCGTTCTGCTGGGCGCGGCAGCGCTGGTGCTGCCCGCGTTCTTTTCCGCATGGCCTTCCTGGCTCACCCCCAGCCGCTGGAGCGATTTTTCCTGGTGGAGTCAGACTGCCGCCCGGCTGGAAGAAATGGGAAAAGCCTTTCTCACGGCTCCCGCCATAGGGCGGGACCTGGCCGTAAAGACGGGATTGCTGAAACAATGCGGGCTGGCTTTTCTCCAGTGCGCCCTGTGCGAGTTCCTGCGCTGCCGGTTTAGGGCGGCGGATAAACAACTGCCCCGAACAGTTGCCCCTGTGCGGGCAGTCTGCTATAATGGAACAGACGAAGGGACGGCGGACTGATCGTTCCCTAAAATAAAAAATCAAGGGGGCAAAAGCAATGAAACGCTTGTTGTGCATCCTGCTGGCGCTGACCATGTCGGTCAGCCTGTTCACCGCCTGCGGCGGCGGTGAGACCACCACTTCCGGCGGCGGGGGCGAACCCGCTGCGGAAGCCACGCCCGAGCCCACGCCTGAGCCCTACGAGGCCAACGTGCTCACCGGCTACGAAAAAACTGCCGACTACCCCGAAGGCCAGCGTATCACCGCCGTGATGGTGAACAACATCGCCCAGTGCCGGCCCCAGCGCGGCCTGTCCGAGGCGGACATGCTCTTTGAGATCAAGGTGGAGGGCGGTATCACCCGTTTCATGGCCCTCTTTACCGACTACAACAATATCCCGGAGATCGGGCCCATCCGCTCCGCCCGCGACCAGTTCTTCCGCTTGGTGCTGCCCTGGCAGCCGCTCTATGTCCACATCGGCCAGAGCGTGGTGCAGACGGAGTACATCACCAACTACAACTACGACGAGTGGAACCTGGAAGGCAAGTATGACAGCCAGCTCACGTTCCGTGACCGTGACCGCGTGAACTGGGCAGGCAACAGCGTGGCCACCGAGCACACCGCCTACACCAACGGCCAGCTCATTGCCGACTACGTGGAGCGCCATGATGTGGACGACCGCCGCATGTACAACTCCACCTTCTTCGATTTTGTGGACTACCGCGAGCCTGCCAAGGTGCTCACCGGCGAGCACCTGGACGGCGGCGCCAGCCCCGACGCAGGCCGCGTGACCGTCCGGCACTCCGATTATTACCGCACTCAGTTTGACTATGATTCCAGCCTCGGCCAGTACGCCATGGCTCAGTATTACTCCGCGAAGGGCAGCTATATGGACACGGTGGATGAGAACAACGGCCAGCAGCTGATGTTCGATAACCTGATCGTCCTCTTCACCGACATGCACGCCTATCCCGGCCACACGTCGGACCTGCAGTATGCCGAGTACAGCTGGGGCGGCGTGGGTTACTACTGCTACGGCGGCAGGATCGAACGGATCCGCTGGCAGAAGGGCACCCCGCTGGACACCCTGCGGATCGTGGACTTCGAGACCGAAGAACCCTTCGAGATCAACTGCGGCAAGACCTATGTGACCGTGGTGGACGAGGAAGAGATCCCGAACTTCACCTGGGAGGCTTTGGAGACTGCCCAGGATGTGCAGGAGGCGCCTGCCAGCGAGACCTTTGTGGAAAGCGAAGATTGAACGGTTCCCGCCCTTGAAACAAAAAACGGCGGCAGACCTTTTTGGGTCTGCCGCCGTTCTTTTTTGAGTGCTTAAGCGCAAAAAAACCACCAGCTCTGCTGGTGGAATAAAAACGGCTTTAGCCATAGACAAAAGAGGACCTCCCTGTAGAATAGGATGTGGGTTTGCCAACCACATTCAAAAAAACAG
>DXFW01000004.1 GCA_019114225.1 Candidatus Allofournierella pullicola | reverse complement strand
TCAAAAAGGGTCCTTCAAGTTCTTCTTATTGTTCAATTTTCAAGGTCCTCTGCGCCTCGCCGTTTCCGTGAGGCAGCCTATTTATTATATCGCATTCGGTGTTGTTTGTCAACACTTTTTTGCGATTTTTTTGAGGCCGCCTTTCCGGTGAGCGGCTGTAGCCGCTGCCTTCCGGGGGGCGCAAGACAGTATTATACGAGCCGCAAGCACAAAAGTCAACCCCCTTTTTCCATTTTTTTGATTTTTTCTTTCGGCTCGCCGAAAGCATGGTCAAAAGGGCGGCTCCTTATACATTATAATAAGAGAAAAAGCCTCCCCGGTTTTGGACCGGGGAGGCAGAGAGCGTTCCGCTCAGGCAAGTTCCCTGTTCTTTTGGGCGCACCAATCGGCCACCTGCTTGGCCACCGGCTCGATGGCGCCCTGCTCGAAGGGCACCGCAAAGCCCGCGGCGCTCACCAGGCCGGCGTAGGTGTCGGAGCCGCCCTTCTTCACCAGCGCCAGATACCGCTGCCAGGCGTCGTCCCGGTCCGCGAGAGAGGCGGCAAAGAACTGCAGCGCCGCCATCTGAGCCAGGCAGTAGTCGATGTAGTAGAAGGGAGCCTCGTAGATGTGCAGCTGCCGCTGCCAGCCCGCGCCCCGGCTGTAGAAGGGCAGGGTCTCGAAATCATTCCAGGGGCGGTACTTGCGCTCCAGCTCCAGCCAGACGCGGTTGCGCTCGTCGGGGGTGAGGTGGGGCTGGGCATAGACGATGTGCTGGAATTCGTCCACCATGCAGCCGTAGGGCAGGAAGGTCAGGGCGTCCTCGGCGTGGGCCAGGGCGTACTTGGCGGTGGCCCGCTCGTCGCCGCCGAAGAACAGATGGTGCCAGGGGGCGGTGAGGAACTCCATGGACATGCTGTGGATCTCGCAGCTCTCCATGCCGGGGTTGGCCAGCTCCTGGCACATGCCCTGGCCCGCGGCCACCCAGGCCTGGAAGGCGTGGCCCGCCTCGTGGGTGAGCACGTCCACATCGCCGGAGGTGCCGTTGAAGTTGGAGAACACAAAGGGCGCGCCGTAGGCGGGAATGGTCTCGCAGTAGCCGCCGGTGGCCTTGCCGGGGCGGCTGACCAAATCGAACAGCTCGCTCTCGGCCATGAAGCGGATGAAGCGGGCGGTCTCGGGGCTGAGCTCGGTGTACATCTGCACCGCTTTGCCCAGCAGCTGGTCCGCGGTGCCCACGGGGGTGGGATTGCCGTCGGCAAAGGAAACGGCGGCGTCGTAGAACTTGGGATCACGGACGCCGGTGCGGGCAAACTGGGCCTTCACGCATTCGTGGGCCAGCGGGGTGACGTATTTGGCCACCTGGTCGCGGAAACTGGCCACCTCTTTGGGGCCGTAGCCCAGGCGGCCCATCCGCTTGTAGGAGAGGTCCACGTAGCTGTCGTAGCCCAGTTTGCGGGCCTGGGCGTTGCGGTTTTCGATCATCTTCGAGTAGATGTCGTCCAGCTCTTCCCGGTTGCTGTCGTAGAAGCCGCCCTCGGCCTCAAAAGCAGCCTTGCGCACCGCCCGGTCCAGGCTCTGCTTGTAGGGGTCGAGGCCCGGCAGGGTGAGGGTCTGGCCGTCAAACGCCACCTGGGCGCCGGCCTTGATCTTCTGGTAGCGGCTGGAAAGGGCGTTCTCCTGCTGCATGAGCTCCAGCACTTCGTCGGAGGCGGCGCTCACCGCCAGTTCCATCTTGTCCAGCAGGATGGGGGCGTAGGCTTCGGCCAGAGCATCCTTGTGGGGGCTGGCCAGCACGGCCCGGTAAAAGGCCAGCTGAGCGTTGCCCACCTCGGGGGATGCCTGGTCGAAAAAGTCGTTCTCAGCGTCGTAGAATTCGTCCCGGGTGTCCAGCGTGTGGCGGATCTGGGCCAGGCGGTAGGCGGTGGCGAAGCCGTCGTCCAGCTGGGTGTGCAGGCGGAACAGGTCCACCAGTTCCTTGCCGGAGGCCGCCGCCGCGGCCCGCTGGGCCATCTCGCGGTAGCGCTCCACCGTCTGGGTCACGTTCGGCCGGGTGTAGGGCATTTCAGAAAATTTCAAGGGAGTTCCCTCCTTTTTAAAAGATAGGCGCGCGCAGGGGGGCGCTTTTTTATTAGTGTACACCGTTTTTGTGAACAATTCAAATTTCTTTGCCGGCGGGGATTGTAAAAGACTGGGGCAGCCTGTATAATGGGCCTTGCAGAGTAAAAGCCAGCGCGTCAAGTGCCGACCCGACGGGGAGTTGCGGGGCGGACGAAGGGCCTTTTGGCCCGCGGTGCCGGCTTTGCATCCCGCTGCTGCATAACTGTAACGCGCGGGGCAGGTCTGTGAAGGGGCGTTCCGCGCTTTTTTGCACCCTGCTCACCGAGCCTCTTTCAATTGTGCGGCAACGCACATTTGAAGGAGGTATTTTTGTATGCGTTTTCCCCTGAAAGTCCAGCTTGTGGACAGCCTGGCCGAATTTGGCCGGACCCGCAGCCTTGTGGTGGCGGGGCTTCTCACCGGCGCGGCGGTCATCATCGACCGGCTTTTCACCTTTGAGGTGAGCCCGGTGCTGGAGATCGGTTTCGCCTTTCTGGCCACGGCGCTGTGCGCGGCGCTGTGCGGCCCGTGGGTGGCGGGCACCGCCGGGGTGGCGGTGGACCTTTTGAGCTATTTTCTGCGGCCCAACGGCGGCTTTTTCATCGGTTTCACCTTCAACCAGTTCCTGCTGGGCTTCATCTACGGGCTGTGGTTCTACAAGCGCCGGCCCCGCCCGCTGCTGGCAGTGGGCGCCTGCCTCACGGTGACGCTGCTCATCAACTTCCTGCTCACCCCGCTGTGGCTGCACATGATGTACGGCCAGGCCTTTGTTATTTTCAGCTCGGTGAAGATCATCAAGAACATCATCAAGCTGCCCATCGACGCGGCGCTGCTTTACGGCGCGCTGAAGGCCGCCGAGCGCACCCGCGGCCGGGCGGCCGCCTGAAAAACAGATCAAAAAATTGCCAGACCCCCGGCCTTGCGGCCGGGGGTCTGGTCTATGATAAGGAGTGGCAGAGAGAGGGCTTTTCAGCGGTTCAGCACAAGCAGCCGATCACAGATCGACCGCCAGGTGCTGCTCCTCCATGTGATGTTTGTCGGCATAGCCGGTCAGGATCAGGGTCAGCGCGCCGTCGCCGGTGACGTTGCAGGCGGTGCCGAAGCTGTCCTGCAGGGCGAAGACGGCCAGCATCATCGCGGTGCCGGCGTCGTCGAAGCCGAGCACGCCGGTGATGATGCCCAGAGAAGCCATGACGGTGCCGCCGGGCACGCCAGGCGCGCCCACGGCGAAGACGCCCAGCAGCACGCAGAACAGGATCATGGTGCCCAGGTCAGGCAGTTCGCCGTAGAGCACCTTGGAGACGGTCATGCAGAAGAACACTTCCGTTAGCACCGAGCCGCAGAGGTGGATGTTCGCGAACAGGGGGATGCCAAACTGGATCATATCCTTGCGCAGCACCTTGCTCTTGTTGGCGCACTGCAGGGCCACAGCCAGGGTGGCGGCGCTGGACATAGTGCCCACGGCGGTCAGGTAAGCGGGGCCGTAGTGACGGACCACTTCCAGCGGGTTCTTGCCGGAATAGGCGCCGGCCACCCCGTACAGGACCGCCATCCACAGATAGTGGCCGATCATGACGATCACGATCACGATCAGGAACACGGGCAGCTGCTTGGTGATGGTGCCCTCCCAGGAGAGGCCCAGGAAGGTGGCGGTGATGAACACCGGCAGGACGGGGATGACCACCTTGGTCACGATGTCCAGCACGATGTCCTGGAACTCGATCAGCATCTTGGTGATGGTGCCGGCCTTGGTCCACACGGCGGCCAGGCCGATCAGCACGCTGAACACCAGAGCGCTCATGACGGACATGATCTGGGGGATATCCAGCTGGAACACCGCGGTGGGCAGCTCACGCAGGCCGTCCATCGAGCTGGCGATGTTCAGGTTGGGGATGATGCCATAGCCGGCGCCCATGGACAGGAGGGCGGCCAGCAGGCTGGAGCCGTAGGCCAGCATCAAAGCGATGCCCAGCATCTTGGTGGCGCTGTTGCCCAGCTTGGTGATCGACGGCGCGATGAAGCCGATGATGATCAGCGGCACGCAGAAGTTGATCAGCTGGTTCAAAATGTACTTAACGGTGACCACGACCTGCATGACCGGGTCGCCCCAGCCGCCTTCCGGGATCACAAGGCCGAGCAGAATGCCCAGGATAATGCCTATCAGCAGCCGCGCCGGCAGGCTTGTAAGTAACTTCTTCATACAAAATTCCTCTCTTCCCTTTATGCTGTGTCCTCTTCTCTCAAAGCAGCGCTTTCAGAGCTCTGCAAAAATGCCCTTCTCTGCCTTCTCCTTACTTCTTGTTGAGCATCATGTGCAGGATGGCCGCGTCCAGCGGGCCGGAGCCCTTATTGCCCAGTTCGGCAAAGTTGTCGATGGTGTGCTCGGGATCGGTCTCCACGATGCCGTCGGTGTTCTGCACCCGCACGCCGCGCAGGGCCATGAAAGCGGCCTGGAAAGCGGCGTTGACGCAGGAGGAGATCTTCAGTGCGCAGTCAGCCTTGGCGCCGTCGCACAGCATGCCGGCCACGTTGCCGATCATGTTGGGCACCGCGCGGCAGACGGCGTCATAGTCGCCGCCCAGCAGGTAAGTAATGGCGCAGGCGGAGCCGGTGCCCGCCACGGTGGCGCCGCACAGGGCGCTCAGACGGCCAAACTTGGACTTGATCCGGATGGCCACCAGATGGCTCATGGTGACGGCGCGGAGCATTTTGTCCTCGGGGATGTCCTTCCACTTGGCCAGGGCCACGGTGGGCATGGTGGCGGTGATACCCTGGTTGCCGCTGCCGGAGTTGGCGACCACCGAGAAGGGCGCGCCCGCCATGCGGGCGTCAGCGCCGGCGGCGGTGACCATCATGGAGTTGGTGACCATATCCCAGGTCATCAGGCCGGCACGGCAGTTGCGCTGCAGGCCGGGGCCGATGGCCAGGCCGTAGTCTTTTTCCATGCCCTTTTCGCAGATGGCGCTGTTCACGCTCACCGCGCTGCGGATGATGTCGATGGGGTCGTTCATGGGATCCAGTTCCTTGTCGCAGAAATCATAGATCTTGCGCAGGGTCAGGAACTCGGCGATCTCTTCGGGGGTGACCACGTCTTTGTCGCTGCCGCCCACCGCAGAACCGCCGGCAGTGAGCACGTTCTCGCCGTCCACTTCAAGGGCGATCAGGTTGGTGTGCAGGTCCGCGATGACCGCACGGGCGGTGTGGGTGTCGCCGTGAGCGATGACCTCGATGTACAGCTTCTGAGGAACGTCGGCATGGCCCACAGTGACCTTGCCGCTCTCCACCAGCAGCTCGGCAGCCTTGTAAACATCGTCGGACACGCCGTTGATGACCTCCAGCTGCTTTTCAGGGGCGGCAGCGCAGGCGCCAATGGCGGAAGCGTAGCCCATGCCGGTGTATTTGGTGCCGGGAATGCCGGCAGCCATGGCGTTCTTCAGGATGTTGGTGGAGGCGTTGACTTCCATACGCCGGATCACCTCGCCCCGCTTGTTCAGCTCGGCGCCCGCGTAAGCGCCGGTGAGGGCAACGGCGCCCGGCTCGGTACAGCCGGTGGCCAGCTCCATCTCGCTGTTCAAAATGCGGAAGAACATCGTCTTGTCCATACTCTCGCTCTCCTGTTCTCTCTTCTTCTCTCTTCGGCCCGTGAACGGCGAAGCCCGCGGCGGCCGTGCCGCGGCTCCGGCGCGGAGATCTCCGCGCATTTTTCCATCGACGCCGGCGCGTCTGCCCGGCTTTTACCTTCATTTTATCACTTTTCAAAGGTATGTCAATAATTTCTCACCGTGATAATTTATTGTTATCACAATGCCCAAGTATTTATGAATAATTTGTTAATTGTGCTGATGGATTCTTGCTTTTTTCCCCTTTGTTTGCATTTTGAGTGTGTGAATGTTATACTGAATGCGTCTCATATGTTATCAAAAAAACAAGCAGTTTGCACACAAGGCGCGCCGCCTGGTGCAAAGAGGGGTGTTCCCACATGCATATCCTTTTGGAACAGTACAAAACGCTGGTGGAATTTCTGGGCCAGGCGCTGGGCAGCGACTATGAGGTGGTGCTGCACGATCTGAGCGACGGCAACAACGCCATTGTGGCCATTGTGAACGGCCACATCAGCGGGCGCAGTATGGGCGCGCCCCTGACCGCGCTGGCGCTGCGCTTTCTGGCGGACAAAGAATACGAGCAGCACGACTACAAGGTGGGCTACCGCGGGGTGTCCCGCAGGAACGGGCACCTGCGCTCTTCCACCATGTTCATCAAGGACGAGGCGGGCGAAGTGATCGGCATGCTGTGTATCAACTTCGACCCCTCCCGGGGCATTCAGGCCGCCAACGACATCCTGACCATGTGCGGCATGCCGCCGGTGAGCTGCTCGCCCCAGGCGGAGGAAGAGGAGGCGCCCCAGAGCACCGAGATCTTTGTGAGCAACATCCCCGATGTGGTGCGGGGGGCCATCGAAGAGGTCACCGGGCGGGCGGGCATGCCCAGCAGCCGGCTGACTATGGAGGAGAAGATCCGTATCGTGGAAGCGCTGCAGCAGGCGGGGCTGTTCCACCTGAAGGGCGCGGTGAGCGAGGTGGCCGCCCAGCTGGGCTCCAGCGAAGCCACCATCTATCGCTATCTGAGCAAGCTGAAAAACTGAAAAGAGCGCGGGAATGCTTCCCGCGCTCTTCTTTTTTATCTTTATGCGAACAGCTCCGCCACCAGGTCCGCCAGCAGCAGCGCCAGCACGCAGAGCATCATGGGGCGGATGAACTTCGCGCCCTTTTTCAACGCCATGCCGCTGCCCAGCAGGTGGCCGACGATCCCGAACACCGCCGCCGGCAGGGCCACGGCATAGAACACCTTGCCCGCGGTGACCATGGTGATGACCGAGGCGTAGTTGCTGGCAAGGTTCAAAAGCTTGGCATTGCCGGAGGCGCTGCGCAGGTCGTAGCCCATGAGCACACAAAAGGCCAGGATGGCAAAGGTGCCGGTGCCCGGGCCGATGAGGCCGTCGTAGCCGCCGATGAAAAAGCCGATGGCCGCCGCCTTCCACCACTTGCCTGCCCCGTCGCGCAGGGCGGGACGGTCGGGGCCCGCCAGGTCCCGCCGGGTGAGGATGATCCCCGCCGCCACCGGCAACATGACCAGCAGGATGAGCTTGAGGGAGGAATCCGGCAAAAGCAGCACCACCTGGCTGGCCAAAGCGCTGCCCAGGAAGCTGGCCGCGGCGGCCGCAAGGCCCACCTTGAGCTCCAGCGCGCCGTTTTTGAAAAAGCGGGCGGTGGAAAAGGTGGTGCCCACCGCCGACGAGAGTTTGTTGCAGCCGTAGACATAGTGCATGGGCAGGCCCACCGCCATATAGGCAGGCAGGGCGATCAGCCCGCCGCCTCCCGCGGCGGCGTCCACAAAGCCCGCGAGGCCCACCATCGCGCACAAAAACAGCATTGCCGGCAAAGAAAGCGGCAGCCAGTCCAGCATAAAAAGGTCACTTCCCCTTTTTGAGTTGCGGCCCGTTTTTGCCGCACGGTATTGAGGATAGCACAAACCTTCCGCCGGGGCAAGCCCCTTTTTTTGCGCGAAAAAACGCCCCTCTTTTCCCGGGAAAAGAGGGGCGCGCCTTTGCTCTCAGCGGCCCAGCACAAAGCGCTCCAGCGCTTTGGCCACGCCGTCGTTGTCGTTGGAATCGGTGACGAAACGGGCCGCGGCCTTCGCCTCGGGGGAGGCGTTGCCCATGGCCACCCCCGCCCCGGCCCGGCGCAGCATGGGCAGGTCGTTGCCCGAATCGCCGCAGGCCATGGTGTGGGCGGGCTCAATGCCCAGCCGACGGCCCAAAGCCAGCAGGCCCTCAGCCTTGTCGGTGCCCTTTGCGTTCAGTTCGATCCCCACCGCGCTGGAGGTGCTCACCTCAAAGCGGCCGCTCTCCTCCAGCAGGCGCCATGCCTCGCGGCGCTGGTCCGGCCGGGTGAAGAAAAGGTTCGCTTTTTCAATGTCCGCATGCCGGCAGGCCAGCGCGTGCACATCCTCCACCGCCCGGCGGCTGCGGCGGATGTAGTCCGCCATGCCGGGGGCGGCCCACTCCTCCGCCCGGGCCAGCTTTGCTTCGTCGCTGTAGCCCCAGCCGTCCAGGAACAGGTCCATCACCCGGTCAAACCCGGCGGTGAGGTCCCAGGCAAAGAGCCAGTCCTCCCGGCTCATCCAGTGGCGCTCGGCCACCTGCCCCGCGGCCAGGTCCACCAGGGTGGCGCCGTTGGCGGTGACCGCCCAGTCCACCCCGGGGATGGAGGTGAACTCCTCCGGCAGGCCGCTCCAGGGCCGCCCGGTGGCGGGCACCACATGGCAGCCCGCGGCAATGCAGGCGCGGATGGCCTCTTCGGTGCGCCGGGTCAGCCGGCCGGCGCTGTTCAGCAGGGTGCCGTCGATGTCCAGCCCCACAAGACGAATGCCCAGCCCGCTCATTGTTTGCCCAGCTCCTTGTTTTTTTCAAAGCTCTCCAGCACGGCGCTCATCACCGCCGCCCGCAGGCCGCCCTTTTCCAAAGCGTAGACCCCGGCGATGGTGCTGCCGCCGGGGCTGCACACCTCGTCCTTCAGCTGGCCGGGATGGCGGCCGGTGGCCAGCACCATGCCCGCCGCGCCCGCCAGCGTCTGGGCGGCGTACTCCATGGCCTTGGCCCGGGGCAGCCCGCAGGCCACGCCCCCGTCCGCCAGAGCCTCGATGAACTGGTACACAAAGGCCGGCCCGCAGCCGGACACCGAGCTGGCCGCGTCGATGAGGCGCTCTTCCAGCGCGTCGAACCGGCCCGCGCCCACCATCTTGTCGCAGAATTCCTCCACGTCGGCGGCGGCCACCCGCTCGTTTGCGGTGTAGAGGATCATCCCCTCGCCGATGGCGGCGGGGGTGTTGGGCATAATGCGCAGGATGGGCGCGGGGAAGCCCAGCATTTCCTCCAGCCGGGCGATGGTGAGCCCGGCGGCCATGCTCACCAGCACGTACCCCCCTCCCCGCTCTTCCAGCGTGGGCGCCAGGGCGGCCAGCATGTCCGCCATCATCTGGGGCTTGACCCCCAGGAAGATGAACTTTGCCTCCCGGGCCACGGCGTCGTTGTCCATGGCGATGTCGCAGTCCAGCTCTTCGGCCAGGGCCACCGCCTTCTCCAGCGTGCGGTCGGTGAGCACCACCTGCTCCGGCCGCCAGCGGCAGGCGGCCCGGGCCAGCGCGCCGCCCATGTTGCCGGCGCCGATGAATCCGAAGGTATAACCCATGTCGCACCCCTCCTTTTTCTTTAAGCAAAGCATAACACACTTTGCCCCCGCGTGCAAAGAAAAAACGCCGACTGTGGGCCAAAAGCGACCGACTGTGGAAAAACCGTTGGCAGCGCCCCTCCCTTTCCTCTATAATGGCAGTGAAAGGAGGCGATGGGGATGAAAGTGGAAGTTGTGCTGGACGCGGCCTGCACCGAGCCGGAACTGACCCTTCGCACCGCCGCCGTGACAAGCGAAGTGGAGCAGCTGCTGCACCGCCTGGCAGAGCAGCCGCCCCTTTTGTGCGGCGAGCGAGCGGGCCGGCTGGAAGTGCTGGACCCAAACGCGCTGGTGCGGGTGTACGCCGCGGCGGGCAAGGTGTTCGCCGTGGCGGAAAAGGGCGAATACCTGCTGCGGATGCGGCTGTATGAGGCGGAAGCCCGGCTGGCAGGGCGGCGGTTCGTGCGCATCTCCCACTCGGAGCTGGTGAATCTGGACTGGGCGGAGAGCTTCGATACAAGCCTTTCCGGCACCATCTGCGTGCGGCTGAAAAACGGGACCGCCAGCTATGTGTCCCGCCGGTATGTGCCCGCCATCAAACAAATTCTGGGGATATGAGGTATTCACGATGAAAAAAGTGATTCGTTACGCGGCGCAGGGCGCGCCGGTGGGCCTGGCCATCGGCTACGCCATCACCATCCTGGTTTCCTTTTGCTGGGGCGGCGGCGATTATCTGGCCGTGATGCCGGCCATGGCCGAGGCCGTGGGCAGCGAGGCCGCGGCCGTGGCGGTGCAGGCGCTGCTGTGCGCCGGCATCGGCGCGGCGTTCTCCGCCCTGTCGCTGGTGTGGCGGCGGGAGGACTGGAGCTGCGCCAAGCAGACCGCCGTGTATTTTCTGGGTGCTTCGCTGGCGATGCTGCCCTCCGCCTGGCTGGCTCACTGGATGGAGCACAGCCTCACGGGTTTTCTGGTTTATTTCGCCATCTTCCTCGCGCTGTTCCTGGTCTTCTGGCTGGCCGGCTGGGTCGCCGCCCGCCGCACGGCGCGACAGCTGAACGAAGGGCTGCGGCGAAACGGCTGACACACAAAAAAGCGCCCTCCCGCCGGGGAGAGCGCTTTTTTCATTTCTCATGCAGCCGCTTCGGTCACATTGGACTCCACCGAGTACATCCCCTGGTATCCGCTGATACACTCCGTGTTCATATCCTCCAGGGTCTCGAAACCGGTGAAGTTGTAGTATTCGCCGCCCGCCTTCACGTCGATGTTGCCGTAGGCCATAAAGCCGTAGTCACCGGTGGCCTCCACCGAGCCGTCGCCGTGGCGCACCAGGTCACCAAAGCCGACGCCGGCGTAGTAGGTCAGGGAGCTGCCGTCCGGCAGCTGAGCCTGGACCTTGTAGGCCGCATAGAGCATGTTGTGGACGTCCACCATCTCGCTGCTGAAGTCCTGGCGCACCAGCATGTAGCCGCCCAGGCACTCCGCCCCGGTGATGGCGTCGCCCTCGCGCTGGCGCAGCGCCTCCTCACCGGCGGCCGCGAGGGAATCCCAGTCCTCCTGGCCGATCTGATCCAGAGCGGTCACCCACTCGTCCAGGCCCTCCACCGTGAAGGTGGCGTTGCCGGGAGCGAGGACGGCGTTGTGCTCCTCCTGGGCCGTTTCGGCGTCGCAATTCCACTGGAAGGTGACCGTGTCGCCGTTGGAAAGGCCCTCGGTCTTATCCAGGCTGCCATCCACGCAGGCGGCCAGACCCGCCGCGTCCTTCACGCCGTCGCCGCAGGCCGCGGCGAAGCCTTCGCTGTCAAAGTTCCATTCCGCCGTGCCTTCCCCGCTCATGCCGGTGAACTCCACCGTCAGGAAGGGAGCCGGGTCCACCGTTTCCGGTTTGGCGGCACAGCCGGCCAGCGCCAGAGTCAGAGCGGCCGCCAAAGCGGCCGCGGCCATCCGTTTTTTGTTTGTTGCAAAACGCATTGTATCACTCTCCTTTTGCTCCAAGAACGGCCGCCGCGGGGCCTGCCCTGTGTCGGCAGGCCCCGCGGCGGGGTACATTATAATTATATCACGCCTGGCAAGAGGCAGCCGCGCTCACTCGTAGCGCAGCGCGTCGATGGGGTCCAGCTTGGCGGCTTTGTTCGCCGGGTAATAGCCGAAGAACACGCCGATGGCCATGGAGAACCCCACCGCCACCAGAATGGCGGAAGGGCTGGGTTTTGCGGCGTAGCCCAGCAGCGACGCGCCCACGCTGCCCAGACCCACGCCCAGCGCCACGCCCAGCGCGCCGCCCACCAGGCAGATGACCACCGCCTCGGTGATGAACTGCAGGCGGATGTCGCTGCGGCGGGCGCCCAGGGCTTTGCGTGTGCCGATCTCGCGGGTGCGCTCGGTAATGCTCACCAGCATGATGTTCATCACGCCGATACCGCCCACCAGCAGGCTGATGGCGGCGATGGCGCTGATGGCCAGCTTGACGGTGTTCAGCATGCTGGTCATCTCCTCGATGAGGCTCTCCATGCTGGTGGCGGTGACGGTCCAGCTCTCGTTGCGGGTGTAGAAGCTGGAGAAAAAGGCTTCCGTTTTCTCCAGGAAGGCGGCGGTGTCGGTGCCGGAGGCGGCCACCACCGTAAAGTTCTGGAAGCCCTCGTCCGCTTCGCCCAGCTTTTGGGCCGCCGCCAGGGAGATGTACATCTCGGTGACCGGGTCCTCGCCGGTCATGCTGAAGTAGCCGCTGTCGTCGTATTCATAAACGCCCGCCACATAGAAGGTGAGCAGCTTGCCGCCCACCGTGACCTGAAAGCTCTGGCCCAGCACCGAGGCGTCCGCCCGGCCGAACAGCGTCTGGCAGGCCAGGTCGCTGACCACCGCCAGCTGGCGCTCGCCGTCGGAATCCTTGACAAAGCGCCCGCAGAGCAGGTCCAGCTCATTTGCGTCGGCATACTGAGCGTTCACGCCGGTCACCTGCACCGTGGCGGTGTCCTCGCCGCCGCCCACCGTGCCGGCGCCCAGGCTGCTTTCCAGGGAGATGGCGTAGATGTTTTCGCCATAGGCGGCGGAATACTCCTCCAGCATGGCGTCGGTGATCAGGTCCTCTTCCGAGGGCTGGGCCATGCTGAACATCCGCACCGCGCCGCCGGCAGAGCCGCTCTCGCTTTTCTGCTGCAGGCTGACGGTGATGTTGCCCACGCCGAAGCTCTGGAGGCTGTCGGTGAGGGAGCCGGAAAGGGAATCGCCCACCGTGACGATGGCGATGACCGAGCCTATGCCGATGATGATCCCCAGCATGGTGAGCAGGGCGCGCATTTTGTTGGCCCACAGGCTGGCGAAGGCCATGCGGATGTTGTCAAGCATGGCGTCCCGCCCCCTTTCTTTCGCCCACGATCCGGCCGTCCTGCAGGGTGAGGATACGCTGGCATTCCTCCGCCAGCTGCTGGCTGTGGGTGATGAGCACGATGGTCATGCCCTGGCGGTGCAGGTCGTGGAAGATGTCCATCACGGCGCGGCTGGTGGCGGAGTCCAGCGCGCCGGTGGGTTCGTCCGCCAGCAGCAGGGCCGGGCGGTTCGCCAGTGCCCGGGCGATGGCCACCCGCTGCTTCTGGCCGCCTGAAAGCTCGTTGGGCTCATGGGTGGCACGCTCGCTCATGCCCACCTGCTCCAGCAGCTCCTTCGCCCGCTTTGCCCGCTGGCGAGCCCCCACCCGGGCGTAGAGCAGGGGCAGCTCCACGTTTTTCTGGGCGCTGGTGCGCCCGATGAGATTGAAGGTCTGGAACACGAAGCCGATCTTGCGGTTGCGGATGTCCGAGAGCTCGCCGTCCCTGGCTTTGCCCACATCCATACCGTCCAGGATGTAGCTGCCCTCGGTGGGTTTGTCCAGCACGCCGATGATGTTCATCAGGGTGGACTTGCCGCTTCCGCTCTCGCCCACGATGGCCACGAACTCGCCGGGGTAGACCGCAAGGTCGATCCCGTGGAGGATCTCCAGCTCGCCCGGCTTGCCGATGTAATAGCGCTTGACAATGCCGTGCATTTCAATGATGGGCTGCTGCATACCCGTCAGCCCCCCATCCCGGGCCGGCCGCCGCCCATGTTGCCGCCGCCCGCAGGCGCGGCGCCGCCGTCGGCGGGCGCGGCGATGACCACCTCGCCGCTGCTCATCATCATGTCGGAGGGCATGCTCACCTCTTCGGTGGCTTCCTCCAGGCTGGCGGAGGCGCGCACCACCATGCCCTCTTCCAGCTCCACGCCGCTGATCTCGGCATAGTAGTCGTTGGTGGCACCCACCACCACCTGCACTTCTTCAAAGACAGGCTCGCCGTTCTCCTCGCCGGTGCGCACATAGATGACCGAGGTGCCGTCCTCTTTTTCCTCGATGGCGTCCAGCGGCACGGTGAACACGTCCTCGGTGGTGGACTGGATGATCTGCACCTTGGCGTTGGTGCCGATGAGCAGGCCGCTGTTCTCGTCGTCCACCGTCACCTCGGCGGCGAAGGTGCTGGAGGAGGACCCGCCGCCGGAGGCGGTGGGCGAGATCTGGGTGAGGGTGCCGCCGATCTCGCCGTCGATCACGTCGCTGGTGATGACAGCGTGCATGCCCTCGCTGACGCTGTCGATGTCATACTCGGCAATGGAGATGGCGATCTTCAGGTGTTCGGTGTCCTGGATGGTGGCGGCGGCCCCCTCGATGGCGCTGCCCACCGTGGCGTTCACCGCGGTGACCTTGCCGGAGGTCTCGGCCTTCAGGGTGCATTTTTCCAGCTGGGACTGCAGTTCTTCCAGCTCGTCGCTCTCGCCGGCTTTGTTGTAGTTTTCCAGGGCGGTGTCCCGGGTCTCCTCGGCGCTCTCGCTGGTCTTGACCGCGGTCTCATAGGCGGTCTTGGCCTGTTCGTAGGCGCTCTGGGCCTGGGTGTAGGCGCTGGACAGAGACGCATAGTTGGAGGCGGACTGGGCGGTCTGCAGGTCGGTCTCCGCGGACTTCAGCGCTTCCTGAGCCTCCGTGTATGCCGTCTGCGCGGCTTTCAGGGCTTCTTCATAGGGAGCCAGGTCCACCTCGGCGCCGCCGGCCTGCTGGGCCAGCGCGTCGTCGTAGTCCTTCTGGGCCTTGGTCTGGGCGTCCAGCGCCGTCAGCACCGTTTTGTTGGCCGCGTCCACCGCGCTCTGGTAGCCGCTCACCGCTGCCGCCGCGGCGTCGTAGGCGCTTTTGGCGGAATCGCGGGCGGCGCGCTTTTCTTCCTTTTCATCGTAGGTGGTCTTGACGTTCTCCTCCGCTTCGGTGAGGCTGGCCTGGGCCTTTTCATACTGTTTTTGCGCGGTGGCCTTGGCGTCGGCCAGGCTCTCCTGCAGCTTTTGAATGCTCTCTTCCAGGTCGGTGGTGTCAAGCGTGCAGATGACGTCGCCCGCTTCCACCGAGTCGCCCACCTGCACGTTCACCGTTTTGACGGTGTATTTCAGGTCGGTGGTCACGTTGGACACCTCGCTGCTCTGCACCGTGCCGGTGGCGCTGATGGAATCCTACAGCGTGCCTTTTTCCAGGGTAACGGTGCGCACATAGCTGCCGGAGACCGGCAGGCTGACGCGGCGGGTCATCCGTCCGCGCAGCAAAAAGGCGGCGGCCGCCGCGGCCACCGCCAGCAGCGCCAGCGCAATGACTGCTTTTTTGTGCCGGCCCGCAAAGGCGGCCGCGCCCGCACAGGCAGTTTTGATCTTGCTCATAAAACAATTCCCCCATTGTTCCTTGTCTTCGCCCGGGCCGGACGAATGCTACGGTACATTTTACGGGGGGATTGTGAAATCAGCCGGAAAGAACGGTGAAAATTTTGTGGAGTGCACAAAAAGGTGCGCCTCCGTTTGATGAGGCGCACCTTTTTTGCTCCTGCGTTTATCTCAGGGCGAAGGCGGGCCGTTTGCGCCGGTTCCCTGCCGCCCGCGCCGCCCCGAAGAACAGCAGCGCCAGCACCAGCGCCGCCCCGATGAACACAGGAGCGAAGGGGGCCAGCCGTTCCTTATAATAAAGCCAGGCGCTGCGCTCGCAGGCGCTGCCGGTGACCAGTTCCACCGTGCCCACCGCCTCGCCGTCCACATAGACCATGGCGCGGCCCGCCGTCTGCCCGGCCTCCACCGGAGCTTCCAGCGTCTGGGGCACATCCTCAGTCACCACCTCCACCTGGCTGCCGGAGCACTGCAGGGTGGTGAGTGTGGAGGCGGCGTAGAGGCTCACCGTCTCGCTCTCGGCGCACCACTTCACCGGCACGCTGGCCAGGGGGGTCTCGGTGTTGGGCAGCTGCACCGGCCAGAAGTTCACCAGCGCCCAGTCGTAGAGGTCAGCGGTGGTGTGGAAGGCCCAGTTGAAGCCGTCCTCCGCCAGCTGGATGGGCGCGCCCATCACCACCAGCAGCCAGGTCATGCCGCCCGACTCGGCACTGGAGACGAAGCACCGGCCCGCCTCGTCGGTGAAGCCGGTCTTGATCCCCCGGATGTAGGGGCGGTAGAGCTCCTGGTCCGGCAGCTGCATTACGTTGGTGGTGCCCACATAGTAGGCCGCGCCCGCCGGGGCGTCGGGGCTTTCGGCCTCGGTGTGCAGATTCGTGAGAGGCATCCAGTAGCCGGTCTGGGTGACCACCTCCATCAGCAGGTCGTTTTCCCGGAAGGCCCGGGCGATGAGGAACATATCCCAGGCGGTGGAATGGTTGCCGTATTCCAGGCCGTAGAGGCCGTGGGCGCAGGTAAAATTGGTGTTCTCACAGCCAAGCTCGGCGGCCCGGGCGTTCATCTTGTCAAAAAAGGCCTGCATGTCCCCATTGCCCAGGTAATAAGCGATGGCGCTGGCCGCGTCGTTGCCGCTGGGCAAAAGGCAGGCGTAGAGCAGGCTTTCCAGCGTCACCGTCTCGCCTATTTTCAGGTCCGCGTCCGAGCCGTTCTCCGCCTGGATACGGTCGAACTCCGGCCGCAGGTCCTCGGGGATGGTGAAGGTCTGGGAGAGGTCCTCGCCGCTCTCCGCCAGCAGCAGGCCGGTCATCATTTTGGTGAGGCTGGCGGCAGCCCGCACCTCGTGGGCGTTTTTTTCGTACACCACCGTGTCGGTGTCCACATTGTAGAGCACCACCGCCTCGGCGTTCACCGCGCCTTCCGGCGGCTCCCACCCGGCGGCGGCGGAAAAGGCCCAGGTGAGCGCCGCCGCGAAGGCCAGCGCCAGGGCCAGGCATTTTTTCATCACGTGCCGTTTCCTCCCGTTTTTCAGCTTCTTTCATTATACGGGAATGACGGCCGCCTTACAACCAACAAAAATCCCGCCGCTTGCTGAAAGCGGCGGGACAAAGGTTTTTCAAATGGCTCACTGCCCGTTCTGGGCCGCCGGGGCGGGAGAAGGCTCCCGGTTGAGAATTCCCATGAATTCCTCGCCGGTGATGGATTCCCGCTCCATCAAAAAGGCGGCCAGCTCGTGGAGTTTGTCGATGTTCTCCTTGAGGATGTTGATGGCCTTTTCGTGAGCGCTCTTGATGATGGCGAGCACCTCTTCGTCGATCTTTTCGGCGGTGCCCTCGCTGCAGGCCAGGGTGGAGTCGGCATTGAGGTACTTGCCGGCGGTGGTCTCCAGAGCCATCATGTCGAACTGGCGGCTCATGCCCAGGCGGGTGACCATCGACCGGGCCAGGCGGGTGGCCTGCTCGATGTCGCCCGACGCGCCGGAGGTGTAGCTGCCGAAGATGAGCTCCTCGGCGGCGCGGCCGCCGGTGAAGGTGGCGATCTTGTTCAGCGCCTCTTCGCGGCTGAGGAGGTTCGTCTCCTCCTGGGGCACCTGCATGGTGTAACCCAGGGCCCCGGAGGTGCGGGGCACGATGGTGATCTTGGTCACGGGGGCGCTGTCGGTCTGGCGGGCGGCCACCAGGGCGTGGCCGATCTCGTGGTAGGCCACAATGCGTTTTTCCCGCTGGCTGAGCACCTTGTTCTTGCGCTGGTAGCCGGCAATGACCGTCTCCACCGCTTCTTCCAGATCGCTCTGGCGCACGATCCGCCGGCCGTTCTTCACCGCCAGCAGGGCCGCCTCGTTGATCATGTTGGCCAGCTCGGCGCCGGAGGCGCCGGAGGTGGCCCGGGCGATGGCCATGAAGTCCACGTTCTCGTCCATCATCACCTTTTTGGCGTGCACCTTCAGAATGGCGGCACGGCCTTCCAGGTCGGGCAGTTCCACCGGAATGCGCCGGTCAAAGCGGCCGGGCCGGAGCAGGGCCTTGTCCAGCGTTTCGGGGCGGTTGGTGGCGGCCAGAATGATGACACCCTTGGAGCCGTCGAAGCCGTCCATTTCGGTGAGCAGCTGGTTGAGGGTCTGCTCCCGCTCGTCGTTGCCGCCGATCCCGCCCGCGCCGTCACGGCTTTTGCCGATGGTGTCGATCTCGTCGATGAACACAATGCAGGGGGCCTTCTGGGCGGCCTGGCGGAACAGGTCGCGCACACGGGCCGCGCCCATGCCCACAAACATCTCCACGAACTCCGAGCCGGAGATGGAGAAGAAGGGCACATGGGCCTCGCCCGCCACCGCCTTGGCCAGCAGGGTCTTGCCGGTGCCCGGAGGGCCCACCAGCAGCGCGCCCTTGGGCAGGGTGGCGCCAATGCTGTTGTATTTGCCGGGGTTGTGGAGGAAATCCACGATCTCCGCCAGGGCCTCTTTTGCCTCGTCCTGGCCGGCCACGTCGGCAAAGGTCTTGCCGGTCTGGGCCTCCACATACACCTTGGCGTTGGATTTGCCGAAGCTCATGGCGTTGGGGCCGCCCATCTTTTTGGACATATAGCGCATGAGCAGCTGGCCCGCCGCCACCATGATGATGATCGGCAGCACCACGCCGAACAAAAGGTTCATGGCGGGGGACGCCTGGGTGGGCACCACGCCGCCGTACTGCACCGCCTGCCCGTCGGGGCCGGTGGAGGCAAGAATGCGGTCCACCCGGTCAGGGTCGTTGACGATGGCGGTCTGGCAGATACGGTCCCGCCCGTTTTCATCCTTTATTTGATAGGTGATGGTGCCTTTGGAGGAATCCTCCTCCACGGCCACCACGCTGCCTGCGTCCAGATCGGAGAGGAACTGGTTGTAGGTGACTTCGGTCACTGCGCCCCTCATCATCTGGGGGAAGACGAGCCAGTTGAACACCAGCAGCGCCACCAGCGCACCGATACAGTAATAAAGAAGCACCTTGTTGGGGTTTTTCGGCCCGCGTGTCTTCATAAAACACCGCCTTCTTGGATTGATTGGCCCGCGCCGGGCGCGGGCGGAAGGAATGGCGGCAAGCCGCCTTGTTTCATGTTTATAGCATATCCTCTCGATATGAAGAAAATATGAACGAAGATAAAATCTTTTTAGGGCGCAGAAAAGCCGCCCCGGCCCAGGGCCGGAGCGGCTTTTTCGATTCGTTCAGGGAAGGGTGATCTGCCCCAGCGGCACGCCGCCGGCATAGTCCTCAAAAAACACGTCCAGGGTTTTGCTGCCCAGTTCCTCCGGGTCCACCCGCAGCACCATGCTCACCGGGGCGGTGCAGCCCTGGGGCACCTGGGGGCGCAGGGTGTAGGCGGCCTCGCTGTCCCAATCGGAATCGAAGCGGGCGGCCCATTCGTCCCCCTTCTGGGGCACGGCCTCGAAGGTGTATTCGTCCAGGTCCACCGGGCGCTGGCTGTGGTTGGTCAGCCGGAAGCTGACCAGATAATAGTCGTAAAAGGTCTCGCCCCATTCGGGGGTGTCGATGGCCTGCACGCTCATCTGGTCGGCGCTCACGTTCCAGTCGCTGGCGTAGCGGGCGTTGTCCAGCCCGGACATGCCCGCCGCGAAGCGGGCCACCGCGGCGGCCAGGGCCAGGGCGGCCAGCGCCCAGACAAGCAGGCCGGGACGGCTGTTCTGCCGGTTCATTCGACGCTCACGCTCCCTTCCGTCACAGTCAGGTCAATGCCCGTCATGGCCGCTTCGCTGATGTTATAGTCCCGGTCAAGGGTCTGGCACTGGAGCCACAAAGTGTGCCCCGCCGCACCCTCCGGCACCAGGAAATAGAGCCAGCCCTCATCCATGGAAGTGCTCTTCAGGGCGTAGGGGTCCAGCGCCTCGGCGGCCAGCTCGGGGTAGAACTGTTCCAGGTCGTAGGTCTGGATGGCGGGATAGTAAATGTCCCCCGCCTGCAAAAATGTGTCGGCGGCCCAGTCGGAACGGTAGTCCTGCTCCTTGTCCACCTCGCACCAGACGCGCAGCACCTCGGCGCCCTCCTCCGTGCCGCGGATGGAGCCCAGCCGCTGGGCCTGGCCCACCAGCACCTGCCGCCCGGCGGGGCCGAAGGCGAAGGCCTCGTTCTGGGCGGCGCTGGTCACCAGGGCCTGGGGCACATACGCCGCCTGGGCCTGCCCTGCCTTGGCAGCCCGGGTCACCAGCGGAAAGAGCACGCACTCCGCCGCAAAGACCGCCAGGAACAAAAGGAGCAGCACAAGGGGCACCCGGCTGGTGCGCCGCCGCACCGGCGCGGGCGGGGCCCACAGTTCCTCTTCTTCAAGAGCGGGCTGCGGCGCAGCCTGTTCCGGGACAAACGCCTCGGGCAGGGCTTCGTTGTAGCGCCCGCAGTGAGGGCATATGCCATTGTTCACCGCGGGGTCATAGCGAAGCCCGCAGTTGGAACAAAGAATCTTCATCGCCGTATCCTCCCCTTTTCACAGCGCCCCGTCCGCCAAGGGGCGTTTTTTTTCTATTATATCGCCCAAAGAGCGGTTTTTCAATCGCCCGCCAGGGCTTCCAGCACCGCCCGCAGCGCAGCGAGGGGCGCTTCGCCCCGGTCCACCCGCACCGCCAGGTAGGGCTTTGCCCCGGCGTTCACCATCACCCTGCCCGGCAGCGCGGCGGCGGCCGCCTTGATGGAAGCGGGGGTGAGCTTGTCGGAATAGAGCAGCAGGGTGTCCCGCTTCTGGCCGATCTCATACACCCCCGCCTTGGCCGCCGTGACCCGGATGAGGGAGATGTCCACCAGGCCGGACACGCTCTTCGGCACATCGCCGTAGCGGTCGATGAGTTCGTCCAGCACGTCGGAAGCGTCCTCGGCGGTCTCGATGGCGGCAATGCGCTTGTAGGCCTCGATCCGGCCCGCCGCCTCGGGGATGTAGTTTTCCGGGATGTAGGCGTCCACCGTGATGTCGATGAGGCAGTCCGCCTTGTCCGGCGGCGGGGCCTCGCCCTTCGCGATGGCCACCGCCCCGGCCAGTATCTTCATATAAAGGTCATAGCCCACCGCCTGCATGTGGCCGTGCTGGCTCTGGCCCAAAAGGCTGCCCGCGCCCCGGATTTGCAGATCGCGCATGGCAATGCGGAAGCCGGAGCCGAAGCTGGTGAACTCCCGGATGGCGGAAAGCCGCTTTGCCGCCACGTCGGTGAGGACCTTGTCCCGCCGGAAGGTGAAGTAGGCGTAGGCCTTGCGGCCGGAACGGCCCACCCGGCCCCGGATCTGATACAGCTGGGCCAGGCCCATGCGGTCGGCGTCCTCGATGATGAGGGTGTTGCAGTTGCGCACGTCCACGCCGGTCTCGATGAGGGTGGTGCACACCAGCACGTCGATGTCGCCGTCCAGCAGCTGCTGCCACACCTTGCTCAGCTGCTCCTCGGTCATCTTGCCGTGGGCCACTCCCACCCGGGCCCCGGGCACCATGCGGCCCACCATGCCGGCGGTGGCCTCAATGCTGTCCACCCGGTTGTGGAGGTAATAAACCTGGCCGCCCCGGGCCAGCTCCTTTTTGATGGCTTCCGCCAGGATGACCGGGTCGTACTCCATCACATAGGTCTCGATGGGCTGGCGCTCCACCGGCGGTTCCTCGATGGTGCTCATGTCCCGGATGCCGCTCATGGCCATGTTCAGGGTGCGGGGGATGGGCGTGGCCGAGAGGGTGAGCATATCCACCCCGATGAAGGCCTCCTTCAGCTTTTCCTTGTGCTTGACGCCGAAACGCTGCTCCTCGTCGATGATGACGAGGCCGAGGTCGTGGAACTTGATGTCGTCGCTGAGCAGCCGGTGAGTGCCCACCACGATGTCCACCGTGCCGGCCCGCAGGCCCTTGATGGTCTCCTCCTGCTGCTTTTTGGTGCGGAAGCGGGAGAGCAGCCCCAGCTGGATGGGGAACGCCTCCATCCGGGCCAGCATGTTGCTGTAATGCTGCCAGGCCAGGATGGTGGTGGGGGCCAGAATGGCGCACTGCTTGCCGCCCATCACGCACTTGAAGGCCGCCCGCAGGGCCACCTCCGTCTTGCCCACGCCCACGTCGCCGCAGAGCAGCCGGTCCATGGGCCAGGGGTTCTCCATATCCTTTTTAATTTCGGCGGCCGCCGCCAGCTGGTCGGCGGTCTCGTCGTATTCAAAGCGGGTCTCAAAGTCCCGCTGCCAGTCGCCGTCCGGCGGGAAGGCGTTGCCCTTGGCCTGCTGGCGCTTGGCATACAGGGCGATGAGTTCCTGGGCCATCTCGGCGGCGGCGGCCTTCACCTTGCGGCGGGTGCGGGTCCACTCCTGGCCGCCCAGCCGCGCCAGCTTCACCTTTTCCTCGTCGCCGGGGGCGGTGTAGCGGCTGAGCAGGTCCAGCTGGGTCACCGGCACATACAGGGTGTCGCCCTTGTCGTAGAGCAGTTTCAGATAGTCCTTCACCACGCCCTGCACTTCCAGCCGCTGAATGCCGGTGTACATGCCGATACCGTGGTTCTGGTGCACCACATAATCGCCGGGAGTGATGTCGGTGAGGCTGGAAAGGGCGTTTTTATCCTTCTTGCGGGCGGGCTTTTTCTTTTCCCCCTCCCCCGCCCTGCGCCCGGTGATCAGGGCGTAGCGGGCAAAGGGGTACTCGGCGCCGGCGCTGGTGTGGCCCACCCGCACCGCCACCGCCCCGGAGCTGGCCACCATGTCTTTGGCCGTGCCCGCCCGAAAGCCCTTGCGCACCAGGTCCTTGGCCAGGGCCGCGGCGGCACGCTCGGTGCCCGCCAGCACGTCCACCGCGTAGCCCTGCTGGGTGAGGGACTCCAGGTCCTCCGCCAGAGAAGCCACCTCGCCGGAGAAGGGCGGGCGGGCGTGGGCGGGGGCGTTGATGATCTCTTTCAGCTCCAGCCCCGGCAGGGTGCGGGCAAAGTTCTCGCAGCAGAGGCTGGAGTTCTTCTGGGCCGCTGCCAGCAAAAAGGGCATGTCCTCATAAAGCACGTCCAGCCCGGGGCAGAGCACTCCCTGCTCGTAGAGGCTTTTCAGTTCCTCGCCGCGGCGGAAGGCGGTGGCCTTCTGGGCCTCCCGGATGGCGCTGGGCTCCTCCAGCACCAGAATGGGTTCGTCGAAGTAGTCCAGCAGGGTGGCGGGCTTTTCGTAGCGCACGCCCATGTATTTGTCCAGCGCCTCGGGCACAAGACCCGCGTCCAGCTGGGCGAGGTCCGCCTCCATCGCCTTTTCCATGACGGCGGCCCGGCGGCCCTTCTCCTTTGCCAAAGCGCTGCGCAGGGCGGCGGCGGTGTCCGAAGCCGAACCGAACAGCACCTCGCGGGCGGGGCTGATGTGCAGTTTTTCCAGGTCACCGTCCCGCCGCTGGCTGAGCACGTCAAAGGTGGCCAGGGTGTCGATCTCATCGCCCCAGTATTCGCACCGGGCGGGGCTTTTGGCCTCGGGGGGCCAGATGTCCACAATGCCGCCCCGCACGCTGAACTGGCCCGGGCCTTCCACCTGGCCCCGCCGGTGGTAGCCCGCGTCAAAGAGGCGCTCCTCCAGCTTGGTCAGGGGCAGCTCCAGGCCGGGCTTCAGGGTGAGGGTGTTGCGGCAGAACTCCTCTTTGGGCATGGTGTACTGCAACAGGGCCTCCGCGGGCACGCACACCGCCGAAAGGCGTTCGCCCACCAGGTCGCCCAGCACCGCCAGGCGGCGGTATTCGTATTCCCGCCCGGCGCCCTCGATGGGCCGCAGCAAAAAGTCCCGGGGCGGGAACACCGCCGCCGGAAGGCCGAAGGCGTTGAGGTCGGCAGCGAGGCGGGTGGCCTCGGCCTCCCCCGCCGTGACCGCCAGCAGGGGGCGGCGGCTCTCGGAGGCCAGCAGTGCCAGCATTTGGGCGCGGCCCGCCGGGGGCAGGCCGAAGAGGGCCGCCGGGCCCTTGACGGCCAGGTGGCTTTTGAGTTTTTTGTATTCCGCGGTGCTTTTGAGAATGTCGAACATGGGGTTCCCTTTCTGAAAACAGCCGTTTTTGCACAACAGGCAGCGCCCCGTCGGGCCTTGCCCGGCGGGGTGCGCGTTTTTCTTCTGTTTTCTATTGTAACGGCAAAGCCGGTCGAACGCAAGGGAAAAGCGCCGTTATCCCGGCAGCTTCACCGCGCCCCATTTTCCCCCGGTCTTCACCCACAAAAGCCCTTCAACGGCGGGGGCCGCGTCCTCCGCTTCGCCCATCTTCAAAAGCCAGCTGCCGTCGGCTTTCAACACGCCGGTCTGGCCGTTCTGTTTCACCACCACGCAGCCTTGCGTGAAGGGGGCGGGATAAACGCCCCGGGCGTCCACCTGTTGTTCGCCCGTTTCCTCGTTCCAGCCCCAGCTCACGCCCCAGAAAGCGTCGTACTCGCAGGGCACGATCTCTTTGCCCGCCGTGTCCACATAGCCCCATTTGCCTTCTTTGCAGACGGCGATGGCCTCGTCGGTGCCCATGCAGGCGTTTTCATAGACGAAATCGGTGAGCAGCTCGCCGTGGGAAGTGGCCGCAGCGAAACGCTCTCCCTCATCCCAGACGATCTTCTCCCAGCCGTCATCGGTGGGAACAACGGCGCCCCGCCGCACCGGGATAAGGCCGGGCAGGCCCTCCACCTCGGCAACCGGGCGCACGTTGAAACCGTTTTCCGAAACGCCCACCGCCGTCACCGCGCCTGTCTCGTCCGCCAGGAAGTAGTCGGTGCCGCCGCCGTGGCCCACCTCCAGCCGGTAGCTGGTGCCCAGGGTCTCCAGTTCGTCGTTGAAACGGTCATAGGCCGCCTTGTCCTCCCACTGAAGCGAAGCGGAACCCGGGTCAAAGAGGTGGCCCAGCCCGCAGCGGGAGGGCGGCTCTTCAAAGGCCCCTTCCGCCGCCGTCTTGCCGGTGCGGACGTCCAGCACGCCCCAGCCCTCGCCGGTCCTGACCAGATAATAGCCCGCCTCGCCCGGTTTTCGGGCCACTGTGGGCGGGGTGGTGCTGTCCGGGTCGGCCACCGGCTCCACCGCCTCAAATTCATATGCGGGTTCGATGGCCCACTCCATGCTCTTCAACGTGCCGGCCCCGCCGCAGCCCGTCAGGGCCAGCGCCAGCGCCGCCGCCAGGGCGGCAAACCGTTTTTTCACAGGTCATCCTCCCTTTCCCTTGCGTTTTTACGAGGGCAGCTTCACCGCGCCCCACTTGCCTTCGGTCTTGACCCACAGCAGGCCGCCGAAGGCGGGGGCCGCGTCCTCCACTTCGCCCATCTTCAAAAGCCAGCTGCCGTCGGCGTTCAACACGCCGGTCTGACCGTTCTGTTTCACCACCACGCAGCCCTCGGTGAACGGCGCGGGGTAAATGCCGGTGGTGGGCTCGTTCTTTTCCGTTTCGCTGTTCCAGGCCCAACGCACGCCCCAGAAAGCGTCGTACTCGCAGGGCACGATCTCTTTGCCCGCCGTGTCCACATAGCCCCATTTGCCCTCTTTGCAGACGGCGATGGCCTCATCGGTGCCCATGCAGGCGGCTTCATAGACAAAATCCGTGAGCAGCCTGCCCTCGGATGTGGCCACCGCAAAAAGGCCGTCGTGCTCCAGAATGAAGTCTTCCCAGGTGGCGGGGTCCTCGCCGGTCCAGTCGGCGCGCAGGGGCCCCTGCTGCACCGGGATGAGGCCGGGCAGGCCCTCGATCTCGGTCAGGGGGCGCTGGTTCATGCTGGCCTCGCCGAAGCTGACGGCGCTCACCGCGCCGGCGCCGTCCGCCAGAAAGCGGTTGGAGCCGCCGCCGTGGCCCACCTCCATGCGATAGCTGGTGCCAATGCCCTCCAGCTGAGCGTCCAGCTCCTCCAGGGTCTCCCAGTCGTACCAGCGCTCCCCTTCATAAAGGCCCGCGTCGTACAGATGGCCCGCGCCGCAGCGAACGGGCTGGGCCACAAAGGCCGCCGACGCGGCCACGTCGCCGCTGGCGGCGTTCAGCACGCCCCAGCCCGCGGCGGTCTTTGCCAGATAATAGCCCGCCTCGCCGGGGCGGTTGCTCACCATGCCGGCGGCCACGGTGGCGGTGTCTGCCACCGGCTCCACCGCCTCGAACTCACCTGCGGGCTCGATGGCCCACTCCATGCTCTTCAATGTGCCGCTGCTCCCGCAGCCGGCGAGGCCCGCCGCCATCGCCGCCGCCAAAGCCAGCGCTGCAAAACGCTTCATATGCGCGTCCTCCTTTCGGGCGGGCACGTTCTGCGCCCGCATATATAAAACGAAACAGAACAAACGCTTTATCGCACCGGACATGTAAAAAAACCGTATCGTTTTTGCAAACGACACGGTTTTTGATTCAGCGGTTGTAGCGGTTCTGCGCCTCGGAGAGTTTGCCGTCCATGATGAGCTCCACCGCGTTTGCCACGTCTTCCAGCCGGCTTTCAAAGGCCTTGCGGTCGGCGCCGGAAATGCGGCCCAGCACCCAGTCCGCCAGGTCGTACTCAGGGCTGGGCTTTTCGCCCACGCCCAGCCGCACCCGGGGGAACTCCTGGCTGCCCAGCCGGGCGATGATGTCCTTGAGGCCGTTGTGGCCGCCCGCCGAGCCGGAGGGCCGGATGCGCACCTTGCCGGGGCTTTGGGTCACGTCGTCGCACAGCACGATGACGTGGGCGGGGTCGATCTTGTAAAATGCGGCCGCCGCGCCAATGCTGCGGCCGGAGAGATTCATAAAGGTCTGGGGCTTGAGCAGGATGACCTTGTGCCCGTTCACCGTCGTCTGGGCCGAGAGGCCCTCGAATTTCACCCGGGGGGTGGGGGCGTTCCACCGGCCGGCCAGAAAATCCAGCGCGTCAAAGCCCGCGTTGTGGCGGGTGCCCTCGTATTTTTTGCCAGGGTTGCCAAGACCTGCCACCAGCCAGTCGGCCCCGGCGCTCTGTTTTTTGAAAAACATGGGTGTTCTCTCTCCCTTTCCGTCGGGCGGCCGCAGCGCTTTCTGACGCGGCGAAAACCTGCCCCAGTTTAAGTTTACATACTTTTTTGTCCTTTGCAACCCCGAAAAGGGCCCGGATTGCAAAAAAATCCACAAATCCATGGATAAAAACGTTAAAACCTCTGGCGCTTGGCGGCGCGATTTGTTATAATATTATGCGCGTTCTTATCGTTTGGCGGGGCACCCCGCCCCGCGGGACGTGGAATCTTTTATGGAGGTCGAGAATATTGAGCAAGAAGTATCTGTACCTGTTCAGCGAAGGCAACAAGGACATGCGTGAGATCCTTGGCGGCAAAGGCGCGAACCTGGCCGAGATGACCAACGCGGGCATGCCTGTGCCTCAGGGCTTCACCATCAGCACCGAAGCCTGCACCCAGTACTACAAGGATGGCCGTCAGATCAACGACGAGATCATGGCCGACATCTACGAGTACATCGGCAAGATGGAGGAGATCACCGGCAAGAAGTTCGGTGACGTGAAGAACCCCCTGCTGGTGTCTGTGCGTTCCGGCGCCCGCGCCTCCATGCCCGGCATGATGGACACCATCCTGAACCTGGGCCTGAACGACGAAGTGGTGGAGGGCCTGGCCGCCAAGACCGGCAACCCCCGTTTCGCCTACGACAGCTACCGCCGTTTCGTCCAGATGTTCAGCGACGTTGTTATGGAGCTGAGCAAGAGCGACTTTGAGAAGATCATCGACGAGATGAAGGAAGCCAAGGGCGTGAAACTGGACACCGAGCTGGACGCCGACGACATGAAGGCTCTGGTCGTGAAGTTCAAGGACCTGTACAAGAGCAAGATGGGCAGCGACTTCCCCGCCGACCCGAAGGTCCAGCTGATCGAGGCCGTCAAGGCCGTGTTCCGCAGCTGGGACAACCCCCGCGCCAACGTCTACCGCCGCATGAACGAGATCCCCTACGACTGGGGCACCGCCGTCAACGTGCAGGCCATGGTGTTCGGCAACAGCGGCAACAACAGCGGCACCGGCGTTGCTTTCACCCGCAACCCCGCCACCGGTGAGAAGGCCCTGTTCGGCGAGTACCTGATCAACGCCCAGGGCGAGGACGTGGTTGCCGGTATCCGCACCCCCTCCCCCATCGCTCACCTGAAGGATCAGATGCCTGAGGTGTACGACCAGTTCGTGGAGATCGCCACCCGCCTGGAGAACCACTACAAGGATATGCAGGACATGGAGTTCACCATCGAGGATGGCAAGCTCTACATGCTGCAGACCCGTAACGGCAAGCGCACCGCCGCCGCCGCTCTGAAGATCGCCGTTGACCTGGTGGACGAGGGCATGATCGACGAGCGCGAAGCCGTTCTGCGCGTTGAGCCCAAGCAGCTGGACAGCCTGCTGCATCCCCAGTTCGACGCCGCCGCTCTGAAGCAGGCGGAAGTCATCGGCAAGGGCCTGGCTGCCAGCCCGGGCGCTGCCTGCGGCCAGGTGGTGTTCACCGCCGAGGACGCCAAGGAGAGCGTTGAGAACGGCAGCATGAAGAAGATCGTTCTGGTCCGTCTGGAGACCAGCCCCGAGGACATCGAGGGCATGGTCGTGGCGCAGGGCATTCTGACCGTTCGCGGCGGTATGACCAGCCACGCTGCCGTTGTGGCCCGCGGCATGGGCACCTGCTGCGTTTCCGGCTGCGGCGAGATCGTTGTGGACTACGACAAGGAGCAGTTCACCCTGGGCGGCAAGACCTACAAGCGCGGCGACTGGATCTCCATCGACGGCTCCACCGGCAACATCTACGGCGAGGCTATCCCCACCGTTGAGGCTTCCATCAGCGGCGACTTCGGCCGCTTCATGGGCTGGGCCGACGCTGCCCGTCAGCTGAAGGTGTTCACCAACGCCGACAACCCGCGCGACGCCAAGCAGGGCGTTGACTTCGGCGCCGAGGGCATTGGTCTGTGCCGCACCGAGCATATGTTCTTCGAGGCCGACCGTATCAAGGCCGTGCGCGAGATGATCGTTGCCGAGAATGTGGACGACCGCAAGAAGGCTCTGGCGAAGATCCTGCCCTACCAGCAGGGTGACTTCGAGGCCATGTACAAGGTCATGGGCGAGCGCCCGATGACCATCCGTTACCTGGATCCCCCGCTCCATGAGTTCCTGCCCACCAAGGAAGAGGAGATCGTGGATCTGGCCAAGGATCTGGGCGTGACCGTTGAGAAGCTGCACACCGTCATCGACGGCCTGCACGAGTTCAACCCGATGATGGGCCACCGCGGCTGCCGTCTGGCTGTTGCTTACCCCGAGATCGCCGAGATGCAGACCACCGCTGTGATCAACGCCGCCATCAACGTCTCCAAGGAGACCGGCGTGAAGATCGTTCCCCACATCATGATCCCCCTGGTCGGCGAGGTCAAGGAGCTGAAGTTCGTCAAGGACGTGGTCGTTGCCACCGCTGACAAGATCATCGCCGAGGCCGGCGTTGACATGAAGTACGAAGTGGGCACCATGATCGAGATCCCCCGTGCGGCCCTGACCGCCGACGAGATCGCCAAGGAGGCCGAGTTCTTCAGCTTCGGCACCAACGATCTGACCCAGATGACCTTCGGCTTCAGCCGTGACGACGCGGGCAAGTTCCTGAGCTACTACTACGACAACAAGGTCTACGAGAGCGATCCCTTCGCTCACCTGGACCAGAACGGCGTGGGCAAGCTGGTCGAGATGGCCGCGAAGCTGGGCCGCTCCACCCGTCCCGAGCTGGGCCTGGGTATCTGCGGCGAGCACGGCGGCGACCCCACCAGCGTGGAGTTCTGCCACCGCGTGGGTCTGGACTATGTGTCCTGCTCTCCCTTCCGTGTGCCCATCGCTCGTCTGGCCGCCGCTCAGGCTGCCATCAAGAACCCCCGGTAATCGCGGGTTCGGGAGCACGGCTCACTGAATAAGCCAGAAAACCGGCGCACCGCCAAACGCGGTGCGCCGGTTTTTGTTCTGTGTTTCGGTTCAAAGCGCCGGGTCCGCCGCGGGCAGAAAGCGGCGCGGCGCCCGCCCGGCCGTTTTGAGCGGGGATTTCGTCATGAGCAGGCACAGTTCGGGAATTTTTTTGCTGTTTCTCAATTTTTTATCCCACTTTTCGCATGATTTTGATATACTTGGAATGGTTTGCCGTGCCGCGGGTGCTTTTCCTCCGTTTTTCTCTTTAGCCCCGGTTAAGGCGCGTCTGCTATCTTGGAATCCACAGGGCCGGAACAGCCCGTTTTTCTGAAAGGAAGTCCTTCATTTTGAGCGAACTCCGGTTCGAGATATTGATCCGTTTTTGGCCGGCGCGGGGGCGGGCCTGGGCACCGGCTTTGCGGGGCTGAGCGCCGCCGGCGGCGCGGCGGTGGGCCTTGTGTGCGGGGTGTTCGGCGCCGGGGGCGGCATGATGATGTTGATGGTGCTGACCTTCGTGCTGGGCTATGAGCTGAAAACGGCGGTGGGCACCAGCGTGTTCATTATGACCTTTTCCGCCTTTCTCGGCGCGGCAAGTCACTTTGCCCTGGGCAGCGCGCCCCGGCTCCTTCCTCTGGCGTTGTGCGTGGTGTTCACCCTTTTCTGGGCGCAGCTGGCCGCCCGCATCGCCGCCCGGGCCGACCCTCTTTTGCTCAACCGCCTCACCGGCGCCATCCTCACGGCAGTGGGGCTGCTCTTGCTGGTGCTGAATCTACTGTAAAGCAGGTGGATACGAATGGGTATCAAACGAAAATGGAAATGGCTGATCCTTGGCGGGGCCGTGCTGCTGGCACTGGCCGCGCTCATTCCCGTCGCGGTGGTGCTGGGCTCCAAGGCCTTCACCGCCCAGGAGCAGGCCGCCCGCACCGACTGGAGCTTCTCCACCGGCGACGTGGTGGCTCAGAGCAGCCAGTGGCAGGTGGACCTGACCGAGGCTGACCTGGGCGGCGGGCTGAAGGCCCTGCAGCTGGTGCCTCAGGACATTGAGGAAGAGGGCTTCACCTACTACGACGAGGACGTGCAGCAGCGGCTGTACCAGGTGGTGCAGGAGCTGAAAAACAACGACGACCTGGAGTGGACCGCCTCCATGCCGCTGGCCATCCTGAATCCTTACGGCACCGGCAGCAACGGGCTGTATCTTTATTTTGAGACCGACTTTGCCACCTCGGCGAGCTACACCGTGCACGTGGACGGGCTGACGGATTTCATCGCCGAGGCGGCGGATGCCTCCGGCAAGGAGTACACCAAGACCCACGAGTTCCAGCTCATCGGCCTTGTGCCCGGCGAGGTGAACGAGGTCACCCTCAACGTGGCCGGACGGCTGGGCAACACCCGGCAGACCATCTGCTTCACCGTGGAAATGCCGGAGACCCGCTCGGGCTACGCCACCCAGCTGGAGGTGACCGAGGGCGAGTCCTCCGCGGCCCAGGCCGAGGGTCTGTTCACCATGATGAGGGTGAACGGCTATCTGGGCTACGGCTTCTTCTTCGACAACGAGGGCGTGCTGCGCTATGAGATGGTGCTGGAGGGCTACGGGCTGGACCGGCTGCTGTTTTACGGCAACGAGATCCTCACCTGTGTCTCCTCCTCCAAGTTGGCCCGGATCAACGGGCTGGGCCAGGTGACCTGGGTGTGCGATCTGGGCGAATACGACCTGCACCACGACATCGGCTGGGGGGCAGACGGCGAGGTGCTGGCCCTGGCGGAAGAGCGGGGCAACGAGACGGTGGAGGACCGGCTGCTCTCCATCGACCTGGAGACCGGCGAAGTGACCGAGCTCATCAACTTCAGCACCCTTTTGCAGGACTATTACGACGTCACCCGCCCGGTGGCCCCCACCGACGACTTCTTCTGGCAGGTGGGCGAGTGGGACTGGATCCACCTGAACAGCCTGCAATACATGCCCGGAAGTGACAGCGTCATCCTCTCCTCCCGGGAGACCTCCTCCATTCTGAAAGTGACGGACCTCCACGGCGAGCCCGCGCTGGACTGGCTGGCAGGGGACGAGCGGGTCTGGGAGGGCACCGCCTACGAGGACGCGTGCCTTGCCCGGGAGGGCGATTTCGTGCCCCAGTACGGCCAGCACTGCGTGGAGTACTACGCCGACGGCGAAGAGGAGGGCGTTTATTACCTGTCGCTGTTCAACAACAACTACCTCTCCATCAACAGCCGCGACCTGGAGCTGGAGGCGGACGACAGTGTGGGCACCGGGTTTTACGGCTCGGAGGGCGACGCCAGCCAGGTGTACATCTACCGGATCGACGAAAACCGGCGCACCTTCTCGCTGGAAGAAAGCTTTGACGTGCCCTATTCCAGCATTGTGTCCAACGGTTCCCTCTGCGGCGAGGGCGGCAACTGGGTGGTGAACAGCGGTGTGGCCATGGTGTTCGGCGAGTACGACCAGAGCGGCGCACTCATCCGGGAATACGCCTACGAGTGCACCATGCAGAACTACCGCACCTTCAAATACGAGATGGGCCTGTGGTTCCGCTGAAAAAAAACGGGGAGCGCCTTTTGCGAAAAGGCGCTCCCTTTTTTATTCTTTCCGGGCGGCAAGGCACCGGGCAAACCCCTCCGCCGTGCCGCCGAAGTCCGCCCCCAGCCGGCGGGCTTTGCCGCCGTCCATCCACAGGCAGCGGGCCCAGTCTGCCGCCTCCACCGGCGGCGGGTCCAGGCCCAGCAGCTCGCAGAAGCGCAGGGCGGTGGCGTACATGTCCCCGTCGCTCTCGCAGCCGAAGTTATAAACGCCGCCCGTCCAGTCCAGGGCGGGCAGCAGGTTTTCCACCGCCTGCCGCACCCAGGTCACACCCCGCAGATCCTTCCGGGAAAAGGTCAGCGTTCTGCCCTCTTTGGCCGCCGCCAGCAGGTTGAGGGGGAGATTCGGCCGGATGGGCAGCCCCCCGCCGGGCAGGTCGTACATCCAGGTGGCCCGCAGCAGCACCGCCGAGTCCAGCTCCTCCAGCACCCGCTCTTCCGCCTCCCGCTTGTGGCGGCCGTAGACATTGGCGGGGCGCAGAGGCGCCGTTTCATCGAAGGGACGGGAACCTTCCAGCCCGGTGTAGACCTGGTCGGAGCTGAAGGCCACCAGCTTGGCCCCTGCCCGCCGGGCCGCCCGGGCCAGCCACACCGGAAGCTCCACGTTGGCCCGCCGGGACTGATCCGGGTGCTGCTCGCAGTATCCGGTGTCCGAAATGGCCGCCGTGTGCAGGATGACGTCGGGGGCGGCGGCCTTCACCAGCCGCTCCGTCTCCGCCGGTCCGGCGCTGCGCAAAACGCCCGCGGGCACCGCCGCAAGTTCCAGCCGCCCCTTCAGCAGCGCCATGATACGCGCGCCCACAAATCCGCCCGCGCCGGTGACCAGCACCCGTTTCATCTTCATCCCCGCCTTTCTCCTTTTTTCATTATAGCACAAAAGCCGCACCGATCCGGCCGGGGTGCGGCTTTTGTGTGTGTTTTATCCCGCGGGAAGGAACTGCCCGCTGCCGGCCAGCAGATCGTCGGTGGCAATGCGCTCAAAACAGGTCTGGCCCGCGCCGGGCGGGGTGCTGGAAAAGAGGGACCACTCCCGGCCCAGGCTCACCAACCGCCGGTCGGCGCCGGACGCGTCCGGCCAGCTCACCACTTCGCCGGTGAGGGTATTGCACAGCCAGCGGAAGGTGTCGCCTGCCTCATCCCGGGCGGTGAGGGAAAGCCAGGGTTCCCGGCCCGGTCCAAAGCTGACGCCGGACGGCCGCACCGCGCCGGGCAGCTGAAGGACCAGGCTGTCCTGCGTTCCGTCCAAGGCGTTTCGGAACAGGCGGCCTTCGCCGTCGCAGTAAAAAAGCTGCCCGTCGCGGACGCACTCGCTGATCTCGTCCTGCCGCCACTGTTTGAGGGGACGCACAACACCGCCCTGCCGGTCCACCAGCATAAGGGAGTGGACGTTGGACGCCACGCTCTCCCGGCTGGGCTTCAGTTCCCCGGTGGTCTCGATCCGTTTTATCACGAGCCCTTCTTTTGTACAGCCCGTCAGATAGTAGCCCACCGCCATGCTTTCGCCGCCGTAGCGGGCAAGGGTGTCGGTCCGGCCTGTGGAAAGGTCCACGCTTTTCAGCTCCCAGGCGGGCTGGCTGATCTGCTCCACCACCGGGGAGGAGAGGAAGTAAAGCTTTTCCTCATCGGTGGCGAATCCGGTGCAAAGCTGTTCTCCGGGCGAAAAGCGGGCGATCTCCCGCCGGCCTGAGCCGTCTGTTTCGGCCAGCTCGATCCGGGCCAGATATGCCTCGTCCTCCGGCCCGCCGGCAAAGGGATTTCCCAGGAAAACCAGCACCAGCCGGTCCTGCCACAGCAGCGGCACCGGCAGGTTCGCATAGCAGGAAAAACAGGCGGGGCATTCTTCGCCCGCGTGTTCGCACCCCTCCAGGGCGCAGACCTCCGCGCTTTGCCCGGTGGCAAGGTCCATCCGGCACAGCACCGTCCACCCCCCTGTCCCGGGCCGCAGGTAATAGAATCCGTTCTGCGACGCGGCGCCGTCCAGCTCATTGTGGAAGGTCAGTTCGCCCACCGCCTCCACCGCGGGCGTAGCGGCCGGGCTGGGAGACGGCTCCGGCGACGGCTGCGGCCCCGGCACGGGAGCAGACTCCGCCCGGGCGCAGCCGGTCACGCAGAGGGCCAGGGCGGCCAGCAGTGCGGCGAATCTCTTTCGTTTCATCCTCATCCCTTCCTTTCCCGGTTTTGGTCTTCTTTCCGCCCCCATTGTACCCTGTCTCCCGCCTCAGCGCAACAGAGGCTTTGCGGACCGGCTGCCCGCGCCGCAAAAAAAGCAGGCCCCGGCGAGGGGGCCTGCTTTGGCGGTCATGTCTTTTTTGAACCGTGTGCCGGGCGCTTACAGGGCGTTTTTGTCCAGCCAGTCGATGGTCTCCTGCAGCTTCCGGCCGTACGCCACCGTCCGTGGGTCGCTGCGCTCCTTGCGGATGCAAGCGGCGAAGGCGTTCAGAATGCCGGCATGCCCTTTTTCGTTGGGCACTTCCAGAACGGTGCGGTTTTCGGGCAGGTAGGCGCCGCCCGCTTCCCGCAGCCAGACCTGCACGCCGTTGCCGGCATCCAGATCGGCCCGCAGCATTCCTTTTTCGCCCACGATCTCGATGGAGTGGTCCCACACGCCCACACGGCTGGCTGTGAAGGTGTACAGCGCGCCGCTGTCGCTGCGGGCCATGAACACCGCGCAGTCATCGTTGGTGACCGGCAGCCAGGCGTCGCCGTCCACAGCCTGCCGCTCAGAGATCACGGTGCTGCAGGCGGCGGCCAGGGGATGGACCTCGCCGCAGCTGCCGCCGGTGAGCCAGCCCGCCAGGTCCAGCATGTGGCACCCAAAGTCCGCCAGCGCGCCGGAACCGGACTGGGCCCGGTCCATGCGCCATTCCCGCTTCACCGAGAACTGGGCGATACGGTTGCCGCCCAGCTGCTGGCGGTAGAAGTAGATCTTGCCCAGCGCGCCGCCGTCAAGATACTCCTTCAGAAAGTTGTAGACCGAATATTCACGGTAATTGAAGCAGACCATGCACACCTGATCCGGGTGCGCCCCGGCTTCCTTTTCCAGCGCCAGGGCCGCCTGGGCGGAATCGGCCAGGGGCTTTTCCACCAGAACATGCAGTCCCTGCCGCAGCGCCTCCACCGCCAGCTCCACATGCTGGTCGTTGGGCGTGCAGATACTCACCGAGTCCACCATGGCAAACAGCTGCTCCACCGAATCGCAGACGGTGACGCCGGTCATGCCCATTCTGCGCAACATGTCCCGGGCGTTCTGGGGCACCTTGTCGTAGACTGCCGTGAGCACCAGCGAATGGCTCTTGCGCAGCGCGTCGATGTGGGACGCGGCAATGCCCACTGTTTTGCCCAGTCCGATGATGCCGTGACGAATCAGTTTGTCCATATTCCTGTTCTCCTTTGCTTTTAGTCCCTCAGAGGGAGGGTCTGCCGCGCGCCCAGCCGCGCCGACCGGTAAAGCGCGAGCACGGTCTCCAGCGTCGCGGCGGCCTCCTCGGTGGGCACCGGGGGCTGCCGGTCCTCCCGAATGCTTTGATAGAATTCGCGTATCTGCGCCAGATGGTTGTTGCCCCAGTAGCTCTCCCCTTCCAGAACGTCGTCGCAGGGGAGAATGCGGTAAGGCTTTTCGCCCTTGAGGCTGACCGTGACAGTCTCGCCTTCCAGCAGGACGGAGCCCTTTTCGCCGTCGATCTCCAGCCGGATGGGGCTGTTGTGGGTGTAGTAGTTGCAGGCGAAGAAGGCATACACCGCGCCGTTCTCAAACTCGATGGCGGCGTCCGCTTCGTCCTCCACCTCGATGTTGGTCAGGATACGCCGGGCGATGTGCCCCTGCACCGCTTTCACCGGGCTGTCCATGAGCCAGCGAACCAGGTCAATGCTGTGGATCGCCTGGTCGATGACCACGCCGCCCCCTTCGGTTTCCCAGGAGCCTTTCCAGTCGCACTCGTAGTAGGACGGCGGCCGCCACCAGGTGAGCTGGGACCAGGCGCCGCGCAGCGCGCCCAGCCTGCCCTCCTGTATCAGCTTGCGGGCATGGACAATGCCGGGGATATAGCGGTTCTGAGACACCACGGCCAGCCAGCGGCCGCAGCGGCGGGCCTCCTGCGCCATCTCCCGCGCGTCGGAAAGGTGCAGCGCCACCGGTTTTTCCGTCAGCACATGGGCGCCCGCCCGCAGGCACGCGATGGCCTGCTGCTTGTGCAGATGGTGCGGCGTGAGGATGTGCACCGCCTGGGGCGGATCGGCCAGCATTGGCTCCAGCGTGTCGGCGGCGCGGCAGCCGGGAAAGGACGCGGCAAACGCCTGCGCCCGGGCCAGGACCTTGTCCACTGCCCAGACCACGTCCACTTCATCCTCCAGCTGTTTGAGCGCGGCACGGTAGGTGTTGCTGATCCGTCCGCAGCCCACAACGCCGACCCTGAGTTTTTCCATTCTGCGCACCTCCCCTGCAGAGCAGTTCGTTCACATGCAGCTTTGGATGTGGTGCAGGCCCCGGATGAGGCCCTCTTTGACCTTTTCCTGGCTTCCGCCCCAGACCGGGTCCTCATGCTCAATGCTGATGGTGCCGTCGAAGCCCGCTTCCCGCAGGCGGTCAATGAGCTTTTTCCAGTCGATCTGGCCAAGGCCGGGCACCCGATAGCGCCACCAGCCATCACTGGTATCCTCCGAACCCTTGGGGCAGTAGAGAATGCCGGTACGGCGCAGCTCCTCCCAAAGGATCTCGGTGTCCTTTGCATGCACATGGGCGATCCGGCTGCCGTAGTCGTGAACAGCCTGATAGGGATCCATCATCTGCCAGACAAGGTGCGAGGGATCGAAGGCCAGCTTGAAGTTGGGGCTGTCGATCCGGCTGAACAGCTCATCCCACATGAAAGGCGCAAAGCCGATGTTGCCCATCAGCGGGCAGTTCTCCACGCAGAGGGTCACGCCCAGGTCCTCGGCTTTGGCCACCATCACCTTGAGGAACTCCACCGAGCGGTCCAGGCTCTTGCGGGGGTCAAAGCGCGGTCCGTCAAAGGAATCCGGCGCAACGCCGGTGGAGCACAGCACCTTGGGGATGTGGTAGCGGCCGGCGATCTCGATCCGGCGGATGATCTGCTTTTTGAACTCCTCCGCCTGTTCAGCGTTGCCGCTGAGGAAATTGCGGCAGAAGATCAGTGCCGAAAGATCGATCCGCCCCTCCTCCCGGATCTGAGCCACATCCTCCTCGTGAAGCGGAACGGTGGGGCCGACCTCCAGATCAGCAAATCCGTTTTCAGCGCCCCAGGCGGCAATGGTCTTCAGGTCAGAAATGCCGCAGCTTACCATAACATTGGTGAGAAAACCAAGTTTCATATTTGTTCCCCCTTCAGGATTTGACGGCGCCCGTGGTCAAACCGCCCATAATCTTTTTCTGCGCCAGCAGGAAAATAATCATCATGGGCAGAATAGACAGCGTGAATGCGGCGAACGCCATGGTGAAATCCACCGAATATGTGCTTTTGAAATTGTACTGGAACAAGGGCAAAGTCCAGTAATCAGTGCTGACATTCAGGATAAGCAGCGGCATTTGGAAGTCGTTCCAGATCCACAGCGCGTCCTTGATGAGAATGGTGGCCAGCATGGGCGAAAGCAGAGGATAGACGATCCGGAAGATGACCCCAAGGCGGGTGCAGCCGTCAATGGCGGCCGCCTCTTCCAGGTCCCGGGGCAGCGTTTGGATGTAGCCAACCATCAGGAAAATATCCTGGCACAGAGCGCCGCAGCCATAGAGCAGCACCAGGCCCACCGGGTTCATCAGTTTGAGGCTGGCCATCAGCTTGACGATGGGCAGCATTTTGACCTGGAACGGAACGAAAATGCCCAGCAGGATGAAATAATAAACAAACCGGTAATAACGCTTTGTGCGCATGTGCCGGGCCACCGGGAAGGCGGTGATCGGCACCAGCAGCAGGATCAGCGCCACACCTGCCACCATGACAAAGGTCGAATTGAATACATAGCGGAAGTAATTCGCTTTGGAGATAACATTGATGAAGTTATCCAGATACAGCGACTGGGGCGGCGCAAAGAAGTTGGAGGTGAACTGCTGGGTATCCTTCATCGCATTGGCGACCGTGAGGTACATGGGGCCGCCGATGAGGATACAGCCCAGCAAAACATACAGATAACTGAGTGCACGAAGCACCAAACCCTGGCGTTTCATACGGTCACCTCCTTACCCCGCGTTGCGCGGACTTGAATCAGCGAGATGACGGCAATGATCATGAACAGCACCACCGACTCGGCCGTTGCATAACCAAAGCGCCGGTCTGTGAAGGCTGTGTTGTAAATGATCGTTCCAATCGACTCGGTGGCGCCGCCGGGGCCGCCGCCGGTGATGGAAAGCACATAGTCAAACACGCTGAGGCCGGCTTTCAGCTGCAGAATGAACACCATGCTGAAGGTGGGGATCAGGAAAGGCAGAGTGATTCTGCGGAATTTTTGAAACGCAGTGGCCCCATCGATATCAGCCGCCTCATAAAGATCGACAGGCACATTTTTGAGCCCCGCATAGAACAGCAGCGTGGGGATGGCGCAGGCCGTCCAGACGTTGGCAAACAAAATGCCGTAGATGGCCAGATCCTCGTTGGCCAGGATGTTGGTCTGCAGCGCGGGGATGTTCAGCCAGTCGCCCACCAGGGGCAGCACCCGGTAGTAGAGCTCCTTGAAGATCAGGCCCACGGTCATCAGACTGAGCACCGCCGGGAAAAAGAATACCGAGCGGAAGAAGTTTCCGCCCTTTATGCGGGAGTTGAGTACCAGCGCGGTGGTCAGCGAGATCAACACAACGCAGAGGATCAAAAGCACTGTGTAATAGACGGTAAATTTCACCGTCCCGGCAAAGCGCGTATCTTTCAACAGTGCCGCATAGTTGGAAAACCACACGATGTTGAATTTTTTGCTGATGCCGTTCCAGTCGGTCAGGCTGTAAAAAAAGCCCATGACCACCGGGACCATAAACAGCAGTGTGTACAGCGCAAGGCCGGGAAGCGTGATAATGAAATCGGTCAAAGTGTCCTCACGGAGCAGGAACTTTTTCTTCATAACCCATGCCTCCTCTTTCAGCCGGATACAGCTGTGGCGCGACCACAGTGTTTCCCCTTTGGTCGCGCCACAGTTTCAAATCCAATACTGGTTTTTGATCAACCCTGTGCGTAGGCCACCTTCACGCCTTCATCCAGCTCCTTCAGGAACTGATCCACGTCCTTGCTGGAAACCAGACGCTGCAGAGCGTTCTGCAGCTCATTGACCATGGAAGGCGCCCAATAACCGCGCGGGATGGTGAAGCTCTTGCCTTCACTGATGAGCTCCGCCATTTTGGCAAACTCGGGGGTCGCCACTTCCACGCCGTTGAGCAGAGAGGGAGAACCCTCCATGTCGGCAAACTTCTGGGCGTTCTCAGCCTCGGACATCCAGGCCAGGAAGGCCAGAGCCGCTTCTTTGTTTTCGGAAGTTTCAGAGATCGCCAGGCCCAGGTCCATGTTGATGCCGACGCGGGTCTCTTCAGCGGTCATACCGGGCAGCGGGAACACGTCCACGTTCATATCCGGGTTGGCGGACTTCACCAGAGACAGCAGCCAGGTGCCCTGCAGCATCATGGCGGCTTCGCCGTTGGCAAAGGCGCTGATGGCCTGCTCATAGCCCACGCCCAGGCTGTCCGGCTGGCCGTACTCATGCAGCTTCAGATACACTTCAGCCACAGTGCGCATGCCTTCGTGTTCGGTGGCAGTGGCTTCGCCGGCGGCGATCTGCTGGAACAGGGTGCCGTCATCGTCGAAAATCAGGCCCATCAGACGGTCGCCCAGATGACCCAGGGTCCACAGCTCCTGATCGGAGAAGGCGATCGGAGTGACGCCGGCAGCCTGCAGTTTTTCGCCGGCGGCGTAAAGTTCGTCCATCGTGGTGGGGATCTCAATGCCGTTCTCCTCGAAGATGTCCACGTTGTAGTACACGCCGTAGGCATTGGAGATGTAGGGCAGGAAGTAGTTCACGCCGTCGATCTTGTTGCTCTCCAGCGCGGCGGGGGTCACATTCTCCTGCATGAACGCCTCGTTGGTCAGATCCATGTAGAACCCATCGCGGGCGTAAGCCAGATCACTGGTGTTGTAAGGGAAGGTCACGATGTCGGGCATGTCGTTTGCCACGGCACGGGCCTGCAGCACGGTGCTGGTGTCGCCGGGAGCGTTCAGCACCACTTTCACGTCGGGATATTCCTTGTTGAACTCCGCGATCATGGTGTTCATGATCTCGTTGATCTCCACCTTGTGCAGCAGGATCTCGATCTCACCGGACACGCTGGTCTCTTCCGCGCCGCTGGAGCCAGCGGGAGTGCTGGCCGGCGCCTCTTCTCCGCCGCAGGCCGCGAAGCTCAGGCACATGGCTGCGCACAGAATCAGGGCAACTAATTTTTTCATAAGAATCCTCCTTTTGCTCGTTCCATGTGATGGGGTGCCAGATCGTTTCTGTGCCCTTATTCTATCATGGCGCAGCCTTGCAAAATATCAGAAAAGTCACTCGTTCAGATGTCACAAAAATCAGTTTTCTCAAGCTGCTTGGGCGTTTCCCCATAAATTTTTTTGAAGGTTTGGATGAAATAGGATACACTGTTGTAGCCGCACATGTAGGCGATCTGGGAAACGGTGTAGTCTCCCTGAGCCAGATACTGCCTGGCATGCTTCATCCGCAGGCCCGTGAGATACTGGGAAAAAGTCTGGCCCGTAAACTCCTTGAACAGCTTGCCGAAATAGCGCGGGTTCATAAAATACTTTTCCCGGGCCAGCGCGTCCAGGGAGATAAAGTCGAAGTAGTTTTCGTTGAGATAGTCCACCACTTCCTGCATAGAGCGGCCGTCCTCCGCGTCGGACCGGTGCAGGCTTTCGATCCGCTCGTTCAGGTACAGGTCGATCTCATACACGCTGCGGAACATTCCAAGCCCGCGCATGGTGAGCAGCTGGCCGGTGTGGGTGTAGGCATGCATTTGGATGGCTGTGGCCAGCTTGCGGTAGAGAAAATCGATGTTCCAGTATTCGCTGCCGTTCAGCACAAGGCGCTCCAGCAGTTTTTCCTTGTAGGACTGGGCGCGGGCCGGGCTTTTTTCCAGATACTCGCTGAACAGCGCCAGCTCGTTCTGGGTGTACATCATCCGACTGGGTTCCTTGTAGACGAACAGCCGGCTGAACGCGTCCGCGATCCGGCCGGCAGCGGCATTTTGGGCCTGGCGCAGCGCCTCGGGCGCTTCGGACGCTTCCCGGAACGGCAGACTCACGCCGGCGGTGAGCCGCAGGGTGCACAGCTCCTCTTTCAGCTGCGCAAGCGTCCGGTCTGTTTCCTCCATGAGCACCATCAGCCCCATGGCGTTCAGCGGATCGACGGCCGAGGCGATCCGCAGGCCCGCCTGCCTGCACCCGGTACATATTTTGTGATACAGCGCGGGCGAGATGTCCTCGTCCGCCTGCAGCAGCGCCAGACGGAAGGCGCCGGCGGCAAAAGGCATTTCCACATCCGCGTCGCCCCGCACCAGGCGTTTCAGCTCCTGGGTGAGATTCTCCTGCCGTGCTTCTTCGCTGCGGTTCACCGCCTCCATGACGATGTGCCGCAGCTTTTCCTGCATGATGGGTTTGAGCAGATATTCCCGCACGCCCAGCTCCATCGCCCGTTTTGCATAGTCGAATTCCGCATAGCCGCTGACGATCACCGCCTGCGCCTCCATCCGGTTGGCCACCATATACTCCACCAGATCCAGGCCGCTGCGGCCCGGCATGCAGATGTCGGTGAGCACCAGATCGAATGGAATGCGGGAGAGCAGCAGGCAGGCCGTCTCGGCGTCCTCGGCCTCATACACTTCGCCGGGGCGCTCGCCCAATATCTCCGTGACCTGCTTGATCAGTGCCTTGCGGGCATAAACTTCATCGTCAACCACCAGAACGTTCATAGGTCGTCTCCTTTTTCTTTTTCACTGCGGCCGGGCAGCGTGACCCGCACCAGCACCCCCTGGCCCGGTTCGCTGAAAAGCTGCACTCCGTAGTCGGAGCCGCAGGCCATGCGGATCCTCTCGTTCACATTCAGCAGGCCAATGGACGTCTCTTTCTCCCGCGCGGAGCCTTCTGCCAGCTCCTTCTGCACGGCGGCGAGACGTTCCGGCTCTATGCCGGGGCCGCTGTTCCACACTTCCAGCACCAGTTCGCCCGCCGGGCCGGGCCGGGCGGAGATACGGATGCGGATGGGGTCATGCAGGCGGTTGTGCTTGAAGATGTTTTCCACCAGCGGCTGCAGGGTGTATTTTTCAATGCTGCAGTCCAGCAGCTCCTCTTCCACGTCCCACTCGATCCGGAGTTTCCCCGGAAAGCGCACCTGCTGAATTTCGCAATAGCGGCGGAGCAGGTCTATCTCGTCCCGCAGATGAACGCCGCCCGAAGAACCCGCCATGTTGTAGCGGAACATCTGCCCCATGTTTTCGGTCATGCGGGCCACCTTGTCGTTCTCGCCCAGCACCGCGAGGGAGTGGATCAGGTTCAGCGTATTGTAGAGGAAGTGGGGGTTGATCTGCAGGCGCAGCATTTTCAGTTCCGCTTCTTTTCGCTGCAGGCGGGCAACATAGTTATCATACACCAGCTGCTGCAGCGAGGCGGACATCCGGTTGAATCCGCTCACAACGGTGTGCAGTTCCGGGTTTTTCTCCACCAGCCCGTCCAGCTGCACAAAGCGCCCCTGCTCGGCCTGGGCCATCGCGTCCTTCAGCGCACGCACGGTACGGTTTAAAAAGCGGAAGGAACGCAGCTCGATGATGATGATCAAAACGAACGCGGCAAAGATGGCGATGTGCAGCAGGGCGTTGTCCCGCAGGCACTGGCTCACCAGCGCGTCGGCGTCGTAATAACCCAGCACCGTCCAGCCGGTGTAGGGTTCCTCCCGCAGCACATAGCCGTACCGTTTCTCCTGCAGGTGCACGATCCCGCTTTCCGCCGTCTCGTCCGCCTGCCGGGCCGCCTGCGCAAGTGCCTTTGCGTCGGGCAGCGCGCCGTTCCGGTCGCCGCCGCACACCAGCGTATCGCCTTCCATCAGCAAAACGCCGCCCGCCTGCTCCATGTGACGCACGCTCTCTTCCAGCGACTGGCGGATGCCGTCCACGTCGATGAAAAAGGCCATGAAGCCAATGCTCTCCCGCTGGGTGTTTTGAAACATTTCCCTTACCACCAAAAAGCGCTGCTGGCTGTTCAACAAAGATTTGTTATCATACACCTGTGACAGAACGTAGTCCGTGCCCAGGGGATAGGTCTCCGTGGTCTGCCGAAGCACCAACTTGTCCTGATTGGACAGCGAATTGTAAGTAATGACCGAGCCCCCGCGGCGAACGAAGCCCACATCAGCAAAAAGTTCATTGCCTGAAATGAGATAATAAAGAGCGTTCTTCAGATACTGCGACTCCACAATATATTCCAGCGTATACGGGGAGTCAATTTCCGAGAGGATTTTGTTCATCTCTTCATCCATGGAATGCATCACATAGGCATCCCGCGTAGCGGTTACAATGTCTGCAAACTGCTCGGCAGCCATATTCGTCTGCTCGTTGATCGCCGCTTCCGCCTCGGCGCGCATTTTGTTGTATCCCCGCTCGAAAACCAGTGCCTCCATCATCACACACAACAAAAGAGTGAGGATCAGATACATACAATTCAGCGGCTGAAACATCCCCCGCCGGATACCGAATTTTGCCATGGTACCACGCTCCCTTGCCATGCGATCGCTTTTCAATGTCTCCGCACCGTTTCACTTCATCGCCCGGTGCAGTGTTTCCCTTCTTTAAAAAATACCATATTCCCGCCCTTGTGGGCAATGGATAATTCTGCGTGGCGATTTACACAAAAACGGTGCAGGCGTTGCCTTCCGGGGCAGCAGCCGCCCGGGTTCCCGTATTTGGGGTCGTAGGCGCCGATGGGCACACCGCCCGCATGGAGGCAACTTGCGTCCTTGTCCGGCAGCGAGTTCGGTATAGCCTGCACCCTGTCCGCGGTGGTATACTATGTCTATGATACGGTCCGCTTGAAACAGCGGTTGAACGACCTGCGCCCCGGCCGCTCTGCCGCTCCGCATGGTGGTGCTCACCGCGGCAACGCCCTGCACCTGATGGCGGTGTTCGATTCGGTGGGGGATTTCTACTCTTTCACCAACGCCATCCGGGAACGGGGCTGCCATACTGAAAAGCAACGAATATGTGCGCTGCCTGGAGCGGGTGGAACGCTTCTGACCCGGCGCAAAAGGAGGATATGCTCTTGAAACTGGTGAATTTTGGCTCTCTGAACATCGACCGGGTCTACCGGGTGCGGGCTTTCGTGCGCCCCGGCCAGACCATCTCCGCCCAGGATTTTGCCTGCTGCGCGGGGGGCAAAGGGCTCAATCAGTCGCTGGCGGCAGCCCGGGCGGGGGCGCAGGTGCTCCACGCCGGCGCCATCGGCGAGGACGGCGGCATGCTGCAGGCGCTGCTGGAGGAGAGCGGGGCGGACACCTCCCGCCTGCTCCACTGCACCGGCACCGCCACCGGGCACGCGGTGATCCAGGTGGAGGAGGGCGGCCAGAACTGCATTCTGGTGTGGGGCGGCGCAAACCACGCCCTCACCGAAGAATATGTGGACAGCGTGCTGGACGCCTGCTCCGCCGACGACATCCTGCTGGTGCAGAACGAGACCTCCTGCGTGAAGTACATTCTGGAGCAGGCGGCGGCCCGCGGGCTGCGGGCCGCGGTGAACCCCTCCCCCATCGACCCCGCCTGGGCAGACTGGGAGATGGAGGCGGTGCGCTGGTTCATTCTCAACGAGGAAGAGGGCGCATGCCTGGCGGGCCTTGGCTCCGGCGCGGACGAAGACGCCATCCTCGACGCGCTGGCGGCCCGCTGGCCCCGGGCGGCGGTGGTGCTGACCCTGGGCGCGCGGGGCGTGGTGTTCCGGGACGGCGGGACCCGCTGTGCCCACCAGGCCTATCCGGTGAAAGCGGTGGACACCACCGGCGCCGGCGACACCTTCTGCGGCTATTTTCTGGCGGGGGTGCTGGCGGGTCTTCCGCCGCAGGAGTGCCTGCAGAATGCCTCCCGTGCCGCCGCTCTGTGCGTGATGGGCGCGGGCGCCGCGCCCTCCATTCCCGCCATGGACCGGGTGGCCGCCTTCCGGCCGTGAATCCATTCCGAAAAAAAGCCCCGTCCGGCGTTCTGCCGGGCGGGGCTTTTCGGGTCAGAATGTGATGTTTTTGTTCTTGGAGAACTTGATGAAGATGAGCAGCGAAATGGTGGTCATCACCGTGAGCACGCAGGCCATGGCCGCCGCCACACCGTAGCTGCCCCGGGATACATAGGTATAGATCTGTATCGTCAGGGTGGTGGTGCGGTAGTTATAGAGCAGGATCCCGGTGGACAGCTCGGTGATGATGGCGATCCAGCTGAGCAGCGCGCCGGAGATGATACCGTTGGCCATCATGGGCATGGTGACCTTGAAAAAGGCTTTCAGTTTGCTGCTGCCCAGGGAGATGGCCGCCTCCTCGATGGACATGGGGATCTGCTGCAAGGTGGCCACCGAAGAGCGGATGGTGTAGGAATTCCGGCGGATGACCAGCGCCACGATCATAATGGTGGCGGTGCCCACCAGCACGATGGGGCCGCTGCTGAAGGCCATGATGAGGGCAATGCCCACCACCGAGCCGGGAATGACATAGGGCACCATCGAGAGGGTGTCGATGAACTTGCTCACGATGTTGCTGCGGCGCACCACCAGGTAGGCCACCAGAATGGACAGCGCCACGATGACGATGAGCGCCACGCCGCCGATGAGGAAGGTGTTGGGGATGGCGTTGCCCAGCTTGGAGAAGGCGTCCACATAGCTGTTCAGGGAATAGCCGTCCACAAACAGCTTGCCGGAGGTGTTCTGGAAGGAGGTGTAGATGACATACAGCTGAGGCGCGTAGGCCACCGTGACCACACCGTAGCAGAACACATGGATGAGCACGCCCCGAATGCCCTTGGCTTTTTTGCGCTCGATGGGGTGCAGCGCGTTCATGGTGAACTGGAACTTGCTGTTCACAAAGCGCTGGAACAGGAAGATGATGGCGGTGATGATGATGGCGATCACCGCCACAGCCGAGGCGAAGTGGGTGTCGCCGCCGGTCTCGCTCATAAAGGAGTTGTAGATCTCCACCGGGAAGGTGCGGTAGCCCTCGCCGATGAACAGCGGGGTGCCGAAATCGGCAAAGGCCCGCATGAACACCATGAGCATGGCCGCGATGATGGTGGGCGCGCACAGGGGGATGATAACGGTGAAGAACCGCTTCACGCCGGTGCAGCCCATGTTCTCACTGGCTTCCAGCAGGGTGTTGTCCACGTTTTTGAGCGCGCCGGACACATACAGGAACACCAACGGATACAGCTGCAGGCACAGCACCAGCAGAATGCCGCCGAAGCCGTAGATACTGGGCAGCTTGATCCCGGTGAGGTTCTTGATGAAGTTGGTGATGAGGCCGTTGCGCCCCAGCAGCAGGATCCAGGAATAGGCCCCGATGAAGGGGGCGGACATGCTGCACAGGATGATGATGATCTGCAGAAAGCGGGCGCCCTTGATCTCATACATGTTGTAGAAATACGCCAGCGGCACCCCGATGATCATGGTCAGGATGGTGGCGCTGATACTCACCTTGAAGGAGTTGAGAACGGTGCCCAGGTAGTATTGCTTGGAGAGGAACTTGACGAAGTAATCCAGCGTGAACTGGCCGCCGCTGTCGATCACCGCGTTGCGCAAAAGCATGAACAGCGGGTAGATCATAAACAGGGCATAGAGCGCCAGGATGACCACCGAAATGACCATCCAGACGTCCTTGCGGGGTTTCACCCGCCCGTCGCTGAGCCGGCCTTTCATCACACCACCCCTTCAAGACGGTTCTCGTTGACCGTGAGGGTGCGCGCGCCGTCGGCGGTGAACACGTTGATCTTGTGGGTCTTGACCGCCAGCTTGATGGCGGTGCCTTTGGGCACCGAGTTCTCGATCTCGGACTCCATCACGATCTCCACCTTGTCGCCGCTGTCCAGATGGACGAAATAGTGGGTATTCAGGCCCAGGAACACGCTGTCGTCCACGGTGGCGCTCACGCCGGGGGCCGAAGCGTCCCGCTGGATGACAAACTCCTCCGGCCGCACCGACACCTTCACCGGCTGGCTGACCGCCGCCGGGTCGAGGTTGTCCAGTTCCACCGAATGGCCGTCCGCAAAGGTCAGGGTGCCCTTGCCGCCGGCGCACTCCAGCTTTGCGTCCAGCACGTTGGTGCGGCCGATGAAGGTGGCCACAAACAGATTCTCCGGCCGCTGATAGAGGTCGCGGGGGCGGCCGATCTGCTGAATGACGCCCCCGTCCATCACCGCGATCCGGTCAGAGACCGCCATGGCCTCCTCCTGGTCGTGGGTGACGTAGACGGTGGTGATCCCAATGCGGTTTTGGATCTCCTTGATGGCCGTGCGCATCTCCACCCGGAGCTTTGCGTCCAGGTTGGAGAGCGGCTCGTCCATGAGCAGCACATCCGGCTTGATGACCAGCGCGCGGGCCAGGGCCACGCGCTGCTGCTGGCCGCCGGACAGGCGCTCGGGCATGCGGTCGCGGTACTCGTCGATCTGCATGAGCTTGAGGAACTCGTCGGTCTCCTTCTCACACTGGTCCTTGGGCACCTTGCGGTTCTTCAGGCCGAAGGCCACATTGTCCTTCACCGTCATGTTGGGGAAGATGGCATAGTTCTGGAACACCATGCCGATGTTCCGCTTTGCGGGGTCCATATCATTCACGCGGCGCTCGCCAAAGAAGAAGTCGCCTCCCTCGATGGAGTTGAAGCCGGCGATCATCCGCAGCAGGGTGGTCTTTCCGCAGCCGGAAGGACCAAGGAGGGTGAAAAATTCACCCTCCTTGATCTCCACGGAAAGATCCTTGATCACGGTGTTTTCGCCGTAACGCTTGACCGCGTTTTTGATCCGAATGTCAACGCTCATAGTTTTCTCTCCATGATCTCAGATTCCGCGATGGTGCGCGTGTCAGCCGGTGACCAGTTCCAGCCAGCGCTCCTGCCACTGGGGCTGCATCTCGGCACAGTATTCGATGTCCTCATAGGCCACGTTGATCTCGGAGAACGGAGGCATGTTGGGGCTGGTGTTCTCCACGCTGGTCAGCACGGGGCGGATGGAGGTGTCGGCATAGCACTCCTGGCCTTCCTGGGAAATGAGGAAGTCCACGAACTTCTTGGCGTTTTCTTCGTTCTTGCAGCCCTTGACGATGGCCACGCCGGCAGGCAGCCACACAGCGCCCTCTTCGGGGTAGACCACCTTCAGGTTGGTGGCGCCGTCTTCCAGCAGGCCCACGCAGGGATCTTCATAGGACACGCCCACGGCATACTCGCCGTCCGCGGTGGCCTTGTAGATCTGGGAAGAGGAAGACAGGATGGAGCCGTCCAGCTGCTCCACAAACTGGCCCACGAACTCCCAGGCCTTCTCGTCGTAAGGCTCGTCGCCCATGACCAGCAGCATGTTGGTCAGCTCGGCCCAGGCGCTGGAAGAAGCGGTGGGATCGCCCATGGCAATGCGGCCCTTCAGTTCGGGGCGGAGCAGGTCCTTGTAGCCGGTGAACTCGTCGGGATCAAGGCCCAGTTCCTCAAACACGTCCAGGTTGAGCAGCAGCGCCGCGCTGCCGGACAGCTTGGTGTTGGTGAAGTAGCCGGTGGAGTTCTGGTACGCCTCCGGCAGAGCCGCGTCGTTGGGCGAGACATACTCCATGTACAGGTCGGGATGTTCGGTGTAGAACGCCAGGTTCACGGCGCCCCAGTTCACGTCGGCCTGGGGATTGGCCTTTTCGGCTTCCAGTCGGGCCAGCACGTCGCCGGTGCCCATGGACTGCAGGATGACCTTGATCCCGGTGGCCTCCTCAAAGGCGGGGATGACGGCGTTCACCTCGGTGTCGGAGTTGGGGGAATAGACCACCACTTCGCCGCCGGAAGCCGGGGCGGCGTCGCCGCCGCTGGCCGCACCGGAACCGGTGCTGGCGGGGGTGGAGCCGCAGGCTGCCAGGGACAAGACCATGGCCGACGCCAGCAATGCGCTCAGGATCCTCTTTTTCATGTTTGTGTCCTCCTTTGATTTGCTCTGCCCGGCCGTTCTCCCGGCCGGGTTTTCGTTTATTTTTCCGGCCGGAGTGTCACGGCCGCAGCTGCGCTTTTTCGATCTCCGTCACAAAACGGCGGGCTATTTCCAGCGGGCGGGTGATGGCGCCGCCCACCACCACGGCCAGCGCGCCCAGCTCCAGCATGGCGCGGGCTTCTTCCGGGCGGTGAATGCGGCCCTCCGCGATGAGGGGCGCCGGCACCTTTTCCACGATCCGGCGGGCCAGCTCAAAGTTGGGCCCGTCCATGGCCTCGTCCCCCTTCACATAGCCGTTCAGGGTGGTGCCCACAAAGTCAATGCCCTCTTCGGCGGCCATCACGGCGTCCTCCAATGCGGAGCAGTCCGCCATGAACAGCTGACCGGGATATTTGGCCCGCACCTGCCGCAAAAACTCCCGGGAGGTCAGCCCGCCCGGACGGCTCTGGCGGGTGCAGTCCAGGGCGATGATGGCGCAGCCGGTGTCCACCAGCTGGTCCACCTCGTCCATGGTGGGGGTGATGTAGGCTTCGCTGCCGGGGTAGTTCTTTTTGATGATACCGATGAGGGGCAGGTCCACCCTGGCCATGATGTCCCGGATGTCCTGCACGCCGTTGGCGCGAATGCCCACAGCCCCCGCCCGCCGGGCCGCCTCGGCCATCAGGGGCATTACGCCTCCTTCCGGGCGGTAGAGCGGCTCGCCTTCCAGCGCCTGGCAGGAGACGATGAGCCCGTGGCGGATCCGCTCGATCACTTGCCGTTTGTCCATATTAAGAAACACTCCAATTTTTTATCAATTTTGGAGTTTTGCTCCATCTGCCTTCACTCTAACATGTCCGCTCCCCTTTGTAAACCCTTTTCTTGGCATTATAGACAAAAAAGCACAACATTCAGCAATCTTTACAGGAAAGATGGCGGAATGTTGTGTTCTCTGCCGATTGACAACGGGCGTTCAGACCTTTTTCGAGAGGATGGCCTTGCCGATCTCCTCTTTGAGGCGGACAGTGCGCGCCCGGTTGCGCTTGTTGTATTCTCTTTTGAGGCAGTCCAGCACATAGAGCTGGCTGACCAGGCCGGTGATACGCCCGCCGTTGATGATCTCCTCCTTGGCGAAGGTCTGGAGCACCACATCGGAAATGCGGGCCAGCTGGGAATTGACATAGCTGGTGACGGAGATGATCCTGGCCCCCTGCTGGCGGGCCAGAGCGGCGGCCTCGCAGGTGTCGCGGGTGTTGCCGGTGAGGGAGAACACCACCACCACGTCCTCTTCGGTCAGGCCGGCGGCGGCGATCATCTGCATGTGACCCTCCAGAATGGCGTGCACCGGCTTGCCCATGCGGATGAAGCTGTTTTCGCCGGTGCTGGCGGCAATGCCGCTGACCGCCACCCCGAAGAAATACACCTGGCGGCTGTGCTCCATCAGGTCCACCGCCCGGCACAGCCGCTCCGGATCCATGAGGGAGGCGGTGTTGTGCACCACATCGCTGAACTCTTCCTCCACCACCGCCGAAAGCGCGCCCTCGGCGGGGTGCTTTTCCTCGGCGGACTTGGCGATGGAAAGCTTGAGGTCGATGAGTTTTTTGATCCCCAGCTTGTTGAGGAAGCGCACGACGCTTCCCTCCGAGACACCCGCCTCGCCGGCGATGTCCGCCAGGGTCATGTTGGTGATGTTCTGCTGCTGGTCCAGAATGAAGGTCGCGACCTTTTTGTCCGACTTTGTGTACTCCGGCCAGAGCGCCTGAATGGTGTGGAAGATGTTGTTCACCTCTGCGCCCCCCTGTGTCCGCTCAAACCGCGTCCGTTTTTTTCATAGTAGCACCTTTTCCCCCGCCGTGGCAAACATTTCGTTGCCTTTGTTCATTTTTCCTGCGCGTTTGTGCAAAAAAATCCCCCGCACGCCAGGTGCGGGGGATCTCAGTTTCGGCCCGGGGCCGCTTTTTCACAGGTCCTGCCGGAAGTCCAGCGCCTGAGGCACCGGATAACGGGCCTGCACCTGGGCCGGAGAAAGGCTGTCCGCCGGAACATTCTCTTCCTCTGCCATGATCCGGGTATAAAGTTCCACCCAGATGTGCGAGACCGAATATTCGCCTTCCTTGATGTCGGGAATGCAGAGCTGGGGCGTCAGGATCGCCTTTGCCCGGTCCAGTTCTCCCTCCCGGGTGAGCGCCGCGGCCAGCAGCAGCTGCAGGCGTCCCTGTGCTTTGAACGCCGGCGCCAGGGAATCGTACAGCGCAATCATTTCCCGGTTCTGACCGTTATAGATCAGGGAGGCGGCATATTCCACGGCCAGAGGCAGGTAATCCGGCTTCATCCGGTACGCCCGCGCCATGTATTCGGCCGCCTTTTTGCGGTCATTCCGGATGTTTTTCTCAATTTTGGCAAGGTTGCGCAGGGCCCATGGGTTTTCCTCGGCTGCCAGCGACGCCTCAAAATGGACCTCTGCTTCCCGGATCGCCTTTGCCGCATAGTGCATAACGCCCAGATGATAGTGCTCATACCAGGTGCCCGTCATGGTCTCGGCGATACGACTGATCCACTCCTCGCCGGCTTCATAGCTCACGATCGGTTCGCAGGGCGCGTGCTCTGGCAGACGGCCCTGCACCAGCAGGGCATACCATTCCTTCTGCTCCCCGCCTATGCTGCTTTGGGGAAAGTCGCACTCCTCGCTGACACAGCTGCCGCGAAGCATACCTTCCAAAGCGCCCCAGCCGGACCCCTCCAGCACCGGAGCCGGGATGTCTTTGGGGCGGAACAGGCTTTCGTCCAGCCGGGCGATCCGGTCGCCGGCCATGCCGCCGATCTCACGGACGGCGTCGGAATACTGCGGGCTGTGCAGCGCGTGCGGATCGCCGGACACTGCACAGTACCCTTCCATCCAACTGATTTTTTCATTTGCGCCAAGGCGCACCACGTGTTGCTGGGTGGGGGCCAGGCCCGCCTGGATCTCGATGTAGGGCTGCCCCGCGTCGGAGAGCCAATGGTTCCAGTTCCGGCCGCCGGGATGTGCACCCCATGCAAACAGCTTGCGGCCAATGAGGGTATTGTCGGAATACTGCAGCAGGCCCCGGCCGTCCTCTTCCACCGCGGCGATCCATTTGTGTTCCTGCTCCGGGATCTTGAAGAACATGTCCCAGGTCTGGTCATATCGGGCAGGATAGCTCAGGTCGTCGATCCTCAGCTGGTCCGTGTGGGGATAGGGCCCGGAATCCAGCACATGCACTCCTTCCCGGTAGCCGCAGTAAAAAGTCTCCGTGGCAGGAACGATGACCCTCGTTTTCGGGTTTTCGGGGGCCGCGATATTGGACCACCAATACGTCCATTTATCCCTGTCCTCGGTGTTTTCGATGGTCATTTTCAAAAGCAGGGCGTCCTGCTGAAGGGTGGCGCAGATCTTGTAAGTCACCCGGGTCACCCGTTCGTATTCGTACATTATCAGAAGGGGGTCGCCCTTTTCATTGACCGCTTGCCGGGTGAAAAGCGGCGAACAGGTGAGCAGCGCATGCCCCCGGACACCGCAGTTCCATTCCACGCCGCCGGCAAACCAGGCGTTCCGGAGCGCCAGATTGCAAGGCTGGAGCACATCGTTGACGAAGAGCAGTTCCCGCTGCTCCCGTTTGTCGAACAAGGACCAGAGCCGCCCGCCCAGCTGAGGCAGAAAAGTGGCTTTGAGGGCCTCGTTCTCCAGCACGGCCGCCGTAAAGGTCTTTTCCCTGCGGCTGCGGTCATAAAGGCTCTGCATTTGATAAGGCAGCACCGTGTGGATGCGCAGTGCGTCAAAGGTCTCACGGTCCTGCCCGGTGATCCGGGAACTGCACTGCACGCGGGAATGCAGTGAGGCGTTGTCATATATGTCCGGCAAGCAGTTCATGCCGCCAAAGTCGGCGCTTGTGAGCCGGACAGGCTCAAAGCGCAGGGTGGTCGTTTCACTCATTTCAGCCCTTCACTCCTCCTGCGGTAACACCGGCAATAATTCGTTCCGACAGCAGGATATACAACACCAGCGTCGGCAAGGTGACGATGGCCACAGCCGCAAACAGACCGGACCAGTCGCCTGTATACTTCATGGAATTGATCATGGAGAACAGCCCCACAGCCACAGGGCGCATGGAGTCAGAATTGGCAAAGATCAGCGAGAGAAAATATTCGTTCCAGATCTTGTTGAAATTGAAAATGGTCACGGTGATGATGCCCGGCTGCGCCAGCGGGAACATGATCTTCCAGAAGGTCTTTGACTGGGAGCAGCCGTCGATGGCCGCAGCGTCCTCATATTCTCCGGACAGATTGGAGAAAAACGCCATCAGGAAAATGGTGGTGTAGGGCACGTTGATTCCGATGTACAGATAGATAAGCACAAGACGGTTCTTGATCCCATTGTCCACCAGCCCCAGCTGGGCGATCACACAAAACAGCGGCAGGATGATCATGGCCACCGGGACCGCCATCGCGCTGACCAGCCCGCTCTGGATGAATTTGCAGGCAAAGAATTTGAAACGCGAAAGCGCATAGGCCGCCGGCGCGCACACAAAGATCAGCGCCGTGCAGGACACCAGAGTGTAGCCCAGGGAGTTTATAAATATCTTGGAGACGTTCTGACTGCTCCATGCCTTCGCATAGTTTTCAAAGTGAAGGCCCGAAGAAAAGGTGCCGACTTTTCCGCTGAAGATCTCCGGCGTTGTGGAAAGACTTGCACAGAACATCCAGCCGATGATCAAAATCGTGAGGATCGACCACGCGGTCAGCGCAATATAGCCGGGTGTGAGCGGCGCCTCCTTTTTCAGCGCACGCAGAAAAGAGGAAGCCTTTTTCTTGTTTTTCATTGGTTCCTCCTTTAGAATTCAATGTCGTCGTCCGGAATGAGCTTGGACGTGATCCAGAACACGATCACCACCAGCACCGCCATGACCACACCCACAGCAGCGCCCACACCGGCATTCCGTTCCACCACCACATCGGTGTTGCTGAACGTCTGGTTGTACAGATACGCCAGCGGCGTGATCAGGCTTGCCTCAATGGCAACGCCGGTGCCTGCAAACAGCTGGCTCCAGACGAAAAAGCCAATGGACGACACCGACCACATGGTGATGTTCGTTTTGAACACGCCGCGCAGCAGCGGGAGCGTAATAAACAAAAACTGCTTGAAGCGGTTTGCACCGTCGATGGTGGCTGCCTCAAAATACTGCTGGCCGATTCGCTCAATTCCCGACAGAAAGATGAGCATGTGGTAGCCCACCATGCCAAAGCAATAGGCGATGAGCATGGCGGCGAACTTGTGGTCGGGATCCAGCCACTGCCAGCCGAAGAAGTCGGCCAGCGGCTTAAGCAGGCCAAATTTGCTGCTGTATACATACTGCTGCCACATGACAGCCAGCGCCACCGCCGAAACGATGTTCGGAAAATACAAAATCGCCCGAAACACCTTTTTGCCCTTTACCCCGCTGCTCAGCACCACGGCAAGGAACAGTGAAAGCCCCATCACCGCCACACCGCCGATGAGCCAGATCTTCAGCAGGTTCCACAGCGCACTGTGGAATACCGGCGTGTTCATCAGTTTGATGTAGTTTTCGATCCCGGAAAAACGCCACTGGCTCACCTTTGCCGTCACATTGTCGATCTCATACAGGCTCATCAGCGCGGTGCGTATCACCGGATAGACGAACACGGTGGTAAAAAAGATCATTGCCGGCAGCAAAAAGGCGATCAGTGTTTTTTTGTTTCGTTTCATATTCCCTCCCGTCTTCGCCTCAAACATGGATGGCGGCGGCCATTCGGCCGCCGCCATCCCCCTTTTCGAGCAGGCGGTTACTTGCCTGAGGCCGCCATCATATTCGCCACAAACTCGTCCGCTGTGATCATTCCGCCGCACAGTTTCAGAACATTTTCCTTCAGCGCGGGGGTGATGTCACTGTTGGAGTTGGCACCGCAATAGGTGGACCAGCGCACGGTGAAGCTGGACATGACCGGTTTGACGCACTCCAGCATTTCCGGCCATTCGGTGTTGGTGGTGTCGGCCGGAATGCCCACAGACAGTTCGCTCAACAGCTGGTCCGCCTCGCCCTTGGTCAGATAGTTGATCAGCTGGAACGCTTCGTCAGACACCTGAGACTCCTTGTTGATGGCAAAGCACTGAGCGCCGTAGGAGCCGGCCTCCAGGCCGTACTCGCCGCCCTCCAGTTCAGGGTAGGCAAAGCAGCCCCACCGGAAATCAGGGCCGGTGGTGTCTTTGATCTCGTTGGGCAGCCAAGACCCGTTCAGATACATGGCCGCATTTCCGCTTCCAATGTCAGCGATCTGGCCGGAAGGCCAGACGTTGCTGGCGATAGTGTCCACAAAATAGCCCTTGGACGCCAGTTCCTCATAGTCCTTTGCGAACTGCAGAACAGCCGGGTCATCCCATTCGCCGTTGGTCACGATCTCCACCACGCGGTCCTCACCCACCAGGCGGGACAGATGGTGCCCGAACATCGCGGTGCTATAGGCGTCATCGCAGGTGATGGGCGCATAGCCGGCCTGCTTGATCTTCTCGCACATCTCCAGGAACTCGTCCCAAGTGGTGGGCAGCTCGGTGACGCCCGCTTCATCCAGGATGTCCTGGTTGTAGAAGAACGCCCAGAGGCTGGGCTGATAGGGAATGGACATCAGTTTCCCGCCTGCCAGCTCGCGGCAAAGCGACATCAGGCTGGGCTCGGCCGTCTCTTCGTAGTTGTATTTTGCCGCCAGCTCTTCCAGATCCATCACATAGGGCAGGAAAATGGTGTTGATACGGTCGGTGCTCTCATCGAACACGTCCACCACCTGGCCTGCGTCCAGCGCGGGCTGCAGGCCCTCACGAATGCCGGTGCGGCCTTTGAACTGCAGATCCACGTTGATCCCGGTCTCGGCTTCAAAGGCTTCCACCGACTGCTGGATCGCCTGGCCCTGGGGTTCCGTGGCTTCCCACATGCTCCAGTAGACCACTGTCTTGCCGTCTGTCTGGGCATTCCCGCCGTCCGACCCCGAGGAGGTCTGGCCGCCCGAAGAGCAAGCTGCAAGACCAATGCTCATCACGACCGCGAGGGAAAGAGCGATTAACTTTTTCATGGTTCCTTCTCCTTTTCTTTAAATATCCCCTTTTCACATATTCCGAAGGCACTCCTGTGTGCCTGCGTTACAATTTTCTGCCGGCGGCTGCGGGAAAATCCTACCTCTCAAAATCGTTCCGATAGCAGCGCACGGCATTTTCCACAGCTCCCAGCACCGGCCGCTCGGTCAGCGGACACAGGGTGTAGAGGAAGCGGTCCAGCTGTTCGGAGAGGGCCGGCAGTGTGTATTTGTTCTGCACCAACTCGCCGCTCAGCGCAACTGTCACCGGTTTTTTCTTCAGCGGCTCTGCCGCCACCCGGATGATCTCGGTGATCACCGAAAAATTCCGGTGGATGATGTCTCTTGCCACTTCGTCGCTTCGGTCCGCAGCTTCGAACACCAGCGGTGCAAAGGAAGCAATGTATTGACGCCCCTCGGTGTAGATCCGCGGGATCAGCTGGCTTGGCTTGCAGCCGGTGGACTCCATGATGAGGTCGTAAAGAAGCGTTTTTCTTCCTCGTTTCCCCTCCATCATCAGCGCTGCCTCGATGGCGTCATGGCCGAAGTTGAAGGTGCTTCCGCCCTGGTCAAAATAATGGCCCCAGCCTGCAGTGCAGTGCTTTTTGCGATCCTTTTGTGTAAACGCCGCGATACCGGTGCCGATGATTACCGCCACGCCGTCGTTTTCGCCCAGCGCCGCCGCCACCACATTGTCCACATCGCTGCCGTTGTAGACCTTGTAAAACCCCATGCCCAGCATGAAGCTGTAAATTTCTTTTGCGTATTCCACAGAGCCGGTTCCTGAAATGCCGGCAAAGGCAACGATCCTGGAAGGTGAAACACCCTGACACACCTGGTAGATTCCACGCTTCAGGATTTCCTTTGTGTTGCTCATTCCGATGTCGCAGGGGTTGCAGCCCCGCTCGAATGCGGAACGGATGGGGATCTTGGCCCCGCTGGTGAGCAGGAACTCAGTGGAGGTTCCTTCGCCGTTTATGCCCAGGAAATACAGCTCATCGCTGGATTGAAAAAACGCCTCCACCGTGGTGTGGAACAGCTGTGCAAGTTGGAACAAAACAGCGATCTCCGGCACACTGTGCCCTTTTTCCCATTTGCTGACCGCCTTTTCCGAATAGCCAATGGCCTTGCCCAGTTCCACCTGTGTCATCTCATGGCCCTTGCGCAGGTGTCTCAGATTTTTTGCGAACAGTTTTGAATATTCATCCATCGAAACTTCACCATTCCCGTTGTACACCGGTTTTTCTATTGATGTGTTTCTGTTCTGCTTTTATCGTACACAGTTTTACATCTTCTGTAAACCGATATTTTATAGATTTCAATATAAAAACTCCACTTTTCGTAGAGTTTTATGTGAATAGCGCACAGTATTTTTGTTGCATTTATTATACTTTTGGAACATCTTTTCATTTTCCTTGTTTTTTGCGCACCCCGGAACAGCAAAAGCCCCGTCTGGCGCAAACCAGACGGGGCTTTTGCTGAGGTTTATTTTTGAGATTCTTTTTCCCCGGGTGCCGGCAGCTGCTCCGGCAGGTCGATGTCCTCCAGTTCCCGTTCGCTTTCTGCCTGCACCCGCAGGCATTCGCCGCCCAAAGCGCGCAGGACGGCCCGGCCGCCACGGTCGCCCTCCAGCGCCCGGAGCTGCCCCGCCAGCGACGCGCTGAACAGGGTGGGGCTGCCCACCTTTTCGCCAAAGCAGAGGGTGGCCCCGCGGGTAGGCGGGGCGGCCTGTTCCAGCAGCGCCGCTACGCTGGCGGCGGTGAGAAAAGGCTGGTCCGCCACCGCGAAGAGCAGATAGTCCCTTTCGTTCAACGGTTTCAGAGAATCCAGCGCCGCTTTGATGGTGAAGGAAAGGCCCCGTTCGCTCAAGGGGCTCTCCACCGCCTTTGCCCCGGCGGCACGGGCCGCCGCCAGGATTTCCGGCGTGCGGCTGACCACCGTCACGTCGGCGTTCGGGCGTTCTTTGGCCGCCGCCAACAGGGCGGCCAGGCCGTGGGCGTAGAGAGGCCTGCCGTTCAGCGGGCGCAGCAGTTTGTTTTCACCGAAGCGGCGGGCCGAGCCCGCCGCCAGCAGGATGAGATGTTCAGCCATGGTTCTTCATTCCCATCAGCACCTTTTCCGGCGTGATGGGCAGCTGGCGGTGCCACACGCCGGTGGCCCGCTGCACCGCGTGGGCGATGGCCGGCGATGGGGTGTTGATGACGATCTCACCGATGGACTTGGCGCCGAAGGGGCCGCTGGGTTCGTAGCTGGCCTCGAAGGTCACGTCCAGTTTGCCCATGTCCAGCCGGGTGGGGATCTTATACTGCAGGAAGGAATTTTCCGCCAGATGGCCGGTCTCGTTGTAGGTGATGGATTCAAACAGGGCCATGCCGATCCCCTGCACAAGGCCGCCCTCGGTCTGCACCCGGGCCAGGTTCGGGTTGATGGGGGTGCCGCAGTCCACCACGGCGGTGTAGTCCAGCACCTTCACGCCGCCGGTGCGGGTGTCCACCTCCACTTCGGCCATGCCCGCCATGAAGGGAGGCGGCGAGGTGGGCGAAGAATGGGAGCAGGTGACCTGCAGCACCGGGGCGCTGCCGCACATGGAGCGGCCCGCGATGTCGGTGAGGCTCACTTCGCCCTTGCCGTCCAGCCGGCGCACGGCGCGGCCGGAGAACTCCACCTCTTCGGGGGCGCAGTCCAGCATTTGGGCTGCCAGGGCGCAGATACGCTCCTTCAGCTGGGCGCAGGCCTTTTCCACCGCCTTGCCGGTGACATAGGTGGTGGAGGAGGCGTAGGAGCCGGAATCGTAGGGGGAGGCGTCGGTGTCCGCCCCAAAGACGGAGATGTTGTCCACATCGCAGTCCAGGCAGTCGGCGGCGATCTGGGCCAGGATGGTGTCGCAGCCGGTGCCCATGTCCGCCGCGCCGATGGTGAGGTTATAGCAGCCCTCGTCCCCCAGCTTGATGGTGGCGCTGCCCACGTCCACCCCGGAAATGCCGGAACCCTGCATGGCGATGGCCACGCCGGCGGCGCGGATCTTGCCGTCGCCCATGTCCCGCACGGGGTACTTTTCCGCCCAGCCGAAGCGCTCGGCGCACTTGGCAAGGCACTTGTCCAGCGCGCAGGCGGAGGCGGGCTCGTTATAGTAGGCGGGCATGGTCTGGCCTTCCCGCACGATGTTTTTCAGCCGCAGTTCCACCGGGTCCATGCCCAGCCGCCCGGCCAGCTCGTTCACCGCGCTCTCCACGGCAAAAATTCCCTGGGTGGCGCCGTAGCCCCGGTAGGCCCCGGCGGACTGGTGGTTGGTGTAGACCACGTCCCAGGAAAAACGGAACGCCTCGAGGCCCCCTGTGTAAAGGGGAATGGACTTGTGGCCGGAGAGGCCCACAGTGGTGGGGCCGTGCTCGCCGTAGGCCCCGGTGTCGGACAGGGTGTAAACGTCCAGGGCGCGGATGGCGCCCTCCTTGCTCGCGCCCAGCCGCACCTTCACCTCCATGGGATGGCGGGGGCTGGAGGCGATGAGGCTCTCCTGCCGGGAATAGATCATCCGGGCGGCGCGGCCGGTCTTCCAGGTGACGAAGGCGGGATACACTTCCGCCACCACCGTCTGTTTTGCGCCGAAGCCGCCGCCGATCCGGGGCTTCTCCACGTGAATTTTCGATTTGGGGATATCCAGCGCGTTGGCCAGAATGCGCCGCACATGGAACACGATCTGGGTGGAGGACACCACATGCAGCCGCCCATAGGCGTCCAGCTCGGTGTAGGTGCGGAAGGTCTCCATCATGGCCTGGTTGCAGGCCTGGGTGTTGTAGGTGTGCTCCACCACCACGTCGCAGTCCGCCAGCACCGCTTCCACGTCGCCGTCGGCCTCCGAGCCGGAGGCGCAGAGGTTGCGGTGGTTGTCCGCCCCCACGGGGCAGAGGGCCTTCCAGCTTTCCTCCGGATGCACCAGCACCGGGCCGTCCAGGGCCTCGTGGGGGTCCAGCACCGCGGGCAGCACCTGATACTTCACCTTGATCCGCTTCAGCGCCTGAGCGGCGGCCTCTTCGGTCTCGGCGGCCACGATGGCCACCGCGTCGCCCACAAAGCGGACGTGTTTATCAAGAATGAGCCGGTCATAGGGGGAGGGCTCAGGCCAGGTCTGGCCCGCCATGGTAAAACGCTTCTGGGGCACGTCCTGCCAGGTGTAGACGGCCACCACCCCCGGCGTGCGCAGGGCGGCGGCGGGGTCGATGGACTCGATCATGGCGTTGGCGTGAGGGCTGCGCAGCACCTTGACCACCAGGCAGTCCGCCGGGGTGACGTCCTCGGTGTAAACGGGCTTGCCCAGCAGGAGGGCCATGGCGTCCTTTTTGCGCACGGGCGCGCCCACGGCGCGGCGGGAAGTCTCACTCACGGCCCTCACCCCCTTTTCGGCTGTTCAAAAAGGCGCGGATGGCCCGCAGCTGCCCCTCGTAGCCGGAGCAGCGGCAGAGGTTCCCCGCCAGGAAGGCGCGGATGTCGTCGTCGGTGGGGTCGGGGTTCTCCCGCAGCAGGGCGATGGTGTTCATCACAAAGCCGGGATTGCAAAAGCCGCACTGCTCCGCGCCCTGGTCGGCGATGAACTCGGCAAAGGGGCGGGCTTCTTCCTGCAGGCCCTCCAGGGTGTCCACCCGGCGGCCGTCGGCCCGCGCCGCCAGCACCGAGCAGGAGAGCACCGGCGCGCCGTCCAGCAGGACGGTGCACAGGCCGCAATTGGAGGTCTCACAGCCCCGCTTGACGCTGAGGCACCCTTTCTGGCGCACCAGATCCAGGAGCAGGGTGTCGGGCCGCACAGCGGCGGCCACCGGACGGCCGTTCAAAACAAAGTTTATCTCCATGGCTCACTTCTCCTCCAGTTTCAAAGCGGCGCGGCTCACCAGCGCCCGGCAGACTTCTCTGCGGTACTCCGCCGAGCCCCGGGTGTTGGAGCCGAACACTGCCCGGCGGGCAACGTCCCCGGCAAAGGCGGCGGCGCTTTCTTCGTTCACGCCCTTCGCCAGCAGCCCCGCTTCGTCGTCAAAGCGGGCCGCCCGGGCGGGGCGGGCGCCCACGGCGCAGGCCACCTTGCCCTCCCGGCGCACCACCGCGCAGGTGAGGACGGGAAAATCGGTGGCGGAATTGCGCTGGGAGAGATACACCGCCTCCACCTTGCCGCCGGGGATGAAGATATGGGTGAGGATATCCTTGCGGATGGACGAAGCGGCGAATTCTTCAAGGCTCATCCGCCCGGCTTCGGCCAGCTCCACCTTCGCGTCCAGCGCCAGCAGCAGGGTGAGAGGGTCGGAGAAGCCGAACCGCCCGAACACGCTGCCGCCGATGGTGGCAAGGTTGCGCAGCTGCACCCCCACGATGTGTTTGACGCTCTCGGCCATGGCCCCACCGGTGAAGGCGGCAAGGCCCTCGTGGGTCTCCAGCTGCCGCAAGCTCACCATGGCTCCGATCCGCCAGCCCCCGTCCGTCTCCTCGATGGCGTCGAGGCCCAGGCCGGAAAGGTCCACGGCGGTGTCCACGGTTTTACTCTGCAGTTTCAGCCAGAGCATACCTCCCAGGGCCACGTTGCTCTTTTTCGCCCGAAGCAGGCTCAGAGCCTCTTCCACCGTTTCGGGGCGGGCGTAGTTTTTGATGGTCAGCACAGCGTTTCCTCCCTGTGACGATTTTTCAGTTTCATTGTAGCACATTTGCGCCGCCGCGCCAACGCGGGGCGGAAAAAAGCCCCCGGTTTCAGAGCCGGGGGCCGCAAAAATGTTCTTACGCCTCTTTTTCCCTGGGCAGCAGCAGGTTCATCACGATGGCCACGAAGGCGGCGGGCACGATGCCGGAGCCGCCGAACACCAGCTGCACCCACTGGGGCAGGCCCACCAGCACGGCGCTGTTGGCGCCGAGACCGTAGCCCAGGCCCAGCGCCACCGCCACGATGGACATGCTGCGGGGGGTGAGGGGGTCGCGGGTGATGAGCTGAATGCCGCTCATCACGATGGAGGAGAACATGATGACCGCCGCGCCGCCCAGCACGCTCTGGGGCATGATGGACACCAGCGCCGCGAGCTTGGGCAGCAGGCCGCAGAGCACCAGGAACACCGCGCCGCAGGCCAGGGCCATGCGGTTGACGATCCGGGTCATGGTGACAAGGCCCACGTTCTGGCTGAAGGAGGTGTTGGGCAGCACGCCGAACAGCGCCGCGAAGGAGGAGCCCAGGCCGTCGCAGATGACGCCGCCGGACAGCTCCGTGTCGGTGGCCTCACGGCCCATGCCGCCCTCGGTGACGCCGGAGATGTCGCCCACCGTCTCCACGGCGGTGACGATGAACATCACCATCACCGGCAGGATGGCCCGCAGGTCAAACACCGGCTTCACCGGCATGAGCTGGGGCACGGCGAACCAGTCGGCCTCCAGCACCTTGTCCCAGTTGAGCACCCAGGCTTTGGTGTACTCCACGCCCTCGGCGGTCACGCCGGTGGTGGGCAGCACCAGGCCCAGCACGCCGCAGATCACATAGCCGCAGACAATGCCGATGAGGATACAGGAGGAGCTGGCCATGCCCTTTGCCCCGTGTTTGAGGGCCAGCACGATGACCATCACCGCCAGACCGATGAGCAGGTTTTCCAGCGAGCCGTAGTCCGCGGCGGAGGTGCCGCCGCCGAAGGAGCCCACGCCCACGCTGATGAGGGACAGGCCGATGGAAAGCACCACCGTGCCGGTGACCACCGCGGGGAAGAAGCGGCGCAGGGGCTTGAGGAAGGCGCCCAGCACCGTCTCAAACAGGCCGCCCAGGATGGACGCGCCCATGATGGCCGCGTAGGCGGCCACGCCGCCGCCCATCACCTTGACCACGCTCTGGAACACGCCGATGAAGCCGGAGCTGGTGCCCATGATGATGGGCACTTTGCCGCCCACGGGGCCCACGGCGTAGAGCTGCACCAGGGTGACGATGCCCGCCACCAGCATGGCGTTCTGCAGCAGGCTCACCTGAATGGCCGCAAAATCCGCCCCGCCGCCAATGGCAGCGCAGAGGTTGGTGATGATGAGGATGGGGGTCAGGTTGCCCACGAACATGGCCAGCACATGCTGCAGGCCCAGCGGGATGGCCTGGGCCAGAGGCAGCCGGCCTTCGAAATCATAGGGAGTGACGTATTGTTTTGTCTTTTCCATCGTGCTCCTCCTCGGCGTTTTTCAAAGCAAACAAAACAATTATACCGCCCGTTCACAGAAAATCCACATTTTCCGCGAGCGGGCGGCAAAAATCTCCCTTTTATTCAATTGTGCAGAGCAAATGCCCCGTCTCCTTGTCCTCTTTGACCCGTATTCCGGGATAAAGAAGGCACAAAGCCTGCTCCAGCCGGGCCGGAGTGCAGGTCACCGGCTCCAGCCGCTCCACCAGGCGGCCCTCCTTCAGCAGCAGCACCGGGCTGCAATAGCGCAGGGCCAGCGCCGGGTCGTGAAGCACCGCCGCGGCGCACCGCCCGCCCTGAGCCAGCTGCTCGCCCAGCAGGCGGAACAGCCGGTGGGTATTGGAAAAATCCAGCGCGCTGCCCGGCTCGTCCAGCAGCAGCACCGGGGCGCTCTGCGCCATGGCCCGGGCCAGGTGCACCAGCTGCCGCTGGCCCTGGCTGAGGGCGGCGCAGTCGATGTTCAGAAGAGCGTCCAGGCCAAAGGCCCGGGCGGCTTCGGCCACCGCCCGCCGGGTCTCCGGGCCGGTGCCTAAGGGGCCGTCCCAGGCGTAGCGGCCCATCTCCAGCACCTCCCTCACCCGCACGCCGGGCAACAGGGGGATTTGCTGGCGCACCAGCGCCAGCCGCCGCGCCCGCTGTTTTGGGGAGAGGGGCATGCAGTCCTGCCCGTTCACCAGCACCCGGCCGGAGGTTTTGCGCACCCCGCCGGACATGGCGTTCAGCAGGGTGGATTTGCCCGCGCCGTTGGGGCCGAGGATGGCCGCCAGCTGGCCTTCTTTGATTTCAAAGGAGACGTTTTTTACCACCGGCGTTTGGTAGCCCGCGGTGAGGTCTTTCACTTCAAGCGTCGTCCTCACCTCCCCTTCCCTGCCGCACCAGCAGCACCAGCAGCACAGGCACCGCCGCCGCCACCGTGAAAATGCTGAGGGGCAGGTTGAGCAGCCGGGCGGGCAGGTCCGCCGCCAGCAGCACCGCCGCCCCGCACAGGCCGCACAGGGCAAGGTAAGATCCGCCCCGCCGCCCGCCGAGGAAAAAGGCGATGTGGGGAGCGATGAGGCCCGCGAAGGCCACCGCGCCGCACACCGACACCACCGCCGCCACCATCAGGGTGGTGAGGCTGAGCACCAAAGCCCGCCAGAGGGCCGGGTCAAGGCCCAGACTGCGGGCGGTGCTCTCCCCCAGGCTGAGCATGAGGATGGGCTTTCGCGCAAGCCACAGCAACAGGGCGCACCCCGCCGCCAGCAGGGCGGGCAGGGCGATCTTTTGGGCCGTGACGGCGGAAAGGCTGCCCATGGTCCAGCTTTCGATGGCTCCCAGCTGGCCCTCCGGGTCGGCCAGGGTCTTGAGCACCATCAGCCCCGCCTCCGCCAGGGAGGACACGATGACCCCCGCCAGCAGGTAGCTGCCGGTGCGGGCAAGGCGCGCCGCGCTCACCAGGCCCAGCACCGCCGCCAGGGCGGCCATGCCGAAGGCGAAGGAGAACAGCGTCACCGACAGCCGCCCGCCCGCGCCCAGCACGATGGCTGCCGCGGCGCCGAGGCTGGCCCCCGAGGACACACCGGTGAGGTCCGGGGAGGCCAGGGGGTTCGCGAACACCGTTTGATACACGCCGCCCGCCATGCCCAGGGCCCAGCCGCCCGCCAGGCCCATGAGGGTGCGGGGCAGGCGCAGCTGCCAGAACACCCGGGCGGAAAGGCCGCCGGGGTCCTGCAAAATTTCAGAAAAAGAAAGGGGGAAGCTGCCGGTGAGCAGCCCCGCGGCGGCCAGCGCGGCCACCGCCACAAGGCAGCCGGCCAGGGCGGCACGGGTGCGGGTGCTGTTCATGGCGCTCTCCCCTTTCGTTTATTCTCCGGGAAATTTACTTGGTGATGAGGCTCTCGTCCACGGCAAAACCGTAGAAGGTCTGGTAGAAGTCCGCCGCGTCGGCCACGAACTCCTCAAAGGGATACTGTTCCGGGTGCAGCACGCTGGTCAGCCACAGGCAGCCCAGAATGCCGGAGGGAATGGGAGAATCCCACTCCTCAAGGCCCGCGGGCATTTGGTAGACTTTGCCGTTCTCCACGGCGGGCACGCCCGCCAGCTGGGCGTCTGCCAGCACGTCGGCGGCGGTGTACTCCGCGCCGGAGGGCACCACGATGACTTCGGGGGCCATGGCCAGGATGTCCTCATAGGACACCTCGGTCCAGTAATCCCCTTCCAGAGAGGCGGCAGCGTTCACACCGCCGGCGGTCTCCACCAGGTAGTTCTGGTACATGGCCGCGGGGGCGCAGCTCAGATAGCTGGAGTTGGAGGCCATGTAGACGGTGGGCTTTTCCGCGCCCTCGGTGAGGGCGGCCATGCGCTCCAGCTGCTCATCATAGTAGCCGGTGAGGGCCGCGGCGGCGTCCTCCGCGCCCAGGGCCTTGCCCAGCAGCTCGATCATCTCCACCAGCGCCTCGTGGCTCTCGGGGGCCACCACCAGGGCGGGAATGCCCAGCTCAGCCAGGGTGTCGGCGTAGTCGGTGAGGGCGGCGGGCAGGATGACCAGGTCCGGCTCCAGCGCGGCCACGGCCTCCACGTCCATCTCCTTCATGGTGCCCACGCCGGGCTTTTCGATGAGCTCGGGGGCGGCCATCTGGTAGAGGGAGCGGGTGTCGGCCTTTTTCTCAAGGCCCACCACCGCGTCGCCCTTGCCCAGGGCCAGCACCGCGTAGGTGCTGATGTAGTAGCCGCTGACCACCGTCTCGGCGGGGGCGGCCAGCTCCACGGTGCGGCCCGCCTGGTCGGTAAGGGTCAGGCTTCCGGCCTCGCCGGCGGGCTCGCTGGCAGGCTGGGAAGCCGGCACGGAGGCGGGGGCGGAACCGCTGCCCGGCGCGGGCGCGGCGCCGCAGCCGGCGCAGCCCAGGGCCAGGGTGAGCGCCAGGGCCAGGGCCGTCAGGCGCAGAGACAATTTCTTTTTCAAGTCAAGTCACTCCTTCTTAATCCTTCACGCTGGCACCTTGTAAAGGCGCACCGCGTCGTTTGCAAAGCCCGGGGTCCGCTGCCACTGGGGCCAGCCCTCCACCTGGGTGGACACCAGCAGCCAGTCCACGCCTTCCTCCCGGGCCAGCCGGAAGGCTTCCTCCTCGCCCAGCCGGTAGAAGATGGCGTCGCTCACCTGTTCCAGCCGGCGGCGGGTCTCGGCGTAGGCATTGTCGTAGTCCAGCGCGTAGCGGTAGCTTTCCAGATAGCTGCGCCGCTCGCTGGCGGCGGTGTAAAAGTGGAACACGCCGTCCGAGCCGGCAAAGGTCTTGTTGTTGCGGTTGGTGGCAAAAATGTCCGCCGGGTCGCTGTTTTCCTCCAGCCAGCGGGCGGCCTGCCAGTCGCCTGCGAGAATGCTCTCCTCCGTGGGCTGGCTCATCCGCAGCCCGGCGCAGCGCAGCGCCGCCTGCACTCCCTCCCGGCACTCGGGCACCACGTCGGCCAGCTGCCAGCCGAAGGCGCAAAGGCACGCCGCGCCCAGAGCCGCCGCTCCCAGCGGCCGCAGCGAAGCCCGCCGCGCCGCCAGCCACCGGCCACAGCACTCCAGCGCGGGCATGGCCGCCAGCCACAACATGGGGATGGCCGCCAGCAAAAAGTAGACCTGGGAGAAGGAATAGTGGGTGTAGAGGGCGAAAGCCGCCGCGCCGCCCACCGCGATGGCGTTGACGCACAGCTGGGCGAAGGTGAGCTTGCGGAAATGGGCGAGGCTCCAGGGCAGCGAGGCGAGATAGAGCACAAGGCCCAGCAGCGAGGCGTTCACCAGCGCTTCGGGCAGCTCGCCCACCCGGTCGAGGCCGCTGAACATCAGGTTGTTCACCGCGCCCCGGAACACCAGCGCCCAGCAGGCGCCGAAGGCCGCGGCGCAAAGGCCCGCCAGCCCGGCCATGGAGGCTTTGAAGCGCCCGGTGACCAGCGACACCGCCGCGGCGGCCACCAGCGCGCAGGCAGCCAGCGCGCCCAGGGTGCTTTTGATCATGCACAGGGCGGCGCAGGCGAGGAAAAAACAGGGCCAGAACGCCCGGGAGGGCTTCTCCCCTTCCAGCGCCCGGTCGGCCAGAAGCAGCACGCCGCACAGGCCCAGCAGCGCCGTGCCCATGCCGTTGGTGTTGGTGAAGAGATGGAAGGGCTGCTCGCTGAAGCGGCTGTTCATAAAGAACACCGCCCCTGCCGCCAGGGCGGCCAGCCAGTCCCCCGCGCCCAGGCGCTTTGCCAGCGCCCACAGCGCCGCCAGCGTCAAAAGGCCCACCGGGGCGTACCAGTAAAAGGCCAGCCCCGCCCAGGCGCTGGCCCCTGCCGCCCGGGCCAGCAGCCCGGCGCTCAGGTCGTTGAGATAGTGGTAGTTGAGGGCATATCCGGCCATGCGCATGTCCCCGAAGGGCGCGCCGAAAGCGCCCGACGCCGCGTTGCCCACGCTCCACAGCAGGTCTTGATTATACGTCCACACCCCCAGCCGCTCGGGGGTGGCGGCGGGCAGCACGCCCCAGAAGGCGTGGAAAAACAGGAACATGCCCATGAACAGCAGCAAAAGGCTCGCCGGCCCGCCGGGCAGGCGCAGCCGAAGGCGGGGTTTTTCCCGCAGCCACCCGGCCGCCCCCGCCGCGCCCAGCACAAGGGCGGGGGCAAGGGCCGCCCAGGCGCCCCAGCGCCCCAGGAGCCACCAGCCCGCCAGCAGCAGGGCTTCGCCCACGCAGAAGGAAACGGCCAGCCGGGCCGCCTCCCCCATGCCGGGCACCGCAAACCCGGTCAGCAGCCGCCCCGCGCACAGGACGGCAACAAAAAACAGCACGGCGAAGGCCGCAAGCCCCGCCGGGCTTCCGCCAGCGGCCAGCACCGCCGCCAGCCACACAAGGCCGCCGGCGGTGAGCGCTGCCGGCCCCGCAAGCCGCAGCGCAAAAAACGCCATCTCTTTGATTTTCAAACAAGCACTTCCTTTTCCTCAACTGCCCGAAGCGTACTTCTTTCCTTTTGACATTTTACTATAAAACTCTCTCGATGAAAACCGCCTGTTTCTTCCTTTTTGCCGCCTTTTTATCAAAATTTCACCCGCCTTTCATTGTGGAGCGCGGCGAGATATAGTACAATCAGGCTGTATCCACCGGCCCCGGGCCGGAACAAAAGGAGCGGGTGTCATGTTCACCGTCTATCATTTCGTCTGGCTTGCCATCAGCGCCGCCGTCATCGCCGGGGCGCTGGCCTTTCTGCAAAGGCGCCGCCCGCCGCTGAAAAGCGTGCTCAGCGTCTGCTGCGTGCTGTGCGTTCTCTCCGAGCTGGTGAAGGACCTGAGCGTCATCAAAATGGTCCCCTCCGCGGACGGCTCCATGCTGCTGCCCTATATGGAAATGCAGCACCTGCCCTTTCACCTGTGCAGCATTCAGATCCTGCTGATCTTCTTTGTCCGCTTTGCCCGGCCGGGCAAAGCCCGCACCACGGTGCTGGCCTTCATGTACCCCACCGCCCTCATCGGCGCGGCGCTGGCGCTGGCCATGCCTTCCATCTTTTCCTCCAGCATTGAGGTCAGCCAGGCGTTCACCCATCCCCTGGCCTATCAGTTCTTCCTCTATCACTCCATGCTGGTGGTGCTGGGGGCCTACATTCCGTTGTGCGGCGAGGTGGAGCTGCGCCCGAAGCACTACTTCTCCACCCTGGGCATTCTGGGCGCACTGGCCATGGCCTCCCTCTACCTCAACTCCATGTTCGCCGCCGCCACCTACGAGGACGGCGAGCTCATCAGCGTGGAATACGCCACCAACTTCTTTTTCACCTACAAGCCGCCCCTGCCCATCCCGCTGACCAGCGTGGGTCAATGGCTGGCGTATCTGGCGGTCATCTGCCTGCTGGCGGCGGTGCTGGTGGGGCTTTGCTACCTGCCGGTGCTGCGCAGGGCGAAAAAAGAGGCAGAAGCCGCCTCATAAAAAAGCCAAGGAAAACGGCGCCGGGGTCTCCCGGCGCCGTTTTCCAGCAAAGAGAAAAATGAGAGGATCGAAAAATGCGTGGATAGCGTAATGTAACGGGGGCGCTCAGCGCACCACACGGGTGCCGCTCTCGCCCTTGAGGGCCGCCGCGGCCTTTTCCAGGCTGGCGATGATGGCCTCGCCGCCGGTGGCGGCAAAGCTCATGGCAGCCTGCACTTTGGGCAGCATGCTGCCCGGGGCGAACTGGCCCTCGGCGCAGTACTGCTCGGCCTGGGCGATGGTCATCATCTCCAGGTTTTTCTGGTCCGGCTTGCCCCAGTTGATGGCCACCCGGTCCACCGCGGTGAGAATGACCAGTTTATCGGCCCCCACCAGCTGGGCCAGCTTGGCGCTGGCAAAATCCTTGTCGATGACGGCGGGCACGCCCACCAGGCGTCCCTCCCGGCGCACCACCGGAATGCCGCCGCCGCCCACCGTGATGACCACGTAGCCTGCGTCCACCAGGGTGTTGACCATTTTCTTTTCCACCACGTCCACGGGCTTGGGGCTTGCCACCACCTGGCGCCAGCCGCGGCCCGCGTCCTCCACCATGGTGTAGCCCTTCTCGGCGGCGATCTTGTCCGCCTCTTCTCTGGTGTAGAAGGCGCCCACGGGCTTGGAGGGTTTCTGGAAGGCGGGGTCCGCCTCGTCCACCAGCACCTGGGTGACCAGGGTGCCCACCGGCTTGTCCAGGCCGCGGGCGGTCAGCTCGTTGTTGATGGCGTTCTGCAGATGATAGCCGATGTAGCCCTGGCTCATGGCCCCGCACTCGGGGAAGGGCATGTCGGCCTTGATGGCCCCTGCCGCCGCGGCGGTGGACATGCCCAGGTTGATCATGCCCACCTGGGGCCCGTTGCCGTGGGCGATGATGACCTGGTTGCCCGCCTCGATCAGGTCCACGATGGGCTTGGCGGTGCCGGTGACCAGCGCCAGCTGTTCGGCGGGGGTGTTGCCCAGGGCGTTGCCGCCCAGGGCGATGACGATCTTAGCCATGTTGCATTCTCCTTAAAGGTTTTAAAGGCTCAGCCCTTTTCGTAGGCGTCGGCGCAGGCGGCCACGGCCTTTTCAAAGCAGAGCACGGGCGGGTGCACAATGCCCGCGCCCACCTGGCCCACGCCGGCCTCTTTGTGGGCCATGCCGGTGTTGATGACCGGCAGGATACCGCTGGCCAGCACCTTGCGCACGTCGATACCGGTGGCGGCGCCGCGGAAGTCCAGCGGGGGCAGCGAATAGCTGGGGTTCTCGGAGGTGGTGATGTCGTACATCTGGGTGCTGTAGGTCAGCGCGTCGGACACGCTGCCGCCCACGAACTGCACGATGGAGGGCGCGGCCGCCATGGCAAAGCCGCCGATACCGGTGGTCTCCGTGATGGCGCTGTCGCCCAGGTCGGGGGCCGCGTCGCTCTCGTCGAAGCCGGGGAACATCAGGCCCTCCACCATCTGGGCGGGGCCGGTGAACCACATGTCGGCGGGCATGCCGCTGACTTTGATACCGAACTCCACGCCGTTGCGGGCCATCACGGTGACCACGGTGGACTTGGGCACGCCGTGGGCGGCCTCCAGCATGCTCTTGCAGGCGGGCATGGACAGGTTGAGGAAATAGTGCTCGTTGCCCCGCATGAAGGCCAGGGCCTTCTTGGCGGCCGCCTGGTCGATGGAGTCGTCCAGGAAATAGGGCAGCAGGTCGCGGATGAGCAGGGCGGTAGCCGCCTTGTTGCGGTTGTGGCACTCGTCGCCCATGTTCAGCGCCTGGGCGGTGAGGTTCTTCAGGTCCACGCCGCCGGCCAGGGCGATGACCTGCTTCAGCACCGGCATGAACTCGTTCTGGATGTAGCGCAGGCGGTCCAGCACTTCGGGGCTGTTGGCGCCGAAGCGCAGCACCTTGCCCAGGCCCTCGTTCACGGTGGCGTAGCTGCAGTTGCCGTCGGTGACGTTCTTCACCACATGCACCGGCATGCTGGGGGAGATGATACCGGCCATGGGGCCCACGGCGTGGTGCTCGTGGCAGGGCGAGAAGGTGATCTCGCCGCTGGCGGCCAGGGCGTCCGCCTCTTCGGCGGTGGCGGCCAGCCCCTCATACATCAGAGCGCCCATGATGGCGCCCCGCATGGGGCCGCACATGTCCTTGTAGGCGATGGGCGGGCCGGCGTGAAGGATGGTCTTGGGGGTCATGCCGGGGATGACCCGGATGGCCTGGTCGATGTCCACCAGCACCGGGTGGGCGTTCTTGATCTTCTCGGCGGCAATGCGGTTGGCCTCGTCCACCTCCGGGTCCTCCAGCAGGCGGTCCAGCGCGTCGATCAGCACCGGGTCGCCGCCGGCGGCGGGTTTCCAGTCCACATGCAGGCAGGGCACCTGCTGCCGGGCGATCTCTTTCTGAAACAGCGGCGTGCCCACATTCAGGATGTGCAGCTCACTGCCGAACAAGTTCTGTTCGCTCATTTCCCTTACCTCCCATTCACCGCGGCCAGCGCCATGCGCACCGCGTCCAGGTTGCTGCCGGCCACCACAACGCCCGCCTCTTCCAGCGCGGCGCGCTGGGCGGCATAGTTCTGGAAGTCGCTGTCAGTGCCGAGGATATACCCCACAAAGAGCACCTTGCGGCCGGCGGCCAGGTTCTTCTCCTGCGCGGCGCGGATGGCCTCCAGCGCCACGCCCGCCGGGTCTTCGTGAGAGCCGTAGCCCAGTTCGAAGTCCAGCAGCACCACGGCGGTCTCGGGGTCCAGCGCCTCCGCCAGCAGGCGGTCGTTGCGCAGCTCCGGCTCGATCATCGGGTGAGGACGGCCCACGGTGAAGGCGTCGTCGCCCAGGTCGATGATGGTGTGAGCCTCGCTCACCGCCAGGTCTTTCATCTTCTGCTCGGGCTTTTTGGCCACGTTGCTGTAGACGGGGCTGCACTCCTTGGCGATCTCATAAAGAGCCTCGGAGGCCAGGGTGCCGCCGCAGTAGAGGCCGCGGATGTACTTCTGCCCGGGGGCGAGGGCCTTGGCCGCTTCCAGCAGGGCGGCGGGAGCCTGGAAGGGAGCTTCCTCTTCCAGCGCCTGACCCTTGGACAGAGCCACCGCCTTGCGGGCGGCGTCGTCCAGGCTCTTGGCAAACACCGCGCCGGGCACGTCTTCGCCGCCGGCGGCGCCGATGAAGCAGACCACCACGGGCTTTTTGCACCGGGCCACGCGGGCCAGCACCTTGTCCGCCACCTCTTTCACCGGGGGCTTGGAGATCAGCACGATGACGCGGGTGGCTTCGTCCGCGTCCAGCAGGTCAATGCCGTCCAACATCATGCGGCCGCCGATGTCCGCCGACAGGTCGCGCCCGCCGGTGCCGATGGCCTGGGAGACGCCGCCGCCCAGACGGTCCACCAGAACGGTGACTTCCTGCAGGCCGGTGCCGGAGGCGCCCACCATGCCGATGTCGCCCCGGCGCACCTGGTTGGCGAAGCACAGGCCCACGCCGTTCAGGATGGCGGTGCCGCAGTCCGGGCCCATGACCAGCAGGCCCTTCTCGTGGGCCATCTCCTTGAGCTCCTTCTCCTGCTCCACGGTGACGTTGTCGGAAAAGAGCATTACATGCATGTCGTTTTTCAGCGCCTGACGGGCTTCGCGGGCGGCGTACTTGCCCGCCACCGAGATCACCGCCAGGTTCAGCTCGGGCTCGGCGCCCTTGGCCTGGGCGATGGTGCGGAAGGTCTGCTCAGTCTTTTTCTTGCCGCCCTTGCCGTTGGCGGCCAGCAGCACGTCCACCTGCTCGCTCACCTGCTGGCACAGCTCGTCGCTGTCGGCCCGCACGGCGATCAGCAGATCGTTGGCGCCGGCGGCTTCCACCTCGGCGTTGGACAGGTTGATCCCCGCCAGCAGCTCCTTGTTCATGTCGGTGGCCATGGAGACCACCGCGTCCTGCACGCCCTCCATCTTCTTGAGCTTGTTGGAAAGGGTCATCAGGGTGACGGAATCGTAGTATGCGTTTTGTCTGACACAGATCAGATCAGCCATTGTCTTCACTCCTATTCAGCCGGCTCACAAGGCTCAGGGCCCTGTGCACGCCGGAACACATGTCATAACCGGAACTGGCGCCCACCGTCAGCAGCTGCTCCACCGCTTCCGGCAGGCCCGTCAGCGCCGGGTCGGCGCAGGCGGCAAGCACCGCCTGCAGGCTGGCCCGCCAGCGCCCGTCCAGCGCGCAGGTCAGCATCCAGCCGCCCACCTGGGTGGTGCGTGCGGCGCAGGCGGCCAGGGCGTTTTCCAGCCCTGTCAGGTCCGCCGCGCCGCCGCCCAGCACCCGCAGGGCAGCGTAGAACCCGGTGAGGATGTCATCGCCCGAAGGCGTGAGCCCCGGGCCGAAGCCCACCAGCCGCCGGACCTGCTGTGCCGGGTCGGCGCGCTGTTCCAGCGCCGCACAGACGCCGCCCGCGCGCAGGTCGAGGGCTTCGCGCAGCTCCTCGCCCCAGCGGGCGGCGTTTTTTTGTGCGGCGGGCGCCAGCAGCGCCTCCAGGCGGCAGGCAGCGGCGGCAGGGTCCGGGAGGGGCAGCGCCCGCGCGCCAAAGCGGCAGTCGCACACCTCCGCGCCGGGCCAGACGAGCCGCAGCCCGCCCATCTCCAACGCGCCGTGCCCCCAGCGAACGGTCTGCCCGGGCACAATGTCCAGGGCGGAAAAATCCGCGCCCCGGGCCAGGATGGCGCAGGCGGGGCCGCTGTCCGGCGTGGGGTGCAGCACGGTGAAAAGCAGCCCCTGCGTCTCCACATTGACGCTGTGGCGGTAAACACCGCGCACCACACCCTCGCCGGGCGTTTGCAGCCGCCGGTGCAGCAGCTGCTCCAGGCGCACCGCTTCGATGGTTCGGTCCACTGGGATCACCTCCCGGTTCTGGAAAGGGCGCGCGGAGCGGTCCGCCCGCTCCGCGCGCCTTGGGAAAAAACTCACTCGTGATGGGCAGCCGCTTCTTCCGCCAGCACTTCCGGATCCAGAACGTTGTCCTGCTTGCGGTAGTAGGTCATCACCACCAGCACGATGGCCATGCCCAGGTAGCCCATGGTCACCGCCGGGCCCACGTTGATTCCAAAGGTGGCCGCGTGGATGATGCCGAAGAAGGAGAGCACCGCGCCGATCGCGCAGTAGATGGCGGCCTTCAGATAGTGCTTGTCAATGACGTAGATGACGATGGAGGCCAGCAGCATGGCGATGATGATGTCGCCTTTGCTCAGGCGCATCCAGCCCAGGTAGGGCACGCCGTTGCCGCTCATCACCGCGTTGGTCACGTTCACAACGCCTTCGGTGGCGATGTCCGAGATGGCCACGGTGATGTTGGAGCCGGCAGCGGCCAGCGCGCTGTTCACCGCGGTGATGGTGGAGTCGATCTTGCCGGCCAGGAAGCTGCCGATGTAGGGCAGGAAGGCCAGCACGATGGCGGGGATGTGGCGGGGCTTGGCGGTGGAGAACGCCTGGTTGCCAATGACCATGCCGATGTAGATCAGGATGGGCAGCAGCGCCACCAGGGGAATGACCGCAGACACCAGGGCCAGCAGGCCGGTGAAGGACAGCACCAGGATGGCAGCACCGGTGAGGAAGGAATAGCCCACGCGGGCGCCGGTGGCCTTCCAGCCGGGATGGCCGATGTAGATGATGGTGGGGAACACGCTGCCAATGCAGGCGCCCAGGATGGTGAGGATGGCGGGAATGCTCATGCACAGGGCAACGGGATAGTGCTCGCCGGCGGCATCGGCGCTTTCCAGGTTGTCAAGGCTTTCCAGGAAGTCGTAGATGCCCAGGGGGATGGCGGCGGGCAGGAAGGGGGCGATCTGAGCGAAGCCCATGCCGAAGAGGTTGACGGTCACGCCGGGGATGGGAATGCCGAAGTCCTGCACGGCGGCGGTCACGTCGGCGGGCTGCAGATAGCCGGTGGCCCAGGCGATGACGGTGCCCACCAGGATGGCAAAAGCGCCGGCAGGCATGTTGAAGGGCAGGCGCTTATGGGCCAGCCAGCCCACCATCAGGATGATGAAGCAGACCAGGCCGATGTAGGGCGCGCCGAACACTTCACCCATGGGCACGCCGGAGATGAAGGTGAGGGCAAAGCCCGCCAGGGCGCCCAGCATGGCCGAGCGGGGGATGTGCTTTTTCAGGGTGGGGCCCACAAAAGCGCCCACCAGCATGATAATGCCCTCGATCAGGTTCCACACCACGCCGGTGGCCCAGGCCACGGTCCAGTCGCCGGTGGCGGCGTAGGTGGGCAGGATGACCGCCAGCGCCACCGCAAAGTAGTGGGGCACGCTGAGGCCGTAGGGCATGGCGGTCACGTCGCTGCGGTTCTCCTTCACCGACATGCGGCGGGCAAACCAGCCCAGAATGAAGTTGCCCAGGGCAATGCTCAGCGCCGCGCCGGGCACGATCTTGCCGAAGACGATGTCGCCGGGCATTGCAATGCCGGACAGAAGGCCCACGGCGGTGAGGAAGTTGGTCAAAGAGTTGGAGAACAGGCCAAAGAAGCCGTTCAGGTCGCCGGACGCCCACAGCGGAGTGCCGACCGTTTGTTTCGCGTTGTTCATTGAGTTATTCCCCTCTCATCAAATAAAGCGTTGTGGCTCAGGCGTTCAGCGCGACGATCACCTTGTCGGAGGTGGTGGCCCAGCCGAAAATGCCGCCCTGCTGCCAGATGTTGCGCACCGCGGCCTCGTGGTCCGCAGGGTCAAAGGCGGCGGAGCAGTCGCTCAGCAGCAGGCAGTCGAAGCCGCGGTCGTTGGCGGCGCGGATGGTGGTGCTCACGCACACATGGGTGGTCACGCCGCAGACGATCAGCTTGGTGATCCCCTTGTTGCGCAGGATCAGCTCCAGGTCGGTGGCGTAGAAGGCGTCCTTGCCGGGCTTGTCGATGATGGGCTCGCCCTCGATGGGATACAGCTCCTCCACGATGTCGTGGCCGTACTCGCCCCGCACCAGAATGCGGCCCATGGGGCCCATGTCGCCAATGCCGGCGCCCTGCTTGCGGCCGCGGTTCAGCTTGGCGGGCGGGCAGTCGCTCAGGTCGGGGCGATGGCCCTCGCGGGTGTGGATGACCATCATGCCCTTCTCCCGGGCGGCCTCCAGCATGGTCTTGACGGTGGGGATGATCCCCTTGGTCAGGGCAATGTCGTTGCCCAGCTTTTCGCCAAAGCCGCCGTGCTCGCAGAAGTCACGCTGCATGTCGATGATGAGCAGGGCGGTATGCTCCAGGTCGAAATCGAACTCATAAGGCAGAGCCTGGGCGGAATAGGTCTTCATTTTGGTTTCCTCCTTGGTTGTGGAATGTTTATGCCGCGGGTGCGGCGTCGTCGGTTTGTTTGGCGCGGGCCGAGAAGCGGAAGATCAGCACGCTGACGAGAGCCATCAGCAGGTAGCCCGCCACCGCCGGAAGCTCCTGGGCCACCCCCACGCCGGCGGCGTGGATGACCCCGAAGAAGGTGAACACCGCGCCCACGGCGCAGGCGCCCACCACCGCCCACAGGCGGCGCTCCAGCATGAACACCAGCAGCGAGGCCCAGAGCATGCTCACCAGGATGTTGCCGTTGCCGATGATCTCAAAGCCGCGGTAGTAAATGCCCGCGCCGCTCAGGGCCTCCAGCCCCACGGCGGCGGCGCTGGTCCCGGCGGCCGCCAGGGCGTTGTCGATCTGGGTGATCCCCCAGTCGGCCAGCCAGGGCAGCAGCGCCAGGATGACCGCCGGGAAGTGGGCCTTGGGCACATGCTCAAAGGCCTGGGAGCCGATGAGAATGCCGATGTAGATGAGGATGGGCTGCAGCGCCGCCATGGGCACGATGTTGATCATCACCGAGGTCATGCCGAACACCGAGATCAGCAGCACCGCCAGGCCGTTCATCCAGGAGTAGCCCAGCCGCGCGCCCACGCTCTTCCAGCCGGGGTGGCCGATGTACACCGCGGTGGGCACCACGCTGCCGAACAGCGCGCCCAGAATGCTGGTGAAGCCGTCCGCCAGCATGACCTGGCGGGTGTCGTAGGAGTCGCCCGCCACGGCGGCGCTCTCCAGATTGTCCAGCGTTTCCATGAAGTTGTACATGCCCAGGGGGATGGCCGTCACCAGATAGGGCGAAGCGGCCTTGAAGCCGCCCATCAACGCTTCCAGCGAAAGGTTGGGCGCATACACGCCCACGTTGGCGAGGGAATCGCTCAGCGCGGCGGGGTCCATGTAGCCGGACAGCCAGCCCAGCAGGGTGCCCAGCACGATGGCCACCAGGCCCGCCGGCAGCTTGAAGGGCATTTGCATTTTGGCCACAAAGCCCAGCAGGATGACCGCGAAGCTGGCCAGAGCGATGTAGGTCACCTCAAAGCTCTGCAGCGCGCCGTTGGTCATAATGCAGGTGATGGACGCGCCCGCCAGCGAGCCCAGCAGCGCCGCCCGGGGCACCATCTTGCGGATGGCCGGGCCCAGCAGCACGCCCACCGTCTCCACGACGCCCTCCACAAAGCACCAGGCCACGCCCGCATACCACGCCAGGTAGGGGTCGCCGGTCTGGAGCTTCACCGGCAGCATGATCATGTAAACGATCAGGAACATGTGGGGCACGCTGATCCCGGTGGGCATGGCGGTCACGTCGGTGCGCCCTTCTTTTTTTGCCAGCCGCCAGCCCATGAAGGCGTAGAGCAGCCCCGCAACAAAGATACTCAGCCCCACCGCCGGCAGCACCCGCCCGAACACCAGTTCCCCGGGCATTTGCACCGTGTAGAGCAAAAGCCCCGTGAGCACCAGCACGTTGGTCAGGTTGTTTGTGAACAGACCGAAAAATCCGTCCACGTCCGATTTTTGAAACAGCGGAATGGTCGTTCCTCTCACAAAGAAATCCCTCCTTGCACTTGCTCTGCGAACTCTCCTGCAGGAGATTTTCCTCCCGGCCGGCCGGCGCGTTTTCGGTGCGCGCCGCCCCCGCGTCGGTCAGCGCGCCGCATCGACTGGCCGGGTCGTTCCTGCATTAATGTTAGCACATCACATGGCAAAAGTATTTATCTTCGGATGACAAAACAGCACGTTTGATTTTGTTTCTGAGGAACAATTGGCACGCCCGGCGCAGGACAGGCGTTTTGGGGCAAAACAAAAAAGGGCCGGCAAAGCCGGCCCTTTTTTGCGGGCGTTCAGTTCTTTCGCAAGCGGTAGATCTTCATGGCCAGGTTCAGGTCCTGGTAATCGTCCAGGCAGGCCAGGCGCTTGCCCAGCTGCTCCTCAATGAGGCGCTGGCGGTAGCGCACGGTGTTGTAGTGCAGGAACATCTTTTTCGCCGCCTGCTTGAGGTTGCCGTTGCAGGCAAGGATCGCGTCCAGCGTGGCCATCAGCTCCATGTTGTGCTGGGCGTCGTAGCGGATGAGGGGGCCCAGGGTGTCGCGGCAGAACTCGGTCAGCTCCCGGGAACCGGCGGCCGCGTGGAGCACCCGGTACATGCCGATGTCCCGGAAATAGAGCGAGCGGTCCTGCCCGGTCTGGCGGGCAATGCGCATGGCGTCCTTGCTCTCCTGATAGGCCCGGGGCAGCTGACGCAGGTTTTCCGCCTGGCGGGACAGGCCCGCGGCGTAGCCGATGTGCAGGCTTTCCAGCACGTCGCCAAAGACCTGCATTACCCGCTCGGGGTTTTCGGCGGCCTTCGCGTCCAGAAAAGCCACGATGTATTTGCCGGTGCTGGCCAGGAACAGGGTGTCCGGCCGGCGGCCCCGGGCGGCGGCCGGCAAAGCGCGGTTGCGCAGCGCCCGCAGCACACTGCTCCGGTCGCTGGACCCGGCGGGCAGCTGCACGTCCATCAGCAGAATGCTCACCGGGAAGGTGAGCTTCCATTCCAGGGCTTTGGCCCGGGAGGCGGCAATCTGCTGGCTTTCCACCTTGCCGAACAACAGGTCGCAGGTGAACTCCTCCCGGTAGCGGCGCTCCAGCTCGTCCAGCGCCCGCTGGCGCTGGGTCATCACGCGGAAGGCCATGGCGAACTGCTCCACCCCCATGCGCTCCATGGCGGTGAGGGTGAACCGCTGGCGGCTGGACAGCACGATGTAGCCCGCCTTCTCCGCGCCGTAGTGCACCTTGTAAAAGACGGCGCACCCGTCCTCCAGGAAAAAGCGCTTGTAGTCCTCCTCGGAGGACGCCTGATCCAGCCGCACCGCGTCGAACACCTGCTGCTGTTCAAAATCGAAGTCCTCCTCCACCCGGTGCTCGGCCAGCTTTTCCACCGCCGCGCTGTAAAGGGTGACGTTTCTGCCCGTCTGGAGCGCCAGCGCCCGGGCCAGGCCCTCATACTCCTCGCCCCGCAGCATGATCTCCATCACCTTGTTGTGAATGCCGTCCCGGTATTCCAGCTCCATGCTCTTGCGGTGCAGGCTCTCTTTCAAAAAGGTGTTGATCTGGCTGGAAAAATTGCTGCCTTCCGGCAGCACGATCACCGGAAAGCCCAGCCGGTCCGCCTGTTCCAGGCAGGCGGGGGGCACCCGGTCCACATAGCGGTTCAGCTTGACCCCCAGCCCCGAAAGGCCCAGGCTCACCAGCCGGGGAATGAAGCTCTCCAGCTTGCTCTCGTCCCGGTGGATGGGGTAGAGGGTGGAGATAAGGAAGTCTCCCTTTTTCACATAGTCCTCAATGTCCGGCACCTCCATGATGGCGATGTTCTCCACCATGCGGTCCAGGCCCTGCTCCCCTGCCGCCACCACCGCGCCGCGGAAATGGTCCAGCGCCAGCAGCTCCCGCACTCGCAGCATGCTCTCACGTCCCCTTCCGGCTGCCGCCTGTTTTGTACCATCTTAGCACACCCCACCGCTTTGCCGCAAGGCGGCGGTTCACGACGGCCAGCGCCGCCCCTGGGGCAGGCCGTAGACCTGCACCGTTTCCAAAAGGGGCGAGAGGGAGATATCCCGGGGCGTGACCGGCCAGCCGCCGCCCCCGTCGATGTCATACCCAAAAGCGGCGTAGGCGCACCACACCAGATGGGCGCACTGGGTGGCGGGCGGGTCGGAGGTCTCCCCCAGCCACGCCAGACCGGAAAAAAGCCCGTAGGGCAGGCCCAGCAGGTGCTCCCGGGCCCAGTCGGCCATCGCCGCCCGGCGCTCGGCGCTCACTCCTTTGAGCCGCAGCACCGCCACGGCGGCCTTGTCCTGCCAGGTGGAGAGGCTGCTCAGCTGGCTGGGGCAGCCCAGGCTGTAGGCCTCCAGCACCAGCCCCTCCTCCGCGTCCACCACCAGCGCCGCGTGGCCGTTGCGCCAGCCGCCGCACCGGCTGGAGGGGGTGAGCAGGATGTCCCCCTTTTCCAGCGGCGCGAATTCAAACTCCCCTTCTGTGATCTCCAGCCGCACCACGGCCGCGCCCCTCACCGCCTGCCAGTCGCAGGGGGCGAAGTACCGGGCCTGAAAGTCGAGCAATTCCCGCCCCCGGCCCTCTTCCAGCAGCGCGTCCACCGCCGAAGACCCGAGCCCCGTCTGGGCAAAGAGCAGGTCATAGTCGGCTTTTCCCGCCTCGGCACGGGCCACCGCCCCCGTCAGCTCCACCATGGGGTAGTCCGGCCGGACGTGGGCAAACCGGGGCGCGCGGCCCACCCACACCGCAGCCCCTGCCGCCAGCACCGCCAGCGCAAGGCAGGCCCGCCGCCGTCCCTTCATGCCGCCGCCCCCCTTCTGGTGATAGCATACCGCCCGGGGCGTGAAAAAATGCGGCGAAACAAAGCGCGGCGGGCCTTGACAAGGGGCGGCGAAAGGGGTACACTGATTCCACAAAAGCTGTGATAAAGAGCAGTACGCCGGCAAACGGCGGCCCAGCGAGCGGGGAATGGTGCGAGCCCCGTCCGGCGCCCGGCGGAAGGAACACTTTGGAGCTGCACGCCCCAACCCGTTTTGAAAACGGCAGTAGGGCGCGACGTGGGCGGCGCGTTAAGCCGCGACGCTTATGTTCGAGCGGAAAAGGGGCCGTGCAAACGGCAAGTTAGGTGGCACCGCGGATCCGGCAGCGATTCGTCCTAATGCAAAGGGACGAATCCGGCTGCCGGTCTTTTTTTACCGTTTCACCGCAAAGCAAACGGGAACACACCTTTATAAAAAAGGAGAGGGAACAATGGAACGCATTATCATCAAGAACCTGCTTTCCTGCCCCCCCGCCGACGGCGCTGTGGTGACCGTTTGCGGCTGGGCCAAGACCGTGCGGGACTCGAAAAACATCGGCTTCATTGAGCTGAGCGACGGCTCCAGCTTCAAGAACCTGCAGGTGGTGTTCGAGGCCGCCAAGCTGGAAAACTACAAGGACGTGGCCAAGGCCGGCGTGGGCACCAGCATGCGCGTGGTGGGCCGCGTGGTTCTGACCCCCGGCGCAAAGCAGCCGCTGGAGATCAACGCCGACAGCGTGGAGCTGCTGGGCGTCTGCCCGCCGGAGTATCCCCTGCAGAAAAAGCGCCACACGGTGGAGTTTCTGCGCACCATGCCCCATCTGCGCCCCCGCACCAACACCTTCGCGGCGGCTTTCCGGGTGCGCAGCACCGCGGCCTACGCCATCCACCGCTTCTTCCAGGAGCAGGGCTTCGTCTACGTGCACACTCCCCTCATCACCGGCTCCGACTGTGAGGGCGCGGGCGAGATGTTCCGTGTGACCACCCTGGACCTGAACGACCTGCCCCTCACTGAGGACGGCAAGGTGGACTGCACCAAGGACTTCTTCGGCCGTCCCACCAACCTGACGGTGTCCGGCCAGCTGGAGGGCGAGGCCATGGCCATGGCCTTCGGCAACATCTACACCTTCGGCCCCACCTTCCGGGCGGAGAACTCCAACACCCCGCGCCACGCGGCGGAGTTCTGGATGATCGAGCCGGAGATGGCCTTCGCGGACCTGAATGATTACATGGACAACGCCGAGGCCATGGTGAAGTACGTCATCGGCTATGTGCTGGAACAGTGCCCCGACGAGCTGGCTTTCTTCAACCAGTTCTTCGACAAGGGCCTCTTGGAGCGTCTGACCGCCCTGGTGAACGCGGACTTTGCCCGCGTGAGCTACACCGAGGCGGTGGAGATCCTGGAAAAGCACAACGACCAGTTCCAGTACAAGGTGGAGTGGGGCACCGACCTGCAGACCGAGCACGAGCGCTATCTCACCGAGCAGGTGTATCACAAGCCGGTGTTCGTCACCGACTACCCCGCCGCCATCAAGAGCTTCTACATGCGCGCCAACGACGACGGCCGCACCGTGGCCGCCGCCGACATGCTGGTGCCCGGCGTGGGCGAGCTGGTGGGCGGCAGCCAGCGTGAGGAGCGGCTGGACCTGCTGGAAGCCAAGATGAAGGACCTGGGCATGAACATGGCCGACTACAAGGAGTACCTGGACCTGCGGCGCTTCGGCAGCGTGAAGCACGCGGGCTACGGTCTCGGGTTCGAGCGGCTCATCATGTACCTCACCGGCATTCCCAACATCCGGGACGTCATCCCCTACCCTCGCACCGCCGGCGGCTTCTGAGCCGCGGCTCCCCAAAAACAGAAAAGCGGCGGCCCTGCGTTTTCAGGGCCGCCGCTTTTGTCTGTTTTTTTACTGGGACACCGGAGTGATGGAAGCGATGGAATCCTCAAAAGCCTGGGCCCAGTCGCCGCCGGTCATGTCGGTGTAGGTGAAGGTGTAGGCCCGGTCGGCATTGACGCCCACCGCGGTCTGGTTCATGGTCACACCGTTCAGATTGATGGTGAAACCCAGCCGGTAGTAGGGGCAGACGTCTCCCAGCTTGCCGGTTTCAAAGGCCACGTTCTCCAGTGGCACCTCGGTGCCCAGCTGCTGGGCGAAGGCGTCCTCCAGCAGGGCGACCATGGTCTCCTGGGTCACATCGGAGGCCAGGGAGCCGTCGTTCTCATAGATGACCAGGTTGAGGCTGGAGCCGTCCGCAGCCTGGAACATGGCGCTCACGCCCTCGGGGAGCTCTTCCAGCTGAGCAAAGTCCCCGGGCACATCGAACTGCAGGGTGTAGGCGGCGTAGTCCGCCGCGTCGGACGCGGGCTCCGAGGCAGGCTGGGACACGGGCTCGGAGGCGGGCTCGGAAGCCGGCTGAGAGGCCGTCGCGGGCTGGGAAGCGGGCGCGGACCCGGAAGCCGGTGCGCTTGTGCAGGCTGCCAGCGCAAGGGCCAGCGTCACCGCGCAAATACCAAGGATTGCCTTTTTCATGTTCGTTCCCTCTTTCTTTTGCGCCCGGTGCCGGAGCCGGGCTTTTTTTCATTATACGCCCCCCGCGCGCCGTTGTACAGGCCGTTCCGCCCCTTACAGGCGGTATTTCCGTTTCAGCTGCTGCAAAAACTCTTCCAGTTCCCGCTCGGCGGCAGGCGGCAGATCCTTTACATAAAAGAGAGCTGCTTTCTGGTGCGGTGTGACCTTGGGCCGGTCCGAGAGGCCCATCAGATAATCCACCGACACGCCGAACCGCTGCGCCAGCAGGATCTTGGTCTCGTCATCCGGGTCGGCAAGGTCGCGTTCCCAGCCGGACACCGTGTTCAGCGAAACGTGCAGCTGCTGCGCAAATTGCCTCTGGGTCAGGCCGGCGTCCTTCCTCAGTTCCGCCAAACGGTCGCCCCGCATATTTTTTCCTCCTTTTTCCGTGTGGAATGCGCAAAAAAATTGTTATCTTTTGGAAAAACATATCATTATTCTGTTTTTTTGCTTGAAATGCGCAATTTTGCTGTGTATAATTTTTACGAATGCATACATTTTTTGTGTATTCGAATCCCGCAAACACAAGATGGAGGGAGCGATGAAACGGACCGTTTTCTCCCTTTTGCTGGCGCTGGCCATGCTGCTGGCAGCCCTGCCCGTTACAGCGGCAGAAGGGGAATTTGCCACGGTGAACGGAACACCCTGCGCCGATCTGGACGCAGCGCTGATGGAGGCCGCCGACCAGGCGGCCTCTGGCACCGCTGTGACCATTGTGCTCCTGCAGGACGCCGAGGTAAAGGGCACCCTGGCCATTCCCGAGGGGTGGGACGTCACCCTCGATCTGAACGGTCACGAAATGTCGGCGCCCTCTGCCTACTTTGGGCGCAACATTTATCTTTTTGAAAACAACGGAACTTTCACCATATGCGACACTTCCCCCGGCGCCGCGGGCATGATCGCCTCCCGGGGGGTCAAGAACTACGGGACGCTGCGCCTGCGCAGCGGGACCATCTCCTCCATCGACGCCGACAGCGGCGCGGCCGCCGTGTGGAACGAAGGCATTTTTGAAATGACGGACGGCAGGCTGGAGGCCGTCGGCTGGTCGGAAAGCGGCAACGCCGCCCTCTGCCTTGCGGTGCAGGGCGCCGGCCTCGCCAACATCACCGGCGGCGAGCTGGCCTCCACCGGGGCCTGCGTGCTGAGCCAGGACAGCGGGCTGATCGACATGGATGGCGTGTCTCTCTCCGCGGGTCAGTGTGCCTCGGCGGTCACAATTTCCGAAAATTCCATCTGCTCCATGAAAAACGTGACCGTTGATGTGCAGAGCGGGACCTGCCTTTGGGCGGACGGCGGGCTTCTGGAGCTGACCGGCTGCACCTTCACCCAGGCCGGTGAAGGCGGCAGCGCCCTCACCGTCTCCGGCCGGGGCACCGCCACGGTGAACAGCGGCAGTTGCTCCGGCGTCACCGCGGCCCGTGTGGGCGCTTCCGGCGGCACCATCCACATTCTGGACAGTGAATTTTCCGGCTCGGGCAGCGTTTTGCAGGCAGACAGCGCAAACGGCGGCGGGCCCTTTGTCATTCGTGTGACCGGCGGCCGCTTTTCCGGCGGACTGAACATCGGCGGCAACGCGGCGCTTTTCCTTTCCGGCGGCGTTTTTGACCGCAAGGTGGACGAGCGGTATCTGGAGCAGGGCCACCGCCTGCGGGACAACGGCGACGGCACCTACACCGTAGTGGACAAGACCGCGGCCGCCTCGGTGGACGGTAAGGACTATTATACCCTGGAAGAGGCCCTGGCCGCCCTGCCCTCTGCCGCCGACAAGACCCTCACCCTGCTGGACGACGCGGCGCTGGAGCGGATGATGGACCTGGATGTGGAAGGCACGACGCTGGATCTGAACGGCCACACCCTCACTGCCGCCTCGGATTTTGCCTTTGACGACGCCGAAGGGCGCAACGACGCTCATCTGATCAACGTCAGCGCCGACGATGTGACCATAATGAACGGCACGGTAAAGGCCGCCGCCGTCAACAAGCACTGCGTGAACCTGTTTGAAGCGGACGGCGCGGTGCTGAAAGACCTGACCCTGGACCATACCGGCGCCTGGAAGGGCGCACCGCTGACGGTGAGCGCCTCTCAGGCCGTGATCGAGGGGCGGCTGGACCTGAAGGTGGGCGAAGCCTCCTGGTACGGGATCAACGCCGACCCGCGGCAGGGCAGCGCCAGCCTGGCGTTTGCCGAAGGGGCCTGCGTTTCCATGACCGGGCAGACCGCCGGCGGGCTGGACGTGATCCGGCTGGACGGAGACCTGGACCGCGTCACCGTTTCGGGCGCGGAGGCGGCCGGCCTGGTGCGCACCGGCGACCGCAGCTACGGCTTTGCGCCCGAGCCCACGCCTGTGCCCTCCTCCACCCCCTCTCCCACGCCCTCTCTCACGCCCTCGCCCACCCCGTCCCCCACGCCTTCTCCCACGCCGTTCCCCACGGCCGTTCCCGGGCCCGAGGACACCCCCGCGCCCACCGTCTCGCCCCGGCCCACCGCCGCCGTCCCCACTCCCCGGCCCAGCACCGCTCCCGCGCCCACCGGCGAGGGCCCGGTGACCGCCTCGGTAGAGACCAGTCTGGAGGACGGAACAGCCGTGGCCGAAGTGAACCACAAGACCCTTGCGGACGCGGTGAAGCAGGCCATTTCCCGGGCAGCGGAGGGCGAAAGCCCCGCCGTCACCCTGGATCTGGACACGGCCGACGCCAGCGCCGTACAGGTCAGCCTGCCCGCCGGGGCGCTGGCCGCCCTTGCGGAACAGGAAGGGGCTTCCTTCACCGTGGCCAGCCAGGTGGCCCGGGTCACCTTTGATTCCGGCGCCCTTTCCTCCATCGTGGAGCAGGCCGCCGAGCAGGTGGTGCTGACGGTGAGTCCGGTGCCTGCGGACGACATGACCCCCGCCCAGGCCGAAGCGGCCGGCGAGTTCCCGGTGACGGAGCTCACCCTGCAAAGCGGCGATGGCGCCATCTCCGATTTCGGCGGCGGCAGCGCCAGCGTCACCCTGCCTTACGACCTGGAACTGGGCCTGAGCCCCGAGTGTGTGGTGGTCTGGTATCTGGACGAGGAGGGCGGCGTCACCCCCTGCGACACCCGCTACAACCCGGTGACCGATGAGGTGACCTTCACCACCGGCCACTTCTCCAAATACGCCATCGCCTACGACCCCTCCCTGCTGCCCGTGCCGCCCCAGCGCCCCTCCTATTCGCTGCCGGAGGATGACCGGCTGCAGCTGGTGCTTCCCCTCACCATTGCCGGCGTGGCGGTGGTGCTGCTGGTGTTCCTCTTCCTGCTGGGCCAGCTCATCCTCTCCGGCCGGCAGGACAAATGGCGCCGGTGACCCCCTTTTGCCGGAAGGTTTTGAACAGACTTGATCCCGAGGCCCCGATACCTTGCGTATCGGGGCCTCGGTTTGTTTTGCCCGCCCCAAAAGCGCGGGCAGAACAGGCCGGCGCAGGGCTTTGGCCACGCCGGGGCGGGGCGGGCGCGCTTTCGCTTTTGACCCATGGAAAGAGAATTTTTTGTCTTTCCTTGGGCATTTTTTCGGAATGGTTACAGCAAAATGACAACCTTCGGGGCATTTCTGCATCATTTTGCACAAGAATTTTTCCGGCAGCGCTTGCATACTGATGAAAATGACTTGAACGCCTTGCAAACAGTTGGCCGGGGGGCTATAATGAACTTGCTTGGAAACGTTTCCGGCAACGTTTTTCAGTACATTCCGCCGGGGGAAGCGAGGGCGAAGCCGGTTTGACCATCAAGGACATCGCACGGGAAAGCGGCTACGCCATCAGCACCGTTTCCCGGGCGCTGAACGACCACCCGGACGTAAGCGAAGAGGCCAAGCGCCGCATTGCCGCCATCGTGGCGGCAAAGGGCTTTGTGCCCAACGCCAACGCCCGCCAGCTCAAGCGCCAGCAGGCCAAGAGCGTGGCCTTCATCGTGCGCGGCACCTCCAACCTGTTCTTTGCGGACATGCTGGTGGAACTGCAGCGCCTGGTGGGCGAGGCGGGCTACGAGGGCGTTGTGGAGTATGTGGGCGAGACCGCCGACGAGGTGGCCGCCGCCCAGCGGGTGTGCCGGGAGCTGAAACCCCGGGGGATCATCTTCCTGGGAGGCGACAGCCGCAACTTCCGCAAAGGGTTCGACAAGATCGACCTGCCCTGCGTGCTGGCCACCACCGTGAGCGACGAGCTTCAGTTTGAAAACCTCTCCATGGTGGGCGTGGACGACCGGGCCGCCGGCGCCGCCGCCATCGATTTTCTGGCGGAGCGGGGCCACCGGGACATCCTGGTGCTGGGCACCGACCCCGAGCGCTCCAGCCCCGGCAAAATGCGTCTGGAGGGCGTGCGCCGCAGCCTTGAGGCCCACGGCCTTCCCTTCGACCCGGAGCGGTTCGTGCAGACGGAATTCAGCATGGCGGGCGGATACGCCGCCATGAAGGCCTTTTTGGACAAGGGCGGCCACGCCAGCGCGGTGTTTGCCATGAGCGACGTCACCGCCATCGGCGCGGCCCGGGCCATTCTGGACGCGGGCCTCTCGGTGCCGGGAGACATTTCGGTGCTGGGCTTCGACGGCATTCCCATGGCCCGCTTTTACAACCCTCAGCTGGCCACCATGGTCCAGCCCGCCGCCCAGATCGCCAAAACCAGCGTCAAGCTGCTTTTGCGCTGCATCGAAAAGCGGCAGCCGGCGCAGACGGTGCTTCTGGAAGCCACCCCCACGCCCGGCGGCTCGGTGAGAGCCATCTGATTTTTGGTAAGCAGAGCGGAAGGTCCGCTTTTGTTTTAAACCGTCCCCCCAAAAAGGGGGCAAAAGAAAAAGGAGAGCACATATGAAAAAGGCACTTGCACTCGTGCTGGCCGGCGCCATGGCTCTGAGCCTGGCCGCCTGCGGCAGCACCCCCGCCAGCACCGCCACCTCCGGCGGCGATTCCACCGGCACCAGCACCCCCGCTGCCGCCGGCAAGGTCTATTACCTGAACTTCAAGCCCGAGCAGGATCAGCAGTGGCAGGATCTGGCCAAGGTCTACACCGAGCAGACCGGCGTGCCCGTGACCGTTGTCACCGCCGCCGCCGGCACCTACGAGACCACCCTGATGGCCGAGATGGGCAAATCCGACGCCCCCACCCTGTTCCAGGTGAACGGCCCCGTGGGTCTGGCCAGCTGGAAGGATTACTGCTATGACCTGTCCGGCAGCGACATCTACAGCCAGCTGACCAGCGACGAGTACGCTCTGAAAGAGGGCGACACCGTCTACGGTATCAGCTACGTCATCGAGACCTACGGCCTGATCGTCAACAAGACCCTGCTGGCCGAAGCGGGCTACACCGTGGAGGACATCCAGAGCTTTGAGGACCTGAAGAAGGTCGCCGAGGACATCACCGCCCGCAAGGACGAGCTGGGCTTCGCCGCCTTCACCAGCGCCGGCATGGACGGCTCCTCTGACTGGCGCTTCAAGACCCACCTGGCGAACCTGCCCATCTACTTCGAGTACGAGGATGAGGGCATTGGCTCCACCGACGCCATCAAGGGCACCTACCTGGACAACTACAAGAACATCTGGGATCTGTACATCAACAACTCCACCTGCGAGCCCACCGAGCTGGCCGCCAAGACCGGCGACGACAGCCGCAACGAGTTCCTGGCCGGCGAGGCCGTGTTCTTCCAGAACGGTTCCTGGGAGTATGCCAACCTGACCGGCGAAGGCAAGTTCACCGATGACGACCTGGCCATGATCCCCATCTACATCGGCGTGGGCGACGAGGCCAACCAGGGCCTGTGCACCGGCACCGAGAACTACTGGTGCGTGAACAACATGGCTTCTGAGGAAGACATCCAGGCCACTCTGGACTTCATCAACTGGTGTGTCACCAGCGAGGAAGGCACCACCGCCATGGCCAACGACATGGGCTTCGTCATCCCCTTCAAGACCGCTCAGGAATCCAACAACCTGTTCGTGAAGCAGGACGCCGAAATGCTGGCCGCCGGCAAGACCCCTGTGTCCTGGAACTTCCCCACCATGCCCTCTGAGGAGTGGAAGAACGTTCTGGGCACCGCTCTGACCGCCTACGCCGCCGGCACCGGCAGCTGGGACGACGTGGTCACCGCTTTCGTGGACAACTGGGCCGCCGAGTATCAGCTGGCCAACGGCTGAACCCTGCACTGACCTAAAAAATGGGGGAGCCTCTCGCTCCCCCATTTTTCGGTACAGGCCCCATTGTAAGGAGGGATACCAAGCGGCATGAACAAAACACTGAAAAAGTATTTCCCCATCTTTGTGCTGCCCACGCTGGCAGCCTTCATCATCGGCTTCATCATCCCCTTTGTGGAAGGCGTTTATCTGTCCTTCTGCAAGTTCACCACCGTCAACAACGCCAAATGGGTGGGCATTTCCAACTATGTCACCGCCCTGAAGGACGAGACCTTCCTGCACTCGTTCTGGTTCACGGTGGCCTTCACCGTGGTCAGCACCGTCACCATCAACCTGCTGGCCTTTGCCGTGGCCCTGGTGCTCACAAGGGGCATCAAGGGCACCAACCTTTTCCGCACGGTGTTCTTCATGCCCAACCTCATCGGCGGCATCGTGCTGGGCTACATCTGGCAGATCCTCATCAACTGCGTGCTCAGCATTGTGGAACAGCCGCTGCTGGGCCTGAACACCTCCGCCGGCTACTGGGGCCTCATCGTCCTGATGGCCTGGCAGCAGGTGGGCTATATGATGATCATCTACATCGCCGGGCTGCAGAACGTCTCGCCGGACCTTTTGGAGGCCGCCGCCATCGACGGCGCCAACAGCTGGCAGACCCTTGTCAAGATCAAGCTGCCCATGGTGATGAGCAGCGTGACCATCTGCCTGTTCCTGACCCTGACCAACAGCTTCAAGCTGTTTGACCAGAACCTCTCCCTCACCGGCGGCGAGCCCAACCACGCCACCGAAATGCTGGCGCTGAACATCTACAACACCTTCTACGCCCGCTCCGGGCCCCAGTGGAAGGGCATCGGCCAGGCCAAGGCCGTGATCTTCTTCGTTGTTGTGGTCATCATCGCCCTGGTCCAGCTGCGGGCCACCCGCTCCAAGGAGGTGCAGCAATGAACAATCTGAAAGCGAAACACGCCCTCAACATGGCGTTCACCGTGGTGTTCGCCGTGCTGGCGGTGCTGTATGTCTACCCGGTGTTCATGATCCTGATCAACTCCTTCAAGGCGGAGACCGCCATCAGCACCAGCACCGTGTTCCAGCTGCCCACCGCCGACACCTTTGCCGGCGCGGCCAACTTTGTGGCCGCCGTGGTCAGCCAGGGCTTTTTGCAGAGCTTTTTCTACAGCGCCTTCATCACCGTGACCTCGGTGGCGCTGATCCTTCTGTGCTGCTCCATGTGCGCCTGGTACATCACCCGCATCAACGGGCCCATTTCCAAGGCCATCTACTACCTGTGCGTGTTCAGCATGGTGGTGCCCTTCCAGATGGTGATGTTCACCCTGGCCCAGACCGCCGACAGCCTCAAGCTGAACACCCCCTACAACATCTGCATCATCTACCTGGGCTTCGGCGCGGGTCTGGCGGTGTTCATGTTCTGCGGTTTTGTGAAGAGCATTCCTCTGGAAATTGAGGAAGCCGCCACCATCGACGGCTGCAACCCGCTGCAGACCTACGGTCTGGTGGTGCTGCCCATCCTCAAGCCCACCCTCATCTCTGTGGCCATTCTGCAGGCCATGTGGGTGTGGAACGACTACCTGCTGCCCACCCTGGTGCTGGACATCCGCAAATACCGCACCATCCCCATGCTCATCCAGTACTTCCGCGGCAGCTACGGCCGTGTGGAGATGGGCCCCATGATGGCCTGCATTCTGCTGACCATCCTGCCCATCATCGTGTTCTACCTGGCCTGCCAGAAGTACATCATCGAGGGCGTCGTGGCCGGCGCGGTGAAGGGATGAGAGCCGCTGGCGTTCTTCTGCCCCTGTCCAGCCTGCCGGGGCCTTACGGCATTGGCACGCTGGGCGCTGAGGCGCGGCATTTCATTGATTTTCTTCACGACGCGGGCCAGAGCTACTGGCAGATCCTGCCCATCGGCCCCACCGGCTACGGCGACAGCCCCTACCAGAGCTTTTCCGCCTTTGCGGCAAACCCCTACTTCATCGACCCCGGTCTTCTGGAGGCGGACGGCCTTCTGGAGGCGGGGGAGGCCGGAGCCTTCCCCTGGGGCGGCGATGAAACGACGGTGGACTACGGCGCGCTCTACCAAAGCCGCCACGCGCTTTTGAAAAAAGCGGTGGACCGGCTGGAGCCGGAGGACGAGGGCCTGGCGGCCTTCTGTGCCGAAAACGCCTTCTGGCTGGAGGACTACGCCCTGTTCATGGCCCTGAAGGGCGAAAACGGCCAGAAGAGCTGGCTGGAATGGCCCGACGAGGTGCGGCTGCGCCAGCCCGAAGCTTTGCGCCGGGCCGCCGAGCGGCTGGCGGGGCCGGTGCGCTACTGGAAGGGCGTGCAGTACCTCTTCCACCGCCAGTGGACCGCCCTCAAGGCCTACGCGGGCGAAAAGGGCGTTGCCATCATCGGCGACATCCCCATCTACGTCTCCCCCGACTCGTCGGACATCTGGGCCGGGCCGGAGCTGTTCCAGCTCACCGCCGACCGGCGCATGGCCGCCGTGGCGGGCTGCCCGCCGGACGCCTTTGCCGCCGACGGCCAGCTGTGGGGCAACCCCCTCTACGACTGGGACTACCACTACACCACCGGCTACGCCTGGTGGGTGCGCCGTCTGGCCCACGCCTGCACGGTGTACGACGTGGTGCGTATCGACCACTTCCGGGGCTTTGAGAGCTATTTTGCCATCCCCGCCGGCGACGACACCGCCAAAAACGGCGTGTGGCGCAAGGGGCCGGGCATGGCGCTCATGCGCGCGCTGCACAAGCACCTTCCCTCCGCCCGTATCATCGCCGAGGACCTGGGCTACCTCACCCCCGAGGTGAAGGCCCTGCTGGAAGCCAGCGGCTATCCCGGCATGAAGGTGCTGCAATTCGCCTTTGACCGCCGGGAAGCCGGGGACTACATGCCCCACAACTACATCCCCAACTCGGTGGTCTACACCGGCACCCACGACAACACCACCACCGCCGCCTGGCAGACCGAAGCCGACCCGGAGGACGTGGCGCTGGCCCGGGCCTACATGGCCTGCGGCGAGGGGGAAAAGCTGGTGGACGCCTTCATCCGCACCGCCTTTGCCAGCGTGAGCGACACCGCCGTCATCCCCATGCAGGACTGGCTGGCTCTGCCCGCCTCGGCCCGCATGAACACCCCCAGCAAGGCCGGGGGCAACTGGCAGTGGCGGATGGCCCCGGGCGCGGCGAGCCCCGCCCTTGCAAAGCGGATCCGCGCGCTGACCGAACTCTACGAACGGACGGGCCGCTGATCCTTCCTTCGTATCCCTCCCCCGCCCCGGGCGGCGGGCCGGACCGGAGCTGTGTCTCCCCTTTCGGGCCCGCCGTCCGGGGCGGATTTTTGTCTTTTTATTTTCACAATTCCGTGCTACAATAACCTTTAACGGCTTTTTGCGGCCGAATCCCCTGTTTTGGAGGCCCGTTTTCATGCGCACATTGATCTGGTTTGCTTATTTCTGGGGCTATATGCTGCTCCATCTGCCCGCGCTGCGCCGGGGCCTCAAAGCGCTGGAGGCGGGCGACTGGGCCACGGCGGACGCGCTGGCCGCCGAGCACGTGCCCCACTGGGCGAACCGCCTTTTGAAGCTGGCGGGCGTGACGGTGACGGTGGAGGGGCTGGAAAACATCCCCAAGGGCCGGCCCTGCGTTTTTGCCGGCAACCACCGCAGCTATTACGACATTCCGCTGGTGCTCACCCAGCTGGACGCGCCCCACGGCCTGGTGTCCAAAAAAGAGGTGGACAAGCTGCCGCTGGTGCGGGGCTGGATGCGCCTTTTGCACTGCGTCTTTCTGGACCGGGAGGACCCCCGCAAGGCCATGGCGGCGCTGAACGAGGCCATCGACCTGGTGAAAAAGGGCTACTCCCTCACCATCTTCCCCGAGGGCACCCGCAACAAGGGGGCGGAAGGCAGCCTTCTGGAGTTCAAGAGCGGGGCTTTCCGGGTGGCCACCAAGGCAAAGGCCCCCATCGTGCCCCTGGCCATCACCGGCAGCCGGGACATCATGGAGAACCACCATATGTTCATGCACCCGGCCCATGTGACCATCCGGGTGCTGGAGCCCATCGAGACCGAGGGGCTCACCAAAGAGGAGATCCGCGCGCTGCCCCAGCGCACCGCGGAGGCCATTGCCCGGCACCTGCCCAGCCACAGCGGCAATCGCTGAAACGGGCGGTAATTTTCGGAGGTAACGTTCCATGGCAAGCGCACGCTACACGCTGAACATCAAACCCGAGGACCTGAAGCCCGACGAGCCCCGGCAGCCGACCCGGAAGGAAAAGGCCGCCAACTGGTGGTATTATCACCGGCTGCACGTGGGGATCGCCGCCGCGGTGCTGGCGGTGGTGGTCTGGCTGGCGGCGGACTTCTTCGGCCGCACCCTGCCGGACTACCAGATCACGCTGGTCACCGAACAGTACATCCCCGACACCGTGCTCACCGAGCTGGGCGACGCCCTTTCCGCCTACGGCCTGGACCTGAACGGCGACGGCAGCGCCGTGGTGCAGGTGAACGGCTACCAGCTTTCGATGGGCGCAGGCGAAGAGGAGGGCAGTTCCGGCGCCTCTTCCTCCTCCGCTTCTTCCGCCGCCGCGGTGGACGTCTACACCCAGATGGCGGGCCTCACCACCCTCAGCGGCGACATAAACGCCCGCACCAGCCTCATCTTCCTCACCGACGACCCGGAGAGCTTTCAGGCGTCCTTCGAGCTGCTGGCGGCGGCGGACGGAAGCCTGCCGGAAGAGGGCTCCGGCCTGGAGGGCGTGGAGCTGTTCGCCTTTTCCGACTGCCCGGCGCTAGACGCGCTGGACCTGAGCGAAGAGACCCGGGCCTATCTTGAACGCTTCCATCTCTCCCGCCGGGGCTTTGCCGAAGGAAAGACGCTGGCGGAATACCCGGACGAGAACCAGGCGCTCTATGAGCTGCTCACCGCAGGGGCTTGCGCCCGGTGACGGCTTTGACAAAACAACACGGCCTCGCGCCGCAAAAAGGGGAATGACCGATGGGATTTTTCAACCGAAACTTTGACCGGCCGGGGCCGGGCGTCGCCAAGGACGCGCCCCGCAAAACCGGCGCAGCCCGCTTCTTTGAGGTGCTGGGGCGCGACTGGGGCAGCTTTTTCAAGGCCAGCCTCCTGTGTCTGCTGGGCTACATCCCCTGGACGCTGCTGGTGGGCATTGGCGTGCTGGGCCAGAATCTGCTGTTCACCCTGGCGGGGGGCCTTGTGGGCGGCGTGATCGCCGGGCCCGGCCTGGCGGGCATGCACGACACGGTGCTGCGCTCGCTGCGGGACGAGCCGGGCTACTGGTGGCACGTCTACAAGCGGGCCTTCAAAAACAACTGGCGGGCCTCCATGGCCCCCGGCGCGCTGCTGGGCGTTCTCACCGCCGGCCAGCTGTTCATGTTCTGGTGCCTCATCATGGGGCTGCTATCGCTGGACCTTGTCGCCTCCGCGCTGATGGCGCTGAACCTGCTGCTCACCGGCATGTGTCTGCCCTTTGTGTTCGGGCAGCTGGTGCTGATGGACCTCGGCTTTATTCCCCTTTTGAAAAACAGCCTGTTCCTGGCCCTGAGCAACGCCCTGTGGGCGCTGCTGATGGCCGTGGTGCAGATCGCCTACTGGCTGGCCATGCTGCTGATGTTCCCTGTGTCGGTGCTGGCGCTGGTGCTGCTGGGCTTTGTGCCGGTGACGGTGTTCTGCCAGCAGATCGCCTACCGGATCATGGACAAGGTCTTCGGCCTGGAAGAAAAGTTCCGCAAACGGCGGGAGGCCGAGCTGGAAGAGGAGCCGCAGGAATGAAACTGCCCTCCTTTTTGCGCCGGGGCGAAAAAAAGCAGCCCCGCCCCCTGAGCGCCCAGCTGGACAACCCCTACCGCCCCATCTACGGCCGCGAGCGCCGCTTTGAGGAACTGGTGCGGGGCAAAGAGGCGGACAAGCCCAAAAAAGAACCTTGAATGCCCTCCCGGCGGACACAAGTCCGCCGGGATTTTTTGTGTCCTTTTTATTGTGCAATAGGCCCGTTTATGGTATACTTTACTGCGACAGAGCAAAAAGGGGGCCAAGGGATGAACGAACTGGATGAGGCACGCCGCACCATCGACCAGGTGGACCGGCAGATGGCCGCGCTGTTTGAAGAGCGCATGGCGGCGGTGGGCCGGGTGGCGGCCTACAAGGAGGCCCACGGCCTGCCGGTGCTGGACGCCGGGCGGGAGGCCCAGGTGATCGAAAAGAACCTGGCCCTTTTGAAAAACAAGGACCTGGCCCCCTATTACACCGACTACATCAAGCACCAGATGGCCCTCTCCCGCCAGTACCAGACCAAGGTGCTGGGGCGGGACAAGGCGGCCTACCAGGGGGTGGAGGGCGCTTTTTCCCACATCGCGCTGAAAAAGCTGTTCCCCCGGGCAAAGGCCATTCCCTGCCCCACCTTCGGCGGGGTGTTCGAGGAAGTGGCCGGCGGCCGCGCCGCCTGCGGCGTGCTGCCCTTTGAGAACAGCCACGCCGGGGACGTGGCGGCGGTGCTGGACCTGTGTTACGCTCACAAGGATATCTTCGTCACGGCGGTGTACGATCTGCCGGTGCGCCAGAATCTGCTGGGCCTGCCGGGGGCGACGCTGGCGGACGTGAAAAAGGTGTTCAGCCATCCCCAGGCCATCGCCCAGAGCGAGCGCTTTTTGAAGAGCCTTTCCCTGCACGCCGAGAGCTGCGCCAACACCGCCATGGCGGCAAAGCAGGTGGCCGAAGGGGGCGACAAGTCGCTGGCGGCCATCGCCAGCGCCGAGACCGCCGCGCTCTACGGCCTGGAAGTGCTGGCCGCGGACATCAACTCCGACGGCGACAACACCACCCGTTTCATCGTCATCAGCAAAACGCCCAACACCGGAGGCGACCGGTTCAGCCTTCTGTTCACCGTGGAGCACAAGGCGGGCATGCTGGCCCGGGTCATCCAGGCCATCGGCGCGGCGGGCTTCAATATGGAGAGTATCAAGAGCCGCCCGAAACCCGGCGTGCCCTTTGAATATTATTTTTATGTGGAGCTGGTGGGCCGCACCGACAGCGACAGCGCCCGCGCGCTGCTGAAGGAGCTGGACGGCGTGTGCGACACGGTGCGGGTGCTGGGGGTCTATTCCCGCAGCGCCGGAGAGGAAAGGGAGTAAGGAAATGAAACTGACCATGCGTCTGGGCGCGCGAAGCTACGACATCATCCTGAAGCGGGGGGCGCTGAAGAATCTCTCCGCCCTCATCAATCTGAACCGCAAGGTGTTCATCGTCACCGACAGCGGCGTGCCCGCCGAATACGCCGAAACGGTGCGCGCCCAGTGCAGGGAGGGCGTTGTTTACACCGTGCCCCAGGGCGAGGGCAGCAAGAGCCTCGCCATGTACCAGAAGCTGCTGGAGGCCATGCTGGAGGCGGGCTTCGGCCGCTCCGACGCGGTGGTGGCCGTGGGCGGCGGCGTGGTGGGTGATCTGGCGGGCTTTGTGGCCGCCACCTACATGCGCGGGGTGGACTTCATCAACTGCCCCACCACCACCCTCTCCCAGATCGACTCCTCCATCGGCGGCAAGGTGGCGGTGGATTTGGGCCGCACCAAGAACATCGTGGGCGCCTTCTGGCAGCCCAAACTGGTGGTGGTGGACCCGGACACCCTCTCCACCCTGCCCCGCCGCCACTTCGTGAACGGCTTGGCCGAGAGCGTGAAGATGAGCCTCACCTGCGACGCGGAGCTGTTCGAACTGTTTGAAAAGGGCGACGTGGACGCCGAGCTGGAGACCATCATCCGCCGCAGCCTGCTCATCAAAAAGAACGTGGTGGAGCGGGACGAGACCGAGCAGGGCCTGCGGGCCATCCTGAACTTCGGCCACACCCTGGGCCACGGGATCGAGGCGGTGAAGGGCGTGGGCGGCCGGCGCAAAAACGGCCTTTTCCACGGCGAGTGCGTGGCGCTGGGCATGCTGCCCATGATCGAGGACAAGCAATTGCAAAAGCGCACCCGCGCGGTGCTGCGCAAGCTGGGCCTGCCCTGCCGCGCAAGCTACAACAAGGAAAAAGTTCTGGCCTATATGCTTCACGACAAAAAGGCCCGGGGCAACTCCATCACCCTGGTGAAGGTGCCGGGCCTCGGCTGCTGGCGGCTGGACAAAGCCCCCTTGAGCGAGCTGGAAACCATTGTGATGGGGAAGTGACGAGATGAGCAACTCTTTTGGCAGCGCGGTGAAGCTGACCATCTTCGGCGAGAGCCACGGCGCGGCCATCGGCGCGGTGCTGGACGGCCTTGCCGCCGGGCACCCGGTGGACGAAGATCACATCGCCTTTCAGATGGACAAGCGCCGGGCCAAAAAGGACGGTCTTTCCACCGCCCGCACCGAGGCGGACAAGGTGAACATTCTCAGCGGCGTGTATAACGGCTTTACCACCGGCACCCCGGTGACGCTGGTCATCGGGAATCAGAACACCCGCTCGGGCGACTACGCCAAAACCGTGGGCCTTGCCCGGCCCGGCCACGCGGACTACACCGCCCATGTGAAATACGCCGGCTTTGAGGACTGGCGGGGCGGCGGGCATTTTTCCGGCCGGGTCACCGCCGCCCTCACCGCGGCGGGGGCGCTGTGCCAGAGCATTCTGGCGGCGAAGGGCGTTCTGATCGCCACCCACATCGCCCGCGTGGCGGACGCCTCCGACGCGTCCCTGGCCTTTGAGGGGAGCGCCCTGCGCACCCAGCTGGAAGCGCTGGAAGCCAACACCGGCTTCCCGGTGCTGGACGAGGCCGCCGGGGCAAAAATGCAGGCGCGTATCCGCGCCGCCGCCGCCGAAGGCGACAGCGTGGGGGGCGTTCTGGAAACGGCGGTGCTGGGCCTGCCGGCGGGCCTGGGCGAGCCCTTCTTTGACAGCGTGGAGAGCGTGCTCTCTCACCTGCTCTTTTCCATCCCGGCGGTGAAAGGGGTGGAGTTCGGGGCGGGCTTCGGCTTTGCGAATCTCGCGGGCAGCGAGGCCAACGACCCCCTCACCGTGAAGGACGGGCGTGTGACCGCCCTCTCCAACAATTCCGGCGGGGTAAACGGCGGCATTTCCAACGGCATGCCCCTGGTGCTGCGCAGCTGTGTGCGGCCCACACCCAGCATTTACAAGCCCCAGCAGACGGTGGACCTTGCCAAAAACGAGGCGGCCACCCTGCAGATCCAGGGCCGCCACGACCCCTGCATTTTGCACCGGGCGGCCATCGTGCAGACGGCGGCTGTGGCCTTCGGCCTGCTGGACCTGCTGACCCAGAACGGCGGCGGCCAGCGGCAGGCCGGGCGTTAAGGGGGCGCGGAGAAGTATGGAATACGGACTCATCGGCGCCACCCTCAAACACAGCTATTCCAAGCTCATCCACGAGCAGCTGTACCCATGCGATTATCAGCTCACCGAGCTGCCCACCGAGGCCGGGGCCCGGGAATTCATGGAAAAGCGGCCCTTCAAGGCCATCAACGTGACCATCCCCTACAAGCAGCTGGTCATCCCCTACTGCGCCGTGCTGGACGAAAAGGCCAAGGCCATCGGCGCGGTGAACACGGTGGTGAACGTGAACGGGGTGCTTCACGGCTACAACACCGACTTCGACGGCTTCGCCTTCCTGGCGGCGGCCCACGGGGTGGAGTTCGCCGGGCGGCGGGTGCTGATTTTGGGCACCGGCGGCACCTCCAAAACCGTCACCGCGGTGGCAAAAGCGGCGGGCGCGGCCCAGGTGCTCTACGCCAGCCGCACCCCCGGCGAGGGGCGGCTGGCCTACGAAGAGGCCCTCGCCAGCGGCGCACAGGTGGTGGTGAACACCTCCCCCGCCGGCATGTATCCGAACAATGACGCGCTGGCTTTGGACGTGGCCAGAATGCCCGGCCTGGAGGCGGTGCTGGACGCGGTCTACAACCCCTTTTCCACCCGGCTGGTGCAGGCCGGGCGGGCGGCGGGGGCCAAGGCCGCCGGGGGGCTGGAAATGCTGGTGGCCCAGGCGGTGTTCGCCGCGGCCCTCTTCACCGGCACCCCGCCCCAGACCGACCGCATTGCCCCGCTGGCAAAGGCCATCTTTGCCGAAAAGGCCAACATCAGCCTGGTGGGCATGCCCAGCTGCGGCAAGACCACCATCGGCAAACAGCTGGCCAAGGCCTTCGGCAAGACCTTTGTGGATCTGGACGCCGAGATCGTGAAAACGGCGGGCAAGTCCATCCCGGACATCTTTGCCGAGAGCGGCGAGGCAGGCTTCAGAGATCTGGAACAGCAGGTCACCGCCCGCTTTGCCAAAGAGGGGGGCCAGGTGCTCTCCACCGGCGGCGGCGCGGTGCTGCGGCCGGAAAACGTGGCCGCGTTGCGCCAGAACGGGCCGGTGGTGTTCATCGACCGGCCGCTGGACCTTTTGCGCACCGGCGGCGGCCGGCCCCTTTCCACCGACCGGGCGGCCCTGGCCGCCATGGAAGAAAAGCGCCGCCCGCTCTACAAGGCGGCGTCGGACATCCGTATCCCCAACAACACCGACGTGTTTCGCCGGGCGGCAAAGGCCGCAGAGGAGGCATTGCATGCGTATTTTGGTACTTAACGGCCCCAACCTCAATCTGCTTGGGGTGCGGGAGCCGGGCCTTTACGGCACCGTGGACTACGACGGGCTTCTGGCCCTCATTCAAAAAGAGTGCGACGCCCTTGGCGTGGAGGTGCGCTTTTACCAGTCCAACCATGAGGGGGACCTGGTGGACGCCATCCAGGCCGCGCGGCTGGACTGCGACGGCATCGTGCTGAATCCGGGGGCTTACACCCACACCAGTATCGCCATTCTGGACGCGCTGAAGGCGGTGGCGCTGCCCGCCGCCGAGGTGCACATCACCGACATCAACCAGCGGGAGGAATTCCGCAAGGTGAGCTACGCGGGCATGGCCTGCCAGGCCCACTTCATCGGCCAGGGCCTCGCCGGCTATCTGAACGCCGTGCGCTGGCTGGCCGAACAGGACAAGCACTGAACCAAAGGGAAATCGCAACATAAGGGAGAGAGAAAGCAATGATCATTTCCACCAAAAAAGGCACTCCGCAGGAGGAACTGCAAAAAATTATTTCCGGCTTCGAGGCCCAGGGCCTTGAGGTCACCCTCATCCGAGGCACCGACTACAACGTGTTCGGCCTGGTGGGCGACACCACCAAGATCAACGACAAGGTGGTGGCCGCGAACCCCTGGGTGGAGAGCGTCACCCGCGTGTCCGCCCCCTACAAGAAGGCCAACCGGCTGTTCCATGCCGCCGACACCATCGTGGACGTGGCGGGCGTAAAGGTGGGCGGCCAGGAGAACGTGGTGGTCATCGGCGGGCCCTGCAGCGTGGAGTGCGAGCAGCAGGCGGTGGACATCGCCAAGGCGGTGAAGGCCGCCGGCGGCCGCATGCTCCGGGGCGGCGCCTACAAGCCCCGCACCTCGCCCTACGCCTTCCAGGGCCTGGGGACCGAGGGCATTCTGGACCTGGTGAAGGCCCGGGAGGAGACAGGGCTGCCCATCGTGAGCGAGCTGATGAGCGAGGACCGGATCGACGAGTTCGAGGAGTATGTGGATCTGGTGCAGATCGGCGCGCGGAACATGCAGAACTTCCAGCTGCTGAAGGCCGTGGGCAAGATGAAAAAGCCGGTGCTGCTCAAGCGCGGCCTTGCCAACACCATCGAGGAGTGGATCATGAGCGCCGAGTACATCATGGCCGGCGGCAATGAGAACGTCATCTTCTGCGAGCGGGGTATCCGCACCTTCGAGCCCTACACCCGCAACACGCTGGACCTGTCGGTCATTCCCATCATCAAGGAAAAGACCCACCTGCCCATCGTCATCGACCCCAGCCACGCCACCGGCAACTGGCGCTATGTGGAGGCCATGAGCCTGGCCGCCGTGGCCGCCGGGGCCGACGGCCTCATCATTGAGGTGCACACCGACCCCGAGCACGCCTGGAGCGACGGCGCCCAGACCCTGAAGCCGGAGAAGTTCCGCCAGGTCATCGACAAGTGCCGCGCCGTGGCCCATGTGGTGGGCCGGGACATCTGACAAGGAGTTTTTGTTATGGAAGACCACGCGCCGCTGATAAGTATCATCGTGCCGGTGTACAATACCGCCCGGTGGCTGCCCCGCTGCCTGGACAGCATTCAAAATCAAACCTTTACCGACTGGGAATGTATCCTGTCAGACGACGGTTCCACCGATGAATCCGGCGTTATCTGCGATGAGTATGCCGCAAAGGACCCCCGCTTCCGGGTCATCCACAAGGAGAACGGCGGTGTGTCCAGCGCCCGCAACGCCGGGCTGGACAAAGCGGCCGCACCCGTGATCCTTTTTGCCGACGCAGACGATATGCTTGCCCCGGATCTGATGGAGCAGGCCTGCCGCCTGCTGAAAGAGGATCCGGAGGCTATGGTCATATGGGGTCTGTCCATGAATAAGTCTGAGTTTGACGCCTCTTTGTCCGTGCCGCGAACAGTGACCCGTTCCACTCTCAATGCCATGAGCTGGAACAGCGCCCTTTTCGCCAACGTCTACACACAGACCTATTCCGCCGAACGCATTCGCCGCCACCATCTTCGTTTCGATACTGCCCTGGGCAGTGCCGAAAAGGTGGGCGAGGACCATGATTTTGTTCTCCGCTACTGTGCGCTGGAAAAGGACCGGCGGGATTTTCCCCTGTTTCTTATCAACCAGCCGCTGTATTATTACGAACAGGGGAATCCCAACTCCATCATGCACCAGTTGGATCGCATGGACGACAGCACAAATCCCCGCTTTCTGCCCGACCCCGAACCCGGTTCCTGCCAATCTTTGCTTGAGACTCTCTCCGGCCCCGGGCGTCCCACACCTCCCTCAGAGGAAAAAGCATTGGGAGAATATCTTCACCATTTTCTCCGTGCGTTTGCTTTTGGGATCTGGAGCGCAGGTCAGCTGGGCGAACCGCTTCCTTCCGGTCTGTTCTCCCGCCCGGAGTTGACCGGGCTGCTTGATCTCTCCAAAAAGCACCGTTTTTTCACTGTTTACTATCTTCCCTTCCGGTTGCATATGGCAAAATTCTCGGCCCGTCTCTACGCCTGGGAAGAAGAATATCACATCAACTACTGGCGCGCCCGGGAGATCCTGTACCGCCTGTTCTTCCGCGGCTGGAAGAAATAATGCTCAAAGGAGGCCCGCACCATGCCGACGCCCCGCTTTTCGGTGATCGTGCCCGCTTATAATCTGGAAAAACTGCTTGGCCGCTGCCTGGACAGCCTGATCGCCCAGACTTTTTCCGACTGGGAGTGTGTCGTGGTGGATGACGGCTCCTCCGATTCCACCGGCGCGGTGTGCGACGCCTATGCCGCCAAAGACCCCCGCTTCGTAGTCCTTCACCAGGAGAACGGGGGCGTGTCCAGCGCCCGAAACGCCGGCATTCACACGGCCCGGGCCGAGGACCTTTTGTTTTTGGACGGCGACGACGCGCTGGAACCCTTCGCGCTGGAATGGCTGGCCGACCGCCGGGCCCAATGGCCCGGCGACCTGATCGGCTTTCACATGCGCAGCGACCGGGACACGCCCGACGACCCTGCCGCCGCCCAGCCGCCCCGCGCCTACACCGCCGCCCAAAAACGGGCCTACATGGCCGGCAACTTCGGCAGCAATGTGACCATCAAGCTGTTCAGTGCCGCTGTCATCCGCGAAAGCGGTGTGGCCTTTGACCCCGCCCTGGCCCGGGGCGAAGACCAGGACTTCTGCTTCCGGTATCTGGACGCCTTCTTTGCCCTGCGTCCCGACGCAGCGGTGCGGCAATACGAACTTCACCTGTATGTGGTCTATGCCGACAACGGCACCGGCCGGGCCAGCAGCCAGAAAGTCACCGCCCATGCCATCGACTGGGACCCTGAGGCCAGCCGTGGCTATGCCGCGCGGCTGATGGCGGAATACACCGATCTGCTGGCCTCAATGGGCGGCTGGGAGGGCTACACTCCAAAGGAACGGCTGCACATGGCCCATCAATATGCCCGCCGGTTTGCCTTTGCCGTCTGGGCCGCCCGCCAGCTGAACGAAACGCTGCCCGACGGGTTTTGGGGCAGCCGCGGCGTGGGCGACCTGGTGAGCGCCATGGGACGCTACAAACTCTACTGTGCCTATTACTGGCCGCTGCGCCTGCACTGGAACGCGCTCATCGCGGCGGTCTATCATTCTGACGAAAGCGAATCCAAACGGCTGTACTGGCGGGTGTTCCTTGTGGGAGACCTTTTGCTGGGCCGCCGGTGGAACAGGTTGTGAGCCATGGAAAAACCCGTTATCAGTGTCATCGTTCCCGTCTATAAGGCGCAGGAGTATCTGCCCGACTGTCTTGCCAGCGTCCGTGCCCAGACTTTTTCCGGCTGGGAGTGCATTCTGGTGGACGACGGCTCTCCCGATAGAAGCGGCGCCCTCTGTGACGAAGCGGCCGCCGCGGACAGCCGCTTTTCCGTCATCCACAAGCAAAATGCCGGCGTCTCCGCCGCCCGCAACAGCGGCATGGAGGCGGCCCGGGGCGACTATATCGTCTTTATGGACGCCGACGACGCGCTGGCTCCCTGCGCCCTTGCCCTGGCGCTGAACGCTGCAGCCCTCTGGCCGGAGGATCTTATCTGCTGGCGGCGTGTGCGGCAGGAAAACGAGCTTTTGGGCGCAGACACAGCGCCAGACGCCGCGGTTTTTGCTCAAACCCGTTACACTGAGGCTCAGAGCCGAGTCTATATGACCACGGTGGATGGCCATGCCGTAACCAACAAATTGTTTGACGCCGCACTCATCCGTTCTGCCGGCCTGCAGTTCGATCCGTCCCTTGCCAAAGCAGAGGATTATGTGTTTGGCGGTGAGTATCTGCAGTTCTTTTTTGCTGCCCGGCCGGATGCCGTTATCCGTCAGCTGGAAGCGCCGCTTTACTATTGGCGGATGAATCCGGACAGCGTGAGCAACCAGAAAGCCCGGGGCGACCGCCGCGGCAGTGTGGAGTGGGAGCCGGAGGAATATCGCGACTACGCCCGCCGCCTTGCGCAGGAATACAATGAGACGCGCGCCGCCATGAACGGCTGGGAAGGAATGTCCGAAAGCGACCTTGCCCCCCAGCTGCGGACCTACCTGCGCCGGTTCGCTTTTGCCGTTTGGGCGGCGGGGCAGCTGGGCGAAACCTTGCCGGCGGACTTTTTCACTGCCGGGCCCGTGCCCGAGCTGCTGGACCTCTTGCGCCGCCACCGCTTCTTCACCCCCTACTATCTGCTGTTCCGTCTGCGGCTCAAAGGGCTGATCGCCCGGTGCTACGAATCGGAGGAAAGCGGCCGGCTCACCCTTTATCAGCGGCTGTACACCATCACCTATTACATCCTGTTTGCCTGCGGCGCAAAGCGCTGGCAGCAGGCATGAAAGGAGTTTTTTCCATGGATAAGGCACCGCTCATCTCGGTCATCGTGCCGGTCTACAACGTTGCTGCACGGCTTCCCGCCTGTCTTGCGGGTATTCGCGGCCAGACCTTTGCTGATTTCGAGTGCATTCTGGTGGACGACGGCTCCCCCGATCGCAGCGGCGCGATGTGCGACGAGTTTGCCGCTTCCTTCCCCGCCGCCCGGGTGATCCACAAGGCCAACGGCGGGCTCTCCAGCGCCCGCAATGCCGGGCTGGACGCCGCCCGGGGCCGTTACGTCGTGTTTCTGGACGCGGACGATGAGCTTGCTCCCCGGGCGCTGGAATACATCGCCCAGGTGCAGGAGGAAGCCCCCGACGCCCTGGTCTGGTGGGATCACACCCGCAGCCCCGAGGCGTTCGAACAGGGAAAAAGTGTCCCGCTGCGCTGGGAGCGCACCAGCCGCGTCGCCCAGGAACCCGCTTCTGACTATACTCTGGCCTTTGTGGCAGCATGGAACAAACTTTTTGTGATGGATCCCATCCGGCGCCACGATCTGCGCTTTGATCTTCGCCTTGGTCACGCGGGCGTGCCCGGTGAAGACAACAAGTTCAGCCGGGAATACTTGGATTGTGTGTATGCTGACAAAAATTTCCCTGTTGCCCACATCCAGCTGCCTCTTTATCACTACTACCTGAACCCCTGTTCACTCACCGGCGCCACCCCCACCCGGCAAATCGACGAGCCCGACCCGCCCGAACCCAATTACTGCGCCCGTCTGCAGGCGGAATACGAAGAAAAACTGCGCGTTGCGCCCGACCTTCTGGCGGGGGAGCCCTTTGCCGCCGCCTGCACCGTGCGGATCTATCTGCGCAGCCTGGCCTTCGCCGTGTGGAGCGCCCATCAGCTGGGCGAACATCTTGCCCGGCAGGACTGGGACACCCCTGTCACCCGCACCATGCTGGATTACTGCCGCGGGCAGCGCATTTTTGTGCCCTACTATCTGCCCTTCCGTCTGGGCAGCGCGGCCTTCATCCGCCGTTTTTACGACTGGGACATCCACCGCAGCGCCTGGTTTTTCCGGTTCAAGCTGCTGTTCAAACTGCTCCTGCGGGGGTGGAAAGAGCCCCCCGCCTTCAAGGAATGAACTTACAAACAAAAGGAAGCTGATACCATGCTGGCAACCATTCATCCCGGCCCCATCGGGGGCACGGTGACCGTGCCCCCCTCCAAAAGCATTGCCCACCGGACGGTGCTGGCGGCGGGGCTGGCGAAAGGTCTTTCCCGCATTTATAATCTGGACCCCAGCCAGGACATCGCCGCCACCCTGGCGGCGGTACGCGCCTTTGGCGCAAAGGTGAAGCTCACCGGGCAGTATGCGGACGTGGAGGGCCGGGGCGGCTTTGCCACCATCCTGCGCCCGGTGGACTGCGGCGAGAGCGGCAGCACCCTGCGCTTTCTGGTGCCGGTGCTCAGCCTCACCGGCCAGCAGGTGGAGTTCACCGGCCGGGGGCGCCTGTTCCAGCGGCCCATGGAGGTCTACCGGGACATCTTTGCCGCCCAGGGGCTGCTGTTCTCCCAGAGCGAGAAGGGCCTGGTCATCCGCGGGCGGCTGGCCCCCGGCGACTACCGGGTGCGGGGGGATGTGTCCAGCCAGTTCATCACCGGCCTTTTGTACGCGCTGCCCCTGCTCCACAAAGAGAGCCGCCTGGAGATCGTGCCCCCCTTCGAGAGCCGCAGCTATGTGCAGCTGACGCTGGACGTGCTTCACGACTTCGGCGTGGCCGCCGACTGGGACGAGGAACGGGAAAACACCCTGTATATCCCCGGCGGCCAGCATTACCGCAACCACACCTGCACCGTGGAGGGCGACTACAGCCAGGCCGCCTTCCTGGCGGTGCTGGGCGCCGTGACCGGCGGCATGACGGTGAAGGGACTGAAAGAGAACTCCGCCCAGGGGGACGCGGCCATTCTGGACATTCTGAAAGCCTGCGGCGCAAAATTCACCCGCAGCGGCGACGCCGTCACCTTTGAAAAGAGCGAGCTGACCGGGGTGGAGATCGACCTGGCCGACTGCCCGGACCTGGGCCCCATCCTGATGGTGCTGGGCCTCTTCTGCGAGGGAGAGACAGTCATCCGCAACGCCGGGCGGCTGCGCCTGAAGGAGAGCGACCGTATCGCCGCCATGGAAGAAGAGCTGAAAAAGCTGGGCGGCAAGCTGAAGAGCGACGAGAACACCGTCACCATCCAGGGCGGGCCGCTGGTGCTGCCCGGCCTGCTCTACGGCCACAACGACCACCGGGTGGTGATGGCGCTGTCCGTTGCGGCGCTGGGCGCGGGCTACACCGTGCGCATTTCCGGCGCCCAGGCGGTGGCCAAAAGCTGGCCGGGATTCTTCGCCGTGCTCCAGCAGCTGGGCGCGGGCATTGAGGTGGAAAAGGAATGAACAAAGACAGCCGTTTCGTCATCGTGGGTCTGGGCCTTTTAGGCGGCGCCTACGCTTTGGGCCTGCGCAAGGCCGGCTTTGAACATGTGGCCGCCATCGATCTGAAGCCGGAGGCGCTGGCCTTTGCCAAAGAGAAAGGCTACATCGAAGAGGGCCGCACCGAGAGCTTTGAGGACCTGCTGGCCCAGGCGGACTATGTGATTTTTTCGTTATATCCCACCGCATTTATACAGTGGGTAGAAAAATATGGCGCATGTTTGCCCGCCGGCTGCCTTTGCACCGACGTGTCCGGCGTAAAGGCGGGTCTGGTGGACAAGGTGCAGGCGCTGCTGCCCGGGGGCGTGGAGTTCATTGCCAGCCACCCCATGGCGGGCAAGGAGCGCAGCGGGGTGGAACACGCCCATCTGGTGGATTTTGCCCCGGCGAACTTCCTCATCACCCCCACCGAAAAAAACAGCGAAGGGGCGGTGGATTTTGCCCGCAGCCTCGCAAAGGCGCTGGGGTTTGCCCATGTGCACGTCATCAGCCCGGAGGAACACGACCGGATGATCGGCTATGTGAGCCAGCTGACCCACGCCATCGCGGTGAGCCTGATGTGCGCGCCGGGCGCGGAGCGCTTTGCCGACTACACCGGCGACTCCTTCCGGGATCTGACCCGGATCGCCTATCTGAACGCGCCCATGTGGGCAGAGCTGTTTTTGTGGAACCGGGAGTATCTCACCGAAGAGATCGACGCCTTCACCGGCCGCCTGCAGCAGCTGAAGGGATATCTGCAAAACGGCCGGCGGGAAGAGCTGGAGGCGATGTTCCATGCCTCCTCGGCGGCCCGCGCCGCCTTTGACAAAAAAGAGAAGGAGGGGTGAACCATGCCCCGTGTGGAAGGCCAGAAGGGAAAGATCCTCCTTCTGCTGCGTATCCTCGAGCGTTACTCCGACGAGGAACATCTCATCAGCGTGCCCCGTATCCTGGAGCTGCTGGAGGCTCAGGGCGTGCCCGCCGAGCGCAAGAGCGTTTATTCCGACATCCAGACGCTGCAGGAGCTGGGCTACGACATCGTGCAGCAGCGGGGCCGTTCCGGCGGCTACTACCTGGCCAGCCGCCAGTTCCAGCTGCCGGAGCTGAAACTGCTGGCGGACGCGGTGCAGGCCAGCCGGTTCATCACCCGCAAAAAGAGCGACCAGCTCATCCGCACCCTGGCCCAGTTCGCCAGCGACTGGCAGGCCGCCGACCTGAAGCGTCAGGTGTTCGCCTCCAGCCGGATCAAGACCATGAACGAGAGTATCTACTACAATGTGGACGCTTTGCACCGGGCCATCGCCGAGGACAAACAGGTGCGCTTTGTCTACCAGGAGTGGGACCTGAACAAGCGCAAGGTGGCCCGCCGGGGCGGCAGCGCCTATGAGGTGAGCCCCTGGGCCCTGCTTTGGGAGGACGAGAACTACTATCTGGTGGCCTGGGCCAAGGGCCAGGGGCTGCGCCACTACCGGGTGGACAAGATGGCCTCCATCACCCTGCTGGATGTGCCCCGCCAGGGCGCGGCGGACTACGACCCCAAGAAAATGCAGGATTACGCAAAGCCCATGTTCCAGATGTACGCCGGGCCGGTGAAGCGGGTGCAGCTGGTCTGCGACAACGCCGTGATCGGCCCCATGCTGGACCGCTTCGGCACCGAGGTGACGGTGGTGCCCCAGCCGGACGGCGCCACCTTCCACCTCTACGCCGATGTGGCGGTGAGCCCCACCTTCTACGGCTGGGTGTGCGGGTTTTCCGGCAAGGTGCGTATCGTCGCCCCCGCCGAGGTGAAGGAGGATTTCTGCAAAATGCTCCGCTCCCTGGCCTGCGCCGAGGAGGACCTGTGAGCGGGCCGGGGCCCATCGCGCCGGCGCTGCTGGCCTGGTTTGGGCAAAACGCCCGGGCGCTGCCCTTCCGCCAGGACCCCACCCCCTACCACATCTGGGTCAGCGAGATCATGCTGCAGCAGACGCGGGTGGCGGCGGCGCTGGAGCACTACCGCCGCTTCATGGAGGCCCTGCCGGACATTCCGGCCCTGGCCGCCTGCCCCGACGAGGAGCTGTTCAAGCTGTGGGAAGGGCTGGGCTACTATTCCCGGGCGCGGAACCTGAAAAAAGCGGCGCAGCTGGTGTGCGGCAAATACGGCGGGCAGCTGCCCGCCAGCTATGAAGAGCTGCAAAAGCTGCCGGGCGTGGGCGAATACACCGCCGGCGCCATCGCCTCCATCGCCTTCGGGCTGAGCGCCCCGGCGGTGGACGGCAACGTGCTGCGGGTGTTTGCCCGGCTCTACAACGACGGCAGCAACATCGCCGACCCGGCCACAAAGCGGCTGTTCACCCGCCGGGTGATGGAGCAGCAGCCCGCCGCTTCGCCCGGCCCCTTCAACGAGGCGCTGATGGAGCTGGGGGCGCTGGTCTGCCTGCCGGGGGGCGCGCCGCTGTGCGGCGAGTGCCCGCTGGCGGAACAGTGCCTCGCAAAGGCGGCGGGCACCCAGCTGGAACTGCCGGTGAAAACGCCTCCCAAGGCCCGCCGGGTGCAGCTGGTGACCGTGCTGGTGGTGCGCTCGAACGGCCGCTGCCTTTTGCAAAAGCGCCCGGAAACGGGGCTTTTGGCAGGGCTGTGGCAGCCTTTTCTTTTTGAGGAAGCGCTGGACGAGGGCGAGGCCCTTGCCCGGCTGAAAGCCCTGGGCCTCGCGGTGAACGAGGCCGCCCCTCCCCGCCCCCTCAAGGCCGCGAAACACATCTTCAGCCACGTGGAGTGGCGGATGCGCGGCTGGGAACTGGAAGCGGCGGGCGAAGCCCCCGCCGGGTGCGTGTGGGCCACGGCGGAAGAGGCGGCGGGACGCTACGCTCTGCCGGGGGCCTTCAAGGCCTACCGGCCCCTGCTCACCGGCGGCCGTTGAGCGCAAGTTTTGGTTGTAATCCGCGCCGGGCCGGGCTATAATAAGGGTAATCACAATGCATTCTGTGCCCCGGGCCGGGGCAGCCAGAATAAAGGAGGTATCTTCCATGAAACAATCCACCTTTGTCGCGCTGGTGCTGATGCTGGCCGCTGCTGTGGGCGCTCTGACCGCCGCCTGGCTGTATGTGCGCCGCCGGGAGAAGGAGCTGGACGAGTACGAACAGCTGCTGTTCAGCGAGGATCTGGACGAGGAGGAAGCGCCCGCCGAGGACGCCGCCCCTGCCGCCGAGCCTGACGCCGAATAAATCCCACCGCCGTGAACGGAACTTCCGTTCACGGCTTTTTTCTGTTCGCCTCTTGCCGCGCCGGTTTTGCCCTTTTCGCCCCTTTGTGGTATAATGCGGATATACGTGCCCCAAAATTCGGGGCGGAGTGTTCCGCGGGCTTTTTTGCGGCCCGCAGCGAAAGGAGGCGCCCGGCATGAAGCGTGCGCTGCTCTGGCTTTTGATGGTCCTTGTGTTCACCGCTCTTGTGCTGGGCGGCGCGCTGGGCTTTTTCTATTTTTCCACCGATGAAGGCGACCTGCCCGCGGCCGGGGTGACCCTGGCGGGGCAGCCCCTCACCGAAGCCGCCGGCTATCACTGGGAGCTGCCGGTGCTGGGCGGCGTTCTGTGGCGGGAGTTCTCTTTGAGCCCCAGCCTCGCCAGCCTGGAACTGGAGACGGTCACCACGCCCTCGGCGGCATTGGAGCTGGCGGAGGACATGACCGCCGACGGCACCACCCTCACCCTCAAGAGCGCCGGAGGCGTGACGGTGTTCGAGGGCACCGCTGCCGAGTGGAAGAACTTCGTCTTCCCCTCCAACGGCGAATACAGCCTCATCATCCGGGCGGGGCGGCAGGCCTCGAACCGGAAGCCCTCGAAGCCCGTGGGCTATTACCAGTATCAGTGCCATTTCTGGGTGGATGTGCAGCCCACCCTTACCCTGCCTTCCACCCAGGCGGCCCAGGGAGATGTGGCGGCCATCTATGTGTCCGGCGCGCTGGGCGCGGGCGGCACGCCCCCCACGGCCCAGTGTGAGCTGGGCCCGGTGTGGTTCCGCCCCACCAAAAACGGCTGGCTGGGCTATCTGCCCGTGACTTACAACGCCGAGGGCGGCGACTGGCCCATCACCGTGACGCTGGACGACATGACCCTCACCGCCACCCTCACGGTGCGCAGCACCGAATATCCCTCCACCCAGACCTCCTCCGGCGAGGCGGCCACCGCCGAGGCGAATGAGGAGTTCCGCCGTGTGATCTGGAGCCTCTACGACCAGGGTTCCAGCGAGGCCCGCTGGAACGGCGCCTTCCAGTATCCCGTGCAGGGGGCCAGCATTTTCCAGCGCTACGGCGCATATCTCTACGACGGCGAAAAGTCCGCCGGGCGGGCGGCGAACCTGACCCTTCTCTGCCCGGAGAACGCTCTGGTCAGCAGCCCCGCCGCGGGCCGGGTGGCCTATGCCGGCAACTTGCAGCTCACCGGCAACACCGTGGTCATCGACCACGGCTGCGGAGTGAAAAGCTATCTGTTCGGTCTTTCCGGCATTGCCGGCGTTGCCACCGGCGACGAGGTGACCGCCGGGCAGGGCCTGGGCGTGGCCGGGCGCAAGCTGATCTGGGAAGTGCGGATCGGCAACAAGAGCGTGGACCCCCAAAAGCTGACCCAGGGCGGCAGCAACGGCCTGTTCTACCGGCCGGTGGGAGACGAGCTGCGCTGAACGAAGACAAACTGCCCCGCCGCGCCGCGGCGGGTGTTGAGGCGCTCCGCCCTCCGGCGGAACGCCACTGATGAGAGGTGAACCATTTTGCAGGATATCCTGAAAGCCGTGGGCAAATGGCTGGCACTGGTGGCGCTGCTGGTGGCGGTGCTGCTGGGCGCGGCCCTTGGCTTTATGTACACTCTGGTGAACGTGGACGATCTGCCCGCTTATGCCGTGACCTTCGGCGAAAGCGAGCTGACCCAGACGGGCTACCAGTGGAAGGTGCCCATTGCGGGCCGCTGGCTGGAGCGCCCCCTCAAAGAAGAGGGCGAACCCGCCGACCAGGGAGAAATGACCGACAGCCATCCCGCTCTGGTCCTGCCCGCCGGCACCGAGGGCCACCTGACCATCACCGACGAGGACGGCGAGACGGTGTTTGAAGGCACCAACGCCGAGTACGACAGTTTCGCCTTTGGCAAAAACGGCAGCTATTCCGCCCGGCTGACGGTGAGCCCCCAGGTGAACGAGCTGAATCCGTCCACCAAAATGGAGGGCTTCTGCCTGTATGAGTTCGACTTCCAGCTGCGGGCCCAGCCCACGCTGACCCTCTCCCACACCAGCATGGTGCAGGGCGGCGTGATCGGGGTGCGGCTCACCGGCGTGGTGGGCAGCTCCACCCCCACCCTCAGCTGCGAACTGGCCCCCGCGGTGTTCACCTACCATGCGGGCACCTGGATCAGCTACATACCCGTGGACTACAACCAGCCCGGCGGCGATTACGAGATCACCGCCACGGTGGACGACCAGACGGTGAGCGCCTCGGTGTACGTCTACGGCCGGGAGAACCGGGAACTGGACACCTACACCATCGACGGCTCGGCTGCCATCCCCTACATGGCCTCCATCCCCAGCCAGCTGGAGGATGTGATGACCATCTGTGACCCGGACGTTTACTGGAACGGCGCCTTCACCCAGCCGGTGGACGGCAAGGTGGTGCGGGATTATGCCGTGCTGGAGTACACCGACCGGATCGACGAACTGACCCTCACCATCTATCCGGAGCTGGCGGCGCTCAACGACGCCATCACCCCCCGGCGCAGTATCAACGTGACCATGGCCGTGACCCCCGGCAAAAAGGTGCTGGCCCCCGCGGCGGGCCGCGTGGTCTATGCGGGCACCACCACCGGCGGCGGACGCACGGTGGTCATCGAGCACGGCTGCGGCCTCAAAAGCATTCTTTATCTGCTGGGCCGTATCGACGTGAGCGAGGGTGAATATGTGGCTCAGAACGACGTGCTGGGCACCACCCAGGGCCATATCATCTGTGAAATGCGCCTTTACGATGTACCCATCAGCCCCTGGGAGGCCTGGCGCGGCCAGGGAGCCCTGATGTGGCAGGGATAAAGTTTTTAACCAAAACGCCCGGCGCGGTGGAAAATTCCACCGCGCCGGGCCTTTGTATGCCGGGAGATTCCGTTTGCGTAAAGGCGCAGGAAGTGCTATTATCAACTTGCAGACCCACCGATCACAAGGAGAAAAGCATGGAAATCGTAAAAGTGGAAGCGACCGATTACGAAATGCTCGTGATCCAAAAAGGAACCATAAAAGAATATATAAGAGAATATGTAAAAGCGTTTTATTGCGCGTATGGACACTTTAATACGTTTCCGCGCCATCAGCGTATTGCCTTTCTTTTCATACCGCTGGAACTGTGTGTCTGTTGGACTATATTCGATGAATTGTCACGAAGAAGCATTAGTGCGTATAGCATTGTAGGTGGAATCGAAGGTATCCTGGGGCTATATGTATACATTACTGGAAACTGGAAGGTTATCATATGGCCATTCCTCTTTATGTCGCATGGCTTTAAGCTACTGATGAAAATAAGATTTACAACGCTGGAGTTTCAAGGCATTGCCTATCGCTTTACGAAAGCGGGGTACAGCATGTCACTTTTACGGGAGATCCCGAACTGCGACGAAAGCTGCCTGGAAACCTGGCGGAAAGAGGTAGTGGGGCGCGAGTATACCGCTTATAAGGAAATGGTGGTTTGGGTTTGTGAGCGAAAAGTGCCTGTGGAGGTGATGGCGACTGCAGACCTCAGTCTGCCTGGGCTTATGGCATTTCCTCTTTGCGTGTTCTCCACAAAGGATAAAAACTTCCATGTGGTGGAAGCGCAGCTGCTGCGATTGGGCTTTGAAAAGCGGTGATTTGCATAGAAAAAGGGGCTGCTCAATTTGAGCAGCCCCTTTTGATTACAAGGCAAGCGGCCGCCACAGCGACGCGCTGAAATTTTATACTATATGTATTCATCTTATGATATAATACAAAATCATCAGCACCGCCAGCAGCCCCACATTCACCAGCGTGAACCAAAGCAGGTATTTCCCCTTTTGTTCGGGGTAGCGGCGGGCAAAAAATTTGTAGGAGATGAGGCTGGCCATGGAGGCAATGAGGGTGCCCAGGCCCCCCAGGTCGCAGCCGATGATGAGGGCGGGCCAGTTTTCGCTGTAGCCTGCCAGCAGCAGGGCGGCGGGCACGTTGCTGATGACCTGGCTTGCCACCACCGCCACTTCCACCTCCCGCCCGGCCAGGGCCCCGGCCAAGAAGGCGGAGAAGGCGGGCAGACGGCCCATGTTGCCGATGAACACAAAGAAGGCAACGAAGGTGGCCAGCAGGGCGTAGTCCAGTTTTTTCAAGAGAGGCCGGTCGGCGATGAGCAGCACCGCCAGCGTCAGCCCCGCCGCCGCCAGCGGCGGCAGCAGCTTGGCAATGCACAGAAGGCACACCGCCCCAAAGGCGGCAAAGAGGGCGATACGCCGGGCGCTGCCCTTGGCTTCCGGCTGCACCGCCGCGCGCATGGCTCCGTTTTTGGGCACAAGGGCCAGCAGGGCAATGCCCGCCGCCGACACCGCCGCGTAGGGAGCCAGCAGTGCGCAGAACTCAAAAAAGCCCATCCCGGAGCGGTTGTAGAGGTAGAGGTTCTGGGGGTTGCCCATGGGGGTGAGCATGCTGCCCAGGTTCGCCGCCGCCGTTTGCAGCACCACCATCGGGATGGCCAGCCGCTCGCACCCGGCCATTTCCAGCACCACCAGGCCAAAGGGCACAAAGGTGATGAGGGCCACGTCGTTGGTGACCAGCATGCTCACGAAAAAGGGCAGAAAGGTCAGCACCAGCAGCATTTGCCGGGTGGTGGAAAGCCGCCCCAGCAGCGCCGCGCCCAGCGCGTCGAACACGCCCTGCCCCTGCAGACCCTTGCTCACCGCCATCAGGCTGAAGAGCAGGGCCAGCGTGTCCCAGTCGATGTAATCAAGATAGCCTTTGTCCGGCGGCACCGCCGCCATGGAACCCACCGCCAGAACCGCGGCGATGGTGAGCACCGCTTCGCCCCTGGCGAAGGCCCATGCCCTTTGCAAACAATGTTTCATAAAAATTCCTTCCCACCCGTTTTTCCGCAAAAGTGCGCCCCACGTCTTTTCGTGGGGCGCGTTTTGTTCATTCGTCCAGTTCAAAATCCCGCAGCTGCAGCTCGTCCAGCGCGGCTTCCGGCTCCGCCGCCAGCCGCCGCCCCTGGTTCAGAATGGCCGCTTCCAGCGTGTTGCGGGCCAGCCGTCCGTTGCCGTTCTCGGCGGCGTTCTCCGCCTGCTTGCGGTCGTAATAGGCCAGCAGCGGCCCGTCGCACTCCTGGGTCAGCTTATAGCCCTTGCCCTTGGCGGTGAGCTTTGTGATGGCCAGCAGTTCCGCGCCGGTGTAGTCCGGGAATTCGATTTTGTTGGGGAAGCGGCTTCGCAGGCCGCTGTTGGACTGCAAAAACTCTTCCATCTCTTTGGTGTAGCCCGCCAGAATGACCACCAGCTCGTCCCGGTGGTCCTCCATGCCCTTCACCAGCGTGTCGATGGCCTCCAGGCCGAAGGTGTCCTGCTCGCCGCGGTACAGCGAATAGGCCTCGTCGATGAACAGCACGCCCCCCAGGGCCGACTGGATGACCTTCTGGGTCAGCGGCGCGGTGTGGCCCACATAGCGGCCCACCAGATCCGCCCGGCTCACCTCCACCAGCTGCCCGCCGGAGAGAGCGCCGATGGCCTTGAGGTACTTGCCCACCAGCCGGGCGATGGTGGTTTTGCCGGTGCCGGGGTTGCCGGTGAAGATCATGTGCATGGAAACGCCCGCCGTCTTCATGCCGGCGGCGGCCCGCCGCCGCTGGACGGCGATGGCGTCCTCCAGCCGCAGCACATAGTCCTTCACCTCGTCCAGGCCGATGATCCCGTCCATCTCGGCCTTCACTTCTTCCAGGTCGGCGGTGTATTCCCCGGGCAGGATCGCCAGCAGATCGGTCTCCTCGCCGCCGTCAAAGGCGGCCAGCACCCGCTCGCCCTCCAGGTGCAGGGTGACGGCGGCGGCTTTGCGGCCCCGCAGTTTGTGCTCCGCCAACGCCGCAAAGCACTTCTCGCAGAACTCCGCCAGCCGGCCCACGCCCTGCCCGCCCTTTTTGGCCACAAGGCCCGCCAGCCCCTCGCCCGCCACGGTGAGGGGCCAGCCCAGCCGCGCCTTGGTTTTGGCGGCCAGCTCGTTCAGCTGCCGCCCGGCGATGGCCAGCAGCTCCTCTTCGCTGAAGGCCGGGGCCTCGCACTCGTCCCCCACCGCCGTGGCGAAGGCCGCGCCCATCAGCCCGGCCAGCTTTGTTTTGCCGCCGGGGCAGAGGAACACCAGATACTTGCCCTTGGCGCTCAAAGAGCCCACCGCGTCGGGGGCCAGGGCGGTGCCGGTCTCCATCAGCAGGCCCTTCTGCACCACATAGCGGCTGGCCAGCCGGGCGCTGCCGCTCACCGCCAGCTGGGCCAGCAGAGAAAGACAGCCGGGGTGGCACTGCTCCGCGTTCTCAAAGGCCAGCACCGGAGCCGGGCCGGCCAGCATGGCATAGAGGTCCTGCAAAAAGAGCTTTTCCTGGGCCGGGCTGCCGTAGAGAGCCAGGTCCATCCAAGCGACGCCCCCGGCCAGCAGGCCTTCTTCTTTCAGGGCCTGCACCGTCTCGGTGAGGGCATAGTGCCGCCCGCGGCCCGGCTTGCCGGACAAAACGATGACGTTGCGGGGCTTTTCCCCCTCCTGCCCCAGCACGAAGGGCCGGCGGAAGGCCGCCAGCAGCGCGGCGGAAAACGCCTGCCGCCCGGCCAGCGCCGCCTGCTGGCGCTTTGCCGCCGCCTCAAAGGCGGCGTCGGTGTCCTTGGGGGCGGGCGCTGCGGCCGCGGCCTGGGCCGGGGTGAGCAGGCCGTCCCGCTCCATTTCCCGGGTAAGGCCCTGCCCCAGCCGGCTTATCTCCCGGCTCTGGGCTTCCAGCTGTTTGGTCAGCTCCTCGCTGTTTTTCAAAAGGCGCGCCCCATCGGTGTGCCGGGCCGCGTCCGCGGCGGCCTGGGTGCGCTGGGCCGCTTCTTCCAGCTTTTTCTGGGCGGCGGCAAGGCCCTCGCCGGGCTGGCGTTTCTCGCTGCCCGCCACGCCCCGGAACCGCCCGCCGGGGCCGAACACCCCGTTCATCAGGTCTTCCCAATCGGTGCTGCCGGCCATGGGTCACTCCTCCTTGTCCTTTTTGAGAATGGCGCAAAGGGCCTCGGCGTTCACCGCGCCCTTAAAGTCCTTGGCGCTGCACCCGGCCCGTCCGCCGCCTGCGCAGGCACAGGCACAGGCACAGGAAACGCAGGCGCAGGCACAGGCACAGCCGCCGCCACTGCGCCGCCCCGCGCCGGAGCCCCGGCCGGAACCGCCGCCAAAGCCCCCGGCCCCTCCGTCGCCGCCGGAGGGGCCGCCATGGGGCGGGCGGGGCCCGCCGTGGTAGTGGGGGCCGTACCAGCCGCCGAAACCGCCCAAAAAGTAGCGGCCGGAAAGTCGGCGCGAGAGGTTCCAGATCATCAGAGAGAGAAACAGCCCCCACAAAAAGAGGCCCAGCACATCATTGCTGTCCTGGGGTTCTTCGCTCCAGCCAGTATCGGCGCTGCCCCGGTTCATGTCCGGGTCCAGGGGCGCGGCGGCAAAGGCGGACTGGTCCGCGTAGTCGGCAGTGAAGGTAAGACGCGCGCCCTCGGGCAGGCCGGCCCACTCGCCCTGCACGCCGCTCGGAGTACCGACCAGGTCGCCGGTGACCGGCTCGCCCTCCAGTTCGGCGGCGTAGCTGGCCCGGGCGTCGCCGTCCTCCCAGGTGAAGGTGAGCTGTTTTGTCTCGGCCTCGTCGAACCAGCCGGGGGTGAACTCAAAGTTCACCGAGCCGTCGTCGTACAGTTCATAGAGATGGGTCACATGGAGGGTGAACTCAAGGCGCACCGTCTCGCCGGCGTAGTAGCGGCGGTCCAGATCCAGCCGCACATAGCTGCCCCCCTCCGACCAGTAATAGAGGTCGGAGATGGTGTCGCTGTGGCTCACCGGCTGGATACTGTCGTTGGGCACGCCCACCTTCACCCATTCCAGCGGGCCGGCGCTGGTGGAGTCCAGCACCTTCCAGTGGATGTCGTAGTCGATGTCGGCGCTGCCGTCCGGCTGAAGGCGCACGGTGATGAAATACTTTTCGATCTCGTCCAGATTGGCGGCGCTCACCGCCGGGCAGAACAGGGCCGCCGCCAGCAGCGCCAGCGCTGCGAAGGTCAGGGCAAAGCGTTTCAGTTGTTTCATCGGTCGCCCTCCTTCCCCCGCAGCTGGCAGATGTGCTCCATTTTGGCGCTCTCGGCCCGGATGGCGGCGCACCGGGGGTTGTGCCAGATGGTTTTCCAGTCGTCGGCGAGGATGTTGCCCAGCCCGTCGCCGGAAAGCCAGCTCTGGCAGGGCACCACCGTGCCGTCGGGGGCCACGGCCATGTTGCTCAGGCACGCCCCGCAGGTGGGGGCCATGGTCAGCCCCAGGCCCAGCAGGGTCTCGGGAGGCAGCCAGCCGGGGCTGGTGAAATCAATTTCCATGCCGTTTTCGGTGCACCAGGCCACCGCCTGCTTCAGCAGCCCTTCCAGTTCCTCCGGGGAAAGGCGGGTGGCCCGGCTGCCCTCGGTGAGGGCCCCGCCGGTGGGGATGAGCCCCGAGCAGGTGACGTACCGCACGCCGAGGCCATGGAGGAACTCCAGAGTGGCGGCGTAGTCGGCGTTCAGACTGCACAGCGGGGTGTTCACGCTCACCGAGAGGCCCGCCGCCAAAGCGTTGCGAATGCCCGCCACCGTGTCGGCAAAGCCGGGCGCGCCCACAAGGGTATTATGGGCCGTTTCGTCGGCGCTGTAGAGGGTGATCTGCACGCTGTCGAGGCTCGCCTCATAGAGAGCCCGGCAAAGCTCCGGGGTGAGCAGCCGCCCGTTGGTGTTAAGACGGGTGACGAACCAGCGGGCCGCGTCCACCAGCTCCGCCAGGTCGGCGCGCATGGTGGGCTCGCCGCCGGTGAAAGTCACCTGCGGCACCCCCGCTTTTCGCAAAGCGTCCAGCACCTTCTTCCAGCCGGCGGTGTCCAGCTCCTTCACGCCCGCCTCCGGCTGACCGGCGGCGTAGCAGTGCAGGCACTTCTGGTTGCAATTCCAGCGGCCCTCCTTTTCCATGGCGCTGACCATCAGGTCCATGCGGTGGGGGGCGGTCATCTGGGGAGCGTAGTCCCCCAGACTGATGGGCTGCACCTCCTCCGGCGGCTCCTGGCCCCGGGCGATGGCAATGAAGCTTTGCAGCATACGGTCCAGCTCGGCCCGCATGCGGTCCGGCTTCACCCCGGGGTAGACCCGCCGGGCGGCGGCCACGGCCTTTTCGGCCAGGCCTTCCAGGTCCTCGTCGGGCACCTCCCGGTCGGCGTAGGGGGCCAGCGCGTCCATCAGGCAGGCCAGCAGAATGGCCCAGGAAATGTTCAGCGGCAGCACGTCGTGGCCGTTGAGGATGACCACATAGGGCACGCTGCGCCGCAGATGGGTGGCGGGGGGCAGCATGTGCAGGCGCACCACCCCCGGCCCGCCGGGGTTGAGGGTGATGTGGCGCACCTGAGAAAGGTATTTTCGGCGGAACAAAAATTCCCGCAGGGTCACAAGGTCGATCACGGTTCCCACTCCTTTTCGCGGCCGCACTGTGCCGGGGCGGCGCTTTGCTCTATTGTATCACACCCGCCGGGGCAAAAAAAGACCGGGCACACGTCTTCTTTCATGGCGTTTTCTGCAAGAAAATGCACTCTCTTCATAGATATTTTACAAATTTGCCCACACAAGCGCCACACTTTTCTTTATAATATGAAATAAGAGAGCGGGCGCACCATGCGCCCTTCTTTCAACTTTTTCCGACGGGGTGATCTGTCAATGGACGGCCGGGACCATTTTGTGGTGTTCGACGGAGTGTGCAAATATTATCAGATGGGCGAAACGCGCATTGCCGCCGCCGACCACATCAGCTTTCACATCGACGAGGGCGAATTCTGCGTGATCGTGGGGCCCTCCGGCGCGGGCAAGACCACCGTGCTGAATATGCTGGGCGGCATGGACGTGTGCGACGAGGGCCACATCTGGCTGGACGGCGCCGAGATCAGCGCCATGAACCAGCGCCAGCTCACCGGCTACCGCCGCCACGATGTGGGGTTTGTGTTCCAGTTCTACAATCTGGTGCAAAACCTCACGGCGCTGGAGAACGTGGAGTTGGCCAGCGAGATCTGCCGCGACCCCCTGCCTGCCGCCGAGACGCTGGAGCATGTGGGCCTGGGGCAGCGGATGGCCAACTTTCCGGCGCAGCTTTCGGGCGGCGAGCAGCAGCGGGTGTCCATCGCCCGGGCGCTGGCCAAAAACCCGAAAATTCTTTTGTGCGACGAGCCCACCGGCGCGCTGGACTACAACACCGGCAAGCAGGTGCTGAAGCTTTTGCAGGACACCTGCCGCAACACCCACCGCACGGTGATCGTCATCACCCACAACAGCGCCCTCACCGCCATGGCCGACCGGGTGATCCGGATCAAGAGCGGCCAGGCCATCTCCAACGAGACGAATCCCGCCCCCACGCCGGTGGAACAGATCGAGTGGTGAAAAAAAGTTGCTGAACCGTACTTATTGGAAGTCCATCCTGCGCACCGTGCGCTCCAGCCTTTCCCGCTTCGTGGCCATTTTTGCCATTGTGGCGCTGGGCGTGGGCTTTCTTTCCGGCCTGCTGGCAGCCCCGGTGGACATGCGTCTTTCCACCGACTCCTACTGCCGCGAGGCAAACCTCTATGACATCAAGATACAGTCCACCCAGGGCCTCACCGACGAGGACCTTTCCGCCGTGCGCGGCGTGGAGGGCGTGGAAGCGGTCATGCCCGCCCGGGACATGGACCTGGTGCTCACCAGCGAAAGCGGCGAGAGCCTGACCACCCGCCTGCAGAGCATTCCCGAAGAGGATCTGCCCGAGGCGGAGCGGCTCAACCAGCTGACCCTGGTGGAGGGGCGCATGCCCAGCGCCCCCGGCGAGATCGCCGTGGGCCTGACCAAGGATTTTTCCGGCACCATCCCCTCCATCGGCGACGTGCTGACGGTGAACCAGACCGAAAACGACGAGGACATCACCGACGCCCTGCCCGAGACCTTCACGGTGGTGGGCACGGTGCGCTCCGCCGCCTATTTCTCGGTGGAAACGGAGTACACCAACGCCGGCACCGGCACCATCGCCCTGTTCGCCTATGCGCCGGAGTCCAGCTTTGACATGGACTACTACACCACCTTCTACCTCTCGGTGGAGGGCGCAAAAGAGCTGAACTCCTTCTCCGCCGCCTACGAGAACAAGGTGGACGGAGTGATGGAGGGCCTTGAGGCCATCAAGGACGAGCGGGTGCAGGCCCGCTACGACGAGATCATCGGCGAGGCCGAGGCCGAACTGGACGACGCCTGGGCGGAATACGAAGAGAAAAAGGCGGAGGCCGAGCAGGAACTGGCCGACGCGGAGCAGGAACTGAAGGACGGCTGGGCCGAGCTGGCGGACGCGGAGCAGGAGCTGGCGGACGCCAAGCTGGAGATCGACCGGGGCCAGGCGGAACTGGACGACGCCAAGGACGAATTCTATCTGATGTTGCCCGGCTACAAACAGCAGATCGCTGACGGTTACGCCAAGATCGAGGCGGGCCGGGCCCAGCTGGACGAAAGCCAGGCCCAGCTGGATGAAGGCCGGGCCCAGCTGGAGCAGCTGAAGGCCGGTAAGGATTCTTTCTGGGCCATGGTAGAGGCCAATTATGGAATCTCCATCCCTCCGGAGCAGCAGACCGACGAGTTCACCATCCAAGTCATCACCATTCTGGAGAAGCTGGCCTCCGGCGGCAGCATCCCCGGTTTCGACCTGACCGAAGAGCAGCTTGCCCTTTTAAAGCAGATGCTGCCACAGCTCACCCAACTGAAAGAAGGCCTGGAGGCGCTGGCCGCCCAGGGCACCACCCTGGACGCTTCGCTGGCGGCCCTGGACGAAAAGCAGGCCCAGATCGACGCCGGACGCGCCCAGCTGGACGACGGCTACGGCGAACTGAAGAGCCAGGAGCGGCAGCTGGAACAGACCAAGATCGACACCGAAAACAAGTTTGCCACGGCGGACGCGGAACTTCTGGACGCGCGCCAGCAGTATGCCGACGGCCTGGCCGAGCTGGAAGAGGGCCGGCAGGAACTCATCGACGGCCAGCAGGAATACGAGGACGCGAAAGCCGAGGCCGAGCAGGAGCTGGCCGACGGCAAGGAAGAGATCCTGGACGCCGAGAGCGAAGTGCGCAAGATCGAAAAGGGCAAGTGGGTGCTGGGCGACCGCAGCGACAACACCAGCTTTTCCAGCTACGGCGACAACGCCGACAAGATCGCCGCCATCGCCACCGTGTTCCCGGTGTTCTTCTTCCTGGTGGCGGCGCTGGTGGCGCTGACCACCATGACCCGCATGGTGGAGGAGGAGCGCGGCCAGGTGGGCACCATGAAGGCCCTGGGCTACACCCGCGGCCAGATCGCCGCCAAATACATCCTCTACGCCCTTGCCGCCAGCCTAGCGGGCAGCGGGGTGGGCATGCTCATCGGCATGCAGCTGTTCCCCCGTATCATCCTCAGCGCCTACAACATCATGTACGACCTGCCGGAGCTTTTGACTCCCTTCAACTGGGGCTTCGGCATGCTGGCCACCGGCGCGGCCGTTGCCTGCACCCTGCTGGCCACCCTGAACGCCTGCTGGGCCGAGCTGCGGGAGCAGCCCGCCAGCCTGATGCTGCCCAAGGCCCCCAAGGCCGGCAAGCGCATTCTGCTGGAGCACATCGGCCCCGTGTGGCGGCGGCTGCGGTTCACCCACAAGGTCACCGCCCGCAACCTGTTCCTCTACAAAAAGCGCTTCTTTATGACGGTGGTGGGCATTGCCGGCTGCACCGCCCTGCTGGTGACCGGCTTCGGCCTGCACGACTCCATCTCCGACATTGTGGAAAAGCAGTTCGACGAACTGGCCCACTATCAAATGCTGGTGTCGCTTCAGGACAAGAGCGCCCTGGACGGCCGGGACCTCTCCGCCATTCTGGAAGACGATTCGAAGATCACCGGCTGGCTGGCCATGACCCAGGAGGACGGCACCGTGGTGCCCGGCGAGGACGGCGGCGAGGAAGACAACGTCTACATCACCGTGCCCAGCGACACCGGGGCCCTGAACGACTACTTCACCTTCCGCCAACGCACCACCGGCGAACCGGTTCCCTTTGAAGAGGGCTCGGTGATCATCACCGAAAAGCTGGCCGAACGCCAAAACCTGGATGTGGGCGACGTCATCACCGTGGAAAACGCCGACGGCGAAACGGCCTCCTTCACCATCACCGGCGTGTGCGAAAACTACGTCTATCACTACATCTACATGAGCGAGGACGTCTACCGCGACGCCTTTGGCAAAGACCCGGAGGTGAACCTGCTCTACTGCAGCCTGGCCGACGGGGTGGACACCCCCGAAGCGGAGGATGAACTGTCCACCGCGCTGCTGAAGTGCCGGGATGTGGCGGGCGCTCAGTTCACCCACGAGATCACCGCCAGCTTCAGCCAGAGCCTGGACAGTATCAACTACATCGTGGTGGTGCTCATCATCGCGGCGGGCGCGCTGGCCTTTGTGGTGCTCTACAACCTCACCAACATCAACATCACCGAGCGCTCCAAGGAGCTGGCCACCATCAAGGTGCTGGGCTTCTACGACGGCGAGGTGGGGGCCTACATCTACCGCGAGACCTCCGTCCTCACCCTCATCGGCACGGCGTGCGGCCTTTTGTTCGGCATTGCGCTGCACACCTTCGTCATCCGCACCGCCGAGGTGGACATGGTGATGTTCGGCCGCTCCATCTACCCCATGAGCTTCGTGTGGTCGGCCCTTCTGACCATCGTGTTCAGCCTGCTGGTGAACCTGGTGATGTACCGCAAGCTGAAAAACATCAGCATGGTGGAGAGCATGAAGGCGCCCGAATAAGCCCCTTCCGATCCAAAACAAAAAGGCGTGACCGCGTTGGTCACGCCTTTTTTGTTCCCGTGGTCATGCGGTTTCGGCCTGCTGCGCCGGCTGCGCGCCGGGGCGGGACACGCCGCCTCCCCCCTTGCCCAGGTCCTGCACCCGGTCGATGAGGAAGGAGGAAACGGTGACGGTGACGAGGGAAAACAAAATGCGCTGGAAGGGAATGTAGGTCAGCGACAGCGCCAGCACCGTCAGATCGGTGAAGAGGTAGGCGCTGGACAAGCGCCAGTGGGTCACATGGGAGATGGTGAGGGCAAGCGCGTCGTCGCCGCTGCCCGAGCCGCCCTGGCGGATGATGAGCCCCACGCCCACGCCCACAAACAGCGCTCCGGCCAGAGCCGCCGCCAGCGGATGGGCCGACAGGTCCGGCAGCATGGGCGGGAACTGCTCCCACACTTTGTACCAGCCGGACACCGCCAGCGTGGCGATGAGAGAATCGCGGATGAACCGCCCGCCCAAAAAGCGGAAGGCCAGCAGGTAACACAAAAAGTCCAGCACCGGCGTGATGTAGGCCGGGGAAATGCTGAACCAGTGCTCGATGAGCAGCATGAGCCCGATGATCCCGCCCTCGGTGATGGCCGTGCGCTGGTGGATGTTGTGGATCCCAAAGGTGTAAATGGCCGCGCCCAGGGCGATGATCAGCACCTTTTTTGCCATCTGTGCCGCGGCTTGTTTTCTGTTCGTTGTTTCGCTTGTTCTCATTCTATCCCTTTTCTGTTTTTTCTTTCTTCTCATCATAAAGGATATAGTAACTATATTGTCAAGGGGAGGACGCTGTTTTTTTCAAAAAAAGAGGGCGCGGCTTTGCGGCCGCGCCCCTTTTGGTCGGTTTTTATCAGCCAGCGGTGATGGTCACGCTGCCGGCGATCTCGTAGGCGGTCTCGGCGGTGATGACAGCCTCGCCCGCGGCCACAACGGTCACGGTGCCGGTCTCGTCCACGGTGGCCACGGTCTCATCGCTGGAGGACCAGGTCAGGGTGGCGGCGTCCACAGCGGCGCCGGTCTCGTCGGCGGCGGTCACGGCAACGGTGCCGCCCACGGCAGCCTCGCCGTCAGCGGTGAGGGTCAGCTCCTTGGGGCCGCTCCACACGGTGATCATGGCCTTGCCGCGGGTGCCGTCCGGAGCCAGGGCCAGCAGGCTGGTGTGGCCTTCCTTCACGGGGGTCACAACGCCGTTCTCGTCCACGGTGGCGATGGAAGCGTCGCCGGTCTTCCAGGTCAGCTGGTCGGCCAGCTCGGCGGGCTCAACGGTAACGGTGGCCTGCATGGCGCCATCGGCCATGTGCAGGCTCAGCTCCTCCACCGTCAGGGTCTCGGTGGCAACAGACGCGGAAGCACCGGAAGCAGCGGCGGAGTCCGCGCTGGCAGAGCCGGACTGGGCGGCGGCGCCGCAGGCGCTCATAGCCAGAGCCAGAACGGCGGCAGAAACAACGATCAGTGCTTTCTTTTTCATTTGTTTTGTCCTCCTTGATGATTGCGCTTGCCGCGGCGGGCCGGCTTGCCGGCAGAGGCCCCGTTGGGGGCTGGCGCAGAAAAACCCCGGCACGCTTTCGCGTGCCGGGGCCTTCTTGGTGGAGAATTAGGGACTCGAACCCCAGACTTCCTGCGTGTGATGCAGGCACTCTAACCAGCTGAGCTAATCCTCCGCGACGACGTTTATTATAGCATGCCCCAGGCAAAAATGCAATAGGGAATTTTTGAACTTTTTGTGTGCCGCTTCCGGCGCGGGCTTTTGGCGTGAAGAGGGGCGTTTTTCCTTGCATTGGGCCGGGGCGCGTGGTATTCTGTATAGGTATTGAAACCATTCTGGAAATGCGTGGGGGAATTTTGTATGCGGATCGGATTTGACAACAAGCTCTATATCCAAAAGCAGACCGAAAACATCCTGGCCCGGATCGACAAGTTCAAGGGCAAGCTGTATCTGGAGTTCGGCGGCAAGCTGTTCGACGACTACCATGCCGCCCGGGTGCTGCCCGGCTTTGACGTGAACGGCAAGATCCGCCTTTTGCACGAGCTGCGGGACAAGGCCGAGATCATCTTCTGTGTCTCCGCCGGCGACATCGAAAAGACCAAAATGCGCGCGGACCTGGGGATCAGCTACGACATGGAAGTGCTGCGCCTCATCGACGACATCACCGCCATGGACATCGCGGTGAACAGCGTGGTCATCACCCAGTACACCGGCCAGCCCGCCGCCGACGCCTTTGCCAAAAAGCTCACCAGCCGGGGCGTGAAGAACTACATCCACCGGCCCATCGCCGGCTACCCCATGGCGGTGGACCACATCTGCTCCGACGAGGGCTACGGCTCCAACCCCTACATCGAGACCACCAAGCCCCTGGTGGTGCTCACCGCCCCCGGCCCCGGCAGCGGCAAGCTGGCCACCGCCCTTTCCCAGGTGTACCACGAGTACAAGCGGGGCGTGATGGCGGGCTACGCCAAATTCGAGACCTTCCCCATCTGGAATCTGCCCCTGAAGCACCCGGTGAACCTGGCCTATGAGGCCGCCACCGCCGATCTGGACGACGTGAACATGATCGACCCCTTCCACCTGGAAGCTTACGGCGAGACCACCGTGAACTACAACCGGGACGTGGAGGCTTTCCCCATCGTGCAGAACATCCTGACCCGGATCACCGGCGACAAGAACTTCTACCGCAGCCCCACCGACATGGGCGTGAATATGGCGGGCTACGCCATCTTCGACGACGAGGCGGTGCGCGAGGCGGCCACCCAGGAAATTCTGCGCCGCTACTACAAGGCCGCCTGCGACGCAAAGCAGGGCAAGGCCAGCGAGGCTGCCCTGCACAAGATCGAGACCATTCTGCAGCAGCTGAACGTGCACACCGACAGCCGGGCCGTGGTGGCTCCGGCGCTGGAAAAGCAGAAGGCGGCGGGCAAGCCCGCGGCGGCGCTGCAGCTGCCCGACGGCCGTATCGTCACCGGCAAGGCCAGCGACCTGATGAGCGCCTCCAGCGCCACCGTGCTGAACAGTCTCAAAGCGCTGGCGGGCATTCCCGACGAGGTGCTGCTCATCAGCCAGCAGGTGCTGGTGCCCCTGCTGCGGCTGAAGATCGACTACCTCCACAGCCGGGCCAGCGTTCTGAAGGTGGACGACGTGCTGGCGGGCCTTGCGGTGAGCGCCGCCACCGACGAGACCGCCGCCAAGGCTCTGGCCGCGTTGAAGGACCTGCGGGACTGCGACATGCACTCCACCCAAATGCTGCACAGCGGCGACGAGGGCACCCTGCGCAAGCTGGGCGTGCGGCTGACCATGGAGCCTGTTTACCCCGGCAAGGACCTGTTCTTCTAAACCACACCGGGAACACAAAAGCGGCCTCCGCGAAATTCGCGGAGGCCGCCTTTGCGTTTCCCCGGTACATGCCCGTGGATTCTGACATTATTTTCTCTCAAAAAACATTTACAGCTCGATGTCCTGCAGGCGCAGCAGGGCGAGGATGTAAATTTTCAGCGCCTGCATGAGCTGGTCGATGTTCGCGCCCTCGTTGGCGCCGTGCATGGGGCCGGCAAACTCGGGCAGAACGGTGTCCAGCCGCTCGGGGCCGAAGCTCACCGCCCGGGGGAAGTGCCGGGCGTAGGTGCCGCCGCCCATGGTGAAGGGCTTGGCGTTTTCGCCGGTGACCTCGTTGTAGGTGTCCACCAGGGCCTGGATGGCCGCGTCGTCGGCGCTGATGTAGAAGGGCTTGTTCCAGCGGGCGTCCTCCACCGTGCCGGTGCCGCCCAGCGCCTCGCCCAGCCGCCGGGCAATTTCCTCGCCGGTAATGCTGGTGGGGTAGCGGCTGTCCACATCCTGGCGGATACGGCCCTCCCGGATGGTGATCATGCCGCCGATGATGGTCAGCGGGTCAAAAGCCTCGTCCCTGGCGGCAATGCCCACGCCGCTGCCGTCGGTGGCGTGGTGCAGCTTCTGCAGCACCTTCAGGAACGCGTTCTCCTCCTCGGTGCAAAGCTGATTGTCCAGCAGGTAGTCCACGATGAGGCCGATGGCGTTCACCGTGCCCGCGGGCATGGCGGCGTGGCCGCCCTTGCCCCAGCCGCGGATACGCACCGCGCCGTTCTCCTCCTCCAGGGTAATACCCTGGCGCTCAGAGAGCCTGGAAATATCGCCCTTCACAAGGCAGGTGGCCCGGTCGGGGATGACGTTGTGGGCAACGCCGCCCTCAAACTCCAGCAGGTTGCCGGCGAGAGGATTGCTCACCAGCTCGCCGTTGAAGCCGCCCTTTTCGCCGTTGCACACCGGGAACTCGGCGTCCGGCGAGAAGCAGAAGGCGGGAGCCTCGTAGTGCTCGAGGTAATAGTCCACGTCCTTCATGCCCGTCTCTTCGTTGGCGCCCAGCAGCGCCCGCACGGTGTATTTGAGGGGCACCTTATGCTCCTTGAGGAACTTCAGCGCGTACAGGCACAGCACGCTGGGGCCCTTGTCGTCGGCCACGCCGCGGCCGATGAGCCAGCCGTCCTTCACCTGCATGTCGAAGGGGTCGGCGGTCCAGCCGTTGCCCTGGGGCACCACGTCCAGATGGGTGATGGTGGCGATCTGGGTGTCGGTGGCGCCCTTCAGCTCGGCCCAGCCGATGTAGTTTTCGCAGTTGCGGGTGTCAAAGCCCATCTCCCCGGCGATGGCCAGACCCTCCGCCAGGGCGGCGGCGGGGCCGGGGCCGAAGGGCTTGCCCTCTTCAGGCTTGCCCTCCACGCTGGGCACATCCACCAGGCGCTTGATATCACGGACAACGTTCTCCCGGTTTTCGGCCACAAAGGCGTCCACCGAGGCGCGGTAAGTTTCAAACAGCATAGCGATTATCTCCTTTTCCGTCGGTCGATACTGCTATTATACCACCGGGGCGCGCCCTTGAAAACCATTTGCCCGCCGGGTGTTTTCTGTTATAATGAAGGGGAATCCAACGAAACGCGAGGTCCCATTGATGAAGGACAAAAAGGCCCTGAAAACCAATCTCATCTTCGCCGGTGTGCTGCTGGCGGTGGCGCTGGTACTGTTCGCGGTGCTGCAGCTGCGCCCGACGGGCGGCACGGCGGTGCTGACCTACGGCGAGGACGGTCAGACCATGGAGATCCCCCTGAACAAAAACGCCCGCTACGACGTGGACACCGGCATTTACACCATCCATCTGGAGGTGAAGGACGGCGCCATCGCCTTTGTGGACTCCCCCTGCCCCGACCATCTGTGCGAGGGGTACGGCTGGCTGAGCCGCCAGGACGACTGGGCCGCCTGCCTGCCCGCCAAGGCCAACGTGGTGGTGATGAGCGAGGGCGGCTGACCGCCCGGAAAGGAGCGCTGTTATGCGCAGGCTGGCTCTTCTTTGCATGTTTGCGGCGGTGTGTTGCATTGCCCTGGCGGTGGGGGTGTTCCTCCGCCCGGCTCCTGCGGCGGACCCGGTCTCCGGGTCCGCGTCCGCCCCGGTGAGCAGCGCGGCCAGCGCCGCGCCTGCCCCCTCCCCTTCGCCCACTCCCGCGCCCACGCCCAGCCCCGCCCCGGAAGGGGTGAACTGGCCGGCGCTGGCCACGCCCTTTGACCTGACGGGTCTGGAGACCGAGCGGCTGGGCTGGGGCCAGGGCAAGCAGGTGAACGAGCGCAACCAGCCCATCGGCGCGGTGACCTACCAGGAAAAATACGGCCAGTGGGGCGGCGTGTTCCTTGCCCCCGAGGCCGAAACGCCCACCATTTATCTGACCTTCGACTTCGGCTATGAGACGGGCTACTCCGCCGCCATTCTGGACACGCTGAAGGAGAAAAACGCCCCCGCCACCTTCTTTGTGGTGGGCAGCTACGCCAAAAACAACGCCGAAACGGTGGAGCGCATGCTGGCGGAAGGCCACACGGTGGGCAGTCACTCGGCCACCCACAAGGACATGACCGCCCTCTCCGACGAGGAGGCCCGGGCGGAGATCACCGACTTCAACGCCCAGTTTGCCCAGCAGTTCGGCGTGGCCCCCACCCTGTTCCGGTTCCCGGAAGGGGTGTTCAGCCAGCGGCTGCTGGCCCTGGCCGCAAACGAGGGCATGCGCAGCGTGTTCTGGAGCTACGCCTATGCCGACTGGGACGCGAACGCCCAGCCGGATAAGGCCGAAAGCCTGGAAAAGGCGCTGGCCGCCGCCCACCCGAACGCGGTCTATCTCTTGCACCCCATGGCCACCAACAGCGCCATGCTGGGCGAGCTCATCGACGGGCTGCGGGCCGCGGGCTATACCCTGGCCGCTCTGTGAGGCGGGGCTCTGTCCCCGCGCTTCCCCGTCCCATACGGAACAGTTGCCGCCCCTCCGGGGGCGGCTTTTTTTGCTTTGCGGGGGTGTGTTCCGCCGGGCGGCGCTTTTCTCTTGCCCTGTTCCGCGCCGCCCCGCGCGGGAGAAATTTTGCCTTTTTTTAACGCCGCCGGGGCAAAACGCCGAAAAAACGGCCCCGTTTTTCGTTTTTCGGCCCGTTTTGGGTAAAATGTATGTAAAATGTGTCCTCCGGCTGTGGAAGCCATGTTAAATCCCATGCTATAATCGAATCGCACGGCCTGGCGCGCCATTGCCCGGGCCGCTTTCGGAACGTAATTTTGCGGGGAATCGATTTTTGAGGTGTATTGTATGACCATATTCGACGTGTTCAATGTGGCCGGCGGCCTTGCTCTGTTTCTCTACGGCATGTCCATCATGGGCATCGGCCTGGAAAAGCTGGCGGGCGGCAAACTGGAAGCCATTCTCCAGCGGCTGACCAACAGCGTTTGGAAGGGCGTGCTGCTGGGCACGGTGATCACCGCCCTCATCCAGTCCTCTTCCGGCACCACGGTCATCGTGGTGGGCCTTGTGAACAGCGGCATTCTGGCGCTGCCCCAGGCCATCGGCATTATCATGGGCGCCAACATCGGCACCACCGTCACCGGCCAGCTGCTGAGTTTGAGCGACATCACCGGCTCCGGCTGGATCTTCACCCTGCTGAAGCCCAGCACCTTCAGCCCCATCGTGGCCTTCATCGGCGCGGTGCTCTTCGTCTTTTTCAAGAGCCCCAAAAAGCGCAACATCGGCCAGATCTGCATGGGCTTCGGCATTCTGTTCACCGGCATGTTCACCATTGAGGCGGGCGTGAGCGGCCTCAAAGACAGCCCCCTCTTCGTGCAGCTGTTCTCCAGCCTGGAAAACCCCATCCTGGGTGTGCTGGCAGGCACTCTGGTCACCGTGGCCATCCAGTCCTCCTCCGCCAGCGTGGGCATTCTGCAGGCGCTTTCCAGCACCGGCGTGGTCACCTGGGGCAGCGCCATTCCCATCATCCTGGGCCAGAACATCGGCACCACCTCCACCAGCCTGCTGGCCTCCATCGGCACCTCCACCGCCGCCCGCCGCAGCGCCATGGTGCACGTTTACTTCAACATCATCGGCACCGCCATCTTCCTGGTAGCCATCTACGGCCTGAAAGCCGCCGGCTTCTTCCCCTTCTGGGACCAGGTCATCGACCGCAGCGGCATTGCCAACTTCCACACCCTGTTCAACGTGGTGGTCACCCTGCTGTTCCTGCCCTTTACCAAGGTGCTGGCCTGGCTGGCGGTGCACACCGTGCCCGAAAAGGCGCAGGACTCCGCCGATCTGGACATGCCCGTTCTGGACCAGCGGCTCATCTCCAGCCCCGCCGTTGCGCTGCAGCAGGCCCAGGGCGCCGTTGAAAAGATGGCCCGCCGCGCCCAGCGCAACTTCCAGCTCTCCTTTGACCAGCTGCGCCGCTACGACCCGGAGGTGACCACGACCATCACCCACCGGGAGGAACTGCTGGACAAGATGGAGGTCACCATCACCAACTACCTGTTGCAGATCAGCGACCAGGAGCTGAACGAGGGCGAGAGCCGCCAGGTGAGCGAGCTTTTGAAGTTCATCTCGGAATACGAGCGGATCGGCGACTACTCCATCAACATCCTCCAGTGCGCCCAGCGCATTCACGAGGAGGAGATCACCCTCTCCAAGAGCGCCTGGAACGAGCTGGACCAGCTGCAGAAGTGCGCCGACAAGGCCCTGAGCATTGCGGGCGACGCGTTTGCCTCCGAGGACGCGGCCCTGGCCGCCCAGGTGGAGCCCCTGGAAGAGACGGTGGACGAGATGTGCGACGCGCTGCGTGAGCGGCACATCGGCCGTCTGAAGCAGGGCGACTGCAGCATTGAAGGCGGCGTGGTGTTCCTGGACGTGCTCACCAACACCGAGCGCATTTCCGACCACTGCTCCAACATTGCCGCCCGTATCGTGGGCATGAGCGCCGACGATCTGGACGCCCACTCCCGCAAGCACTCGCTGCTGGCCGGCCATGACGACGAGTTCAACCGCCGCCTGGAAGCCGCCCGCGAGACCTACCTCGTGCCTCTGGGCATCGAAGCGCCCACCGAAGCCTGAGATCTCTTTGCACTCCGACCCCTGCAGCCGCTGGCTGCGGGGGTCTTTTTCTGCCCGCCGGGGCCTTTTACTGGAAATCCCGCGGGCCATCTGCTATGATGGTAGAAACGGGGAGGGGATCACCTTGACGAATGCAAAGCGCAGCGTTTCGGCCGCCCAGAAGCGGGGCGCGGCATTGCTGGCCGCGCTGCTGGCGGCGGCGGGGCTGCTGCTGGCGGCCCGCGCCGGGCAGGAACAGTTCTTCTTTTCCATGAGCGGCGCGGACTTTGCCGCCGGCACCGTGGACCGGGCCGAAACCGGCGCGCAGGCGCTGACGCTGGAGCCGGGGCACACCGCCGCAGTGGAGCACCTGACGCTGGAGCCGGGCAGCTACCGGCTGACCGTGGAATACGCCGCCGAGGGCGCGGACGGCCTGCTGGTGGTGGAGGGCCCCGGCGACCTGCAGCCGGACAACACCGCCGGCCTTTGCCTGGCCCGGGTGGAGCTGCCCGCCGGGGGCGGGTCCGCCGAGGCGGAGCTGGAAGTGCCCCGCCGGCTGACCGACCTTGTGTTCCGGGCCGAGAGCGGCCAGGGCACGCTCACCCTCTCCCATGCCGACCTGTCGGGCGGCGCCGTCCACCGGGACGAAGCGGTGCTGTTTGCGCTGGCGGCGCTTGGGGCGCTGGCGCTGGCCGCGGCGGGGCTGAACCGTTTGGACAGATGTGCCCTGTTTTGTTCAAAATTTCTTTTTTCCGCCCCGTTGTGCGGGTTTTCGCGGGGGTCCTTCTTGCCCAGGGCCCGCTCTTGATGGTATAATCAAACCGCTTACAGAGTTTTAACTTGGATTTAACCAGAAATTAACCAAGCGGCCCAGGCCGCGTGAAGGGCGGAGCGATATGACCATCTTTAATGTCATCAACCTGGCGGGGGGTATCGCCCTGTTTTTGTATGGCATGTCCATCATGGGCACCGGCCTGGAAAAACTGGCGGGCGGCAAGATGGAGGCTGTGCTGCAGCGGCTGACCAGCAGCGTGTGGAAGGCGGTGCTTCTGGGCGCCATCCTCACCGGGCTCATCCAGTCCAGCGCGGGCACCACCGTCATCTGTATCGGCCTTGTGAACAGCGGCATTTTCACCCTGTCCCAGGCCATCGGCATTATCATGGGCGCCAACATCGGCACCACCGTCACCGGCCAGCTCATCCGCCTGAGCGACATCTCCGGCTCCGGCTGGGTGCTCACCATGCTCAAACCCAGCACCTTCAGCCCCATCGTGGCCTTTGTCGGCGCGGTGCTGTTCGTGTTTATGAAGAGCCCCAAAAAGCGCAACATCGGCCAGATCTGCATGGGCTTCGGCATTCTGTTCACCGGCCTGTTCACCATGGAGAAGGCGGTGGCGCCCCTGAAGGACAGCCCCCTCTTCGTGCAGCTGTTCACCCAGCTGCAAAACCCCGTGCTGGGCGTGCTGGCGGGCGCGCTGGTCACCGTGGCCATCCAGTCCTCCTCCGCCAGCGTGGGCATTCTGCAGGCCCTTTCCAGCACCGGCGTGGTCACCTGGGGCAGCGCCATCCCCATCATCCTGGGCCAGAACATCGGCACCTGCTCCACCCCCCTCATCGCCTCCATGGGCGCTTCCACGGCGGCCAAGCGCAGCGCCATCGTGCACCTTTACTTCAACGTCATCGGCACCGCCGTGTTCCTGGCGGGGGTCTACGGCCTGAAGGCCGCGGGCCTGTTCCCCTTCTGGAACGACGTGATGACCAAGGGCGACATCGCCAACTTCCACACCCTGTTCAACGTGGTGGTCACCCTGCTGTTCATGCCCTTCACCAAGGCGCTGGCCTGGCTGGCGGAGCGCACCATCCCCGAAAAAGAGGGCGAAGCGGCGGACCTGTCCATGCCGGTGCTGGACCAGCGCCTGCTGCAAAGCCCGGCGGTGGCCCTGCAGCAGGCCAAGAACGCGGTGGAAAAAATGGCCAGCCGCACCCGCACCAACTTCGACAAAACGGTGGGCCTGTTCACCAAATTCGACGCGGAGGTGGCGGCCAGCGTCGCCCACCGGGAGGAACTGCTGGACAAGATGGAGGTTTCCATCACCGACTACCTCATCCGTATCAGCGACCAGGAGCTCACCGAGAGCGAGAGCCACGCGGTGAGCGAGCTTTTGAAATTTGTGGGCGAGTACGAACGGATCGGCGACTACACCGTGAACCTGATGGACTGCGCCCGCCAGCTGTCGGAACAGGAGTGGAATTTTTCCGCCTCCGCCAGAAGCCAGGCGGCGCTGCTGTTCGACGCGGTGGGCGAGGTGCAGCGCCTCGCCGGAGACGCCTTCACCCAGGCGGACGCCGCCCTGGCGGCTCAGGTGGAGCCGCTGGAGGAAACGGTGGACCGGATGTGCGACGTCATGCGCGAGGAGCACATCACCCGCCTGAAGGCCGGCGAATGCGGCATTGAGCCGGGGCTTTTGTTCCTGGACGTGCTCACCAACACCGAGCGCATTTCCGACCACTGTTCCAATATCGCCGCCCGGCTCATCGGCGACGAGACCGACGACCCGGACATGCACGCCCGCAAGCACACCCTGCTGGCGGGTCAGGACGCGGCCTTCAACGCCCGTCTTGCCACCTACGAACAAAAGTATCTGGCGCCGCTGACCAAGTGACGCCCCGATCCTGACCATGCGCCCGCAAGGAGGGCCCTTTTATGCGATCCACTCACCAAAACGCGGCTTTGAACGTGGGGAAATTTGTCATGGCCCTGCTGGTGGTCGCCATCCACACCCGCCCCGCCGATTCGCTGCCGCCCGCCTTTGGGCCGCTCTTTGACAGTGTGTCCCGCTTTGCGGTTCCCTTCTTCTTTCTCTGCACCGGCTTTTTGCTGGGCCAGCGGATGGAGCAGCCCGCCGGCTGCGCCCGCAACCTGGACATGCTGAAACTCCGGATCAAAAAGCTCACCGGGCTGTATCTTTTCTGGACCGTGCTCTATCTGCCCCCGGCAGTGCTGCACTACCGGGACATGGGGCTCACCTTCCGGGCCGCCGCGGGGATGTATCTGCGCTGGCTGTTCCTGGTGGACGAGCACTACAATTCCTGGATGTTGTGGTATCTGCTCTCCTCCATCTACGGGCTGTGCATGATCTTCCTCATTCTGAAATTCACGGGCAGCGAGCGCCTGGTGTGGGCCTGCGGGCTCGTGTGCATGGCGCTTTCCCTCTGGTTCGACGCCCTCATCGACGGCGGCGTGATACCGCCGGGCATTCCCGGCCAGGTGGACCGCCTGGTGGACGCGACCATCCTCAACGGCCGCCTGCTGCGGGGCTTTTTCTACCTGCCCTTCGGCATGCTGCTGGCAAAGCGGCTGCCCCGCCCGGCCGCCGCTGCCGCCCTTCTGGCGGCGGGCCTCGCCGGCGCATGGGCGCTGCGTGCCGTTCCCATGGCCGGAGGCCTCTGCTTTGTTGCGGCGGACCTGGGCCTCTTTGCGCTGACGGCGCAGCTGCCCCTGCGGGACCGGCCCTTCTTCCGTGCCCTGCGCACCGCCAGCAGCGTGGTCTATTTCACCCACATGTATCTGTGGATGTTCTGGTACACCGTGACCGGGCGCGGCCTCACCTACGGCATGCCCGCCTTTTTGTGGACGACGGGCCTCTCCCTGCTGGCGGCGGCGCTGTATCTTGCGCTGCGCGCGGCCTGGGGCCGCCGTTCCGCCCGGCTGAAAGCAGCCGCCTGAACCTGCGCACAAAAAGCGGCAGCGTCCCTTTTGGGGACGCTGCCGCTTTCTTTTGTTTGGAACAGGCTTATTTCAGGAAGCCCTGGATGATCTTTTCCTCGGCCTCCTCGGTGGTAAGGCCCAGGGTGCAGAGCTTGAGCAGCTGCTCGCCGGCAATTTTGCCGATGGCCGCCTCGTGGATGAGGGCGGCGTCCACATGGTTTGCCTCCAGGCCCGGCATGGCCAGCACGGTGCCGTTTTCCGCCAGGATGGCGTCGCACTCGGAGTGGCCGGTGCAGAGGGCGTTGCCCCGGATGGTGGAGGCGAACTCCTGGCGGGAGCTGCCCCGGGCCACGCTGCGGCTCACAAGGTCGGCCGCGCTTCCCTCCCCCTCCAGCCGCACCACAAAGTCGGTGCGGGCAAACTCGTCGCCGTTTGTCATAATGCGCTCGCGCACCAGGAGGCGGGCGTTCTTCTGCAGCACGGCCCGCGTTTTGCGGGTGGTGCGGCTCACGCCGCCCAGCTGCACGGTGTCCATCTCAAGGCAGGCGTCCTCGTCCAGTTCGATGTCGGTGACCGGGTCGATGACCTTGTCGCCCTTGCCGTCGCCGGTGGCGATGTGCTTTTCTTTATAAAGCACATGGGCGCCCTTGGCCAGCAAGAAGCGGTGAATGCCGTTGTGGCGGGCTTCCTCTTCGCCTTCGCTGTGCACGCCGCAGCCCGCCTCGATGATGACGTCCGCGCCTTCGCCCACATAGAAATCGTTGTAGACCAAATCGTCCACGCCGGCGTGGGTGACGCAGGCGGGAATATACACCGTCTCGCCCTTGGTGCCCGGCTTGATGTGGATGACCAGGCCCGGCGCGTCGGTCTTGGACTCGATGGTGATGTTCTCGCTGGACTGGCGGGCGGCGCACTGGCCGTCCTCCCGGATGTTATAAGCCCCTTTGAGCTCGCCGCTCTTGATCCCGCTGATGAGGCGCAGCAGTTCGTCGGTGATCTGGTTCATACCCTTGCGTCCTCCTTTTCCAGCGGGCAGCGCACCGCTTTCTCGTTTGCCAGCAGGGTGGGCAGCACCTCGGCCGCCGGGCCCGCCTGACGGACGCGGCCGTCCGCCACCACCACGATCTCGTCGGCGATGGACAGAATGCGCTCCTGATGGCTGATGACCAGCAGGGTGCCGGTGCCCTTGCTGCGCAGTTCTTCAAAGGTCTCCACCAGACGGGCGAAGCTCCACAGGTCAATGCCTGCCTCCGGCTCGTCGAAGATGGAAAGCTTTGCGCCCCGGGCCAACACGCTGGCGATCTCAATGCGCTTGATCTCGCCGCCGGAGAGGCTGGCGTCCAGCTCGCGGTCCACATACTCCTGGGCGCACAGACCCACCTTGCCCAGCAGGTCGCACAGCTCCAGTTCGCTCAGTGTGCGGCCGGCGGCCAGCTCCAGCAGGTCCCGCACCGCCAGGCCCTTGAAGCGCACCGGCTGCTGGAAGGCATAGGCAATGCCCGCCTTGGCGCGGGCGGTCACGTCCAGCTGGGTGATGTCCTGCCCGTCGAACAGGATACGGCCCGCGCTGGGGGTCTGAATGCCGGCGATGAGCTTGGCCAGGGTGGTCTTGCCTCCGCCGTTGGGGCCGGTGACCACCACCAGGCGGCCGGTGTCCAGCCGGAGGGTGATGTCCTTGATGATCTCGTTGCCGCCCGGGATGGCCCAGGCGAGATGTTCCAGTTGTAACATAATGGGTATGGCTCCCTCACTTTCTTTGCAGGGCCCGCGCAAACATGCGCAAACAGCCCCTATTATTATGGGGCCCGGCGCGGGGATTGTCAAGGCGGGGCGGGGCCCGCCGAGGGCAGTATGGCGCAAATTTTACACTTTTATCCCTTTGTGGTATGATAAGATGGTAAAGGAATCATCCGGGCGGCGCAGCGCGCTTCGCCGCACCTTTCAGAAAGGGGGCAGTTCCATGCCCGCAGACCGCCGCTTCGCGGTGCTCATCGACGCGGACAACGTGTCGGACAAATACATCAAGATCATTCTGGACGAGGTGTCCACCCAGGGGGTGGCCAACTACAAGCGTATCTACGGCAACTGGACCAGCCCCAGCATGGCCAGCTGGAAGAACGTGCTGCTGGACTATTCCGTCACCCCCATCCAGCAATACAGCTACACCACCGGCAAAAACGCCACCGACTCGGCCATGATCATCGACGCCATGGACATCCTCTATTCCGGCAAGGTGGAGGGGTTCTGCCTGGTCTCGTCGGACAGCGACTTCACCCGCCTGGCCTCCCGCCTGCGGGAGGGCGGCATGACCGTGATCGGCATGGGCGAAAAAAAGACGCCCAAGCCCTTCATCGCCGCCTGCAACATGTTCCGCTATCTGGACGTGCTGGCCGCCCAGCCGGAGGCTGAACCGGAACCGGAGCCGGAGGCCGAACCCGCCCCCGCCGCCGGGGCGCAGGCCGCCCCGGAAAAGGACAGGGAAAAGGAGAAAGCCAAGCCCGCCAAGGCCAAATCCGCCCGCAAGAAGGCCGCCCAGCCCGAGCCCCCGGCCCCTCAGGAGGACCCGGAACTCACCGCCATGCGCGGGGCCATCAAGGCCATCGTGGCGGAGCAGTCGGACGAGGACGGCTGGCTTGCGGTGAGCATGATCGGCAACCTGCTGGTCAAGCGCTACCCGGACTTTGACGTGCGCAACTTCGGCTTTTCCAAGCTGACCCCCTTTGTGCTGAGCCTGGGGATTTTTGAGGTGCGCACCGAGCGGGGCAAGGACAACGCCCGCCAGGCCTATGTGCGGCTGAAATAAACAGAGAACGGCCCCGGAGAAAATCTTCTCCGGGGCCGTTTTTTGCTTTATTCCTCCGCCGGGGCCTGCCCGCCGGGCGCGGCCTCCCGGGGCGGGGCTGCTTTGCGCCGGGGCGCGGCCTTTTTGGCCGCGGGCTTCTCCCCCGCTTCCGTCGCTTTGCGCCGGGTGCGGGCGGGCTTTTCCGCCGGGGCAAGGCCGGGGCAGCTGCGCTCGTCCGGCAAACCGGAGAGGTAGCTGGCGCTGCCCAGCAGGTCGGAGAGCTTTTTCATGGAGAGGCGGCCGTCCCAATAGCCCTTGGCGGCCAGCAGATAGGCCGCCGAGCGCTTTTCCGCCTTTTCCAGCAGGGCGTTCAGGTCGTCCTCCATCTCCTCACCGGTGAAGGGGTGGGTCCAGGGGCAGGGCAGGCTGCCCTTGGGCCGCTTGCCGGTGCCGATGAGCCGTGCGGGGGTGATGTGGCCGGTGACGGCGCCCCGCCCGCCAAAGGCAGGCTCCACCAGCCAGAACAGGGCGTATTTGATGTGAAAGCGGCTGATGAACATCCGCCGCAAAGCCCGGGTGTGCCAGAAGGTGTCCGCCAGGGCCTCCCGGCTCACCGTGACGCCGAAAGCCGCCTGCAGGCTCTTTTGCAGCTGCGCGCCCACCTCGGCCAGCGCCGCCCCCGCCAGGCGCGGGGTGGTGTCGTCCACGGGGACGGCGGCCTTGCCGGTGTCCTGCTCGTGGAGGAAACTGTCCACCGCGATCTCAAAATAGCCGTGGCCGCCGGGGCCCGCGTAGGGGCCGCCCTCTTCGGTGACGCACACCACATAAGGGTGCACCGTGCAGTCGGCGGCGTAGTGGCTCAGAAAGCCCAGGGCATAGCTGCGCTGGGCGGGGGTGGCGGCGTTTTCCACCAGCGCCCGCAGAAAGGCGCCGGTGTTCTCGTCGTGCATGCGCGAGCCCAGTTCGGGCAGGTTTTCGCCCCGGTTTTCTCCGCTTTTCCAGGCGCGGTAGCAGAAAAAGATGTCCGGCCCGTTGGCGCCGCAGGCAAAGGCGGCGGGGTGCTCGATCTCCAGCTGCGCCAGTTCGGCGGCGCGGCGGGCGGTGCGGACGTGGGTGTAGCCTTCCGGCATAAAGGGTCCCTCCCTTGGGGTGAATCTCGATAAAAAAGGGGCCGCCGCCCGGCAAAGCCGCCGGGGGCCGCCCCTTTTATTCTACAACGAATGAGGAAAAGTTACAACGCTCACTTGTTTTTGTTCAGGTACTTGGGCAGCACGAAGAAGTACAGCCCGCCGCCCACGAAGAAGATGAGCAGCACGCTCAGAATGCCCCAGGGGGCGGCGGCGGTGTCCACCGCGGCCAGCTGCTCGGCGGTGGCGGTGGCCCGGTCGAGGCCCTGCCCGGACAGCATTGCGTCGGCGGCCAGCGCGCTGGAAAGGCCCACCAGCGCCGGGCCCATGATGGCGGAGAACTTGCCGAAGATGTCGTAGAAGCCGAAGAACTCGCCGGAACGGTTCTTATCCGGGATGAGCTTGCCGAACATGCTGCGGCTCAGCGCCTGAATGCCGCCCTGGCTGGTGGCCACCATGATGGCCATGACCCAGAACTGCCAGACCTCCCGCAGGAAGAAGCCGAACACCGTGACGCACATGTAAATGCAGATACCCACACCCACCATGAACCGGGCGCCGAACTTTTCGCTGGCCTTGATGTAGAGCAGGGCGAAGGGCAGGCCCAGCACCTGCACCAGCAGCAGCGCCAGCAGCATGCTGGTGGAATCGAGGCCCAGGGTGTCGCCGTAGCTGGTGGACATATGGATGATGGTGTTCACGCCGTCGATGTAGAAGAAGTAGGCGATGAGGAAAACGAACATCTGCTTGTAGCGGAAAATTTCCTTCGCCGTGCCGCCGATCCCCTTGAGGGCCTCGGCCACCGCGCCCTTTTTGCGGGGCACAAAACTCACCTGCTCCACGTTTTTGAGCAGCGGGAAGCTGAACACGAACCACCACACGGCGGTGAGGCCGAAGGCGAAGGACAAACAGAACAGCATGGCGTCGCTGCCCAGGATGAGGTTCATCAGCAGGAAGATGAGCAGCGGGATGGTGGAGCCGCCGATGTAGCCCAGGCCGTAGCCCATGGTGGAGACCTTGTCCATCCGCTCCTCGGTGGTGACGTCGTTCAAGAAGCTGTCGTAGTAGAGGTTCGCGCCGGCGAAACCGATGGTGGACAGGATGTACAGCACCAGAATGATGAGGCCCACCGTCTCGGCGGTGCCGGGGGTGACGAAGTCCAGCTGAGGGGTGATGGCCAGCCCCGCGCAGCTGAGCACGCCCACCAGCATAAAGACGGTGAACAGCTTTTTGCGGAAGCCCTCAAAGTCGCCGAACACTCCCAGCACCGGGGCGGCCAGCGCCACGATGGCCATGGCGGCGCTGGTGGCGTAGCCCCAGACGGTCATGCCGGAGGCGGCGTCCTGCATGTAGCTGGCCACCGTGTTGAAGAAGATGGGCAGAATGGTGACCACGACCACCGAATGGGCGCTGTTGGCCCAGTCGTACATCATCCAACTGACTTCTTTTTTTGTGAATCCCCGCAAAAACTTCATGGTCTCACCTCACACTTTTATTACTTTTCAGTGTAACATCTGCGGCGGCAAAACACAATAAAAGCCCCCGTAAAAAATTACGGGGGCTTTTTGCAGAGATTTAACAGGGGCTTTTCACGCGGCCTCGCCGGCGGCGGTCTCCTCGCTCACCACAGGCCCGTCAAAGTCCTGGGCAGCGGAGGAAGCGCCGGCCTCGCCGTCGTTTTCAGCGGCGGCCGCGGCCTGGCGGGCCAGGTATTCCTCGGCCTCGCCCGCTTCCATCCACATGGTGTCGCCGAATTCGTCCACGATCTGCACCTGGTGGCGGCCCATCTGGGACAGGCGGGTGGCGTCGGCGTTCATGTCGAACACGCCGTCCAGGTCCAGATCCCAGGATTCATCGTCGTCGCTCCAGTAGAAGTAGGCACGGTCCACGCCCGCGTCCCGCAAAGCGGGCAGCAGCGCCGCCACCCGGGCGGCAAACTCGTCGCCGTTTGCCACCGTGCCGCCCAGGGTGATGTTCGCCCCGGCATGGTCCTCGGCGCGCAGGTCGGCCAGGGTCATCTCCCGGTCGAACTCATAGCCGCCCAGGTTCACCCAGCCGTTGCAGTCCAGCACGTCCTGGCCCTGGAAGGCGGCGTGCAGCTGTTCTTCCAGCTCGTCGGAAAGGCGTTCCTCGGTGGAGGAGCGGTCCGGCCCGTACCAGCGCCACACCGCGGGCAGGGTGGCGGCGCAGAGGCTGGCGCAGATGAGCACAAAGCTCACGAAGGCGGCCAGAAAGTCCAGCCGCAGCCGCTCTTCGCCCTTGCGGCGGGCGGAGGCCCACAGCACTTCCGCACCCAGGAACACCAGCACCAGCGGGGCCAGCTTGGCGACGGAGATGATGTCAAAACCCGGCACAAAGAAGTAGGCGGTGATGGCAAGGCCGGTGACGATGAGGGAAAGGCCCAGGGTGACGGTGCCCACCCGGCGCACCGGCGGGCGGCGGGGCGGAGCAGGCAGAACGGGCACAGGGGCGGGCGCGGCCTGTTCCGCCGCGGGCGCCGGTTCAGAAACGGGGGCCGGCTGCTCGTTTGTGGGAAGGTCCATGCGTTCCTGTTCGGTCATGGCTCACACCTCCCCTTCGCCCTTGAACTCGGTGTAGTCCGGCTCGGCGGGCTGCTTTTTCTTGCCGCCCTTGATGAGCCACAGGCCCAGGCCGATGAACACAAAGCCCACCGCCAGGCCGGGAACATCGTAGAGGATCCCCCGCAGCAGTTGGGCTACCGGAGAGTCGTAACCGATGGCCCAATTCACCAGATCGCACAGCCAGGAGCGCACGAAACTCTGGTAAAGGCCGGCCACGCCCAGCGCAACCAGGGTCCAGCCGATGAGGTGATGGCGGCGGTCAACAAGGCGGGCAAGGTCCTCGCCGCCGTCCCAGCTGAAGAGGAAGGTATCCGCCGGGGCGGTGCCCTGCCGCAGCTGGGCGTGAAGATTCAGGCTGTCAAAAAAGCTGTACATATACACCACCGCGCTGAGCACCATCAGCACCGGCAGGAATACGCCGCCGATCATCAGCGGGATCACGAACAGAAGCACCTGGGTCAGGCCCCGCTTCATATAGCCCTGATACATCTGGCCTGCGCCGGGGATGAAGGAGAAGCAGAGGGTCAGAAATCCGTTTTTATTCATGTGTCAGTCCACTCCTTTGGTTTGAGTTGAGGCCGGGTCGGCGGCGTCCGCCTTTCCGGAGGCCGGGGCGTCGGCGTTGTCGCTCCGGTCGGTCTTTGCTTTGGGCTGGGGGGCCTGGTAGGCGGGGCGCAAAGCGCTCTGCACCTTTTCCGACCAGTCGCTCACCGCCCGCAGGATGGCGCTGCCCGGTTCTTCCTCCCGGGCGGGCTGTGAGGCCGCGGGAGGCTGGGGGGTCATGTCCTCCCCCCGCACCGTGAACACGCCGGCAATGTCGGCAAAAATGCCGGTGTACCACAGCGTGCCGGTGATGAGCACCGCGGCCGCCGCCGCGGTGTAGCGGCTCATCAGCGCCTGGGCTGCGCGGCGGCGCAGCCGGCGCAGCACCGGCAGGGTCTGGTCGGTGGGCGGCTCCTGGAGCACGTCCCCTTCCAGCAGGGCGGTGTAGCGCACGAGGCAGGCGTCGCAAAAGCTCAAATGCTCGGCGGCTTCCAGCCTGCCCAGTTCGTCCAGTTCGCCGCCGATGAGCGCCTGCAGGCCCTCGTCGGTGAGGTGGCCGTCGGGCCGGAACAGTTCTGTCATTGCCTCTCGCTCCTTTCCCTGATTTGTTCCCGCAGCATCTTTTTTGCCCGGAACAGCTGGGTGTGCACCGTTTTGGGCGGGCGGCGCAGCGCCCGGGATATTTCCTCCACGCTGCGTTCCTCCAAAAAGTACATCACCGACACCTGTAAGTAGGGTTCCTTCAGTTCCCGCACCATCTGCCGGATGGCGGCCGCCTCATCTTCGGTGACGGTGAGGTCCTCCGGCCCGGGCGGGGCGGCCGCGCCGGGCGGCGGCGACTGGGGCATGCCATCGTCGCCGGGGGCGCTCACCCGCCTTGCCCAGGCGCTTTTCAGATGGTCTCTCGCCTTGTTGGTGGCGATCCGGGCCAGCCATGGCTTGTAGTGTTCGGGCGGGCAGGAATCCATGTGAGTGAAGGCGGACACGAAGGTGTCCTGGGTCAGGTCCTCGGCCAGCTGGTGGTCCTGCACAAGCTGGTAGCACACGGTGTACACCAGCCGCTGGTATTGCTCTACCAGCCCCGCAAACTGTGCATTTGTCACGCCGGTGTCTCACCGCCCTTTCCCCTCACTGTGTCTATGTAACGAGCCGGCGGGTCCGGTTTCTTCACCTTCCGCGAAAAAAATGCGCCGCCCTTTTGGGCGGCGCAGCTTGCGGCAGAATTATTCCGGATCGGCCTTGCCCATCAGCAGGGTGACCCAGGCGCCGGCGGCGCCCAGCACCAGGCCCACGATGAGGCCGGGCACGGTGAAGCTGGCCAGCGCGCCGGAGGAGTAGAGCACCGCGAAGGGGCTGGACAGGATGAGCCCGATGATCCCCGCAAAGGTCTGGCTGGGGAAGTGGGCAAAGAGGTACTCGATGATCTTGGCGATGGCGAAAATGCCCAGCGCCACGCCCACGCCGAAGGGCAGCAGCAGGCTGACGTTGTGGAGGATGAGGGCGAAATCGCCCGCCACAAGGCCGTCCACACAGCCGGTGACCAGGTCCAGGATGGTGTTGTAGTAGCCCAGCACCATCAGCACCATGCTGCCGGACACGCCGGGGATGACCATGGTGGCGCTGGCGATGAGGCCCAGAGCCGCCAGCAGAATGGCGGTGCCGGGGGTGAGGGTGAGGGCCTTGACCGCCTCGTCGCCGCCCTGCAGCAGGGCCATGCCCACGCCGAAGGCCAGCAGGGCGATGAAGCAGACGGCCTCGCCGGCAGGCACGCCCTTGCGGGCCTTTTTGGCGTAGCTGTCCTTAAAGCGCACCCACAGGATGGGCAGGCCGCCCAGGATGAGGCCCACGAAGGTGAGGCAGGTGGCCAGGGTGTGCTCGGCCAGCAGGTAGCGCAGAGCGTAGCCGAAGGCCACAATGCCCACGCCCATGCCCACGCCCAGGGGCAGCAGGGTGAGAATGCTCTGCTTGAAGTGCTTGAACAGGCCGCTCACCGCGCCGATGATCTTGTCGTACACGCCCATGGACACCGCCATGGTGCCGCCGGACACGCCGGGGATGACGTTGGCCACGCCGATGGCCACGCCCCGCAATACATCCATGATTGCTTTCATGCGTTTTCTCCTTTTCAACTCGCGTTTCGCGCCCGCAGGGGGGCACGGTATCAACTATACAGTATAATGCCCCGACGCGCAAGGCTTTTCGGGCATTTACAGGTCCAGTTCCAGCTCCACGGGGCAGTGGTCGGAGCCGAAAATTTCGGGATGGATGGCCGCTACCTTCACCTTGTCCATCAGGCGGCGGCTGACCACGAAGTAGTCGATGCGCCACCCCGCGTTGTTCTTGCGGGCGTTGAAGCGGTAGCTCCACCAGCTGTAGGCCCCGGTGAGGTCGGGGTACTTCTCCCGGAAGGTGTCGGCGAAGCCCGCCGCCAGCAGCTCGGTCATCTTGGCCCGCTCCTGGTCGGAGAAGCCCGCGTTGCCCCGGTTGGGGCCGGGGTTCTTCAAATCAATTTCGTTGTGGGCCACGTTCAGATCGCCGCAGAGCACCACCGGCTTTTTCGCGTCCAGCGCCAGCAGGTACGCCCGCAGGTCGTCCTCCCAGCGCATGCGATAGTCAATGCGGGCAAGGCCCTCCTGGGCGTTGGGCACATAGACGTTCACCAGATAAAAATCCTCGAACTCCAGCGTGATGGCCCGGCCCTCGTGGCTGTGCTCTTCCACACCGATCCCGTAGCTCACCGAGAGGGGCTGCACCCGGCTCCAGCAGGCGGTGCCGGAATAACCCTTTTTCTCGGCGCTGTAAAAATACGAAGCATAGCCCTCGGGCTCAAAGTCCGCCTCGCCGGGCTGGCATTTGGTCTCCTGCACGCAGAACACGTCGGCGTCCAGCGCCGCGAAGGAGGCGGCAAAATCCTTTTTCAAAACAGCCCGCAGGCCGTTCACGTTCCAGCTGATGAGTTTCATGGCTGTCTCCTTTTCACACCGCCCCGCGGGGCGGTTCATTCCCCCTCATTATAAGGAAGAAGGGCCGCCGGCGCAAGAGGGTGGCCTCTCCCCCGCCCCCAGCAGCACCAGGCGCAGCCCCCGTTGCCGGGCGTACTGTGCCGTGTAGGCGCTGCCCCCTGTCTCGCGGGTGCAGTAAGCCACGCAGACGGAACTGTTTTCCACCAGATGGCGGTTGCGTCGGTGCATGCAGCCGGGAGAATAGCGCTCGGCGGTGTAGACCACCTTGTCCGCCCGACTCAGGATATCCCGATAGCGGCGCACGTCCGCTTCTCTCCAGCCCCGGGTCTGGTCCCGGCAGGGCAGCACCAGAATGAGGCGTATGCCGGGATATTCCCCTTTCAGCCGCAGCACCGTTTCGGCGGCCAGCGTGTCGAACCCCAGCGCACCCCCCGCGCCAAAATAGCGCACTCCCGCGCCGATGAGACGCCGCAGGGTCTGCTCCAGCTCTTTGGCCAGCGCCGGCAGCGACCGGGCCGGAATGACCCGGTGGCCAGTGAAACAGCAGGTTTTTTCTCTCAGTGATTCGCTCATCGCAGCCTCCCCTTTCTCGAGAATAGATTTTAACATTATCTAATGTAATAGTCTATATATTCTTTTTCGGGACACCCTATCATCGAATCAACAAGGTCGAGGCAGGGGGGCAATTCCCGATGGTAAAGTTGAACATTCTCCCTCTTTTGGAGAAAAAAGGCAAAACAAAATACTGGCTCTACAAACAGCTGGGCATGAGTTATCAGAACTTCAGCCGCATGGTCAACAACGAGACTTCTTCCATCAAGCTGGAGCGCATTGAGACCCTTTGCCAACTGCTGGATTGCACGCCCAATGAACTGTTCCTTATCGACTGGGAAAAGCAATGATCGTGGAGGCCCCCAATGAACGCGGAATACGAGCGGGCGCTGGGGCAGAACATTTGGGCCCTGCGCATGAAAAAGGGGTTTTCCCAAGAGCAGCTGGCCGCACAGCTGCAGGTGCGCGGCTGTGACGTGACCCGCAGCGCCCTTGCAAAAATAGAGGTGGGCCAGCGGCACATCTACCCGGACGAACTGCGGGCATTGCGGGACATCTTGGGCGTGGCCTTTGAGGAACTGCTCCCCGCGCTGCCATGATACCCCGCGGCGGGCAGCACATTTTGACGAAATCGCAAAGGGGGGCGGGGCCCCGGCGGAATTTCCGCCGGGGCCCCGCCCCTTCCTCCGTTGACCCGCGCCGCGCCGGCGCATTATAATGAAAAGCAGCAAGGAGGGATACCCATGAACGAAGTTCTGCACCAGCTGGCCGCCCGCAAGAGCGTGCGGGTCTACACCGACGAGCCGGTGACCGCCGAAGAAAGAAAGGCCATTCTGCAGGCCGCCTTCGACGCGCCCACCGCGGGCTGCCAGCAGCTTTACACCATCATTGACGTGACCGACCGGGCGCTGAAGGAGCGGCTGGCCGATTTGTGCGACCACCAGCCCTTCATCGCCGCCGCGCCGCTGGTGCTGGTGTTTCTGGCGGACTGCCGCCGCTGGAACCAGTGCTACCGGGCGGCGGGCCTGGAGCCCCGCGCCCCCGGCCCCGGCGACCTGCTGCTGGCCGTGGCCGACGCCTGTATCGCCGCCCAGAACGCCGTGACCGCCGCCGAGAGCCTGGGGATCGGCAGCTGCTACATCGGGGACGTCATCGAACAGTGCGAGTCCATGCGCCAGGCTCTCGCCCTGCCCCCCGCCGTGGTGCCCGCCGCCATGGTGGTGTTCGGCCGCCCCACCGACCAGCAGAAGGCCCGGCGCAAGCCCGCCCGCCTGCCCGCGGAGTATGTGGTGTGCGAGAACACCTACACGGAGCACTCCCCCGAAGAGCACCGGGCCGCCCTCACCGCCCGGGCCTCCGCGGACGAAAAGCCCGCCTTTGACTTCGACGCCTGGGTGCGCGCCTTCGCCGCCCGCAAGTACGAGAGCGATTTTTCCCGGGAAATGAGCCGCAGCGCGGCGGTGTACCTCAGGGATTTTGAGGACTGGGACCGCTGATTTTCCCTCTGTTTCGGTATTATATCTTCAAAATATTCCGGTTTGTATAAAAACATCCCCGGCACAGACGTGCCGGGGATGTTTTTTGCTTGTTGGGAGGATATCAGCCGAAGAGGATGTCGTCCACGTTGGCCGGGCCGTACTTCTCCATGTGCTCGGCCATCTCGGTCAGCAGCTCCTGGTTGGTGATGTTGCCGGTGTGGCCCTTGCGGGGGAAGGTGAGGCTGTAGCCGTCGTAGTAAGGGTCGGTGGTGGTCTCCAGCCAGTCGCCCAGGACGTACTGGGCCTGGTTGAGGTAGTAGGCGTCCATGTCGCCGCCGCGGATGTGGATCTTGCCCACCAGCTGCTCGCCGATCTCGGACCAGTTGGCCTGCAGGTACTTGGTCAGGTCATAGTGCTCGCCCCAGTACTCCACCACGTCCTTGTTGATGTCGCCGGTGAGGGGGTCATACACGCGCTCGGGGTAGCCGTCCTCGCCCATGGGGCCGTAGACCGCCTCCCAGATGGCCCACTGGCCCAGGCTCTGGCACTGCAGGCCGCCCACCGCGGCCTCATAGAGATTCTCGTCCTTCATGGCGTACTTGATGTTGCCGTCCAGCGCCACGCTGCCCGGGCGGGCCACCTTGTACCAGCCGTTGTCGGTGTAATAGGCGTTGTCGTCCTCGTAGAGGTTGACCACCTGGTAGTGCTCAAAGGTGACGGAGTCGGGGCACAGGCTCCAGGTGCCGCCGTAGAAGTCGGGGTTGAACACCTGCATGGCCAGGCTCTCCCAGCCGCCGGTGGAGCCGCCGGACAAAAGACGCGCCCAGGACTCGGGGATGAGGTTGAAGGTCTCTTCCAGATAGGGGATGAGCTCCTGCTGGATGGCGTCGCCCCAGGGGCCCAGGTTCTCGCTGTTCACAGAGTAGGAGGTGTCGTAGAACATGTTGGCGTCACGGAAGGTGATGACCACCATCTGGGGCGCTTCGCCGCTGTCCCACCAGGCGGTGAACTCCTCGTTGGTGCCGTAGCTCAAAGGCGCGCTGCCGCCGGGGAAGTGGCCCTGATAGTAGAGGGTGGGATAGGACTTTTCGGGGTCGTAGTTATGAGGCAGCAGCACGTTGGCGCCGATGTAGATGTCCTGGCCCCAGAACTCGCTCAGCAGCTCGCTCTTGATCTTGACGTACTTCACCTGCTCGGTGTCCTCATAGTTGCCCTGCTGGGCCACCTGGCCCTCTTCCAGCTCGGGCATGGGGATCATCTCGCTGAGGGTCAGGCTGATGGTCTGGTCGGCGGTCACGTCCACCTGGGCGGTCTGCACATCGCTGTAGTAGTTGCCGGGGTTGGAGAGGAAGTCGCCGCCGCCGCCCTGGTCGGCCATGCCCCAGATGGTGGAGCCGTTGCTGCGCTCGAACTGGGTGTAGGTGATGAAGAATGCCTGCACCGAGAACTCCTGGGCGGGCAGCTCTTCCAGCTCGAAGGGGAAGCCGATGATCTCCTCGTCGGCCACGGTGAAATCGATGGTGTCGCCGGCTTTGAGGCCATAGACCGTTTTGCCGAACACCGGCACGCCGTAGAGGTCGATCTGTTCATAGGGCTGGGCCTCGCTGGTGTCGGTGGCGAAGGCCACCAGGCAGCGGCCGTTCAGTTCGCCCTCAAAATCGTCGGGCACCTTGACGCTGACGGAAAAGCCGGAATCAGCCCCGGCGCTCATGTTGTCGGCGGAGGCGGAAGGGGCGGAGGAAGCGGGAGCGGCGGAGCAGCCCACGGCTGCCAGCGCCATCAGGCCGGCGCACAAAGCGCCCATCATTTTTTTGCAATGCATGTTTTACCTCGTTTCTTTCTCCGGGCGCAGTCCGGCCCGGGTGAAGCATGTTTATAAACTTTCATCCTTTCCGCTTCGTCGTCGCATGCAAAGCTCCCCTTTCGCGGCTTGTTCAGGCCGTTTGGCCGCCGCCGGAAAAATGTATGAATGTATAATAATGCATAAATATCGAAAAATCAAGCAAAATTTTGAAAATATATACTTTTTATCCCTATTGCACAAACCGCCGCCCTTTCCCCTTTTTCTTTTTGCCACCCTGCCCAAAGGCGCAGGCGGAAAAAGGCCCCGGCACGTTTGTGCCGGGGCCTTTTGAGGATGTTTGTTTATGCAGTGGTCTTTTCACCCAGAGTGACCTGCAGGGTGATGAGCTCACGGCCGCGGTCCACCTGGATCTCCACCACGTCGCCCACATTGTAGTTCTTGAGGGCGTTGGTCACGTCGTCGGTGGTCTCCACCAGCTGGGTGCCGATGCTCACGATTCGGTCGCCCGCCTTCATGCCGGCGGCTTCGGCGCCGGAACCGGCGTCAACGCTGTTGACGTAAACGCCCAGGCTGCTCACGCCGTACTGCATGGCGGTCTGCACGTCGCCCACGGTGATGACGGTAATGCCCAGTGCGGGACGGCCGGTGACGTAGCCGTTCTCCAGCAGGTCCTGCACAACGGTCTTCATGGTGTTCACCGGAATGGCGAAGCCCAGGCCCTCGGCGTCCTCATCGGAGTATTTGGCGTTGACAATGCCGATCAGTTCCCCGTTGGTGTTGAACAGGCCGCCGCCGGAGTTGCCCGGGCTGATGGCCGCGCTGGTCTGCATCAGGGTCATCTGATTGCCTTCCACGGTGATGTCGCGGTTCAGAGCGGAGACAATGCCGTCGGTGACGGTGCCGCCCAGGGTGCCCATGGGGTTGCCCACGGCGATGACCACTTCACCCACCTGCACGTTGTCGGAATCGCCCAGCACCGCCGGGGTCAGGCCGTCGGCCTCGATCTTCAGCAGGGCGATGTCGCTCTGCTGGTCGCTGCCCACCACGGTGGCGGTGTAGGTGGAATCGTCATGCAGGGTCACGGTGACCTGCTGGGCGCCCTCCACCACGTGGTAGTTGGTGACGATGTAGCCGTCGGTGGTGAGGATGACGCCGCTGCCGGCGCCGCTGAGCACCTGCTGGCCGCCCCAGAAGTAGTTATCGGTGACGATCTGCTCGGTGGTGACCACCACCACGCTGGGGCTCACCGCGCTGGCCACATCCGCCAGGCTGCCGGTGGAAGAGGAGGTGGAGGTGGCGTTGCCGCTGGGCGCGGCCTGGTACATCACCGCCTGGCCGCCGTTCTTGCTGGCCACCATGTAGCCGGCGAAGCCGCCGCCAAAGCTCACCGCGGCCACCAGCACCAGGGCCAGCGCGCCGGCCAGCACCTTTTTGCCGGTGCCCCGCTTTTTGCGGGGAGGCTCGCCGCCGCCCATGGGCGCGCCGGGCATGCCGCCGTCCCCGGGCGTCTGCCCGGAGGGCTCGCTCCCTGCGGGGGGAGCGGGGTTATATCCGTTCTGATAGAGACCGGAGTAATCGTATTCCCATTTGTTTTCCATACAAATTCATCCTTTCGGGTAAACAGCGGGCCGGGGCGGATATCGCCCTCAACAAGGCCCTCTGTGATCGTTCTGACCATAGTATATCGGCTAAAGGTGAAAAACCTTCAAAGCCAGAGTGAAAGAATTGTGAAATCGCCATATTTCGCGCTATAATAGGAATATCGCGCGGAGTGGGTCTGTGGATATGCTACCACAAAACCGCGTTTCCCGCAACTGCGTGAAAGGAGACGCACATGCACATCGACGAACAGCGGGAGGGCGACTGCCTCTCCCTTGTCCTTTATAAAGAACAGGCGGCGGTGGGTGTTTGCCGCCTGCTGCTCGCCCCCGGCCGCACCCGGCTGGAGGAGCTGTTCATCCACAAGGACTGGCGCAGCCGGGGCTACGGCAGCTATCTGCTCAAGCAGGCGCTGCACGCCACCGGGGGCTTCGGCACTTCCAGCCTGCACACCGCCCCGCCCCCCGAGAGCGAGGCCGCGGCGGCCCTGCTCAAAAAGTTCGGCTTTGCCCCCGCCGGGGACATCTGGCTGCGCCGCCGCGCGCCGGACCCCAGCGCCGTGGGCCTGACCCACGAATTTCTGGCTTCGCGCCTGCCCGCCGGGGGCTTTTTCATCGACGCCACCTGCGGCAACGGCAACGACACGGCCTTTTTGTGCCGGCTGGCGGGGCCGTCGGGCAAGGTGCTGGCGCTGGACGTGCAGCAGCAGGCGGTGGAGGCCACCCGCGCCCGGCTGGAAAAAGAGGGCTTCGGCGCCATGGCCCGGGTGGTGCAGGCAGACCACGCCCGGCTGGCCCAGTTTGCCCAGCCGGCCAGCGCCGACTGCGTGGTGTTCAACTTCGGGTATCTGCCGGGGGCGGACCACGCCCTGTTCACCACCCCGGCCAGCAGCCTGCCCGCTCTCAACGCGGCGCTGGACATCTTGAAGCCCGGGGGCATTCTGGCGGCCTGCCTTTACAGCGGCGGGCCCAACGGCGACGGAGAAAAACGCGCGGTGGAGGAATTTTTCGCCGGCCTGCCCCTGACGAAGTACACGGTGCTCGCCTGCCGCTTCGCCAACTGGGCGCCCACCGCGCCGCTGCCCTGTTTTGTGCTGAAAAAGTGAGTGAAAATGCCCCGTTCCCCTTGCCAAGCGGGCTTTGAACGGGTAGAATTAAAATGTTGTGACTTTTTACGAAACCACCGGGGCCCGCGGGCCCCGCATATAACCAGAGGAGGAAGGAAACTATGGCCGATCTGCGGCAGGAGATCGCGCGCAGGCGCACCTTTGCCATCATCAGCCACCCCGACGCCGGCAAGACCACCCTTACCGAGAAGCTGCTGCTCTACGGCGGGGCCATCCAGCAGGCGGGCAGCGTGAAGGGCAAGCAGAGCGCCCGCCACGCGGTGAGCGACTGGATGGAAATTGAAAAGCAGCGCGGTATCTCCGTCACCAGCAGCGTGCTGCAGTTTGAATACGACGGCAAATGCGTCAACATTCTGGACACCCCCGGCCACCAGGACTTTTCCGAGGACACCTACCGCACCCTGATGGCCGCCGACGCGGCGGTGATGGTGCTGGACGCGGCCAAGGGCGTTGAGGCCCAGACCATCAAGCTGTTCAAGGTGTGCACCCTGCGGCACATCCCCATCTTCACCTTCATCAACAAGATGGACCGGGAGGCTCGGGACCCCTTTGACCTGATGGAGGAGATCGAGAACATCCTGGGCATTCGCACCTACCCCATGAACTGGCCCATCGGCTGCGGCAAGGAGTTCAAGGGCGTGTTCGACCGGAACAGCCGCCACATCCTGGCCTTCCAGAGCGACGGCAAGGCCAACGGCGTGAAGATCCTCGACAAGATCGAGGCGGAGCTGGGCGATCCCCGTCTGGACGAGCTGCTCACCGCCCCGCTGCACGAAAAGCTCAGCGAGGACATCGAGCTGCTAGACGGTGCCAGCTACGACTTTGACATGGACGCGGTGAACACCGGCAACCTCAGCCCCGTGTTCTTCGGTTCGGCGCTGACCAACTTCGGCGTGGAGCCGTTCCTGAAGGAATTCCTGCGGCTGGCCCCCTCCCCCCTGCCCCGCACCAGCGGCGGCGTGCCGGTGGAACCGGCCCAGGAGAACTTCTCCGGCTTCATCTTCAAAATTCAGGCCAACATGAACAAGGCCCACCGGGACCGCATTGCCTTCATGCGCATCTGCTCCGGCCGCTTTGAGCGGGGCATGGAAGTGACCCATGTGCAGCAGGGCAAGAAGATCAAGCTGGCCCAGTCCACCCAGCTGATGGCGCAGGACCGGGCCACCGTGGACGAGGCTTACGCCGGCGACATCATCGGCCTGTTCGACCCGGGTATCTTCTCCATCGGCGACACCCTGTGCACCGGCAAGGAACCCATCCGCTACGCGGGCATTCCCACCTTCGCCCCCGAGCACTTTGCCCGGGTGACCCAGGTGGACACCATGAAGCGCAAGCAGTTCGTGAAGGGCATGGAGCAGGTGGCCCAGGAGGGCGCCATCCAGATCTTCCGGGAGCTGGGCGGCGGCATGGAAGAGGTCATCGTGGGCGTTGTGGGCGTGCTGCAGTTCGAAGTGCTGGAATACCGGCTGAACAACGAGTACAACGTGGACATCCGCATGCAGAACCTGCCCTACGAGCACATCCGCTGGATCGAGAACGAGGACCTGGACCCCAAGACCCTGGACCTGACCAGCGACACCCGCCGCATTGAGGACCTGAAGGGCAACAAACTGCTGCTGTTCACCTCCCCCTGGGCCATCACCTGGGCCGAGGAGCACAACCCCGACCTGCGGCTGAGCGAGTTCGGCAACCGGGAAGATTGATTTTTTTACAGGATAAGGGCAGCGCCCCGGCCTTTTGGCCGGGGCGCTGCTTTGTTGCGGCGGCCGGGCAAGCCGAGGCCGCGAGGGCAAAACGCCCGGGTCCGGGCAGACAGCGGGGTCCGCCCTTCCAAACCGGAACAGCCCCGCCGCCCCGGGCCTTTTCGCCGCGGACAAAAAAGAAAAGAGCACGTCGTTTGACGTGCTCTTTTTTGGCTCCCCCTGTTGGGCTCGAACCAACGACCCTGCGGTTAACAGCCGCATGCTCTACCGACTGAGCTAAGGAGGAATATTCACGCTGCCCTGTCGTGCAGCGTGATTTATTATAGCAGGGTTTGGGGAAACTGTCAACCCTTTTCGGCGGATTTTTTTAAAGAACGGCCCGCCGCCAGAAGTCCATCGCCCGCTGCGGCCAGCCGGCGCAGGGCAGGCCCTCGCCCAGGCCCACACCATGGCCCACGCCGGGCCAGGATTCGTGCCCGCACACAACGCCCGCCGACTTCATGGCCGCCAGCAGCATTTGGCTGTTGGCGGGAGGCACGGCGGCGTCCGCTTCGCCCCACCAGAGGAAGGTGGGCGGCCAGGCGGGCGTGACCAGCTGTTCCGCGCTGGTGGCCGCCGTCAGCGCGGGGTCCGGGTCCGGCCCCAGCAGCCGCAGGCGGCTGCCCGCGTGGGTGAGAGGCTCCTCCATAGTGACCACCGGGTAGCAGAGCACCAGCGCTCCCGGCCGGGGCAGGCCGCGCTTCTTCCAGCCCTGGGCCTCGCTGGCGAACAGCGCCGCCAGGTGGCCGCCCGCCGAAGCGCCCCACACCGAATAGCCCGCCGGGTCAACCCCCAGCTCTTTGGCCCGGGAAAGGATGTCTTTCACCGCCGCCGCCAAGTCCTCCAGCGGCGCGGGAAAGCGGGCCGCCTCCTCCACCGAATAGTGCACCACAAAGGCCGCAAAACCCGCGGCGTTCAGCTGCCGGGCAAAGTCCTCCCCTTCCAGCGGGTCGGAAACTTTTGCGTACCCCCCGCCGGGGCAGATCACCGCAAAGGGGTGGCGCGCCCCGTCCAACAGAGGGTATTCGTCCACCCGCACCCTGTTCCTGTGCTGTTCCATGGCCTGTGGCTCCTTTCCGAAAACGCGCAAAAATGCCGCAGAGACACTGCGGCCTCTGCGGCAAGGGTAGCACGATTTTCCGGTTTTGTCCAGAGGGCGCCGTTCCGCATAAACGCCGCGGCCGTCCGCGCAGGCTCTGCTTTGTCCGCACGGGCGGCCTTTTTTGCCTTTCCCTCTTGACAGAGGGGATGTCTCTGCCTATAATGAACATTGTTCATATTGAGGTGATCCGATGAATACAGTGGTAACGTCCAAAGAGGAGATCCTGCGCGCCAGCCGGGAGCTCATCCGCACCCAGGGATGGGGCGCGGTGAGCATTCGCTCGGTGGCCGCGGCCTGCGGCGTGTCGGTGGGCTCCATCTATAATTACTTCGACTCCAAGGCGGCCCTGGTGGGCGCGGCGGTGGAAAGCGTCTGGTGCGAAATTTTCCACCGGCCGGAGGACGAAGCCGTGTTTGAAAGCACGCTGACCTGCGTGGCCTGGATGTACGGGCGCATGGAATACGGCTGCAAGCAGTATCCCGGCTTTTTCACCCTCCACTCCCTGGGGTTTCTGCGGGAGGATAAATCCGACGGCAAGCGCCGGATGGAGCGCACCTGGCAGCACATCCGCCAGGGCCTTTTGGCCGTGCTGCAGCGGGACCCCTGCGTGCGGCCCGGCGCCTTCAACGAGACGTTCACCGCCGAAAAATTTGCCGATGTGCTGTTCTCGCTCATGCTCTCCGCCCTGCTGCGGCAGGACTACGACCCTTCCACCGTGCTGGAGCTGGTGCGGCGCACCCTGTACGACGATCCCCACTGACGGGTGGGGATTTTTCACCGCCCAAAATGAACAGCGTTCACAAAAGGAGGCTTTCCATGAAGGTAAAACGGGACACCCTGCTGCTGCTCGCCTGCCTTGTCTGGGGCGCGGCGGGGTTCAACATCCTGCGGATCGGGCTGGCCGCTTATCCGGCCTTTCGCACGGCGCTGAATTTCTGCCTGTCGGCTCTGGTCTTTGCGCTTTTTCAGCGCTTTGTGTTCGGGCCGCTGGTAAAAAAGCACACCGCCCGCATTCGGGCCTACCGGGAAGAGCGGCATTTCTTTTTGAAGTTCTTCGACGCAAAGGCCTTTGCCGTGATGGCGGTGATGATGACCGGCGGCATTGCGCTGCGGGCGGGCGGACGCGGTGCCCCTGGTCGGCATGCTGATGATCCGTGGCAGCAAAGGCGAGGCCCAGTTCCGCCTGTTCGGCTGGATGGCCGTGGTGCTGGGCGCGGGCGACTCTTTTCATCTGGTGCCCCGCGCCCTGGCGCTGTGCACCACCGGGCTGGAAAACTACACCGTGGCCCTGGGCCTGGGCAAGTGGATCACCTCGGTGACCATGACGGTGTTCTACGTGCTGCTCTACTACGTCTGGCGCCGGCGCTACAAGGTGCAGGGCCAAAGCGGCCTCACCGCCGCCGTCTACGTCCTGGCGGGCGTGCGCGTTCTGCTGTGCATGCTGCCTCAGAACCAGTGGCTGAGCGCCGACGCGCCCCTTTCCTGGGGCATATACCGCAACATCCCCTTTGCCCTGCTGGGCCTTGTGGTCATCGTGCTGTTCTTTTCCAGCGCCAAAAAACACAATGACCGGGCCTTCCGCTGGATGTGGCTGACCATCGTGCTCAGCTTCGGGTTCTACATCCCGGTGGTGCTGTGGGCGGACGCGGTGCCCCTGGTCGGCATGCTGATGATCCCCAAGACCTGCGCCTATGTCTGGACGGTGCTCATCGGCTATTCCGCCATGAAGAAGGAAGTCAAATAAAGGAGGAACTGCAATGAAACGCTATATGAATCTTGCCCTTGTCTACTCCATTCTGGCCATGGCCGGCGGCGTGTTCTACCGGGAGTTCACCAAGTTCTGCGGCTTTGCCGGCAAAACCACCCTCTCGGTGGTGCACACCCACTACTTCCTGCTGGGCATGGTGTTTTTCCTGCTGCTGCTTTTGCTGGAAAAGAACTTTGCCTTCACCGGCCCCAAGACCGGGCGTGTGCTGGCGGTCTATCACGCCGGCCTCAACCTCACCGCGGTGATGTTCCTGGTGCGGGGCGTGCTGCAGGTGCTGGGCACGCCCCTCTCCTCCGGCGCCAGCGCGGCGATCTCTGGCGTGGCCGGGATCGGCCACATCCTGCTGGGCGTGAGCCTGGTGCTGGTGCTGCTGCAGGTGAAGCGCGCCGTGGCGGCCCGCAGCTGAGTGCGCTGCACCGCCCCGTTTCCAAACCTTGCAGCGCGGGGAGCCTTTCCCCCGCGATCAAAAAAAGAAAAAGGCCACCCGGTCGGGTGGCCTTTTTGTTTTATCTTTCAAGCACCGGAACGGACTTCCCGCCTCAAAGCTGCAGTTCTTCCGGGCGGGTCCCCATTCCCTGATCCTCTTCCGGCGGCTGATACGGGTGCACCTGTTCCAGCAGCTCCACCAGCTCTTCCCGGGTAATGGAGGAGTCCATCGTGGAGCCGCCGTCGTAGATCCTGACCAGGACCCAGTTGTAAAACTGATCGTCCAGGTTCACCCAGGCATAGTAATTTTTGCCGGCATACTCGTCCTGGTAGGTGTAGCCGTCCAGGCAGAAGCGGTAATTTTCGGTGGGGATGACCTCAAACTCTATCCGACTGGACCCGGTGCTGTCGCCGGTGTAGAGGGTTTCCTCCTCGCTCACCATGTCCCAGAAGAACAGATCGTTGGAATCGGAGGTCCGCCACATCTGATAGCAGACCAGCCGGTCCAGCTCTTCGCTGTAAAAGTCCACCTCGTCGTAGTTGGTCATGTCCAGCTCATAGCCTTCCGGAGCCGTGACGTCGACATAATAGCCGCTCTCCTGGATGGTGAAGGTGCCGTCGCCGTTGTCCGGGTCGCCATCCATGAGCCGCTGGCTCTGATCGGCGGCCGCCTTGGCACCTTCCGGCAGCACGCAGGGATCCACAGGCTCATAGGAGGTGTAATCCACCGACATCTCCATCTTCTCAAGGCTGAAGGAGACTTCCTCGCCCCCCAGCATGTCCGACAAAGCGTCTTCCAGGCCGCTGAAGGTAATCTCTTCCCGCAGGGGCAGATAGGTTTCCGGGTCCACATAGGTGGTCACCTGCGCCGACACCTTCTCCCAGTCGATGTCGTCCAGTTCGTCCTGGTCGCCGCCGATCAGCATGCCGTCGTCCAGCTGGCCGCTCCCTCCCATGCTGTTGAACAAAAAGCCCACCGCGTTGGCGATCTCTTCTCCTGTGACCTGCCCGGTCAGGCAGGCTGCCGGAGCGCCCTCAAGTTCGGTCACTTCCTCGTTGATGGCCAGCTGCTCGGGGGGCAGATCCCAGATGGCGATGGAAATGCTGTCCGACGCCTGGGTGGAAGGGTCCACCTCCGACCAGAGCCAGCTGCCTGCAATGTTGGTGTAGGAGACGGTCTTGTCGCCCTCAGGCAGGATGTAGATCTCCACTTCTGTGGGCATGCGCAGGCCCATCATTTCTATGGTGAGCTCCACCTTTTCATACAGCGTATCGGGCTCATAGCTCACCCGCATTTGGCCGTTCAGCTGGAGGCCCACGTCCATCTCAATGCCGGTGGTGGGATCCACCACCGACGTTTCCATGATCATCTCCATTTCCGCCTGGCTGTAGGGGTTCTCTTCCACTGCCTGCTTGACCTTGGCTGCCAGCTTTTCCGGCGTCATGGCGCCGCAGCCCGGCAAGGCAAGAACCATCGCCAGCACCAGCGCAAGACCCGCCGCTTTTCTCTTCATCGATCTTCCCTCCTGACCTTACGGGGCAGCCCCGTGTCCTTGTCACCATTCTAACACACCTTTCCGACGATTTCCACCATCAGCCCATTATGTCGTGGAAAACAGTTGTAAAAAAAGAGACAAGAAAGGACCTCCCGTTTGGGTGGTCTTTTTCGTTTCGTGCATTTCCAGACGAGGCCGTTAAGAAAAATCTGCCGGGGGCAGGTTTTTCAGGCCGGGAGTCCCTGCGCGCTGGGGCGGAGCGCAGAGACGCGAATGGTGAAGCCGCCCCGCAGGGGGAAGGACAACAAAAAAGCGAGCACCAAACGGTGCTCGCTTTTTTCTGGTGCACCATTCCCATCCAAAAACGAACTAAGTACTTCTTCGAGGGAGACCGGGCGGCCGCCCTCCTGATAGTTGAAATTCACCACAATGCGGTCATCGAACAGATAGATCGAGTTGACAAAGCAGTCGATGACTTTCTCCTGAAAGGCAATATCCGCCGGGTCGCCGTGGCGGAACTGATCGAACCAGAACAGAATCTGTTCCCGGGTGATGGGTGGCTTTTCGATCTGCTCCTGCAGGATACTGGTTTCCAGCGCTTCGCGCTGCTGTTCCAGTTCCTCCATTCGCGCCTTGGTGGCGGGTGTCAGGATGCCTTGCTCGATAGCCGCCACCAGATTATCGATCCGGCGCTTTACTTCTTTCAGTTCTGTCTGCAAGACCGGCAGGCGGGTGTTTTCCTTGCTCTGGTATTCCAGCAGCTTATCCGCCAGCAGGTCGATGACCAGGTCGTTCAGCACCTTTTCCAGCGCCGTCTGCACCACAAACTGCTCCAGCGGTTCCTTGCGCACCGGCTTCAGGCTGCAAGCCTCCTTGCCGCTGCGTTTGCGGGTGCCGCATTTATAATAATAGTGGACCGTGCCTGTATGGCTTCTGCCGCTCTCCCCTGCCATCATGGTACCGCACTTTCCACAGAACAGCTTGGTGGTGAGCAGATAGTGGACATCCGCCTTGTTGTGGGCCGGTGCCTGCCGGTGAATCTCACACCGGCGCTGGACCGCATCGAAGCAATCCGGGTCGATGATGGCCGGGATAGCGTCCGGGACGACCGTATCCTTATAGCGATATTCGCCCAGATACCGGCGGTTTTTGAGCAGTGTCTGGAAGCTGTTCTTGGTGAACGGGTTGCCACGGCTGTTGTGGATGCCGCGTTCGTTCAGCGATTCAATAATGCTGCGGATGCTTTCCCCCGCCGCGTACCGTTGGAATGCTTCCTGCACCACCGATGCGGTGGCTGGGTCGATCTGGTAGTGATGCTCGCTGTCGATACGGTAGCCCAGCGGCACCGGGCCGCCGTTGAACTTGGCCTTGAGGGCATTTTCCTTGTGTCCGCGGCTGACCTTCTCGGCCAGCTCTGCAGAATAGTACTCGGCCATGCCTTCCAGCAAGCTTTCCAGCATGATGCCTTCCGGTGTGTTGGAGATGGGCTCTGTCACCGACACCACATGGACCCGGTTGTTTTTGAGGATGCGCTTATAATGGGCTGAGTCGTACCGGTTGCGGGAGAAACGGTCCAGCTTCCACACCAGAACCGCCTCAAAGGTGTGGGTGGCGCTGTCGTGAATCATCTGCTGGAACTGCGGGCGGCTGTCGGTCTTGGCAGACAGCGCCCGGTCGATGTAGGTCCGCACCACGGTGATGCCGTTCTGGTCGGCGTACTCCTTGCATTCCCGCAGCTGGCCCTCGATGGATTCCTCCCGCTGGTTGTCGCTGCTGTAACGGGCATAGATCACGGCATTCATGGCGTGCACCTCCTTACTTGTGCTTCTCCTCTTCTCCCATATTGAGAATCATCTGTTTCAGACGGCGGTTCAGCTCGCTGCCCGGCGTGAAGCAGGCTTCCACGAACTCGCTCCAATCCGGTTTGCGCTGTACCACCTCCTGCGCCCCTTCCGGCGTGACGCAGACATACCGCCCGCGGGGGTCCTCGCACAGGCCGAAGATATAATCCAGCGATACATTAAAATAGGTGGCATACCAGACCAGGATACGGTAAGGTGCCGCCGCCCGGTCGGTTTCGTACCGGTTGATGGCAGCCTGGTTGGTTCCAGCCAGCGCCGCCAGCTGGGCCTGGGTCAGCCCCGCGTCCTTGCGCAGCACGCGCAGACGGGTGCCTACGGATACATCCATGGAAAGACCTCCCGCAAAATTCGTTAATTCAAGTATAATCGAATTCGCGGTTTTCTTCAAGTCTTTCTTCCGGTCCTTTCACCGTTCACCCGTCAGAAAAAATGTCATGAGAGATTTCTGTCTCCCATGACATTTTGCATATTGACGGCTCTTTACCGTTTTCGTTTCCGGCACCATGCCATTACAGCAAACGGCAAGCAAACGAGTCCTACCAGGAACGGGATCACCAGCAAAGGTCCGGGCGACCAGATCCGGAAACCGAACCAGTGATACAGGTTCTGCCGGAAGATATCCTCCGCCCCGCCCACAAAGGGCAGCAACCGCAGATATTGCTGCACCGACCAGGGCAGATACTGGTTGAGGATCTGCGGCCCCCAGGTGATCAGCAATGCGGCGATCAATGCTGCCGTGGTTCCGGGCAGAAGCGCCGACATCAGCAAGGCAATCCCGGCAAAGCCCAACATCGAGCAGAACAGGTACGCCAGTTCATAGCATTCCGCCTGGAACATATTCATCGGTGCAGTGGTCAGCATCTTGATCAACTGGATGGGCAGATTCCAGCCCTCAAATCCCAGCCAGACAGCCTGAACCGCCACCATAACCGCCGCAAACATCGCAAAGATCTCCACCGCAAATGCCAGACCCGACAGGAGCTTTGCTCCGGCCAGTCCAGCTTTTCCATGCAGGGATGTCACCTGCAATGTGTCCATCCCCCGCCGTCTTTCCCCGGCAAATACAGACGTCAGGGCCAGGGCCAGCACCACGGGCAGGACCATCTGACCAAAGCCCCCGATTCCGTTGCCCAAAATGGCAGACCAGCCTGCAGCCCAGCCGTATGCCATGGGCTTGTCCACCTGGCTGTCCATATCCAGAAAGAACGTTCGATCCGCCGGGTCTGAAAACTGGTTTTCCAGGTAATATTCCAGTTTTTCCTCCCGACGCTCATACAGACCGGTCAAGCGAGCAGGGTCCACATAGTAGATGGTAAGTGTGGGATAGGGCTGGGTCTGATCCTCTACCTCCGGCCACAGAAACGATACCAGTGTCCCCTGCAGAAAGCTGAAATCCGCCAAAGCACCATCAAACTCCGGGTTCTCCGCCAGGATTTGCTGATAGGTACGCACCATATCCTGTGCTGTCTCATCGGTGAGCGTTTGCCACCGGGCGGCATATTGCTGACTCTTGCGAATGTTCGCATACCCATCGATCTGGTGACTTCCGTCTGCCCGCATGGTGCCGAAATTGATACACTGCATGGCCCATACCTGCAGCCCCAGCGTCAACAGCAGCATTCCACAGACTGCCAGTCTGGTCAGCCCAGAGCGCCACAGTTTCTTATGTTCCTGCCAGAACAGGCTCATGGATTGTCGCCTCCTTCCTCCTCCGGAAAGTACAACAGATACAGATCTTCCAACGTGGGGATACATGGCCTTGCCGCCGGGGCAGGCTTTGCATCCGCCAGAATCCGCAGCGTCACGCTGTTCCCGTCATAGCGCAGATTGGCCACGGTCATTCGTGCTTGCAAGGTCTCAGCCTCTTGGGACGGCACAGTCAATTCCCACACGCGCCCGTTTGCCTGCTGCAGCAGTTCCGAAACTGTACCCTGGGTTTGAAAGCATCCGTCTTTCATCAGGAACACCTTGTGTGCAATCGCTTCCAGGTCAGAAACAATGTGGGTGGAAAGCAGCACAATTTTTTCCTGCGCATATCCTTCCAGAATGTTGCGGAAGTGAACCCGCTCCTTGGGGTCCAACCCTGCGGTGGGCTCGTCCAGAATCAGAATATCCGGGTCATTGAGCAATGCCTGAGCGATGCCCAACCGGCGGCGCATTCCGCCGGAAAAGGTCCGGATCTTTTTATTCCCAGCCTCCTGCAGACGAACCATATGCAGCAGTTCCTGAATCTTCGGCACGGCCTGGGAGCGGGTCATACCTTTCAGCACAGCCATATACAGAAGGAAATCACGGGCACTGTACTGCGGATATCCGACAAAATCCTGGGGCAGATAGCCCAGCTTATCCCGGTATGCCGCCCCCAGTGCGTCAATGGGAATCCCATCCAGACGTACCTGTCCGGCAGTGGGCTTCAAGACGCCGCAGATCATCCGCAAAAGGGTTGTTTTTCCCGCCCCGTTGGCTCCCAACAGACCATAAATACCGGGTTCCAACACAGCCGTGACCCCTGCCACCGCCGTGTTTCCTCCGAATTCTTTGCACAGATTATCAAGCAGCAATTCCACCGATGATGCCCTCCTTTCGTTGTTGGAACAGAGAAATCAGTTCTCTGATAAAAAATCCGCCGAATACCAGGAATGCAAGAATCCAGCCGCCCAACGCAGACGTTTCATACAGTTGGGGTGCCGCAAGATGAATCATCAGCAGTCCCGCTGCCGTGACGGAACATACCGCGATACAAATTGTTCCATTGCTCCGCGGACAGCGTCGAAGTACGGTCAAAGCCGTCAGCGCACAGAACAAGAAAGGAACCAGCAGATAAAAAAACAACGGCAGCAAGGCTTTTCCCGTCTGTGATCTTCCCAACACCAGTGCCGACGTCAGAATCACAAGGTCAGCGGCCGCGGCCAGAATCAGCTTGGCAAGTGCCAGTTCCGCACGGGACACACAGGTGGATGCTTCCAGTTCATCCATGTCGTAGCGCTGACCGGCAAACAGGACCGGCAGACAAACCGCCACCAGAAGCGGCCCCAGCAGCGGCAGCCAGGACACAAGGTCTTTTTGTCCGGCCGCCGCCAGGAAAAACAGCACAGATGCGGCCCCCTGTGCCGCCCACATGGGCCCCCCGGTAAAGCGCCATACCTGTGAGAGGAAGGTCCAGAATCCGGTACGCTGCCGCACCGGATTTTCTTGTAAGAGCGCGGCGCACTTTTGTTTGGTTTCCGCCATGCGAGAGGGCTGGGGCCCCTGGCACAGCAGGTGATGCAACTCAGAAGAATTCACAGTCTTCCCTCCCTTAAAGATTTCAGTGCTTTCCGTACACGGCTCTGCACGGTGCGTAATGGCTGGCCCGTCACGGCTGCAATCTCGCGGTATTTCAGTCCTTCCCCATACCGGAGCAATACGGCTTCCCGCTGCTCCGGGGGCAGACTTGCCAACAGTCGCTCTGCCATATCACGGTTTTCGACAGCTTCAAAAGGCGCCGATGTGTCTGCCATGTTCTCCGGTAACGGTTCCGTTTTTCTTTGTCTGGCAGCATCCACGCACAGACAATAGGCGATGCGATACAGATAGGCGCGGAACTGCCCTTGCTCCCGGTAGCTTCCTATGGTACGAAACAGGTGCAAAAAGACTTCCTGGGTCAGGTCCTCCGCCGTCTGTGTACAAGGGGTATGGCGGGCGCAATATCGCAGAATTGCCGTATAATATCGCTCAATCAGGGCATCTCCCGCCGTGCGGTCTCCGGCCTGAATGCGACGTATCAACTGCGCATCCCGCATACGCATCCCCCCTTTGTAAAATGTGCTTCACTTATGATAACGAGGTTTCTCCCCAAAATGATTAGGCTATAAGCACTTTCACGTTTTTTCTTCCGCGTTTCTCCTGTTTTTCCACTCCTCAAACAGCCGTTGTCCCTCTTCCGACTGGTAAAATGCCTGGATCTTGGGCAGCAGGAACCGGGCAAACCGTTCCAGCTCCTGCTCTGGCACGCCGTCCTCCCGGTGCTTGGCGGACGCCGCTGCCTGTGCTGTTTTCTTCTCCTGCCGATCTTCCGTAGCGGCTCCTTTCTGCAGGGTTGCCCTCTGCTGCCTTATGATATATTCTGTCATCGGTCCTGACCCCTGGCCCGCTGGCGGCGCTGCTGACGGTTCAGCCGCTTTTCCTCCTGTTGGCATCGGCAGATGCCCAGCACAAACGCCTGCACCTGCTCCGGTGCCACCCGCATGGCTTCCCGGTAGGGCCGGGTTTCGGTGAGTACTGCATCCAACTGTTCCTCACAGCGGCGGAGACGCTGGCGCGATTCCTGTTCCCTCACCATACTTTGCTGTAACTGCATCCGCAGACTGCGGTTTTCCGCCTGCAGTTTGCCGCTGGCTTTTGCCATCTCGCACAGGGTCTGAAAATCCTGCACCGGTAGCTCCACCCGCTTTTCCAGCACACCTTTGGTTTTGGCCCGTTGCTCAATGTCTGCCACATCGCGGATCGACCCGGAAATGTTCTTCACCTGGGAGATAAGTTCCTTCCGCTGACCTTGCAGTTGTTTTTTCTGGTCAGACAGTTCCGCCACTGTCTGCCGGTCTTTCTGGACCTTATACTCCAGGACCTCCAAATGTTCAGCATCGCTGCCCTGTACGCCTCGTTCAAAGTCGGTGAATCCTGCCTGCCGCATGTGCTCGAAGAACTGCGTCTGCAGCAGGCTGTAGGAACTCACCAGCCGGGGCTTGCCGTTCTTTTTCAGCACCGGCTGCCCCTGCTCGTCGGTCATGGGGACCATCGGCCACTTTTTGCTGTGGCTGACCTGCATGATCGTTTCCCGCACGGTGCCCCGCAGCGCCGGGTCCTTGCACCGCTTGGACCAGCGGATCTGCTTCTCCACCACCGGCAGGTAGACAACGTGGAGGTGATAGTGGAACACATCCCGTCCCAGCCGGTCACTGGCTTCCCGGTTGCGCTCGTCAGCGTGCATGACTGCGGAGATGATGTACTGCTCCCCGCCTGCGATCTCCTTGGCCAGCTCGTACACCTCGGCGTAGAATTGTTTGGCGTACTCATAGCCGCCGTGGCTCTCGAAATAGTCGGTATTCACATCAAACACCAGCTCGTCAAAGACGTAGGCATCCGGTTTTAATCCTCGGGTGGAAACAATGCCCTCTTCCACCATCCAGTCAAATTGCTGGGCGTAAGTAGCTGCCTCGCAGGCTTTGAAAGTCACATTGTTGTGGCTGTATTCCAACAGCACATCCGGGTTGGAGTACACTTCGTTCTTGCGTTCGTTGTGCCGTTCCCGCACCGAAATGGCATTTTTACGGTAGCGCTCATTGCGCACCACGGTCCGATGGATTTTGCTGATAGGCGACTCCTTTCTTGGGTACGGTTCTGCTGCGGATGGGGTACGCAGATGCTTTGCAAAGCATCTGACCCACTATGACACTTTCCGGCGTTGCCGGCAAAGTGCCAGTGGGCCCGCTGCGGCGGGAGGGATTGGAATACGGCTGCCAACCGAAATCGGTGTGCCATCTTCCCGGTTGAGCCGCCGTCGTAGCGGTTGCCAAGTCTGTGGCTGCCTCTGGAAGCCAGGCACCACAGCCCTTGTCCACCTTTTGCAAAACGCGGGGTGTGGAATTCTTTCTCTATTTCTCTTTTAGTTAGATATATCATTCTATCTTTATCGTGTCGGTTTTTCCGACGGGTCGGTGTCGGCAAATCCGTCAACTGCCTGTCCATTTTTCCGACAGGTCGGGGCGGAACTTCCGACGGGTGGTTACAGCTCGTTGGGTTCCTTGGGCCGGGGCAGATTGAGATAATACCGCCGGGCCTTTCCGTTTGACTGTCCCGGCACCGGCTCCAGCAAACCGCAGCGTTCCAGAGCGGCAAACAATCCGGCGGCTTTTTCCCGCTGGCAGTGCAGAAGCCTCCCGGCACTGGCCCGCGAGAGGCTCACACAGGGCCTGCCCTCGGCTTTCCAGCGCCCGGTGGTATCCTGGGCCGACAGCCGAAGCAGCCCCAGCAAATGGCCGTACAGCAGCTTGCTTTCGCCGGGAAGTTCCCGATAGGGTTCTTCCGACAGGAGACTGCTCGGGATCATCAGGAAACCGTCGATACGGTTCAGGTTCTCCTCTGCAGGAACGAGTTCATGGTTCAGATGGCACCTCCTTGGGTTATGGGTTGGTGGCGGACTTTGGCTTCTGGCATCCCTCTTTTCCGGTTGGTTTTGTCCTCGAAAGATGTTCGATGATTCCATCATAAATTCTTCCGACACATACAGCATACAACGGCTTGCGGTCCGTTTCAAGATGTGTTAGACTGTTTTCATGTCAGATGATTCACACACTTTTCTCGGCTGTTTCTGAAACACAGAAAAACACAGAGCCATTTTACGCCCACTATGCTCCAACACAGGATGGTGACGAATTTTGAACTACCAGACGTACCTTTTCTTTGAAGGCCGCACCGAATATATCCAGGGCTACGACACACCCCAGCATACGTATCCGCTGGGTTCCCTGGTATTCGGTGTGCTGGACCTGGATGCCGCCCCCTATCTGGAACGGGGCCGCACATTGCTGGAAAAATTCCGGGGCGTAAACTTCCCGGAAGATCAGACGATGCAGCAGAGCCTGGCTGCCCCTGACACATGTGTGTATTACCAAGTGGCTTCCTTTTACCATGATTTTGCTGCCGCTGTGCAGCAGGTTTCCCCTGCACTGTTTGATCTTGTGGAGGGCTACACGCTGGCTACCTTCCGTCGCAATGAGCGGGAACTGAAAGCGACCCAACATAGCCTGTGGCAGTTTATACAGACTGGAAAAAATGACAGTTCGTATACATTTGATGAATTGCGCGCCAGAATGTCCCACCTTGGCGAGTTGGCCATAACCAGCGACATTATGGAAGGGTTCTGCCGGAACTTTCCAGAGTACACAGACCAGATGAAGGTCTTTATCCAGCGTGAAACCGGGGACGCCTCTCTGTGCCGGACAGCGTTGTCGGTATTGGAATCCTTTGTGACCTTGCTGCAGCAGTTGGTGGATGGCAAAACAGATCTGCGCCAACTGATCGAGTCTACACTGGTGGACGAGGATGGCCGCCCCAGAACGGAGCATGTCCAGAGCCCTTCGGAGCTGCTGGCAGAACTGGCCGAAAATGGCGATTCGACCTACCAGAAATACCACAAATTGGAGGACGACATCCATATCCAGACCCGCTACAAACGGCCCACAGACAACAAAAAAGGCGGCATTTCTGCCGCCACGTTCTACGCAAGCGATACGCTGCCTGCGTTACTCTTTTTGGAATTTGTACAGATGTGCGCCCAGGACCTGCCGGTCGCCGTCTGTGAGAGCTGCCACCGGCTGTTTGTTCCCTTCTCCAGCCGCGCCAAATATTGCGAGCGAATGCTGGACCCGGAAACCGGCGCCACCTGCAAGGACATTGCCGCCAAGCTGGCCTACGCCGAGGAGCTGAAGGCCAACAAGGCCAAGGAACTCTACAACAAGATGCGCAACCGCTACCAGATGCGCTGCTCCCGAGCCCCCGGCAATCAAAAAATGCGGGACGACTACAACGCCTGGCGCAAACGGGCCCAGATGGCGCTGAGTAAGTACCAGTTAGGGGAGATTGGCTGGGAGGAGTTTAACGCTACCATCCAATTCACGATTTAAATTGATGATAAGGGCACGCTCTAATATACTCTAGTGTGCGCAAAAATCCCTCGGCTATTAGGCTGAGGGATTTTTGCCTGTTTTGTTAGCTTAAGCGTAAGGACAACCCCCGGCTATGCCGGGGAGTGTAAAGAAATTATATAGTGAAAAAGACCTTCTGGTAGAATAAAGTTGCGGTCGGCCAACTGCAACAATAAAACCAGGAGGTCTTTTAACATGAAAGAGAAGGACATCGAAACATTGCAACACACAACATGGAGATGCCAATATCATATAGTATTTGCACCGAAATACCGTCGGATGGTAATATATGGTCAAATCAAACAAGATATCGGACAAATTCTGCGAAAGCTGTGCGAACAAAAAGGTGTGGAAATTATAGAAGCACAAGCATGCCCAGACCACATTCATATGTTGTTGAGTATCCCTCCAAAATACAGTGTAGCACAAATCATGGGATATCTCAAAGGAAAAAGCAGCTTGATGATTTTCGACAGGCACGCAAATCTCAAATACAAATATGGAGATCGGCATTTCTGGGCCAGGGGATATTACGTTGATACGGTGGGAAGAAACAAAAAGCAAATACAAGAGTACATCAAGCACCAACTGGAGGAAGATAAAATAGCAGATCAAATGAGTCTGAAGGAGTTTGTGGACCCGTTTACGGGTAGCAAGAATTCCAAGGCATAAAAATAAGCCCCTTAAGGGGCCGCCATGAGTCAGCAATGCAGTTGGCCGACCCATTCGTGGCCCCTTGAGGGGCGTTGTCTGTATTATGCCCTTCTAGGGCTTACACAAGCCCCCGGCTTAGCCGGGGGTCCTGACTATGATAACACTATTTTTCCAATAGAGTGTATCACATATCAATCGTAATAATAAACCTATAAATTCTATATTTACTTTACCCCGTCCAAATCACACGAAAAAGCACGCAAAATGACCAGCCGTGTTTTGTACAAGGTTCTCATTAGCGATCTTTTGTCATCGCACAATAAGTGTAGCTGTTCATCCTCCTTAACGCAAACTCCTTCCATTAGCCTCTGCGCTTTCAAAATCGGCATATCTTCCTTACTTATTCCTTCTTCACCCTTGTCCGCTGCAATTTGCTTATACACAGCATCTTCAAACTCTTTTTCTGGTGCTTCCTTGGTCATTGCCCGTTCAGAAAATATCGCAATTTTATCATTCCAATTTTCTAAATTCCTATATATTTCCGATTCTTTGATTGCATCAAGCACTTCAGCTTTTGAAGTTGCTACCATTCGAACTTCTGTTCCTTCTTCGAAAGGCAATTCATTGTGCCGAAGCAACTGATTGCAAAAATAGCGTATGGAACTGGGTATCGTCTTTTTTATCGGATTATCGAGTAGGTTTTGAAGTGATGCCCAAAAATAATTATCTGTGAAATCAATATACCGTTCTTCTGTTTCACTTGCGCTTACCCATTTTTTTAAGTCATCTTTTGCCGGAAAGTATGAGGCTGTCTTTTGCATCCAATCTACAATCTGCTCGGCCATCCACTCTGTTACGCTTAAGTGCTTATTAAACACCACCTGCGAATATGAGAAGAATTTATTTATAATGTATTGGTCTGCCGCTGCTATTCCTTTAGGCGTTATACATAATATCGCTTTCTTTTCCCCGTTGCAATCATATTCGCCCTTTTCCATGCAACCAATCAGTTGATCAATCTCAAATGTTCCAAAGCTCGTGCCAGAAAAAGTTGCATCGCGCATCAAATAATCAATACCATCTGCGTCTATTTCTGAATGCAGTATTTGCACAAACAACGGGTTTGTCGTTTGTCTCTCTACATTTCCTACAATCATATCTGCAATTATAGAAACTGCTTCTTCGCCGCACTCTTTTACAATAATATCACGAATATACTGATTATTTTGAATAATGTCTGCCCCTATTTGCTCATGGTGACATCCATTCGATCTCTTCATAAAGCGCCACGTTGCCGCGTCTGAAAAATGATCAATCTTTTCTTTTACTCTTGCATTAACATTTTTACAATAATCATCTGTTGGAAATGCTGCCGGATTCATCTTATATGGAAATTCACACACATGCGATAAAGGATAATGCCCAATATCATGTAAAAGGCCCGCCAAACGCACAATTTTTCTTTCATTGGTTGATAATTTTAACTGACAAGCAATTTTATCAGCTACATACATCACTCCCAGTGAATGGATAAATCTTGTATGTTCCGATCCAGGGAAAACCCAATTTGCGATACTAAGCTGTTTAATACTCTGTAATCTTTTAAAAAGCAGATGATTTATTATTTTCTCTTCTGCCTTTGTATAATATATAAAACCATGTACATTATCTAAAATACGCCCTGCAAAATCCAATTGGTTTCGTTCTGGAATTGAATCTTGCCTTGGTGTTTCACTTAAGCACATAATTCTTTCACCAACTTTAAGGCACGTTCATTTTCGCTATCATTATCAAGGTGCGGTTTTCTGTTCCGCAATTCTTTGCAGATTTCCTCATCTGCTGTTCCAACCTGAAAAATATTTTTTTGCAAATAATAAACAGATGCCATGCATTCTGCCCACTGGCTTTGGCTATACAGTCCGGTTTCAGCAAGAGCTTTTTCTACACGAGTAATGTCTTTCTCCATATCCGCAGAAAATTCCGCAGTATTTTCATCAGATACATTTTTGATAGCATACATTGTATCTTGTAAATCTTGCGAGTACGGTCCATGTTTATACCAGAAGAAAGAGTAATCTCCTATAGGTGCGCCCATCTCTTGCAACAAATATATTGCCTTTTGCATTTTCATTCTCTTTTCAAACTCACCATAAGAGAAATCTTCATGGTATATTCTTGCGTACAATGTCTTCAGATATGCTTTACTCATAATGCTCTCCCTGTTCATTATCTTTCAAATAGAATCAGTAAAAGTATACAAACCTCCTATTATATATATTATACCTCGATTTCCTACCTCTGTAAATTCATTAAAATAAATATATGCATTTATTCTTTCCAGAAATCACTCACCTATTGATGAAAAAACAAATCCGAACGCACCTTCGAAAAGAAGTACGTTCGGATTTGCTTGGTATGGTGCACTTCCAGGGACTCGAACCCTGGGCCCGCTGATTAAGAGTCAGCTGCTCTGCTTACTGTTACACTTGCACCTCACTCAGGGCAGTTGATCAGCTGTTTTGCTTGATTTTAAGCCACATTTTCGTCTGTGGCATTTGTTAGAGGAATTTCATCGTTTTTAGTTGTCTGGCTCAGTTCAAGGAACTGCTTGTAGGTTAACTTCACATGGACAGTCACCTGATAGCCTTTGCCTACTTCCACTTTATCCAGCAGTTCGCTCAGGATCACGCGCTTACGCGCAAGGGGCGCAAGTTCAAATTCCTCGGCCCAGCCGCAGAACTGTTTGTAGCATTCCTTGATTTTTTGAGCGAGTTCGCGACCGTCTACTGTTTCTTGCAGCACTTCGGCATATTCCTGCCGGGCTTCTCGCAAATCCGCTTCTGCTTTTGCAATCAGACGAGATAGCATTTCCTGCGAGAATCCACTTGTGCCATCAAGGCAGCGTAGCACCTCTGCTTCATATCGATTCAGCGCATGTTCACAGTCCTGCAGTCTTTTTTCCAGCTTTGCTTTCTGCTTACGCTTTTCCTGGTATTCCTGTCGGATCTTTTGCTCCAACAGCTTATCGCGCGGCGCACAGCAGATGGAAGAAAACAGTTCTCGAACTACTTCCAGCACGATCCCGTCCACTCGATCGGCCATGTACAGTGCTTGGCCATCGCATTCCCGAAGTTTCTGCGCTCTCTGATAGCAGTTGTACTTCGGCTTCAGAACTTCTTTCACAGTGCCATCTTTCAGCTTATACCTATCATGGTGCACAAAACCAGACATTTTTGATCCACAGTGTGCGCAGTAGACAAGTCCAGCCAACAGAGTGTCATTGTCGGATTTGTGAGCAGCTCTGCGGGCCTCCGCATGTGCCGTACACCTCATGTTCAACATCTCATTGGCCTTCTTGAACAGCTTTGGGCTCAGAATCTCTAATTCAGGCAATTCTAAGCTTATCATAACCCAAGTGGTTTCTGCCGCTCTAAATAGTTTGAAAATGCTCCATCTAGTTTTCCAATATGACTGATCATTTTCTGATAATGGAAGCCCACATTTTATTTACCACTTCATCACAGTTGGTCATCTCTGCTTTCTTCGAAACCATAAACACGCTCCTCCGTTGCGCGCGGCTTTTCGAGCAAATCTCTTTATTTTCTGGCAAATCAATACAATAGCCAGACAAAACAGCAGCGCAATTAGTACCTGTTCGAAAGACTGCATAACACTATCTCCTCTATAAAGCTATGATGTCATACCTATCTCAGCTGATCATCATCTATGTCAGCATCAGTTAGCCAAAGCTAACCACATAGTACTACAGACTGCTTACCAATTCAAGATACCCCCTCAATTGCCTTTCTAGTAAAACAAAGCAACTAAGCAGCCTTCAGATTTAGATTACCCAAATACCACTTGACACACCGGTTTCACTATGCTAACCTAATTTGCAAATGATTTGCAAATTCCTTGGGGGCTTGCTGATGAAAAAATACGATACCCGTCAGAGGGATTATCTGATCAACTTTCTGGATCAGCATCCGGACCAGCTACTGTCAGTACGGCAGATTGCCCAGGAACTATGCTCCCAACAGATCAGCCTCAGCGCCGTTTACCGGAATCTGTCCCAGTTGGAGGCGGAAGGACTGATCCGCAAATCAATAAAGCCAGGCAGCAGAGAGGCCTATTACCAGTATGTGGGCGCGGAAGGCTGTCACTCCCATCTGCACATGTCCTGCACTCGATGCGGAAAAACTTTCCACATGGACGCGGAGCATACCGCGCAATTGACCCGTGCCATGTCGGAGCTGGATGGTTTTGATTTGGATATTCTCAAAACAGTTATGTACGGCATTTGCCAAGATTGCCATCACCCATGACATTCGCTCATTCAACAGCAAGGAGGAGAGGAACATGGCAAAAAGAACACGTTTTGCCGCCGCCTGCGGGGCGGTGCTGTTGGTATTCGCCTTGCTTTTCTCCGTTTTCTTTATTGTTTCTGAAGCAGATCACAACTGCATCGGCGAGGATTGTCCCATCTGCCACCAGATCCAGACTTGCCAAAAGCTTCTGGAACAGCTCTACGCAGCCCATTCGACCTCTGGCATAGGGGCAGTGCTCTGCTTCTTTTTGCTGCTTGCCGCCCTGAGGACGCAGAACATCTTCACTGCATCTTCGCCGGTTTTGTGGAAGGTAAAACTTCTGAATTAAACGAAACACTTATTACAAGGGGATTGGTCTGCCCGTCCAAAGCAGGCTTTCTTGGCACACGCCCGGATCCCCTTGTATTTTTGCGCCCATTTTTCAGTTTCTGTGTAAATTCGGAGGTTTTATCCATATGAAAAAAGCAATTTCCATTCTGCTTTCCCTTGCCCTGGCTGTAGGGCTCCTGACCGGCTGCAGCGCTGCGTCCACCCCTGACAGCGGCAGCAAAAAGCTGCGGATTGTCACCACCATTTTCCCAGAGTACGACTGGGTTCGGGAAATCTTGGGGGATCAGGCTGACCACGTGGAGCTGACGATGCTCCTGGACGATGGGGTGGATCTCCACAGCTTCCAGCCTACCGCCGACGATATGATTGCCATCTCGAACTGCGACCTGTTTCTCTACACAGGCGGCGAATCTGATTCCTGGGTGGAGGACGCCCTGGCCAGTGCTGCCAACACTGATTTGGTGGCCATGAACCTGATGGAAGTTCTGGGAGAAGGCGTGAAAGTAGAAGAAGCAGTTGAGGGGATGCAGGAGAGCGAGCATCACCACCACGAAGAGGAAGAACATCACGAGGATTCCCATGAACACCACGAAGATTGTGATCATACCTCGGAATGCACCCACAACCATGATGATGAGCATATTTGGCTGTCTTTGAAGCATGCCGCGGTGCTCTGCAACGCCATTGCGGAGACCTTGAGCTCCATCGACCCTGCGCATCAGGTGACCTATAGTGAAAATGCCGCCGCTTATATCCAGAAGCTCAGTGACCTGGATGGGCAGTATCAGGCCGCTGTGGACGCCGCTTCCATCCACACTTTGCTCTTTGCTGATCGATTCCCCTTCCGGTATCTGGCGGACGACTATGGGCTTACCTACTATGCGGCATTTTCTGGCTGCTCGGCAGAAACAGAGGCCAGTTTTGAAACCGTATCTTTCCTGGCCGGCAAAGTGGATGAACTGTCTCTCCCTTGCGTGTTAACCATTGAAGGCGCCACTCACAATATCGCTCAGACTGTAGTGGAAAACACCAACACCAAAGATCAGAAAATCCTGGTGCTGGACTCCATGCAGTCGGTGACGGCCAGCGATGTGGAGGCGGGAGTCACATACCTCGCTATTATGCAACAAAACTTGGAGACCCTGAAAACCGCCTTGGGCTGAGAGGGGTATCGTTACATGATCCAAATGAACTGCCAGGGCCTGGCCCTGGGCTATAGTTCCGCCTTGGTGCGGGACCTGAGTTTTACCGTCAGCGCCGGGGACTATTTGTGCATTCTGGGAGAAAATGGCGTTGGAAAATCAACTCTGATGAAAACCGTTCTTGGATTGCAGATACCCCTGGAAGGTTCGGTGACCCTGAGCGGCGGGGTACATTCCAACGAGATCGGCTACCTGCCCCAGCAAACACAGGCCCAGCGGGATTTCCCTGCCACTGTCTGGGAAGTGGTCCTGTCCGGCTGTCAAAGCCGGTGCGGCCTGCGTCCCTTTTACACAAAAGCGGAAAAAGAACTGGCCCGGCAGTCTCTCCGGCGCATGAATATGGAGCGATTCTCCAAGCGATGCTATTGTGAGCTGTCGGGAGGTCAGCAGCAACGGGTGCTGCTGGCCCGGGCGCTGTGTGCCGCCCGGAAGATGCTGCTGCTGGACGAACCGGTGGCTGGTCTTGACCCGGCTGCCAGCCGGGAGCTGTACCAGGTCATTGCCCGGCTGAATGAAAAAGACGGCATGACCATCCTGATGATCTCCCACGATGTGGAGGCCGCTCTCCGCTATGCCAGCCATATCCTTTATCTGGGAGAACAGGTGTTTTTCGGCACCCGGGAAGATTTTGTCCGGTCCAATCCCGGCCGTGGATTTCTGGAACAGAGAGGGGGTGGCAACCATGGCTCTGTTGATTGAGAAACTGGCCCAATACTGGGCCTACCCTTTTGTCCGCTACGCTCTTGTGGTAGGGGTGCTGGTAGCTCTGTGCGCTTCGCTGCTGGGAGTCACGCTGGTGCTCAAGCGCTTCTCCTTTATCGGGGACGGGTTGTCTCATGTGGCTTTCGGGGCTATGTCGGTGGCTTCTGTTCTGAATCTGTCCAACGATATGCCACTGGTCATGGGCATCACGGTGCTGTGTGCCATCCTTCTGCTGGGTGCGGGGCAAAATTCCAAAATCAAAGGCGACGCCGCCATGGCTATGCTCTCTGTAGGAGCGCTGGCGATCGGTTATCTGATGATGAATGTATTTTCTACATCCACTAATCTGACAGGAGATGTCTGCACAACTCTGTTCGGCTCTACATCCATCCTCACTCTTACTCAGGCCGAGGTCTGGATGTGCTTGGCACTGTCGGTGGTGGTCATGCTCCTGTATCTCTTTTTCTATCACAAAATCTTTTCTGTTACTTTTGACGAGAGCTTTGCCTCGGCTACCGGGACCAAGTCAAGGGTATATAATATGATCCTGGCTGTGGTAACAGCGGTGGTTATTGTAATGGCCATGAATCTGGTTGGGTCTTTGCTGATCTCAGCTTTGGTGATCTTCCCTGCCATGTCCGCCATGCGGCTATTTAAGAGCTTCCGGGCAGTCACTCTCTGTTCCGCCGTTCTCTCCGTATTCTGTGCCGCCGCCGGCATTCTCACATCCATTCTTGCTGGTACTCCGGTGGGCGCTACCATTGTTACCGTACAAATTGCGCTTTTTGTCCTTTGCTCCTTTGTGGGATATTTCAGGAGGTGATGACCTACGAAGCTGCCAATAATTCTGTTTCTATCCGGGATTTTACTACTGACCTGTTCCGCGTGCGGTGAGCAAGACTCCCCCTCGCAATCCGAGGTGCTCCCCTTTTCCTCTATTACATACCAAGAAGAAGCACTTCCTGAGAGTGAGGCACCTGATGAGCCTGAATCCCCCTCCGAGGAATCGCCGCTAACAGAAAACGGAGAATCGCAAGGAAGCGGCACGGTGCTCCCGGCTGCAGATTCACAGCCGGATTCTCAGGAAGCGCCCACAATATCCGTGGATGTGGATTTAACTACCCTCAGCAGCACTATGGTCTACGCAGAAGTGTTCAACATGACGATGTCCCCGGATGATTATATCGGAAAAATTATCCGAATGACCGGAATTTTTACAGTATATCAGGACCCAGAGACAAAACAAGTATACTGCGGTGTGATCGTGCAGGATGCCACTGCCTGCTGTGCACAGGGGTTTGACATCGTCATGCCAGAAAACGCGGTCTACCCTCAGGACTATCCGCCTGCTGAATCGGAAGTAACAGTTGTAGGAGAGCTTCAGGTAGACCGCTCCATGGAGGAATACGGCCTCATCTTTCTCCGATTGGAGAATGTGACCTTCGAATGAACCAATTACATACCGTAGAACAAAGCACCAAATACGGCATGTAAAGTAATCAGCCTGATTAGAGACTGTTTTTTTGAAATAGAAAGCTCTCTTCTATCAAGACAGAAACACTAGCTAAAGTAATTCCGAGGGTGAATGTATTACCACATCCGCAATGCAAAAATAGAATTATGCAAAATCATGAAGTGCCAAGCATCTAACAGAAATCAACCATTTCAAGCTGCATTTCAGCAGCTGCGAACAAACTAAGCAATTATTTAACGCCCGCAAAGCCTATTCAGAACTGGCTTCGCGGGCTTTTTCATATGTGGTTGTCAAAAGTGGTCGGCGACGGCAAAAAGAGTTTTTCCGAGTAGAAACTGCCGAATTCCGCAAGAGACCCAATATCCCGTCTGAATTATTGACATATCATATTAAGCGTGATAGAATCATTGTGGTTAGTCATGACTAACTACAATAGAAGGGAGGGCTCCTTTGGATCATACTGTTTTACTCGCCTTTTTTCTGACACTGCTGGCCGGCCTCAGTACCGGAATCGGCAGCTGCATTGCATTTCTCAGTCGCCACACCAACCGAAAGTTCTTGTCGGTTTCCCTGGGCTTTTCCGCCGGAGTCATGATTTATGTCTCAATGATCGAGATATTCTTTAAAGCGCAGGAAGCTCTAATTACCGAAATGGGCACTCGATCTGGCAGCTGGGCAACGGTTGCAGCTTTTTTCGGCGGCATGCTGGTGATTGCAATCATCGACAAGCTGATTCCTTCTGCAGAAAATCCCCACGAAGTTAAACTCATGGAGGCCACGGCAGAAATTGCTCCTCAGCCTAACCGGTTGATGCGTATGGGTGTCTTTACTGCACTGGCAATTGCTATACACAACTTTCCTGAAGGACTCGCAACTTTTGTTTCAGCCATGCAGGAGCCTGGAGTGGCTATTCCTATTGTTGTAGCCATTGCGATTCACAATATTCCGGAGGGGATCGCAGTGTCTGTTCCCATTTATCAAGCCACAGGTTCACGGCGAAAAGCCTTTTGTTATTCCTTCCTGTCTGGACTTGCAGAACCCTTAGGAGCTCTGCTCGGCTGGTTGGTCCTGCGAGCTGTTATGAGCGACACTGTGTTCGGCGTCTTGTTCGCCGGAGTAGCTGGTATTATGGTATTTATCTCTTTTGATGAACTGCTTCCAGCCGCCCGTGAATACGGAGAACACCACCTGTCCCTCTACGGTCTTGTTTCTGGCATGGTGGTTATGGCGATCAGCCTACTGCTATTTTTGTAAAACACATTTTCGTCGCGCTAATAAGTCGCTGTTTTCTAATCGGTGAAAAAACATATAAATCAGCGTTGAACAAGGCATACGATGTAAACGCGACGATTTAATCAAATCGCCCTCATGGCAAGCCCCAGTATATCAAATCACCACAGCAGCAACAATTATCTGAAACTCGTCAAGCCTGAACTGGAGGAGATTTTCCGAAAGCCTTATCCCCAGATTTTCGCTGAGGTTTGGGAGTACTATGAGCAGGCGATGCTGGAACATTTCCCTTTTATCGGCGGCGACAGAAGCAGCGGCACCAAAAATCTAACTGGTTGTATGTTCTTTATTGCTATTGGTGTTGTGGGAAAACGATACGGTCTTTCCATCCATGACTGGGGACGTCTGTCGACCACCCTCTATGAGCGGTACTTTGATAGAGTACCCCGACCGTTGCGCCGGCTGATTGGTGGAGTGTTCAACCATTGCCCTGATCTTGTCAACAAGGCATTGCATCGCAAAGACAGAAAGAATGCGGAAAACGCTGCGAGAAACCCGGGAAGCTTTGTAACGCAGACCATGACCCCCACAGAAGAGTACCCCGTCATCTATCACAACCAGGTTTGCCCCATCTATGAGTTTTGCAAAGCGAGAGGCTACATGGAGTATCTTCCTTACATGTGCAATCTGGACTATGTAATGTTCCATGCCTTTGGTGTTGCTCTGTACCGGGAAAAAACCTGTGCAACCGGGGATGACGTGTGCGACTTCAAGATGAAACGCGGCGCAGCAATTCCTGCTGTGTGGCCTCCGCATATTTTAGATGAATCTGATCCACTGAAATGATTCTTTCCTCGCGTTAGGAGTACCATAAAAGGAGAAAACCATTATGAAAAGAGTGATTAAAGGCGGATTTTTGACACTGAGTGGTACGATTGGAATTACTGGAACGATGATGGTTGCGATGCAAAGCCCAGCAAACGCATGGGTAACACCACCGGGAAGAATGATCATAAGTATTTTTGAAAACGGGTTATCCCTTCCTGCAATTTTGTTTCTTGTACTGTTCGTTTGCGGATTGTTTTTTATCCTGACAGACAATATAACAGATTAACTGGTCTCTTCGCATATCGGAAACTGAGTTGTGCGGTAAAACAGTAGAACCAATGGACATAAACATGTCGCTTCTTCTTGTGAGGGTTATGATTCCAGTTCTCCCCTGCTCTTCTGAGCTTGCTATCGGATTAATAAGCTACACTTGGGCGGCGAGATAAGACATGGTGCTTAACGCACAAATGGTTAGCAACAACTAGTTAAACAACTCCCTTGTAGATGAAAGGGGATGCATATGAACTGGATACGCACTTTTTTAGATGGGCTTGCTATGTCAGCTTACTTCAACCTGTTCGCCGGGTTGGCAGCGCTGTATTGTCCCAGGCTGATGTTCCCTTGTTATCCCCCCGCCATCATCAAGGCAGCGAAAGAGCCGCCTACCTCGACAGAAAAATGTTCTTGCTGGCTTTGGATCTGTTTCGGAGAACTTCTGCCCCTTCTTCTTTTTGGTGCGATCAGTGCTTTGGATGGCGGGACAACCGAATTCTGGTGTCTGACCCTGACTGGGTATATCCAGTGGATGATGGTCAATTTCTGTGATCTGCTCTTCCTGGATTTCTGGCTGATTCAAAAGAAGGCAAAAAACCGATTTGTTATCCCCGGTACCGAGGGACATCCTGATTATACATTCAAAAACTGGATGAGGAACTACGCTCTGCCGGAGCACCTTCTTCAATGGCCGTTTTTGATGTGTCCCGTCCTGGCAATGGCTCAAGCGGGACTGGGGCTGCTTATCAATATGTTTTGGTGATCTTATGAGGTGCAGAAGATTGTAGCCACCCGCCCGGCGCTATATCTGATCCAGGAAATCACATTTTATCTTTTCTGCGAGGAGATTCTTTATGACGCTTGCAACACTCACCGCCTCTTCTCCACAGTAACTTTTACAGGCAAGAGCGGTGCCACCTTCTCTCCGGCTTACAAAGCGTGATCTGGTTGATCTGTCGCCCAGCTCACGGCGATGACAGACCTAGCCGGCGGGCACTTGGCCCGGACGGATGATTATTCAAATTGATTACAGAATTCATCAAGACTTAAACAGGAGGATAACCATGTCCAAGTTAGGTGTTGTAGAAGACACGCTGTTTGTCCCCATGCTGGGCAGAATCTATGCCAGTGAGCACTGTCCAAATGTTTTGTACGATCAAAAGGCGCTGGAACTGAAAAATAAGCTTCCGACCGACCTGCTTGGAAAGGGCGGCCAGAGCCAGTATACCCTGCTGGCCTCCGCCGTCCGATCCTCCAATATGGATCGAACTGTTCAGGCCTTTCTGGAGCGCAGTTCGGATGGCGTGATCGTCCAACTCGGCTGCGGCCTGGAGACAGCTTATTATCGCAGTGACAACGGGCATACACACTGGTATGCTGTGGATCTGCCTCATGTGATGGAGTATCGACGGAAGCTGCTGCCGGAGCCGGAGAGGGAAACCTACCTCGCCGGGGACGCCTTTGCAGAGGACTGGATCAGACAAGTTCGCGCCGATGTGCCAAATGCGCCGATTCTGGTCACCGCCGGGGGGCTGTTCCATTATTTTGAGGAGGCCAAGGTTGTAGGCCTGTTGCAAACACTGCAGCAATATGGAGAGATAACGCTTGTTTTTGATACTGTAAACAAAAGTGGCATGGCTATGATGCGAAAAAAATACATGAAGCAATTGGGCCATGCCGATGCGCAGATGTTTTTCTATGTAGATTCGGCATCGGCGCTGGCCAAAAAAATCGGCGGAAAAGTCAAGGTTCTTGCGGAGGAACCCTACTATTACCACATCCCCAGGAATGGTCTGAAATTATCTACAAAGATCAGCATGACAGTTTCTGATGCTTTGCGCATGGTGAAAATGATACAGCTGAATTTGTTAAAGTGAGAAAACAACAATGAATATCACAGAATTTCGTCAAAAATATCCAGCAGACACACTGGTATTACCCAGCTGAAAAAGCATTTCCCTATAGATTTGAGAGGAGCTGTCTTTATGAAGAAACATTGGGGCATTGGTGGTATCATTTTAGGTTTGTTGTTTCTTTCAGCCGAATTGTATTGTCTTAAAGTAATACAATCCTTGGAAAAACTTCACGGCACATGGCTCCTTAATGCCTGGGAGTAGAGGCGTCAAGCGGCGGATCCGTCCACCGATCAGAACACCGGATGCTTCTCGCTTGTGCTTACGGATCCCACCGTTTTGCTTTGCGGTCAGGCATCGAGCGATTTCGGTGATTTCAGGAGCTTCGTTCATATCCACGAATTGAGGCGATTCAATGAAAGTTCCCTGGGTTGCATCTGTGGTCAGCGTATGAGCGATTTTACGGCCCACACGGCCGCGGCGGGTGTTCATCTGCGAATATGCCAGGTCGATGCTGTCGCCCGGATATGCCATCTTATAGCCTTTCCGGGTGGCCTCTTTGACCGGGAAGCCCACTTGGTACAACCCGGTCTTTCCGCCCATACCGCCGGCTCCGCTCGTGAGCGTGCAGCTCACTCCGCTGGGGTCGTAGACCCGGCTTCCCTGGGGTCCGTCATGGATACAGGTAAGAGGCGTTTCATTTGCTCCGGTGAAAGGAAGTATTTTTCCTCTGCATCGCTCATCAAAATATCCGACAATGTACACACGGCGGCGGGATTGGGGGACGCCAAAATCCTTGCTGTTAAGCACCTGCCATTCCACAAAATACCCCAATCGCTCCAGCGTATCGAGGATTGCCGCAAACGTCCGGCCGCCGTCATGATTAAGCAGTCCGGGAACATTTTCAAACAGCAGATAGCGAGGCTTCCGGGCTTCAGCCAGTCGGGCAAGCTCAAAGAACAGGGTCCCTCGGGGATCTCCGAATCCTTTTCGAGCGCCAGCGATGCTGAATGCCTGACAAGGGAATCCACCGCAGAGCAGCTCGAATTCGGGCATTGTTTTCGGATCGGCTTTTCGGGCGTCGTCAATGAACCACTCTCCTTCCGTATCAAACAGCGCTCTGTAGCTGCGCAGTGCATATTGGTCGCGCTCGCAGTATCCCACACACTCGAATCCTCCGGCCCGACCAAATCCTTCCCGGAAACCGCCGATCCCGGCAAACATATCAATAAATCGAATGGTTTTGCGCATCCTCTCCTTCTCTGTTTTATTCTGTTTTTGCTTCAGACAATCATAGGCCTCACCTCCTCTCTTTCGGCCAAACAAAAAGCCCCTGCCGACCGTGCTTTTCGCTCCGGTCAGCAGGGGCTGTATCTCTCTTAGTCGGTGGTTTCCTGTTCTTCTTGAGGTTCAGTGACTTCTTCGGGTTCTTCGCCCGTTTCGGGCTGTTCCGCGATGCCGGCGTTTTCCTCATCCTTGGCATCTTCGGTATCCTCTAAGGTTTCATGGCTATCACCAGCTGCTTCTTCCTGGGCTGCCTGGGCCGCTTCAAATTCCTCATCCGCTTCTTCCAGTGCCTGCTCGATCAGTCCGATGACGAAATCCTTCTGACTGAGCTTCTTGCCGTAGGTCTGCTCATACCGCGTCAGATAGTCCTTAATCCGCTGGAAGAATTCCTCACTTACCTGGAATGCCATTGTTCTCATTTTGCTCATACCGTTTGCTCCCTTCATGTAATGTTCGTTGATGACCATTTCGATGAATTTGCTCATCGTGCTTTCACTTTCACGGATGTCCTCGCTGATCCGATTGTGCAGGTCCAGCGGGATTTTACAGGTGATGCCCTTGGTTTCCATGTCATTGCCTCCTTTTTCAGTCGTTCCTTTCGGGCAACACAAGCATATCCCAAAGCCATGCACAAAGCTATTCATCAAGACCAACAATCTTTCGGCCCTACAAACGTCATAAGCAATAATGCTCGAAGGGATGTTTCACTCATCCATAAGTGCATCAAGGAAGCCCATCATACCATCCGGCAGCCCGGTTTCCTGTGAGGAATCTGTCTGTTCAGCCACAGTAACTTTTTCTTCTCGAAGTACACGGCGCAGCATTGTTTCCAGTCGTTCCTCCTGTTCCATTTGAAGAATTGCCCGAACAATGAATGCACTCTTTTGTCCTTCGGGAACCTCTTGCAGCAACCGCCATGCCCGCCTGTGATCCTCGTTTTGCATATTGGGTCGGAACAGGAAATGCGGTCGGTTCATCGGGCGGCCTCACGGCCCGACATTTGCTCCAAAATCCGCTCAAATCCCTCAGCGTTCACCTTGTCGTCCCCCAGCAGAAAAGCCTGACAAAGGCCGTCACGTTCGCTGACGTTGCGCATGACGGTCGCAGCGCCTCCGCCTATCAGGATCACGGGCAGAGTTCGCAGGTCAAACCCCGCTTCCATCGCCGCCGAAATGAGCCGCTCCGTGTAGAGTCGGCCCTGTCGCTGGATGAGCTTTCGGGCTTCAGGGTCCATGCTGCAGGGCTTGCCGGCAAGGATCCGTTCCACCTGGGCGTCCGTAACAGACAGGCCGGTATCCCGACGAACCTGCTCCTGGATCTCATCCATGCAGCGGATCATGCCAAGCTCCAGGCTACGGCAGGTGGCCGCATTGGGAACATTGTTGTCCAGCCGCATGAGATCCACCGTCCATCCGCCAATATCCATGAGAAGCACAGACGGTTCGTCTTTCACCAACTCAGGATGAAGAGCAATGGCGGAATAGCCCTGGGGGAACAGCTTTATGCTTTCGATTTTGACCTTGTAGCGATCGCCCTCGAAGAGCAAAGTGATGGGTTGGCCATTGCGGAACAAATATTCCGTGAACGGCTTTTTGTCCCGGCCATACCGAGCCAAGGGAAGACCCGCTGCCAGTGTTACGGAACATTCCGCAGGCAAGTTTCGAAAACGAAGCTCCATGGCGATGGCTGCCAAGGTCAGAATGTAGTAGTTGTCATTGACGGTCTTATCCCGCAGGATCGGCTGACGGCCTGTTCCGCAGACATAGTACTTGCCGCCGATCTGGAGGGTGTTCTTCAGGGTGTAGGGTTCATGGGTGTACGCTGTCACACCGGCTGGAAAAGAAAAATGCCGCGTCTTGATGGCGTAGTACCCGTGGTCGATTCCCATGATCATGGTTTCAGATCCTTTCTGGCTTTTGCCTTGATTTTTTCGCTTCTTCTTTCTGTGATGTGCCATCTTATCTGGTCTCTCCCTTGCTGGGGACCTGGACTTCCCGGCAGTATTCAGGGTACCGGATGCGGATTGCTTCCAGCATATAGCCTGCATCCGATGTGCTGAACAGATCGTAGGGCGTTGCACAGCCGTCCTCATTCCACCCGTTCCAAAGGTTGAATGCCAAGCGGGTCAGGCAACTGCTCCCGCTGGTCTGCCAACCTTTGTTCAGCCCCTCCGGCCGGATCACATCGTCCCGAAAATCATAGACATCCTCGATGTGATGCCGGGTGTCCCCGCTGATGCCCATGGTGTAGAAGAAAGCCTTGTGGTAGGGATCCAGGCTGCCGGTTCGGGCGAGGCACTGCTCATAGAATTTCTCGTGTTCGCTGTTTTTAAATTTGATCGACATTTCGTTCCTCCTTATTTGGTTGTTCAAGGAAATCACCGGCTGGAAAAGACGATGACTTCCATTTCGGCAATGTTGTTTGCTTTGCTGGGCTGTGGGAGTATGCATCCTGCAGGCATTTATATCTTCTTCCCAGCAGGTAAGTGTATCTTGGGGGGAGAGTGTGAGAGGGGGGAAAGCAACGCAGCCTTCCTCGAAAGCAGGTAAAAGGCGCACTTCCCCCTTGGCGTGATGAGGAATTTCTGCCCATGTCCGAGATTGTTCTCGGGAAACAAAAAAAGCGCCTGTTTGGATAAATCCAATACAGACGCTTAAAGATGAAATTCAAAAAAGATTGACAGGGGATATTCCTATATAGTATAATCTTAAATAAAATAAGGAGGTTCCTACAATGAAAAAAATCGATATCAGCAATGCGCCTGCTTACACTTCTCCCAATTCCATGACTCTGCTCTGTACAGAAAAACCGGATGGCAGCACCAACCTTGCAACTCTGGCATTTTGGGCTTTTGCGTCCACCAATCCCGGCAAAATCATGTTCTCCCTAAACAAAGGGGCTTATAGTCTGGAACTGCTGGCTGAGAAGAAAGAAGTTATTCTCGCCATCCCCGGGGTTGAACTGACCAGCGCTTTGATAGGATGTGGCACCTGCTCCGGACGTGATACGGATAAGGCTTCTAAGGTCGGTCTGACGATGCAGGAAGTGGAGGGCACAAACATCAAGGCTCCTGTTCCCTGCAAACTGCTCATTCATGCGACTGTTGCCCAGACGATGGATGCGGACGATCATGTTGTCCACCTCTGCGATGTCAAGGGTGTTTACGGCGATGAAGATGTGGATGCTGTATTTGGCTGGAAAGGTTACGCTGAATTTGCGGCTGCGCAGCAGAAATAAGAAAAGACAAGGCGGCTGTCTGCGGATGGTCGCCTTGCGGTTTGAGGTGGCAATATGAAAACACAAGGTGGATTCTTGATAACCCGGATCAAACAGGTCGGTGGACGAGTTTTTGAACGCATATTGAGCGAAAAAAACATTGATGCTTTTAATGGTTCCCAGGGAAGGATTCTATATATCCTCTGGCAGAAGGATGGCGTTCCCATCAGTGAGCTGTCAAAAGAGACCGGTCTTGCCACGACCACGCTGACCAGTATGCTTGACCGCATGGAGGCGGCAAATCTGATTTATCGGGATCGTGGCGACAAAGACCGTAGAAAGATTCTCATTTTCCTTACAGAAGAAGCCAAAGGTCTGGAACAAGAATATAATGAAGTAACAGAAGAAATCAGCAACATTTATTATAAGGGATTTTCTGAGGAAGAAATCGAGCAGCTGGAGAACTATCTCCACCGCATCCTGAAAAATGTGGAGGGTGTTCTCTGATGAGCGTCTGCATTAAGGACAATATTCAAAACATGAATCTGGTCATCGGCTGTACCGTAGGCTGTTCCTACTGTTATGCCCGAAATAATGTAAAGCGTTACTATATAATCGATGACTTCAGCAAGCCGGAGTTTTTTCCGAAGAAGCTGCGACTGATGGAAAAGAAGCGCCCGCAGAATTTCCTGCTGACCGGTATGAGCGATTTGGCGGGCTGGCAACCGGAGTGGCGGGATAAGGTATTCGCAAAGATTCAGGAAAACCCGCAGCATCAATTCCTGTTTTTGTCAAAGCGCCCCGACCTACTGAATTTTGAGACAGACTTGGAAAACGCATGGTTTGGCGTCACTGTCACAAGAAAATCAGAGCTATGGCGCATCGACACGCTTAAGGCCAATATCCGGGCAAAGCACTATCACGTTACCTTTGAGCCATTGTTTGACGATCCTGGTAAAGTGGATCTCGCCGGTATCGACTGGATCGTGGTGGGAACGATGACCGGGGCGCAAAGCAAAAAAATACGGACAGCCCCAGAATGGGCGTATTCCCTTGTGGAACAGGCTCATGTGCTCGGTATCCCTGCCTTTATGAAAGAAGACCTTGTTCCCATTATAAGTGAAGAAAACATGATTCAGGAATTTCCGAAGCAATTTGTTGAAGTGCTGGAAAAACAAAGAAAATGGAATAAGAAAAATAGCAAGAAGTAGTTTATCAAAATTGGAGGTAACTATATTATGAAGGTTGGAATTATAAGATGTATGCAGACCGAGGATTATTGTCCCGGGACAACCGATTTTAAGATGCTTAAAGAACATAAGGGCGCTTTTGAAGGTATCAATGAAGAAATTGAGCTGATTGGTTTTTGCAACTGCGGGGGATGCCCGGGCAAGAAAGCTGTGTTGCGGGCAAGAAAGCTGGTAGAACGAGGAGCCGACACGATAGCATTCGCATCCTGTATTCAAAAAGGTACGCCTATCGGATATCCCTGTCCTTTTGCAAAGAGAATGAAAGAGATCGTGGAAAAGGATTTAGGAGAACAGATAAAGCTGTTAGACTATACCCATTGATTTGCGGTGAAAAAAAATGAAGAAAAAACAAGATATTCTCATTAGAGAAGTAGAAACAAAAAATATCATGACCAAATCCAGCCTGCCGGTGGGCGGTTATTCGGTCAATCCATATGTGGGGTGTACCCATGCCTGTAAATATTGCTATGCGTCTTTTATGAAGCGCTTTACCGGGCACACGGAGGAATGGGGTACGTTTCTTGATGTAAAGCACTGGCCGGAGATTAAAAATCCAAAGAAATTTGCCGGACAGCGCATCGTAATCGGCTCCGTGACGGACGGCTATAATCCACAGGAGGAACAGTTCGGCAATACCAGAAAACTGTTGGAGCAGCTTCGAGGCAGCGGCGCAGATATTTTGATCTGCACCAAATCCGACCTTGTGGTGCGTGACATTGATCTGCTGAAGGAGCTGGGTCAGGTCACGGTATCGTGGTCGATCAATACGCTCGATGAGGATTTCAAAGAGGATATGGACAATGCTGTGAGCATCGAACGGCGGCTGGCAGCCATGAAGCAGGTTTACGATGCAGGCATCCGTACCGTCTGTTTTGTTGCGCCGGTTTTTCCGGGCATCACGGATTTTGAGGCGATTTTTGAGCGGGTGAAGAACCAGGGCGACCTGTTCTGGCTGGAAAACCTGAACCTGCGAGGCGGTTTTAAGAAGACGATTATGGATTATATCGCGGAAAAACGTCCTGACCTTGTGTCGCTTTATGATGAAATCTATAACAAACACAACCGCAGCTATTTCAAGGCGTTGGAAGAAAAAGCCGAGGAGATGGCCAGGAAATATGACTGCCCCTTTGTTGACAATGAAATGCCCTATGGCAGAGTGCCGCAGGGACATCCGGTCATTGTAGATTATTTCTACCATGAAGAAGTCCGGGGGACAGAGAATACGGGAAAGCGGAACAAGTGACACATTTAACAATATGGCTTTAAGAGCATCGCTTCGGCGATGCTTTTCTTATGCCCTTTTGGCGGCGATTTTATGGATACGCTGAAAGGCAAACAAATTATAGTTCTTATCTATCATATCCCATCTCTTTAGTGGGGAATAGTTATTCCTGCACCTGTTCACTATCGTTAATAGGGTGGCGTGTTCATCGTTAAAAGGTAGATGATCAATAGTCGCCGTCTGAGCCCGCGCCGTACGATAAGATACCGTAGATGCTTCCGCCACACAGAGGATAGTAGGAGGCATGCTCGCTGCTATTTTTACAAATCAACACAAACGCTTTATCATGTTGTTCCGCTATCTTCTGGACTCCAATATAATAAAATCATCAAAATAACAAAGGAGATAAGAATTATGAATACAGACAAAATTTTCGCAGAACAGCTCGCTAACGAGTACGCACCAAAAGACGATTCCAAAGTGGTCGCCCTCCGCAAATTAGACGCCAAGGCCAAGCTGCCAGCGACTATTTTCGCCTATACTTTTGGCATCCTTTCCGCACTCATCACCGGAGTTGGCATGTGCCTGTCCATGAATGTCATTGGTAATGGCGGTACAGCAATGTTTGTTCTGGGTGTCATCATTGGTATTATTGGCTTGCTCGGTATCGCAATTAACTACCCAATTTATAAAAAACTGTTGGCAAAGGGCAAACAAAAATATGCTTTTGAAATTATGGAGTTGGCAAAAGAAATTAGCAAGGAATAAACCGTGAAAAAAGCAAAGGTGATTCTACACCGGTTGTTCCATCCGGCGAAATGGATTTTATGGATTCTTCCGCCGGTTTCTTTTGCTGCGCTTATTTTCATCTTTGCAACCAATCGTAAAGACAGCGCTTTTGCATATCTGTTTTATGCGTTATCTGCGTATTCTCTGACCATCCTGATTGCCGCCCTGCCATCACTGGCAGGGCGACTGAGGCAAATAGGAACAAAATTTTGGAAGCATAGCCAACTAATTAAGAAAATTTCAGCTACCACTTTTGGTAAACGATATTTGAATGACCGTCTATTTCGCAGCAGCATCGGCATCTATCAGGGGATGGCAGTCAATTTCGCTTATATGCTGTTCAGATTTGTGACTGCTGCTCAATACCACTCCGTGTGGTTTCTCTCGATGGCGGTTTATTATCTGTTGCTGTGCGCGACGAAAGCGTACTTGGTGTACGGATATCGCCATCGGGAACAAAAAGGCCAAGCCTATGAGATCAAGTGCTATCGACGAACAGCGGAAATGCTTCTCTTGCTGAACATCCCCATGGGCGGTATGATTATCTTGATGATACAAACCGATTCGGCTTTTACTTATCCGGGGTATTTGATTTATCTGTCGGCTCTGTACACATTTTATATGATGATCTTATCTGTTGTGAGCCTTGTCAAATCTCGGGAAATGGGCAGCCCTATCGTGTCGGCAGCGAAAGTACTAAACTTTGTATCTGCCCTGATGTCCGTCCTCGGTCTACAAACAGCCATGATTTCTCGTTTTTCTTTTGAAGGAGAAGGATATCGAAAAATGATGAACACTATAACGGGGACGGCTGTATTTGTCGTAGTAATGGTTACGGTTATTGTCATGCTCTTTCATTCATCAAAATCGAGTAGGAAGGAGGTAAGGAGCAATGAACAAGTCGCAGAGTAAATACTTTAACACCGCTACGCGCATGGATCAGGCGCTTTTGGAACTTTTAGAAAAGAAAGATATAGGATATATCACAATCAAGGAGATTTGTAAAACCGCTGGGGTTAATCGCTCTACCTTCTATTTGCACTACGAAAACATTAGCGATCTGCTCACAGAAACGATTCAATATCTCAATGAACAGTTTCGCGCTCATATGGGATCACAGGCCAGTTCTTTTGTCTCTAAGATTCAAGAATGCTCCTTGGACGAGTTGTATTTGGTTACGCCCGCATACTTAATTCCTTATTTGGAATACGTTAAGCAGAATAAGCGGCTGTTTCGCGCAGCACTGAAAAATCCCGGCTTTCTGCGGTCGGATAAAACTTACAGACGGATGATGGAGCATGTGTTTTTGTCGATTCTTAAGAGACTGCAAATCCCCGAAACAAACCAAAAATATATGCTGGCGTTTTATATGAACGGTCTCATCGCAATTTTATCCGAATGGCTGAGAAGTAATTGCGAAGACCCCATTGAACATATTTGCGCTATTATGGAGGAATGTGTCATGCGTGGACGCGGAGGGCAGGAGGAGTCAAAATGAAAGAGGGAATTTATTTAGGAAAAATGCAGTTGAAATTTGGGAATTGGATTTACCCCAGATTGGCGATGACGATGTATTGGTGGTGTGGTATAAAAACAGGATTAGTGATATCCATAGACGACGTCATAACACAGGTGCTGCCACAGATCATTGAACTGTGGGGGGCTGAACACGCAGACGGATGTGCAGGCTAAAAAAAACTTCGCCCGACTGACCGGGAAATGACAACGCCCCTGTTCCTCCTGCGGTGTGTGCAGCTGGGGCTGTCTATTCGGGACCTGGATCTTCTGACTATCGGGATGGTGAACGATATGTATGTGGAAAGCCGGAACGATGAGCATAAATATGCGGTGGTGGCAACGCAGGAGGATTTTGATAAATTCTGAGATACATTGAATTACCGGCTTCCTCATGATATACTTGTAAGTATGAGAGGGCTGGGTTCAGTAGAAAATTCGGGAAACATGGAGGAAATAAAACATGTGGGTATGCCCAAAATGCGGAAGAGAATTTAAAAGAGCAAATCAGGGGCATTATTGCGGGGAGTCTCCTAAAACAGTATTGGAATATATCAAATCGCAGCCCGCAGAAGGGCAAGACCATCTGTATGCAATAGCAGACATAATAAGAAAGGGCGTTCCGGGGGTGCAGGAGAGCATAGCATGGAGTATGCCTGTCTATAAAAAAGATGGGAAATCCATTTCTTTTTCCGCTTGCAAAAATCATGTCAGTGTATATGTTGGCGGTGAGGCTATTGAGAAATTTGCATCTGACCTGAGCGGATTTGTCACAAAGAAAAATGCTGTGTATTTTCCTTACAGCAAAAGCCTGCCGGTGAAACTGATCGAAGATATGGTGAAATGGTGTATGCTATAGAAGCATTCCGATTTTAAGGAGAGAAAATGAATTATATTAATCAGGATGTCCTGCTCTTTTTTGATAAACATCAGACAGCATTTTCTTTATATGAAGTGTTTGCTGATAAAATTGAATCACGATTTCCGGACACCAAGATGAAAGTACAGAAATCGCAGATTACATTTTCTAATCGTCATGTTTATGCCTGCGTTTCTTTTTTGAGAGTAAAAAAGAAAGCGGAGTTTCCGGATGATTATTTTGTATTAACGCTTGGGCTTCCATATCCTTTAAAATCAGGGCGTGTGGCAGTAAAGACAGAGCCATACCCGGGGCGGTGGACAACACATATTTTGATAAGCAGCATATCGGATTTGGATGAAGAACTGTTTGAATGGGTGGCTCAGGCATACGAGTTCTCGGAGAAAAAATAAAAAGATGGCTTAATAGCATCGGTTGGAAACAACCGGTGTTTTCTTTTTCCCTGGAGAAATCCGGGCTTTTTTTATGCTTATTTTCAGGAGGTGGTGACACATGGCGAGCCGGATCAAAGGCATTACAGTGAAGATTGGCGGCGATACCAGCGGACTGGAAAAATCGCTGAATGCAGTGAACAATTCCATAAAGAAGACTCAGAGCCAGCTTCGGGATGTGAATAACCTTCTGAAATTGGATCAATCGAATACCATCCTTCTGGCGCGGAAGCAGGAACTTCTGCAGGCTGCCATCGGAGATACAGAAAAGAAGCTGGAAGCGTTAGAACAGGCCCAGGAAGATGTGACGAAAGCCTTTGAGCGGGGCGACTTAGGGAAAGATCAGTACATGGCTTTCCTCCAATACGGAGCGGCTGAATAAGCTGTTTGCGGCTACGGGTTCCAGTGTGAATGATTACGCCGATGTGCTGGGAAGCCGCCTGGTGACGGCGATCCGGAACGGGACAGCTTCTTCTGATCAGCTGAAAACTGCTGTGGAGAAGATCGGGAAGGCGGCGGAGGCCAGCGCTGAAATTGTGAAGAACGTGTACGGCTCCGGTGCTTCTGCTGATCGACCTTGTGACGGGGAATTTCTCACAGCTTGCGTCTGATGCGGCCAATATCTGGAACAATATCAGAAATGCCGCCTCCCAGATCTGGTCCGCTATGAAGCAGACGGCGTATTCTG
>DXFW01000040.1 GCA_019114225.1 Candidatus Allofournierella pullicola | reverse complement strand
GGTACTTGAAAGGAAAAAGCAGCCTGATGATTTTCGACAGACATGCGAATTTAAAGTACAAGTACGGAAATCGGCATTTCTGGGCACGAGGCTATTTTGTGGATACGGTAGGGAAAAACAAAAAGCGCATACCTGTGGATACGCGGACATATCCGTACGTTTCATTCATATTCCTGCCTCCTATACGGTTTTATAGATTTATTGTATAGGATGGGCATTTTGCACCGGGAAATTACAGATATGTGCTTATCTGTCCCATGTCCTGCCGCAGTATCGGCTCTTTTTCCGTTCGTGGGCATAGAAAAAAGACAGCCGTTTTTCCCGGCTGTCCCTTGCAGGCAGTTTGTTCGGTTTTGTTGTGATAAAGGGCCTTTTTGTGCGGACCTGAAAACAGCCCTGTGCAGCAGGTATGGCGCTAATGATTATCTTTCCTTCATAATGATTTTTTCCGGAGCAACATTTTCCGTTATATAGGACTCCATCTTTTCATAGCCCGTCATAAGGGTTTCCACCGAGACATGTCTGGACTTTGTATATATGGTCGTTTTGTTCAAGATCCCTATCCCGGTGTTTCGATTAACCCTGCGTACCACTTCCCTTATGCTGTCGTAGCAATAACTTCCTCTCAGCGTGCCGACACAGCCCGTCCGGTATGCTCATAATACACAAGAACCGCAGTTCCATTTCCTGTCTGGCTCATCATCGTATAGTCATCTGCTGATATTTCCACACGGGTCCTTAATCCCTGAGAATCCGTCCCCATCAGATAATAATGATGCGAAAAAATGCTGGTATGCGCTTGTGTTTCACTTACTTCTATATCTGTCAGCGTGACCGTCTTCGTACCCGACGCCAGATCAGCGGCAAAATCCTTCGTAAACCACATGCAGACTGCCGCACAGAAAACCGCGATGATCACTCCTGCTGTTTTGTTACTTTTTTCCCCTGTTTTCCAGTTATGTATGACCCGCACGACCACATAGATGCACACGATCCATATGACGGATACATTGCAGAATTCATCCAGTAACACCAGCTCTCCTGTCTTAGGCAGAAGCAGACCGGCAACTATGACCGCCAGTACAAGAACACAGAGAATGATCTCATATTTTGTTATTTTTCCTCTCACTTTGCTCATGATTCGGTTCCTTCCATTAGACTTACAAGATCATTTCTCCATGAAAATTCCTTTGCATAATCAATGCATGCTTTCCCAAAATTGTCTTTTTCATAGATATTTGAACCGTGATCTATTAAATATTGATATACCGGCATAGCCGTCTCTGTCGGCAGCTTTACAACAGTAATCGCATAATTAAGTGGAATTGCCCCATATTTGTCTTTGGCGTTTATGTCCACCCCAGCCTCAACCAGCAGCTGAGTTACTTTTAATATGTACTGTGGATCGGGCCTCATAACCGAAAAGTAAAATATATGCAGTGCATTTCTTTGATCTTTTGGACTTTTAAAGTTAACATCCGCCCCCTCAGATATTAAAAATCGAATCATCTTTATTTTTTCGTCTGTGTTGTGGTCATTGACAAACAGTAACTGAAACAAACTTAATCCTGTATACTTATGGAATAGATTCGGATCACCTGTATAAAACTTCCGGAAGTCCGAATAAGTTGCGTCTCTTACCGCATCAAAAATGTCTGTAATCCTCATAAATCTCACTCCTAAAATCACTCAATCTTGCTCAATAACTTTATCGTCCGTTTCCTGCAAATATCTTTCTGTATCGAAATGTGATTCAAGAATGTTTTTCAAGAATTCAGTTTCTACAACTCTGTCATTCTCATACAGTACAATTTCCGCTCCTTTTTTCTGTAACTCATCAATCAGTTCATTCATATGCTGCAGTCCGTCTATGTTATCCAGACTGCATATATCAATATAGCCATTATTACTTAAGCATTCTTTTATTTCCATAAGGGAACGATTCAGCATTTTTCTGATCAAGGGAATATATTTCTTTTCATTCCCATCTTTAATAACTTTAAACTTTATTTCACTCATGATGTATTCTCCCGGTCTTTTTTCCACTGTTGCATCTTCTTTCTCGTTTTCTCATTCCACCATGCTTTTTCGTCAACCTTTTTCAAATATGACGGCATTCTCTCGATACATTTCTTCCGCAATTCTCCTGCATCTTCTATAAGGTCTGCAAGAACTCTGCTCTCTTTCCTGGGTTCTTTTTCTTTCAGATATTCTGTGTAAATTACCCTGAATATACTGCTGAGTTCATCTGCCTTTTTCCTGTCTGTGCGTCCCGGGAAAATATGATAACAGGACCAGAGATATGCGTTAAGTTCCCGGATCTTCTGAACACTGACCTGAACTCCAAGGTCAATTTTTACCATATCACCGGTCGCATAAAGGAATATCAACGGTGTTGTGTCCCGATTCATTACACTGTAAGTTACTTCAGCCCCTCCTAAGATCACAAGTTCTTTCGGAACATATCTTCCATTAATCCGGAGCCAGTGCACACTTTCAGCAAAGTCTGTCCACCGCATTGATTCTGCCTTCAACTCAGTGATCGTCTCAAAATTTTCTTGTTCGATCAGCTCCTCCTGCTCTTCTTTTGTAAACCGCCTGTTCAGAGCGGGCAGACTCTGGTATGTTGTTCTATAATATCGGAGCAGGCGCGGCAGCGTCAGGACTGCGCCCGCCAATGCAAGAACACACGCTGCCAGCGACGGAATATTCTCCGGGCGCGCCAGTATCCCGGCGAAGCCTGCGAGCGCCAGCATTCCCCATGCACACAGGGCAAGGTTTTTCTTAATGGGGTATCCTCTCCGCCATTCTGTTTTTCTCAACTGTTTCATCATTTTTCCTCTGTCAGCTTCGCGATTTTATCTATCTCAAAAAGTACAGGACTTTGATAATCCGTCGTTTCGTCAGCAAAGCACCGCGCTATGCTGTTCCAGTGGATATCCGGGAGTTCATTAACATTATCGCAGGATATGATCTGCTGCATAACGTCGTATATTTTTTTGATTATTCCCGAATACTGTAACTGCATACTATAATCGGAACAGAGTATCTGTATGACTTTTTCACAATGCTGTTTTATCTCTTCCATGTGCTTTGGCGAACCTCATCTAACCACTTCATAAAAATCTCGCTTGAATCTATCCCCGTCTTTGCGGAACAGATACTTTCATACTTATATTCCGTGTCTATTTTACCGCTTTTACAGTCATAGATTATTTTTAATTCTGTGGGGACAGGTTTTCCGTAATGTATGCATATTTGTCTTATCTTCTCCAGATCTGATTCTCCAAGATCCAGAAAATCCCATATCGCGTCCGGATCGGCAGCTATATTATTTGTTGTTTTAATCTGACCGTCAATGTTGAAAAATGCATTGAAAGAAATACTGCTTTCTTCGATGGAGCCATAAGCATAAACCTTATCTGCCCTGCTGCCCGCGAATTCGACGCATAGTGCAACAATCCGCGACTGGGCCTCCATAAATTCATCTTCAAATACTCTGTCCATAGCCTCCTCCTTTGAAACAATACTTATTTTCCCCTAACTTCCGCTGTATTCTCCTGACAGGAGCATATCCCTCACTTCATCGTACTCGTCCGGCAGCGCCTGCGACAACAAGCCGGACGCTTCTACACGGAAGACCGTTCCGTCATCATATAATACAGCCAGCACCATATGCTGGGGATCTGTGATTTCCTCTTCACCCGTTCCGGATTCCCAGTCAAAAACACCATACTTGTCTAACGCCTCAACAATCTGCTGTCCATCCGCATAATATCCGCCCTGTACCTGGTGGAGATCATCAAAAAGATACGCATCCGACGTTCGATATCTTTTACTGTCCAACAGATCATAGTATACACATTCTGTACTTGTGTTCTTATTTTCCATAAAAGCGACAGCATATACATTTTCCGTAAAGTCAGATGTGCGTTCTTCTATGCCGTCTTCAAGGAGATAACTTACATCATACATGCCGAATTTGCGTTCCGGTTCGTATTCTTCCAGGAGCAAAGGTATGTTGAGCGTATCCACATCTTCTGTCGTGATGTCAAAATCCTCAATAAACTGTTCCAGATCAACTTTGCTGTACTGTTCTTTTGTAAGTCCTGCCGCCCGGATCAGTTCTTCCGGAGTGATCAGCCTCTGTTCCGAATACGTCTCTTCCCCGGTTTCTGTCACATAGATACCCGGTTTCTGATCCAGACTCCAGAGAAATTCATCCTTGTTAAAAGTTTCTTCCGTAGTGATCTCTATCGCAGTAAGCCCTTCTTTATCCGGTTCTTCTCTGTAAAAAGGAATATAAATATATGCGATTTCATATTGTGCTTCATCTGTAATAACCGAATAGTGCCCTCTCAATTCCCGCCATGTTATTTTTCCGTGTTCACTTTTTTCATGGGAACTTGCATTTCCTTTCCAGCTTTTGCATTCGCCCTGAAAAAACTCTATGAATTCTTCCGCCTGTTCCGTTAAGTTTAACGTACTTTCCCCGGCATACTGCGAAAATAATCCCGTCAGCGCTTTTGCATCTTCCTTCTCTGCGCACCCGATAATGTTTTCTATCATTTCATCCGCCAATTCTTCATCAGAACGATATGCATTGGATGATCCCCGCTCGAAAACGATGCATCCGCTCAAACTGCATACAAGGGCGCAGCATACGATAAGCAGTAATACCTTCCTCATAAATTCTCTTCCTTTCAGCTAATATACGGTCACTTTCCCGCTCCCGGATATCGCGCACTCCGCCTCTTCGGTATAGATATCTTCCCGGAGCTTATCCTCATAATCAGATCTGCCAATCTGTTTCCACGCTTCAGACTCTGCCATGCGCAGATAGATCCCAGCCGGCACGCCCTGACAGTTCTCCGTCAGCCAGTCCGGTACGGCTTCCAAAAATGTCTCGTACTGGCCTGAACATAGGGCCTCATCCATAAAAATATACGTCACAGCGGAAACCTCCTTTAAAAACGATTCTCCATCCGCCGCACCGTTTCCTCCATCCTTAATTTCCGTGTATATCTTTATCCCTTCGGAAGGCAGATACTGCTCCGCAAATATGCGGACCTGCTCTTCGTAGGAAGGGCGCTTCAGAATTTCTCCGTAATCATCTTCATACCGGTACAGGCCGTTTTCATAGGTACGGTACACTGTCACGACATCCGATTCACCGCCCTGTTCCGGATACACCTTTAGGTGTTCCTGCTCGACGGCGTCTCCCGGCGCGTAGGATATATAATGAAACTGCTGCTCATATTTCCCTTCGATCCAGTCCAGCATCTGCACGACAGATGTAACGACCCCTTTCTGTGTATCGGTCAGTCCCTCATAAGGCCCGGTAAGGCCTGTCATGTCCATAACCTCTTCCTGTCTGGCACCAAGCCATGCGCCGCCGTCATAGCTGGCCTTCCATTCGCCGGGCCCGAAGGTGATGCTCCCGTCCGGAAATGTGCCTTCACCGACAGTCAGCTCCGTATGGCAGTTCACGATCTTTGCGCTGACACTCCAGTTTGGATCCCCTGTTTCCATGATTCCGGTCAGGACATCCGATGTCGTGATCGTCAACAGCATCTTTGCCTGTAGAATACCGTCGATATTCTCGTCGATATGATATATGAAACGGCTGTGATCGGTATCCGCCTCTACATAATAGCCCTGTTCGTCTTTCTCCATATCTTCCAGCACATCGTCAATGGACCCGGCGTACATCTCTATAAGTTCTTCTTTCTGCGTCGGCGTCACTTCCAGAATTAGATCATCCCCGTCACGCCTTACATCGGTACAGTAATCTTCAAAAGCCTCCATGTTGTCCTCGATATCTGTATTGGCAAACTTAAATATCGAGGCAGGTATGGTAATCTTCTCTGTCATCTCCGGCAATGTTTTCCGGCATCCGGGTCCTGGACCTGATCTGCTGCCGGAGCGCCCGCACAGGCGCTGCAGACGAGTACCGAAGCAGCTGTTACCGCTGCGAGCACTGTTTTATATAGCTTGTCCATCCTCTCACTCCGCTGAAAACACATTTCTATGCTGATAATAATACCATATTCAAGCTGTAAAAGTTACCGTTTTTATAGATTTTTTCATCTCAGATCTGCTAAGAACGGCAACACCCCAGGCAGTCAGGGTATCTGTGCGCAATGTATCTCCACTCTCTGTCCTGACAACTGTTCTTCCATGATTAGTACGAGTGCTCCACCGCCTTCTTCTGACTAGTATCCGGTCACTACTGCCGTGATCTCATATTCATATGAAAAATTTTACTGCTGGTACAGATTACGGCGCAGCAGCCTGTGCTGTGATTCCATGTATTGTTTTTAGATTCCTGCCTCCTATACTTTTTTCATATTTATTGTATAGGATGGGCATTCTGCGCCGGGAAATTACAAATACGCACTTTGAGAAGCTATATATAATAATGTAAGCACACGAGCAGCGAGCAGCAAGCAATGCCTGTGTTAATACACACAGGCCGCGGGACGGAAAATCCCCCCAGGGATTTCCGTCCCGCTATGCTTGCCGCCGGCGGGCGGCTTTTTCTTTTGCGGCGGATATGCTATAATATTACAAATATACGCAAAAACAGAAAGGGGGCGCCGCGGGGTGCAGAACAGGCTGGAAAAGCTCTTCTGGGGCGGCTTTGCCCTTCTCTGGGGCTGGATCGTCCTGAACAGCGTTTTCCGCTGGGAGCACAACGGCCCGGCGGCCTTTGCCGTGGGCGCGGCGCTGGCGGCGGGGGCCTGGGCCCTCTCCAAATGGGCGCTGCCCCGGCTGAACGGCCTTTCGCAAAAGCGCTGGCGCGCTTGTTTTTACACCGCCTTCGCCCTTTACGCCGCCGCCTTTGCGGCGATGGCGTGGCTTTTGGCCGAGGTGCCCATCATGGACCAGGAGGTGGTGCTGCGCACCCTCCCGGACCTTCTGGACGACGGGCGCTTCGGGGTGTGGAGCGGCTACTACATCGTCTGCAACAACAACCTGGGCCTTGCCCTTGTGCTGGGCGGCTGGTACTGGCTGGCGGGCCTTTTCGGCTTTTCGCCGGATCCCTCTCTCATGGGGGTGGCCCCCGGCATCGCGCTGAACGTGCTGGCGCTGCTTTCCTCGGTGGCGCTGCTCTGCCTCCTGGCCCGTCGCGTGCTCAAGACCAACGCCGCCGTGGCGCTGGCCTTTGCGCTCTGCGCGGCCTTTGCGCCCTTCTGGCTCTACAGCCCCTGCTTTTATTCCGACACCCTCTCCATGCCCTTCGGCTTGCTGGCGCTGCTGGCCTTTGAAGCCTGGCAGCGGCAGGAACGCCGGGCCCGGCGCCTGGCGCTGGCCGCGGGGGCGGGCGCGGCGGTGTTCGTGGGCTATGCCGTCAAGGGCAGCGTGGCGGTGGTCGCCGTGGCGCTGCTCATTCAGTTCTTTTTGCGCGCAAAGCCCCGGCGGGCGCTGGCGGCGGCCGCTGCCCTGCTGGCGGCCTTTGGCCTGCTGGCGGGAGGCTACCGCTTTTGGCAGCGCGCCTGGCTCATCGACTGGACCGAGGAGGAGGCCCTGGGCCTGCCCATCCAGCTTTGGTTCTGCTACGGCAGCCACGACGACGGCAACTACTCTCAGGAGGACTACGAGGCCGCCATGACGGTGGCCACCATTGCCGAGCGCAAGGAGCTTCTGAACGCGCGTATCGCGGCCAATTACGCTTCCTACACTCCGCTGGAACTGGCGGAGTTCGTCACCCGGAAGGCGGCCATCACCTGGGGCGACGGGCTTTACAACGCCGAGGAGTTTTTGGCCACGCCCCAGCGGGCCAACTGGACCCACACCTTCATCCTGGAGGGCCAGCCGGGCTACATGCCGCTGGTCTACTATTGCCAGGCTTACCTCTACATGATGCAGCTGCTGGTGCTGGCATGCGCGGTGCGCGCCGTGCGCCGGCCCGCCGCCGGCACGCTGACGCTGGCGGGGGTGGGCGTCACCGGCCTCATCCTGTTTTTGAGCCTTTGGGAGACCAAAGCCCGCTACGCCTTCAATTTCACCCCGTTTTTGCTGCTGCTGGCGGCCGCGGCCCTGCTGCCGCCGGAGGAGGAGAACTGACGCCCCGGACCCATAAAAAGGAGGAGTCTTTGTGGAACAGCCCCTGGTAAGCGTGATCGTGCCGGTGTACAATGCCGGCAGCCACATCGCCCGCTGCATTGAAAGCATTCGGCGGCAGACCTACCAAAACCTGGAGATCATCATCGTCAACGACGGCTCCAAGGACGTGAGCCTGCATGTGTGCGAGATGTATGCCCGGGTGGACAAGCGTATCCTGCTCATCGACAAGGCCAACAGCGGCGTGTCCGCCACCCGCAACCTGGCCATGGACATGGCAAAGGGCAAGTACCTCCAGTTTGCGGACAGCGACGATTACCTCGCCCCCGACGCCACCCGCCTTCTGGTGGAGGCCGCCGAGGCCAACCAGACCGACCTGGTCATCGCCCCCTACTACCGGGTGGAAGAGACAAAGCCCCTTTTTGCCAAAGAGGGGGAGAGCTACCAGACCATCCAGCAGTTCGGCTTTCTGGAAAAGGGCTTTTATGACAAGCATGCCTTTGCGAAGGGCCTGATGAAAGAGCCCGCCAGCTTTTACTTCGGTGTGATGTGGAACAAGCTCTACCGGCGGGACATGGTGCAGAGCCACGAGATCCAGTGCAGCGAGGAGCTTTGCTGGAGCGAAGATCTGCTGTTCAATCTGGAATACATCCGCTATGCCGCCCGCTTTTACGCGCTGGACGAGCCGGTGTATTATTATGTGAAAAATCCGCAGAGCCTGGTCTCCACCCAGGTGACGCTGCGCAACACCTTCAAGATCCTGTCGGTGAAGGCAAGCCTTTTTGCCTACTACAAAAACCTCTACGAAGAGATGGGCCTCTACGAGGAGAACAAACTGCAGATCTTCAAGTATCTGGTGGCGGTGGCGGAAGCCTGACCGCCCCTGTCAGAACACGCCGCTCTTTCCGCCATTTGGCATGTTTCGCGGCTTTACACCGGCCGCCGCGTATGATAGAATATTCGGCGGACTTGCGGAAAAATGCTGATTTTTCAGAAAGCGGGGCGGAAAGGCTTGAAAAGGACGCTGCGAATGCTGATCCTGGTGTTCTGCGTGGCGGCGCTGGCAGGCATTGTCCTGTTCCGCATGCGGCAGGACGCGGCCAGCCTTTTGGGCGCCCGCCTGGCGGACAGCCAGCAGCTGGCGGACATCACCGCCCTGCCCCAGACCAGCGCCGAGGGCTGCGTTCTCCACTGGAACGGCCAGGTGCTGCCCTACGATTCCGCCCGGGAAGCCTATTGCCTGCCCCAGCCGCTGGACGGCAGCACCACGGGCAACCTTTCCACCACCTGGGGCAGCGTGTATCTGCCCGCGGACCAGTGGGCGGACGGCCGGCGGGAGGCCATGGCAGGCGATGAAACGCTGGATGTATATGTGAGCGACGGAAAGCGCTGGTGCCGGCTGGAAGTTTATCTCTCCGGCCTGCCTGCAATGATCATCCACACCGAGCACAGCGAGCCCTTCCAGCTGGACCCCGAGGTGGTGGGCCAGACCATGGCAAAGCTGCCTCTTGCCTACAATTTCGGCTCCATCACCGTGCTTTGGCCCGAGGGAAACACGCGCATGCAGACCCAAACCAGCGGTGTGGAGTGGCACTGGCGCGGCAACGCCAACCTTTTTGCACAGAAAAAATCCTACCGGCTGAACCTGCTGGATGAAAAGGGCCAGGACGTGAACCTGGACCTGCTGGGCCTGGGCGAGGAGAACGGCTGGGTGCTGGTGAACTTTTCCACCGACTGCACCCGCCTGCGCGACAAAGTGGCCACCGAGCTGTGGAACGAACTGGCCGCCACGGCGGAGCATGACCCCGCAGGCGCCCGGATGGAATACGTCGAGCTGTATCTGGACGATACATACATGGGGGTCTACGGCCTGTGCCGCTCGGTGAGCCGCAAAAGCATGGAGCTGTCCCGCCAGGACGTTATGTACAAATGGAGACAGGCCACCGGGATCGCGGACGAGGAGTTCGACCGTCTGGAGAGCGAACAGAGCACCAAGTGGCTCAACCGGCTGGAGGTCGTCTGGCCCAATGTCTGGGAGCCCGGCGTGTGGGAACCGCTGCGCAGCTATGTGAACACCCTGTACAGAGGCGAACCCGTCCGCTGGGAAGACATCGAATCGCTGGTGAATATCGACAACCTCATCGACATCGCGCTGTATAAGCAATACATCTGCGCGGTGGACAACCTCATGCAGAACCAGTATCTCATCTACCGCTCCTCCGAGGAACAGTTCTACCGCCTTCCGTGGGACCTGAACTATTCCTTTGGCGACACCTACGATGCGTATCTGCCTCTGGACCACACCACCCTGGCCCTGCCGGACCTGGAGCTGGACGCTCTTTACAGCGCAGACCCGGAGCGCACCCGCCAACTGGTGGCTGAGCGCTGGGAAGAACTGCGGGAGACCGTGTTCCGGCTGGACCGCCTGGAAGAGTCGTTCCGGACGGAACAGGAGGTCCTCACCTCCAGCGGCGCGTGGGCAAGAGACTACAGGCTGTGGGGCGAGGACGGCGCCTACAAGGGCCTCTCGGAGCACCGCTCGCTGGGCCTGGAAGAGACGCTGGAGTTTATGGAGCAGCGGCTGGCGTTCCTGGACGAGTATATGGCGGATTACACCCCCGCCGACCGGGAGGCGTTTGATGTATTACCGAAATGAGTGGAAATACCTGGTCACCGACGCCGACCTGGCGGTGCTGGGCGCCCGGCTGAAGGTGCTGCTTCCCATGGACAGCCATCAGACGGGCAGCTCCTATGCCATCCGCAGCCTGTATTTTGACGATCTGCGCAACAGCTGCCTGCGGGAAAACGAGGCGGGCGTGGACGACCGCCGCAAGTACCGCCTGCGGCTGTACAACGGAAGCGCTGAGCGTATCCAGCTGGAGATTAAAGAAAAACTCCATGGCAAGACCCACAAATCCAGCTGCCTTGTGTCCGCCGGTGAATGCCGGGAGATCATGGCTGGCCGGCCGCCGGCCATCGGCGCCGGAACACCGGCGCCGAGAAACCTGCTGAGCATTGCCATGCGCACGGCGGGCATGGCGCCCAGGGTCATCGTGGAATACGAGCGCACGGCGTTTGTGGGGCGCTCGGGCAATGTGCGGATCACCTTCGACCGCAACATCTCCGCCTGCGTGCAGCTGGGCAGCTTTTTGGAGCCGCACGTGCCGCTGACGCCCATCCTGCCGGCGGGGCAGCATGTGCTGGAAGTGAAGTTTGACGAGTTCCTGCCCGACTATGTGGCGCAGGCGCTGGAATTGGGAAAACTGCGGCAGACCGCATTCTCAAAATATTACTTGAGCCGGCTGGCCCTGACCGGGCCTCTGGCGGAAAGGGCCAGGGAATATGAGTTTTAGCGACGTGATCAAAAAGAGCGTTCTGGAGGGCTTTACCCAGAGCGACATCGGAACGGTGACCATCGTGGTCACCCTGGGAGTGACCGGCCTGATCGCCCTGTACATCTACGCCATCTACCGGCTGGCCAGCCGGAGCGCCTTCTACAACCGGGACTTCAACAAGACCCTCGCCTTGATGCCCATCGTCACCGCCGGCATCGTGCTGGCAATGCAGAGCAGCATCGTCATCAGCCTGGGCATGGTGGGCGCCTTGTCCATCGTGCGTTTCCGCAACGCGGTGAAGGACTCCATGGACCTGCTCTATCTTTTCTGGAGCATTGGCGTGGGTATCATCTGCGGCGCGCGGCTGTTTGAGATCGCGGTGGTGGTGAGCCTTGCGGTCACGGCGCTGATCTTCCTGCTGGATCTGGTGCCCGCCGCCAAGCCTCCCTATCTGCTGGTGATCAACAGCACCGACGCCGAGATCGACATGGCGCTGAACCAGCTGCTGAACCGCTACGCCAAGGGCGCGCGGATCAAGAGCCGCAACGTGAGCAAACACGGCGTTGACCTGATCCTGGAACTGCGCACCGACGATGGCGGCCGCCTTGTGAGCGCCTGCGCGGCGCTGCCCGGCGTGGAGAGCGTGAACCTTCTGGCCCACGACGGCGAAGTGCGTTACTGAACCGAAAAAAAGCCCCGAACCAACGGTTCGGGGCTTTTTCTTGTTTCAGGCTCACTTCTTTTCAGCGGCGGCTTCCTTCAGTGCGCGCTCCAGCCACATGCCGCCCACTTCCAGCGCGGTGTACAGGCCGGTCTTGGAGCTCTGCTTCACCACCCGCTCGGGCAGGGGCTTGGTGGCGTCGGTGCTCATCAGGATCACATGCAGTTTGTCGGCCACGGTAATGCCGTTTTCCTCTTTGGTGGTGAGCACCTGCATGAACACCACATAGGGGTCAGACAGGCTGCCATAGTAAATTTCGTTGCCGCAGCGCACCAGCGGGCGGCCCTTGTAGGTCAGTTTCGGGGTATATGCCATGGTTTCGTGGACCCTCCGTTTCCGTCATAAACCGGCGCTTTTCAAAGCGCCGCAGGATGTTTTCATATTATTATACCACAGCCGGCGGTGTTTGACAAATCCGCTTTGGCTTCACCGGTCCTGGTGGGGGCGGTCGATCTTTTCCTCGTTCAGCGCCACCTTCTGGGCCAGGATCTTCATTTTGGAATCCATCTGGCTGATCCGCAGGCTCATAAAGAACACCTTGAGGATGAGCAGAAAGATGATGGCCAGATACACCACGTTGATGGGGGCCTGCATGCCCAGCGTCCCGGCCGCCCAATAGGCCAGCTCCGGGAAAATGCTCAGCAGCAGCAGAAAGCCGGAAAAGACGAACCAGAAGATACTGTCCTCGATCTGGATCTTGGCCCGGCGGATACGCCCCAGCACAAACACCAGCGTGAGCAGGCTGCCCAGGACCAGCAGCAGCCGCAGGGAGAGGGGATAGTCCAGCATGTCACAGGCTCCTTTCGGTGTAGGGGGTGAGGGTGTCCCGCTTGCGGAACCACTGGATGAGCAGGATGGAAAGCCCCATCTTGATCATGTATTCCACAGAGCGGGTGAGGTTCAGATAGCTGGAACCGGCGATACGCTCGCCCATTTCCACCTGCAGCTCCTTCACCACCGCGCCGTTCTTGATGAGGTAGCTGATGGTGTCCGGCTCGGGGGCGTAGTTCAGGTTGGAAGCAAACTCCTCCAGCATTTTCCGGTTGAACATCCGCATGCCGCTGGTGGGGTCGCAGATGGCCTTGCCCGTGGTCAGCCGGATGGCCCAGCTGATGAGGTAGCTGCCCGCCATGCGCAGGCTCTTGGGCTTTTTCACCGTGATGAAGCGGCTGCCGATGACGATGTCCGCCCCGCTCTCCAGCAAGTCCAGCATGGGGGCGATGAAACGGGGCAGGTGCTGGCCGTCGGCGTCAAACTGCAGCGCGCAGTCGTATCCGTTCTCGGCGGCGTAGCGCAGCCCGGTCTGGAAGGCTCCGGCCAGGCCAAGATTCACCGGCAGGTCGATCATGTGGAAGTCATGCTGGCGGCAAAGGGCCGCGGTGTGGTCGCGGCTGCCGTCGTTCACCACCACATAGTCATACTGGGGGTAGTGCTCGATCAGGTCTTCCACCACCTGCACGATGTTCGCTTCTTCGTTGTACGCAGGGATCACGATCAATAATTTTGCCATACTCTCGCGTTCGCTTTCTGTCAGTTTTGGGCGTCTTGGGCCAGTGTCAGCAGTTTTTCACACACGGCGTCCCAGGTGAAAAGGGATTCCAGCCGCGCGGCGGTCTTTTGGGCGGCGGTGCGCCGCCAGTCTTCGTCCGTGAGGGCTTTTTGCAGCGCGGCGGCCAGGGGGCCGGGGTCCGCCGAAGCCAGCTGCACGCCGAAGCTCTCGTCCTCCAGCAGTTCGTCGCTGCCGCCGGTGCGGGTGGTCACGATGGGGCAGCCGCAGGCTGCCGCCTCCAAAAAGGTGGTGGGGAAGCCCTCGGCGTAGTAGGTGGGCAGGCAGTAGACCTGGCTCTGAGCCAGAAGCTGCATGGCCTTGGGATAGGGCACCGCCCCCAGCAGGTGCACCCCCGGCGGGCAGTCCTTTTGCAGGCTGGCCAGCAGGGGCCCGTCGCCAGCCACCGCCAGCGCCGCGCCGGGCACGGAGGCCGTGCGGAACGCCTGGATAAGTTCCGCCACACCTTTTTCGGGGATAATGCGTCCCACAAAGGCGGCCAGCGGCGCGTCGGGGGCAAGGCCCAGCTCTTTGCGCCAGTCCACAGCGTCGGGCGCGTGGGCCAGCGTGCGCACCTCGGCGGGATCCACCGCGTTGTACAGCTGGCCCTCGGCTTTCACGCCGAAGTGTTCCAGCCAGCGGCAGACGGCCTGGCTCACGCCGAAAAAGCGCATGCGGTAAGCTTTAAGCACCGCGGCGGCAAAATGCTCATAAGCCGCCCCCGCCGCGTTCAGCAGGGCGCTGTTCATGGGCAGATGGCCGGTGGAGTGGTCCACCACGATGGCCGGGATGTGCCGCCGGGCCGCCTGACGGGCGGCGTAAAGGCTGCTCACATAAAATCGGGTGTTGATGAGGCAGAAGTCTATTTTGCGCCCCCAGAGCAGTTTTTCCAGGCGGGAAAAATCCCGCCCGGGGCGCAGCACCGGGAAACGCCCGTTCATCAGCGGCCACACCGGCAGCCGCAGGATCTCAATGCCCTCGGCGTCGGTCTCGTGGTCCGGCAGGCCGGGCAGCGCACTGGTGACCACCAGCGCCTTGTGGCCCGCCTTCACCACGCGGCGGGCCAGATTGTAGGTGTAGCGCTCCACCCCGCCTACGGTGGGCAGATACTGGGCCGAGAAAAAGCAGATGGTCACCGCCGCCCGCCTCCTTTTGGGCCGTCAGGCCCGTTTCTTGTAGACGAATTCCCGCTGGATCTGAAAGCTGAGGAAGAAGAGAACGATGTCCACCAGCGCCTTGATGGCGATCTCCCATCCGTCCGGCGGAGCCAGCAGACAGGTGATGAGGCTCACCAGCCCCGCGCTGGCCAGCATTTGCGCCGCCGCCAGCAGCACATAGCGCACCACGGCGCCCTTGTGGTCGGCCTGGCTGTGGAACACCACCCGGTGGTTCATGTAGTAGTTGTAGCTGGCGGAGAACAGGCGCGCCAGAGCGGTGCAGACAAACACCATCAGAACGCGCCCGCTGCCGCTGGGAGAAGACATGAACAGGCCCAGCGGCAAAAGGAAGAGGCTGAACAGCGCCAGATCCAGCACGCTGGAAGAAAGGCTGGAGAACAAAAACTTGCCGAAGATGGCATAGATACGGGCCGAATCCCGCAAAGGATGGAAGTGGGAGGTGTGGTTCTCCTTGGAGTCGTAGATGGTCTGGATGGGCAGTTCCAGAATGGGCAGCCGGTCGCGGGTCTCGATGAGCATGTTGCTCTCGAACTCAAAGCGCTCGCCGGGCACATTCATCAGCCGCTTCATAAAAGACGACGGAACGCCCCGCAGGCCGGTCTGGGTGTCGCTCACCGACACACCGCACAGCGCCCGGAACATGAAGCAGGTGATCTTGTTGCCCCAGCGGCTTTTGAAGGGCACGCCCGCGTCGTCGAAGTCCCGGCAGCCCAGAAGCAGGCTGTCCGGGTGCTCGGTCATGGCCTGCATGAAGCGCAGGATGTCCTGAGGGGAGTGCTGCCCGTCGGAGTCGGCAGTGATGGCGCCGGGCGCGTCCGGCCAGGTGTTCAGGCAGTGGTTGAAGGCGGTCTTGAGGGCCCGCCCCTTGCCCAGGTTCACCGCATGGCGCAGCACCACACAGCCCCATTCCCGCTCGGCCCGCTCAAACACGGGAGCGTATTTCGGGCCGCTGCCGTCGTCCACCAGAACGATGTTCTCAATGCCCGCCTCCTTCATATCAGTCAGCAGGAGGGGAAGGCGTTCGTCCGGTTCAAGGCTGGGAATGATCACCGGGACCGCTTTGAAATCATACATAAAAGGGTTCCTCGAATCTGTATTATCGGGCCACCACGGCCAGGAAAACGTTCAGCAGAACGCCGATGTCCGCCAGCACCGCCGCCATCACGATCCCGCGGCGGCAGTCGGAGGCAAGGCACAGCGCTTTCGGGCGCACCAGCAAAAGCAGCGGCAGCACCGGCAGGAAATAGCGCCCCTGGAACCCGTAGATGGTCTCGTAATAGGTGGGGGTCCAGGAAATGCAGCCCAGCACCGCCAGACCGCAGCAGCAAAGGGCGATGAACACAGCGCCCCAGCGGTGAGCCAGCGGCATTGCGCCGCTCTCTTCCGGGCACAGCCAGGCAAGGGCCAGCAGGCCATAGAGCGCCATCACCCAGCCCCAGGCCAGGTCCAGGGGCTTGTCCAGGCCGAAATAGCCCAGTGTGCCGCCCACGAGCGTGCTCAGATAGTGGTCGCCTTGCTCCACCACCGAGCGGATACACAGCTCGGCGGTCTCCAGCGGATGGGAGAGGATGTAGGGCAGGGTGAAACAGATCATGTCCTCCTCGGTGGACATGCTGTCCGCGCCGTTTTGAGAGGTCTGGCCGGGATCCGGAGCGCTTGCAGGCTGCCCGGAGTCCGCCGCGGAAGCCACAGCGGAGTTTTCATCGGCCAAAACGGAAGCGTCAGCTTCCTGCACGGTGGAACTCACCGCCCCGGCCGCGGCGGTGCCGCCGGACTGGGTGAAGACGGCGAGCGCACCCGCCGCGCTGTTGTTCAGAAGGAACGCCGCCGCGCACAGAGCCAGAAAACCGCCTTTGATCCAGCGGGAGAAGCGGCCCAGGCGCACCGCGGGGATGAGCAGGAACAGCGCCGCCAGCGGCAGATACACCACCTTGCTGGGTACAAAGAGCACCGCCAGCACCGCCGGAAGGATCAGCTGTTTTGGAGCGATGTGCTCCCGGGGGCCGAAAGCCAGGTCCAGCACCAGCGCGGAGAAGAAAAAGCACAGCGCCAGCAGGTTTGAATCCCGGCTGTAAGAGGCGGCCAGGTGCAGCGTCATGGGCAGCAGAGCGGCCACGGCGAAGGCAGGCTTTGCCACCGGTGTGCGCTTCACCGCCCAGGCGGCGAGGAAGGCGAAGAACAAAAGGTTGGCCAGCCGCCCCAGATACAACGTGGCGGCAAAGCCCAGGTGCAGCCAATAGCCGATCAGCACGCCAAAGCCGCTGATCCAGTACATGGTGTAGCTGCTGTCCACCTGATATTCGTCAAAGGTGTGGGTGGCGCTGGTGGGGTCGGTGTTGGGCCGGTCCAGCATTTTGACGATGTGCTGCCAGGTGAAGACGGTGGTCTCATCCACCTGGATGAGGGCGTCCTGGTCCGACGGGCGGCGGATGGTATCCCGGATGTGGCTCTTGGCCACGGGAAGATGGGGGTCGTAGAGGGTGCTGGCCAGGGTGAAGCTCTGGTTGATGTGGTATTTTTCATCCGGCGCGGCATAGGGGGGCAGCAGAACGTTGAAGGCAAAGCCCAGCAGCAGCACGGCGCAGAACACGACGCGGTGCAGTGCAGTGCCCCGGCAGTACATCCACCAGAGCAGGGCCGCCGCGGCAATGCCGCCCGCGGCAAAGATCCAGTAGAACTTGGTCAGAAAACCGCCCACCCGGGCCTGGGTGCCCAGCAGGGCCACGGTGCCGTCCACTTCCTCGCCGTCCACCGTCAGGGACACGCCGGCAGGCATGCCGCCCTCTTCATACCCCACGCACAGGCGGCCTTCGCCGCTGTAATGGGGAATGAGGGTCAGGGTGTACTCCACCGCCTGGCCGGGGTTTTCCACAAAGCGGTCCAGGCCCAGGGTGGTGTAATAGGCCTCCCAGCCGTTGTAGATGTAGCGCATGTCGCCGGTGGAACGGGCCAGTTCCTCGCCGGTGGCGCTGTCGGTGAGGATGAGCTCCAGTTCCCCTTCGGGGGACGTGTCCACATCCTCTGCGGCCAGAACCAGGCTCAGCGCCAGCAGGTCCCGGTCGCAGGTGAAGCGCTGCTCCATCCTCTCCTCAATGACGGCAAAGCTGTGGAACTGGTCGTTGATGGCCCAGCTGCTGCTCTTGTCGCCCTGGCCCCGGATATGGGTCAGCCAAACGGCGGCGAACACCGCAAAGAGAAAAAACACCAGCACAGCGCCGGCGAGCGCCCGCCTGTGGTCCTTGCAAAATTTCAGAACTTTCTGCATTCCGTTGCCTCCCGGCTGTTTTGTGGGGCAGGGCGTTCAGCCCTTTGCGCCGTATACCTGCTCCACCAGGGCTTCAAAGCGGCCCTGCCGGCGCAAAAGAAAGACCACGGCGTCCCGCACCGCGCCTTCGCCCCCCTTGCGGGGGCTGACGTAATCCGCCCGGCGTCGCACCATTTCCTCCGCGTCCGCGGGGCAGGCCACAAAGCCCGCCAGATTCATGGCCGCCAGATCGTTCCAGTCGTCGCCCACATAGGCTACCTGTTCTCTGGCAAGGCCCTCTTCCTTCATAAAGGCGGCAAGATACGCGGCTTTGTCCTTGCAGTTCTGCACACACCAGTCCAGGTGCAGCTCGGCCGCCCGGCGGCGCACCGGCTCGCTCTCGCGCCCGGTGAGGATCATCACCCGGATCCCGGCGGCCCGGGCAAGGGTCAGGCCGGCGCCGTCCCGCACCGAGAACTTCTTGGTCTCGTTTCCGGTGGAGTCCAGATACAGCCCGCCGTCGGTGAGGGTGCCGTCCACGTCCAGCACCAGCAGTTGAATGTCGTTCATGGGTTATCCTTTCTGATAGTGGCTGGGGGTGACAAAGGTCACAGCAATGCCGCAGCCGTTGATGGCCGCGGACATGGCCCGGTTGTAATCGGTGCCGCGGGGGGTGTGGTTTTTCATGCGGGGGTCGCAGTAGTTCTCGCTGCCCGGCTCATAGCCGTCCGCGCCTGCCAAAGCCACTTCCTTCACGCCCAGCTGCTCCAAAAGACGCAGCAGCATGATGAGGCTGTTGGCGCCCATGGTGAAGGCGCCCGCCAGACTGTTGTAGTCCAGACGGTAGTCCGCCTTGCCCTCCAGGTTGGAGGTGCAGAGCACCGGGCAGGGCAGGGCGGCCAGCGGGTCGAACCGCTTGCCGCTGGAGAAGAAGGCGAAGTCCGCCTTGAGGTCTTCCGGCACAAAGTTCGCCGCAATGACCACCGGTTTCTCCCGGGCGATGAACTCCTCCACCTCTTTGCGGTGGGTGTTCAGGGTGCCGCCGGGGGCAAGGCACAGCACCTTGCGGCCGGAGAGCACCGCCGCCAGACGGGCGCGGTCGGAAGCGTCGTCAATGCGGTTGTCCTTGTAATCGGTATAGAGGCCGTCGGCATACTTAGCGTCGAAGGCGGTCTTTTTCTCCGGGGCGATACGGCTGAGCAGATGGTTGATGTCCCGGTTGGAAAGGTCGCCCTTGTCCAGAAAATGCTCGGCGTAGTTGCGGTGCAGGTTATACTTGGCCGACAGGAAATAAGCCGGGGAGTAGCCCCAGGGGCTCTTTTCCTTGATGGGCAGGATGTGCTGCTGGATGGCGTCCAGCATGCGGTCGATGTCGTAATTTTTGCCGAAATTCTGGTTCAGATAGTCTGCGATCAGTTCAATGCACAGGTTGCCCGGGGTGCGGCCCATGCCCAGAAGGCTGGCGTCCACCGTGACGTCACGGCCCACCAGGTGCATGTCCAGAAAACGCTGGGCCAGGCTGAAGCTCTGGGCCAGATTTTCGTGCAGGTGAAGGCCCAGGGCAATGTCCTTGGCAAGATTATTGTCCACCAGGCGCACGATACGCTCCAGGTCCTGCATCTGCATGCTGCCGAAGGTGTCCACGATGGAAAAGGCGAAGGGGTGCAGTTTGTTCACCTGCTCGCACAGCCACAGAACGCCCGTGTCGGAGTAGCCCATGATGTTGATGGGGTTGCAGCTGATCTTGTAGCCCTTTTCCTGCGCCTTGCGGCAGAATTCAAGGCCGGCGTCGATGTCGTAATCGTGGAAGGTCACCCGGATCAGGTCGATCCCGGTGCCGTCCCAGGGCTCCAGCTTGTCGATGTCGTAGAAGTTGTGCAGCGCCATGCCGGAGAACATGGTGTTCCTGCGGTCGGCGGGCAGCACCTTTTTCAGCTCGGCCACCGTGTTCCAGCGGCTCTGGTCCATGTCCGGCTCCAGATTGCGCAGAAAGCCTACCTCCACGATGTCGGTGCCGGCGTTCACAAGGCTGGCCACGATGTCGCGGATGTTCTCAAAGCCGAATTTCCAGTCGTTCACATAGCCCCCGTCCCGCAGGGTGCAGTCGAGCAAACGGATGTTAGGCATAAAAATATTCCCTTTCTGCCCCCAAAAGGGGCGATGGGGCGCGCCGCAAAGCGCCGAACGTCAAATCTGCATTCCGGCCCGCAAAAGCCGGAACGCGCCGGTCACCGGGACCGGCGCTCTTTCAGGATCTCACACACGATGTCCACGTCTTTCGGCGTGTCCACAGAAACAGTCTTGTAAGGCGAAAGCACCGCGTGCACGGTGTGGCCGTTCTCGATGAAGCGCATGAGGTCGTTTTCCTCGGCCTTTTCCAGGGCGCTTTTCGGAGTGGCGGCATAAAAATCCAGCGCCTTTTTGCTGAACAGCTGGATCCCGGTGATCTTTTCGTATTCAAAATCCGCCGTTCCCTTGGGGTAGGGGATGGGGCTGCGGCTGATGAGCAGGATCTCCCGCCGGGCGTTGCAGACCACCTTTTGGTTGGAGAAGTCGATCACGTCCGCCGGGTGCTCCATGCGGTTGGTCACGCCCGCCACATAGTACGGGTCGGCGGGCAAGATCTTCGGCAGGATGAGCTCAAAGGCCCGGGGGTCGATCAGGGGCTCGTCGCCCATGATCTGCAGGTAGAGGTCGGCCTCGATGAGGCAGCTGACCTCCTGGATACGGGCGGTGGGGGTGTCATGGTCGGCGCGGGTCATCACCGCGTTCATGCCGTGCTCTTTGCACACCGCAAGGATACGCTCATCGTCGGTGGCTACCACCAGATCGTCCAGCAGAGGGCTCTGCTTCGCCGCCTGGTACACCCACCATACCATCGGCTTGCCCAAAATGTCTGCCAAAGGCTTGCCCGGCAGCCGGCTGGAGGCGTAGCGGGCGGGAATAACGCCGAGAATCTTCATGGCACAAACCTCTTTTCCGCCCCGGTATCAAAACGAATCGGGGACCGTTGTTATTTCATAAAAACCGTCAGGCCCCGGCCAAGGCCAGAGCCTCGTCCAGAGTGAGGGCAACTTTTTCGTCGGCAGCTTCAAAGGCTTTTAAAACGGTGGATTCCACCGTCACCGCCCGCGCAAAGCGGAAGGGAAGCGCAAAATTGAGCACTTCGCTGGGCATAGAGCGGTCCAGAACCACCGCGCCGGGGAACAGGGCGGCGTAGTCGGTGGCGTCCCGGGGATGGGCCTTGATGAACAGCGGCCCGCCGGAACAATACTTTTCCGCCACCGCCTTGTACATCCGGGCCTGGGTGTCCGCGTCCATCAGGTGCTCGCACACGAAGTCGCGGGTCAAAAACAGAACGGCTCCTTCGGGGCTCTCCTCCGGCAGGGGGTGGGTCAAAAATACGTTGCACAGCACGCGTTTGCGGTCTGCGGTGAGGCGATGAAACATCGCCCGCTGGGAGCGCTCCACCAGCAAATGGGGAAATGGGGCCACGGCTCTGCCAAGATCTTCGGATTCAATGGCCCGCACTCCCTTCCAGTCGCCCCAATACAGGTATCCGTATCCGGCAGCCTGACGCAGACGGAACAAAGGCAGGCGGCGCTGGGCTTCGATGAGGTGCTGGTCAGGGCAGCAGGTGCTGGCAAAGGTATCTTCGCAAAGGATGTAGGGAATGTGCCTGTCCTGAAGATAGCGCCCGAGAACACTCCAGTCATTGAAGATGTATACGTTGGCATAATCAGCGCCGCAAAGGCGGAACCCGTAATACTTTTCCACGTTCCGGCGCCCCCGGATGTGCTGAAAAAGGAGGGTGGGCCAGAACCCGGTCAACAGGGAGGATCCACAGGCATTTTCGTCAAAAATGCGCACCTGCCCCACAAGGCCGGTGGCGCTGAGGCGTGCAGCCAAAGAATCGGCGTCGGGGATGGTGGTGCTGAGGATGAGCTGCGGCGGACAGGGAGAATCAAAGGCCCGGCACAGAGTCACCAGCACCTGATAGGGGGTGTGGCAGATGTAAAGATCCGGTTTCATCCGTTCGATTCCTCGGTTTCGATCACCTGCACGGGCGCAAAGTGGATGTGGCCCCACCCGGCAGACCACTCGGGCAGGGTGCGGTCGGTGTTGGTGATCTCAAAAGCAAATTCCTGGTTGGGCTTGTCCAGACAGATGGCGCCCGCCAGTTCCCGTTCAAACACGTCAAGATAGAAGAAGTACTGTCCCTCGCTGAGGATGGAGGTGTCGAAGGTGAAGGTGGTGGTGTACACCTTGCCGGCCTCGGCGGCGCCCAGGCTCACAGGATGGGTGATACCCACGGGGCTGGAATCCCGGTAGTGGATGTTCAGCTTCATGTTCACCGAGTCGAAGGTCTGGCCTGCCCGCCAGCGAATGCGCACGGTCAGCGGCTCTCCGGCGGCAAAAACACTGCTCTCCTTGCCCTCAAAGTCCAGGCTCAGCACCCGCAGGCGCTTGCCGGCGCTGGAGGTCATGCGGCCTATGCTTTCCAGGTCATAATGGACCACGTTTACATCGGTGGTCTCCATGTAGATGGCAATGGCGTCCTCCACGTTGCCGTCGAAGATGACCCGCCCTTTGTCCAGCACGATGCAGCGGGTGCACAGTTGGCGGATGGTGCTCATGTTGTGGCTGACATAGAGCACGGTGCGGCCTTCCTGGCCGGCCACGTCGCTCATTTTGCCCAGGCACTTCTGCTGGAACTTCATGTCGCCCACCGCCAGAACCTCGTCCATCACCATGATCTCGGAATCGAGATGGGCGGCCACGGCGAAGGCCAGCTTTACGAACATGCCGCTGGAGTAGCGCTTCACCGGTGTGTCGATGAACTCGCCGCACTCGGAAAACTCGATGATCTGATCCAGCTTTGCGTCCACCTCGGCTTTGGTCATGCCCAGAATGGAGCCGTTCATATAAATGTTCTCCCGGCCGGTCATCTCGCCGTTGAAGCCGGTGCCCACCTCCAGCATGCTGGAGATACGGCCGTTGAACTTGATCTCGCCTGCCGAAGGGGCGGTAATGCGGCTGAGGATCTTCAAAAGGGTGGATTTGCCCGCGCCGTTGCGGCCGATGATCCCCAGCGCCTCGCCCTTGTAAACCGTCAGGTCAATGCCGTTGAGCGCCATGAAGGTCTGGCCGAAGAGGCGGGTGTCGGTGCCGATGGGCAGGTTGGGATCTTCCTTGCCCCGCACCCGTGCCCACCAGCTTTGCAGGTCGGCGGTGAGGGTGCCGCCGCCGATCTGGCCCAGGCGGTACTGCTTTTTCAGGCCGGTGATCTGGATCACCGGCTCGCGGGCCGGTTGTGTCTGCATTGTCATCGTTCTCTACCTCCCGCGTTACACCGTGTCCATAAAGGTCTTTTCCACCCGGCTGAAGAGCACCACGCCCACAGCCAGCATCACCAGGCTGAAAACGGCGCTGTACAAAAGCCAGAGGGGGCTGATCTCGCCGCAGCCCAGAAGGGCATAGCGGAACACAAGCACAGGCTCGGTCATGGGGTTCAGCCGCATGAGGGTCAGCAGGCGGGGGCTGTTTGCCGCGATCTCGCTCATGGAGTAGACCACCGGCGTGGCATACATCCAAAGCTGCACGCCAAACCCCACCACGATGGCCAGGTCACGGTACTTGGTGGTGAGGCTGGAGACGATGATACCCACGCCCAGGCCCAGCACCATGACCAGCAGAAGAACTGCCGGCAATGCCAGGACCCAAATGTTCATGGAGACCGTGCCGTACTCCTGCCCGAAGAAATAGAACCAGACCCAGAAGATGAAGAACATCAACATCTGGATGCCCAGATTCACCAGAGCGATGAGCACCTGGGAGATGGGCATGGTGAGCCGGGGAAAGTACACCTTGCCAAACAGGCCCGCGTTGGACACAAAGGTGTTGGCAGTGCCGGTGATACAGGACGAGAAGAAAGACCAGACGGCATTGCCCGCCATGTAAAACAAAAAGCTGGGCACGCCTTCTTCGGCAAGACCTGCGATCCCGCCGAACACCACCGTGAAGATGACGGTGGTGATGAGGGGGTTGATGAGGATCCAGGCGGGGCCCAGCACCGTCTGCTTATACAGCGTTGTGAAGCTGCGCTTGACGAACATGGTCACCAGATCGCGGTATTGCCACAATTCCTTCAGATCGATGTCAAACCAGCCGGAACGGGGCCGGATGACGGTGCTCCATTGCTCTTGAGGCATGTTTTCCATAAACTACTCCTTTGTGCAGGCACCACCTGCACTGCATAATAACATCTCATTATACCATGAAACCGGCTCGGGAGATATGGCCGGACGAAAAAATGTCAGAAACATTCCCTCCAGCCGGAGCCAAGCAGGAAAAGCCCCAGCCGATAGGCTTTCCAGAACAGCCACCGTCTGCCCTCATATGAGCGGAAAATCAGCCGGATCAGCCATTGACTTCTGAACCGGAAGGGAAGATAGAAGGGAGAATAAACCCGGTTCTGGGCCACCCGATCCAGGATGGCAGTGAAGCGCGGGTCGCAAAAAAGCTCTTTGCGAAGGGCGCGGCGGTCCTTGGGCGGAGTGGAATAAACGCTGTAGGCCAGAGTGTGCAGGGTTTGATACCGGGCCAGCGCCATTTCCCCGGGCGGCACATGGTAACGCGACTCAAGATCGCACAGCAGGTCGCTGAACATGGTCAGGTGGCTGGGAAGAAACGGCTGCGGCTTGTTGCTCACGCTGGCGTCGTTGCCAATCTCGTAATAGTACAAAAATTGAGAGATATACAGGATCCCGGCGGAAGGATAGCTGTCAAACCAGGCCCGCCAGAAAGCAAGCACAAAGGGCAGGTCGTCGGTGCCATCCTGAATGGTCTCGTCAAAGCGCAGGTCCTTTTCACGCAGAAAATCCACCGGAAAAGCTTTTGTCCAGACATAGTGGACCGTGCCTGTGTTGTAGAGCTTGCCGAAGTCCGGCTGTGCGTAGCGCGTCGGGATCGCCTGTGCGGCATCGGTGCACATCTCTGCCCATTGTCCGTGGTGACGCCAGCTGACCAAATCGTGCCCGCAGTCTGTCAAGACATTGTGGATTGCCTGCAGCGCGCAGGGGCCGAAGCGGTCATCCTGATCGAGAAAGAGCAGATAGAGCCCTTTTGCGGTGCGGATCCCGGTGTTGCGCGCTCCGGTGACGCCTGCATTCTGCTGGTGGATGACCCGGATGTGTCCGTCGGCGGCGGCAAGGCTGTCGCAAAGGGCGCCGCTGTCGTCCGGGCTGCCGTCGTCGATGAGCAGGTGTTCATAGTCGTCGAATCCCTGCTCTCGCACGCTGTTCACGCAGCCTGCAAGAAAATCCCGGCCTTTGTAAACCGGGGTCACGATGGTAAAATACGGCCGTTCGGCCATGAATGAAGCCTCCCTCCAAGAGTTCCGGTCTGCCGTGCGGGCTCAAAGATAGTTCCAGCCATGGGCCAGAAGATGATAGAAAATACCATAGCAAAGGCCGTACAGGCGGGGCTTGTTGTCCATCCAATAAAGCATTCGACGGCCCAGAGCCGCGCTGTGCAGCCGCAGCGGCGCATACAGCCCCAGATACCAGCGATGTTCTTTCAGCCAGCCCAGGATCTCGGCCAGTTCAGAACTGTTCCAGAAAGCGTCCAGAGATTCACCGTTCTGGCGCGCCAGCGAAAAACCATATACCATAGGCCGGATGAGACGGTTGAAACAGTGAGCGATCTGCGCCTCGTCATGTTCATAGAAAGTGGGAAACGCCTGCCGGATCTGCCGGAAAAAGGCAAGCTGACGCACCGAATAGTTCACGGTGTTGCTGGCCCATTTGGAAACGCTTTTTTCATTGCCCGGATTCCAGTAATACAAAGGCGCATTGATCTGGCGGATGGTGCCAGAGGGGTGCAGTTTGAAAAAGACCGGGAGCAAACGGAAGATCAGGTCATAGTCTTCACCGCCGCCGATGAGGGATTCATCAAAAAGCCGGTCCATCGCCGCAAGCACACGGCGGGGCAGCAGCTTGTTCCAGACATAGAGCATCATGTCAGACGCCAAGTATTCCAGAAGATGGTGCTGGTCAAACACAGTGCTGTCCGGCACGGAAGGCTGCTGGGCAAAAATGCCCGTTTCCCGGGTGTAAGGCCAGACGATCAGATCTTCGGGATAACGTTCCTGTTCAGCCAGCGCCAGCTCCAGAAGCCGGGGAGCGAACTGGTCATCCTGGTCACAATAGATAATGTACTCGGCGGCTGCTGCTGCGGCTCCCGCGTTGCGGGCGCTGCACACGCCGCCATTTGGCTTGTGGATGACCTTGAACCGGCTGTCCCTGGCGGCATACTCATCACACAGAGCGGCGGAGCCGTCTGTGGAGCCATCGTCCGCCAGGATACATTCCCAGTTGGTGAATGTCTGCCCGGCAATGCTTTCCAGGCAGGCGGGAAGAAGCTCTTTACAGTTGTATACAGGCACGATAACGCTGACCTGCGGGGTCATATCGACACACTCCTCAGATGGTTTCATTTCTGTGCTCTCCACCCTTCCAGCGTCGTCAGCAGGGTGCGGTAGTAAGCCTGCGGAGAGCAGCGGGCTGCGGCGGCGGGGCCCGCCGCGGACATGGCGGCGGTCCGGGCAGGGTCGGCCTTCAGGGCCAGAATGGCTTCAGCGATGGTCTTTTCCAAGGGAGGAACACCCTCCACCGGGAGGAGGCGTCCGTCCTCGTACACTTCGCTGCGGGGCAGGATGACCGCGCCGCTGCCGGCCAGATACTCCGGCATGCCTCCGGAGTCGGTGGCGATGACCGGGCAGCCGCAGGCCATGGCTTCGATGGCGGTGATCCCCGCCGGCTCCTGCCACAGGGCGGGGAAGCAGGCGGCGTTTGCCAGGCGGTAGTAAGCGGGCAGAAGCTGGTTGTGGACAAAACCGGTGAACTTCACCCGTTCGCCCAGGGCCGCGGCCTGCGCCTTCAGTCCGTCGGCGTATTCCGAACTGGATTCTGCCGCAAAGAAGGGGCTGCCCACCACCAGCAGTTTGACCTGCCCGTCGGGGATGTTCGCCATCGCGGCCAGCAGCTGGTGCACCCCCTTTTCCGGGCTGGTGCGCCCGCAGAAGAGCACCACAAAATCGTCCGGTGCAAAACCCAGCCGCGTCCGCAGGGCCGCGGCAGCCGCGGCGGCCTGCTCGTTTTCGGCGGGGCGGAAGAGGCCGAGGTCGGCGCAGTTGAGAAGCAGTGCCGTCTGCTGCACGGACCCGGCGCTGCCGGCCAGCCATCCCTTTCGCACAAACTCGCTGATACACAGCGCGCGGCTGTAAATTTCGTCCAGGACGGGGCTGCCCGCCGTCTCCCCGTGCAGGTGGGCGGCAAAGCGGCCGCGGCCCAGCGCCCGGCTGGCCTGCCGCCAGCCGGTGAGGTCGCCCCCTTCGCCCAGGTACCAGTCGGCGTCCAGCCTCTTCAAAAAGGGCAGGGCCGCCGCGTACCAGCGGTTCCAGTGGATGGGTTTGCCCAAAAGGGCGGAAAAACGCACCTTCAGCCGGTGGCCAAGGCTCTGGACCGGAGGCGTCTGATAATAAAACAGTGTGTCCGCAAAGCGGGCGGATTCGCCGGCGGCGGTCTCGTCCCACTGGCAGAGCACCGCCAGCTCCATCCCTTTTTCAAGCCCGTTCTGCCGGGCCAGATGTTCCGCCAGCGTTTCCACCGCGCCGCCTTTCACGGCGGGCACCGGAAGGCCGGGAGGCAGCAGCAGCGCCACCCGGGGCTTGTCCGTTTTGGGGGGCAGGGGCAGCGCCCGCTTTGCCCAGCGGCGGCAGCTCAGCTTTTCCCGGGCGGAAAGGCCGGGGCAGGCGTTCAGATGGGGCAGCAGGCTGGCCATCTGTGCCTGGGCCTCCTGCCAGCGGGCGGCCAGCGGCCAGGTGAGGGGTGCGGCTTCGCACTGGGCGCAGAGGGCCAGATACCGCCGCCAGGCCCCGGGCAGAGCCAGCGCCACCAGGTCGGGGCGGGAATGGGCGGCGAAAAAGCGGCAGCGGGCCGCCGCCGCATCCACTCCGTCAAAGGCGGAAGGCCGCAGCCCGGTGCGGCAGATACTGCCCTGACGCAGCCGGTAAAAATAGAGCACATCCGCAAGGCAGACCACTTTTTCCGCCTGCCAGAAGAGCAGATGAGCCACCGCGTCGTCCTCGTGGATCCGCCCGTCCGGATAGCGCAGGCCTTCCCACAGCTTGCGGCGGTAGAGTTTGTTCCAGGCCACCGTGTAATAGGTGGAAGAGGGGCCGAAGAAGCGCTTCAGCAGATCCCGGCCGGGGAAAACGCCCGCCTCTTCGGGAGCGGTGAACACCCGCTCGCGCAGCGGCGCGCCCGCGTCGTCCACGTCCTCCACGGCGCACACGGCCATGTCCGCCCCGGTTTCTTCCAGCGCGGCGTGCAGCTTTTCCAGATAATCCGCCGCCACCACGTCGTCCGAGTCCACAAAGGCGATGGCCTCGCCCCGGGCAATGTTCAGCCCGGAGTTGCGGGCGGCGGAAAGACCGCCGTTCTTCTGGTGGATGACCTTCACCCGGGCGTCCCGGGCGGCATAGCCGTCGCAGAGGGCGCCGCTGCCGTCGGGGCTGCCGTCGTCCACAAAGATGAGCTCAAAATCGGCAAAGGTCTGGCCCAGCAGGCTCTCGGCACAGGCGGGCAGGCAGTCCTCCACCTTGTACACCGGCACGATGACGCTCACAGCCGGGCGTTTTGCTTCTCTCATTCGCCCGCCTCCTTCTCTTTGTGCAGCGCGCCCCGGGCTGCCGCCAGCCGGTAACAGCCTTCAGGGCTCAGAACGAACAGCGCCGCCCGCAGCTTTTCGCCGGCGGGCACATAGGGGCATTTGAGAATGGCGGAAAGCAGCCCGTTCAGCTTCTTTTTGTGCTTTGCAAAACCCGCTTTGAGCTCGGGCGACAGAGGACCGGCCTTCCTGGCATGGACGTAAAAGAGATAGAACACCTGCCAGTAGCGGGCCACCGCCCGGCGGTACAGGTCCGGCCGGTCGGGCTTTTGGGCGAAGAAGTCCACCCAGGAGCCGTAGAGGCGCAAATCGTCCAGCTTTTTCACCGAGAAGGCGGCGCTGGTCATGTTGCCGGTGCGCACCCGGTAGAGATACAGTGGCTCGTTGGTGGCCACGATACGCTGGCCGTTGTAAATTTTGTCCATGATGTTGGCGTCATCGCCAAAGAACATGGTCTCATCGTGGCGCACGCCCTCAAAAAGCCGCGCGTCATAGAGCTTGTTCCAGGTGACCATGCAGTACATGCCGCCGTCCCGCAGCACGTCGTAGAACTGGTCCAGCGCGTCGCCCTCGCCCAAAAGGTCGTCGGCCACGGCCACGCCGCGGCCAAGGCGGTTGCCCTCCTCGTCGATACACTCGGCGCCGCAGGCCGCCAGCGGGCAGCCGCTCTCCTGCACCATGTTGTAGAGCGTTTGCAGAAAATCCGGCTCCAGCAGGTCGTCCGAATCCACATAGCTGATGTAGCGGCCCGTCGCCGCGTCCAAGCCCGCATTGGCGGCGCTGGCGGGGCCGCCGTTGGGCTTGTGGACCACCCGGATACGCCCGTCGGTCCTGGCCAGTTCGTCGCACAATTCGCCGCAGCCGTTGGGGCTGCCGTCCTCCACCAGGATGAGCTCGAAGTCGGTGAAGGTTTGGGCCAGAATGCTTTTCACGGTGAGAGGCAGGTAGTCTTTGGCGTCGTAGACGCTGGTGATAATGCTGATGGTGGGCATGAAAGCGCCTCCTGGAAGGTGTTATTTCGCGCCCCGCAGCTGCAGGGGCAGGCAGGCGAGGGCGGGGCTTTTGCGGCGGGCGGCAAGGCGGAGATACTGGCCGTAAAGGCCGGGAATGCCCGCGAGGCCCTTCAGCAGGGCGGGATACCAGACCTCGTTTTCAAACAGGGCCGTCAGCGCCGCTTTGCGCTTTGCCAGCGGGTAGGGCTTGGTGCGGTCCAGCAGCAGGGTGTAAAAACTCACCGCGTCGTGGGGGCGCTGGCTTTCAATGAGGGGAGCGGCAAGCTCCGGGTGCCCCGCGGCGGTGACGAACGCCTCCATCTGGTCCAGCACCCGCTGGCTAGTGATGAGGTTGTCCAGCGTGGCGGCGTGGGTCAGGGTGGCGGGGTGCACCCAGTATTCGTAAAGGCTTTCGCCCAGGTGCGCCATCTTGCCAATCTGAGGCCAGAAGGCGAAGTTGAAGGCGATGTCCTCCCCGGTGCGCAGGCTTCGGTCGAAGGTCAGGCCCGCCCGGCGCACTGTTTCCAGTTTATAGGCTTTGTTGCACAGGGAAAAGAACTGATTCGCCTGATAGTAACCCACAAAGTGCGCCCAAAAGTCATCGGGGCCGCACTGGAACGCGGGGTAGACCGCAGGCGTGCTCTTTTCCCCTTCCCGCCACTCAAAGCCGTAGCTGATGAGGTCGGGGGAAGAAGCGGCGGCCCGGGCGATGGCGTCAAAGGCGCCGGGCTTGAGGATGTCGTCCGCGTCCACAAAGGTGAGGTAGTGCCCGGAGGCGGCGGCAAGGCCGGCATTGCGGGCGGCGGCGGCCCCGCCGTTGGGCTGGCTGAGCAGCCGCACCCGGTCGTCCCTGCGGGAAAATTCGCCGCAGATCGCGGAAGAGCCGTCGGTGGAGCCGTCGTCCACCAGGATCAGTTCAAAATAGGGGTAGTTCTGCCCCAAAACGCTCTCCACCGCCGCGGGAAGGTACATTTCGGCGTTGTAGACGGGCATTACACAGCTGATGACAGCGGGCATGAAAAAAGCCTCCTTGAGAAGTTTCAGCTCCCCGCGCGCAGACGGCGCACAAGGGCCAGGGCCCCGGCAAGACGCAGGCGCACGCAGGCCCCGTAGACAAGGCGCGCCGGGCCGGAATAGCAGCTCTCCACCCAGGCGGCCACCGCGTCGCGGCAGAAAGCGGGCGCCAGCAGCCGGGCGAACAGGCGGCGGCACTCCCCAAAGGGCAGCGTCCCTTTGCGCCCCAGCAGCATGGCACACTGGGCGGCGGCAACGCCGCCCTGCCGTTTGCGCAGCACTTCCTGCTGTTCGGCCTCCGACGCGCCGAAATGGGCCAGAAAAGCGGCCACCGCCGGGCGGGTGTATTCCTCCGCGTCCAGCAGGTCGGTGCGCAGCCGGCGGGAGAGGCTGCCCTCCGCCCGGTTGTCGCAGACGTAATAGGCCGCGGGAATGAAATACGCCGGGCCGCAGTGTTCCAGCGCCGAAAGGCAGAAGAGCAGGTCCTCGTTGACTTTCAGCGCCTCGTCAAAGCGCACGCCGGAAAGACAGGCGCGGCGGAAGATCTTGTTGTAAAGCGCGGCAAACAGGCCGGTGTCCACCAGATAATAGGCGAAGTTCCCGGCAAGCTGTGCCAGCGAGTCCATCCGCCCGCTGGGCAGGGTCTCGCGCACGTCGCCCAGCAGGGTGTTCACCCCAAAAAAGCAGACGTCCGCCCCGGCCTCCAAAGCGGGCAGAGCCGCGTCGTAAAGACCCGGTTCCACCCAGTCGTCCGCGTCCACGAACTGCACATACCGCCCCGCGGCGGCGGCAAGGCCGGCGTTGCGGGCGGCACTGGCCCCGCCGTTTTTCTGGTGGATGACCCGCACGCGGCTGTCCTTTGCCGCAAGCTGGTCACACAGGGCAGGGGAGGCGTCGGCGGAACCGTCGTCCACCAAAATCAGCTCGGCAGCCGCGGGTGCCTGGCCGAGGACGCTGGCCGCGCATTGTTCCAGCGTGGCGGCGGCGTTGTACACCGGCACGACGACGCTCAGCACCACTTCGCTCATGCCCGGGCCTCCTTTTTTCCGAAAAACTTGTTCCACACAAGGCCAAAGCACCGGCCAGCGAAATAAAAGGGCAGGGCCAGTTTTGCGGCGGCGGGCAGTCGGCCCATCTCTTTGAGGAAGGGGCCGAGACCGCCGTATTTGACCCGGTCGATGAGGGGATAGAAGGTGCCCGCCAAAAGGCACCGGGTGAAGGGGTAGCGGCGGCCGAAATAGGTTTTGCTCGCCAGCACCACGTCCAGAAAATCGGCGTACTTTTTCACGGCGCTGGCCCGGGTGTTGTAGTTCTGGTGGGCCGCGTCGCCGCCGGACACCCGGTAGGCGCTCATGGCCTCGTCCATCACGAACACCCGCCCGCCGTCCAGATACAGCATGCACAGGGCAAAGTCCGCAATACTGCGGTTGGCGGTGACATAGGCCGCCCGGGCCGGGTCGGGGGTTTTGAAGATGTTGCGCACCATGCAGGCGGTGCAGGAGTAGGTGACGCCCCGCAGGAAAAGGGGCATGGTGGCGTCGGCGTTCAGGATACGCTTGTCGTCGGGCAGGGTGCCGTAGGTGCGTCCGGCGTCATCGGTGAGAAGCAGGGTGTGGCTCACCGCCAGATATTCGGGGTGAGCGCGCAGGAAGTCCGCCTGTTTTTGCAGCTTCGATTCGTCCCGCCACCAGTCGTCCCCCTCAAGGGTGCAGACGAACTCGCCCTTCGCGGCGCAAAGGCCCTCGTACCAGTTGCGGCTGATCCCCACGTTTTGCTGGCGCAGGTTCAGGCGGATACGCCCGGGGTATCGGGCGGCATACTCCTGCAGAATGGCCCGGGTGCCGTCGGTGCCGCAGTCCTCGGTGATGTAGATCTCAAAGTCAAAATCCGTCTTTTGGGCCAGCACGCTGTCGATGGCCTTGCGGATGTAGTGCTCCTGGTTGTAGGTGGTGATGACAACGGTCACCAACGGGGCCATGGGGTCCACTTCCTTTTCTTGGGATCAGCCGCCGGGGCAAAGGCGGCGGTAAAGTTCCAGCAGCGTGCCGGCCACCGCCTTCGGGTCATGGACGGCCAGCGCACGGCGCTGCGCGGCGGCGGCTTTTTCTTCGGCCAGGGCGGGGTCGGCCCACAGGGCGGCCACCGCGCCGGCCAGCGCGCCAGGGGCGGCAGGGTCGAACAGTTCGCCCTCTCCTTCGCTCAGCATGCTGGGCACGCCTCCCACCGCCGCGGCGGCGCAGGGCACCCCGGTGAGCATGGCTTCGCCCAGGGAGTTGGGGCTGTTCTCCACGCTGGAGCAGAGCAGATAGGTCTCCGCCAGCAAAAACTGCCCGCGCATTTCCTCCGCGCTCAGAACGCCGGTGTAATGGATACGGTCGTGAACGCCGAGGCGGCGGGCCAGGCTGTCCAGATAGCCGGGATACTCCGCCAGCCAGTGGAACAACGGCCGCAGCAGCGGGCCTTTGTCCGGCGGGGGCCAACCCGCCACATAGAGCTGGGTGTCCGGCCAGCGCTGCGCCAGGGCAGGCAGCGCCTCAATGGCCCGGTGCAGCCCTTTCAGAGGCACGTTGCCCTGGCTCACGAAAAGCCGGTGGGGCTGGGCGTTTTGCCGCTGCCAGCCGCCCTGGTAGAACACCGGGCGCATGATCTCCGGCAGGTGGTGATACTCCGCCTCTGGGGCGTATCGGGCGCAGTAGGCTTTGTCCCAGTCGGTGCGGCCGAGGATGTGCCGCGCTTTTGCCAGCACCGCCCGCTCTTTTTCGCCCCGGGCTTCCAGCCGCTCCTTCTGGGCCAGCACGGTCAGACCACCGGTGCGCCTTGCCAGCGTCTCCTTCAGAGGCTGGCGGCGCAAAAAGCGGGGCGGCAGGCCGTCCGCCATGTGCTCGCCGCAGGGCCCGGCCAGACCCTGAATGTAAACCAGGACCCGCTCCGGGTCATAAGTCTCCAGCACCCAGGCGGCGTGGTCATTTTCGGTGCCGAACAGCTGAACCAGGTCGGGCTTTTCTTCCGCCAGCGCATGTTCCAGCGCAGAACGGTCCCCGGCGGGCAGGCCGAGATAAGAAACGCCGTCGATCACCTCCCGGCGCGGGGAGGAAAGTTCCGGCGAAAAGCTGCAGAGAACGAGGCCGAGACCCTCTTTGGGCAGGGCGGCCAGCAGGCTTACCGCCCAACTGCCGCTGGCCTGAGGCGCAAGGCCCAGCCGGCGGGAAAAGGCGGGGGGCAGAAAATCCAGGATCCACATCACCTTCATACGATTTCCCTCCGCTGTTTTTGTTTGGCCGCACGGCCCACACTTATACAGATTAGAGTATAGCAAAAAAACGCGCTTGTTGCAACAAAGCCGCCGCCATTGCAAAGCCCCGGCGGCCTGTGGTACAATAAGCGGAAAGAACACCGCCCGCGCGCCGGGCAAAAAAGGAGGACACGGCCATGGGGGACACGGCGATCCTGATCGCGGCCCACAAGCCCTTTGACCCGCCGGCTCTGGAGGGCTATCTGCCGGTGCAGGTGGGCGCGGCGCTGGCACAGAAGGAGCTGGGGTTTCAGCGGGACGATGAGGGGGAGAACATCTCGGTCAAAAACCCCCAGTACTGTGAGCTGACCGCCCAGTACTGGGCCTGGAAGAACCTTACCGGCCCCCAGGTGATGGGCCTTGTGCACTATCGGCGGTATTTTGTGAAGGACATGTATGCCCCCGACGTGAAAGGCCAGATCCTCACCGCCGCTGAGGCGGACGCTTTGCTGGAAAAATACGACATCATCCTGCCCAAACCCGTCTATAAGCTGGCCTACAACGGCACCCTCTATCACTCAAAGCCCCGCGAAGGGCAGGACAAGCCCCTTTTGCTGCTGGAGGACATCGTCACCCGCCGCTGCCCGGAGTATCTGCCCTCCTTCGAAAAATTTGTCTATGGCCACCGGGCCAGCTTCGGCAACATGCTGGTGGCAAAGCGGGAGGTCTTCTGCGCCTACAGCGCCTGGATGTTCCCTCTGCTGGAGGAGTTTGAACGCCTGGGCGAAGAGCAGGGCATTCTGGACCCGCGGATGTGCGGCTTCATCTCGGAGTATCTGCTGTGCATTTGGGCGGACCACAACTTTGCGCCGGAGAAGATCCTGTTCATGGACGTGGCCAACACCGAGGCGGACCGCCGGGCGCTGGGCTACCGGGTGCGCAAGGCGCTGGTAAAGCTGGGCCTTTTCGAGCCGGTGAGCCGCGCGGCCTTCGCGGTGTATTACAGGATCAAAGGCTGCTGAAAGCAGAAAAAGCGGATGTTCGGAAAACCGAACACCCGCTTTTTATATGCCCTTTTTGCGCAGCACCCGATCGTAGACCGGGCGGCCCGGCGCGGGGCTGCTCATTGCTTCCAGCAGACCCGCCTGCACCAGCGCCTCAATGCGCCGCGCGGCAAATCCGTCGCTGACACCGGGGCGCAGGGTGGCCAGCAGTGTTCCGATGGCCTCGGCTTCCCGGAACTCTTTCGGCTGGGCGCGCAGCACGTCCCGCACAAAACTGTCGTAAAAATCTTCCGGAACGCTCACCGGACGCCCGTTCACCACCGCCCGCAGGGGGGCGTTCTGCGCCTGCAGCATCGCCCACTCCAGGGCCAGCGCGTTCAGCACCGGAGCCGCCAGAGGCTCCGGGTCGGCCAGGGCGGCCCAGTGCCAGGGCTCCACTTCGCCCCAGCCGTCGTACCGCACCGCCGTGCCGTCCGCCCGTGCTTCAAACTCCGGCAGCCGCACCCGCTCCACGGTCAGCTTGTCAAACTCCAGCGGGCGCAGCCAGGCCGCCAGAAAACGCACACCGCAGGCGTCGTCCGCCCCGGGGCTCTGCCATACCCGCACCGTTTCACCGGACCCCGCCCGGCGGCGGAGCGTCTCCAGTGCCCGGCGGCTCTCCTCCAGCATTTTTTCGGCAAATTCCTCGTTCTCAGCGGGGCTCATGGCCCAAAGGCCTGCCAGTTCTTTTTTGCGCTTTTCGCCCGGTTCAGCTTCGGAAATGTCCCCCACGCTCAAAGCCAGGGGCAGGCAGACCACGTCGGCGGGCGTGCCTTCCATGAGCAGGGCTTCGGCGGCCCGCTGTTTTTGGCGGGCGGCTTCCCGCTTTGCGGCAAGGCGCTCCAGCGGCCCGCCCGTGCCGCCGATGACGGCCACCGCCGCCGCGCCCCCCGGGCCGGACAGCGCCACCCGCAGACTGCCTTTTTCAGAGGTGGAAAAGACAACGTGTACCATGTCTGCGCCTCCCTTACCAGCGCACCACCGCGTGGAGGAGCGACCACACCGCCCACACAAGGCCCGCCAGCACCAGCACCGCGACCCCCGCGATCAGACCGGCGCTCCACTGGCCGATGAAGTACATGTTCGCGCCGAACAGCTGCGGCCCGAAGCACAGCCCCATCCACAGGCACCACAGCACCCAGGCGCCTTTGGGCCCAAAGCGCTGGATCAGCGCCCCGAAGGCCAGACCCAGGGCCAGCGCGGCAGCCCACAGCAGCGGGTACCACCACCAGGCCAGCACGAAATCCTCGATTTGAAGCAGAGCGGCCTGGACAGGCTGGCTGCCCTCGGGCACAGGCATGTTCAGCCCCAGCTTCCAGCCCTCAAAACCCGCCAGCTTCGCCCAAAGGCCGGGCAGCAGAAAGCGTTCCGCCAGCGCCAGCACAGCGGCCAGCCCCATGACGAAGACCCCTTCCAATGCCAGCAGCCCGGCCACCAGCCCCAGGCTCTGCCGCCGGGTGCGGCCAAAGCGCAGGGCGGTGTCGAACATCACGGTCGAATTGATGAAGCTCATGAGAAATAAGGAGAACGCCCCCACGATGGGCAGCACGATCCCCGCCAGAAAAATGCTGGTGTCCGGCTTCATAAAGGCCATCACGCAGAGGATGACCACCTCACCCAGCAGGAACAGCCCGCCCGTGATCGCGGCGTAAAGGGAGAAATCGCCGGCGTTCATCTTCAGAAAATTTTTAAACATGGCGTTGTCACCTCACCACATAGCGCTTGAGATAGCGATACAAAAATACATCTGCGGCCACGGCGGCCAGACCCAGCGCCAGAGGCAGCAGCCAGGGCAGGTCGCCCCACATCCCGCCGGAGAAGGAGCCCCCGGTGATGACCAGCCAGAAAATGCCCACCATCATCAGCAGCATGGCCAGAATGAGGACCATGCCGCCGATGACGCGGTTGCGGGCCATCATCACGCCGCTGAGCACCCCGAACACCGCGGCGGCGGCTCCCGCCGCCAGAAAGGCGGGGCCCGAGTTCAACATCAGCACCGTTGCCGCGCCCTCCCGGGACCAGCCGAACCACACCGGCACGGAGGAAAAGAGGGCCGAGATGGCCCAGCCGCCCACAGCGTAGATCACCAGCACCCCTTGCAGCGCGGCGAACAGGGCTTTGCGGGTGGCCCCGAAATTCAGAGCCAGGGTGAGGGTGCTGGTCATGGAAAAGGCCATCATAAACAAGATCAACAGCGACAGGGCGGGAAAACCGTCGAAATAGGTGGAAAAGAGGTTCGTGTTTCCCGAAGGTACGTCGGTGATGAAGGCTCCGCCCACGATGACCGCCGCCACGGCGGCGAAGATGGCAAGATTGATCAGGGAAAAGCGCAGAAGGAACCGGAAACAGCGTGTCATGCCGCCACCTCCCTTATTCCACCGGCTCGTGGCCGCACAGAGCCACGAACACATTCTGCAGGCTCAGGGGCGAAACGTCCACGTCGCCCGCGCCTTCCAGATCAGCGGCCCGCCGGCCGCCGGTGTCCCGCACGGCGGCGGTCTTGCGGCGGCCCATGGTGCGCTGGTGCACCACCGTCATCCCTTCGCACACCCGGTCCACCTCTTCGGCCGCGCCGGACACATAGCGGAACTGGTCCACCAGTTCCTCCGTCTCCTCGTTTTCAATGATGTGGCCGTCGTCCAGAATGAGCACCCGCTCGAACACCGACGCGGCTTCTTCGATGATGTGGGTGGAGATGATGAAGGTGCGGTTCGTGCGGGCGTAGTCGTCCAGCAAAAGCTGGTAAAAGCGCTCCCGGGCCACCACGTCCAGGCCCGCCACCGGCTCGTCCAGAATGGTGACGGGCGCATTGCTGGCCAGGGCGATGAGGATGGTCACCATGGAAAGCTGGCCCTTGGACAGCTGGCATACCCGCTTTTTCTCCTCCAGCCCGAACTCCTTCATCAGCCGCCGGGCATAATCCTCGTCCCACCGGGGGTAGAAGGTGGCTCCCGCCTGCAGATAGTGGCGGACTTTCAAATTGTTCTGGCCGTAGAACAGGGTGGTCTGCAGCTCGCGGGAAAAGCACAGGTCCGCCAGGGCTTTGGGGTTTTCCCACACCGGCTCGCCGCCATAGGTCACTTCGCCCGAATCGTGGGTGTTCTGGGCGGTGAGAATGCCCAGCAGCGTGGTTTTGCCCGCGCCGTTGCGCCCGATGAGCCCGTAGATCTTGCCCGGCTCGATGGTGATGTCCAGATTCTTCAGCACCTGTTTGTCCTTGTAGGATTTGCACAGGCCCTTCGCCTGCAATACTCCGCTCGTCATGCCTTCTCTCCTCCTTCGTGTTCGATGGCCTCTTTCACCATCGCCAGCAGTTCTTCCTTATTGAGGCCCAGGGACTTCGCCTCCCGCAGAAGGGGCAGCACATACTCCTCGCCCAGAGCCTTGCGGCGCTTTTCCTTCACCGCGGCTGTCGCGCCGGGGGCAACGAACATCCCAATGCCCCGCCGCTTGTAGAGCACGCCCTCCGCCACCAGCAGATTGATCCCTTTGGCCGCCGTGGCCGGATTGATGTTGTACTCCCGGGCCAGCTCGTTGGTGGAGGGCACCTGCTCCTCCTCACGGTAAACGCCCCGGAGGATGTCGTCCTCCAGCATTTGGGCGATCTGCAGATAGATCAGCGCCTGGTCGTTCAAACTCCCATGCACCCGGTTCACCTCCGCTCCTTGTTCGTTTGTTCATTACTTGTGTAACTAACCATAGCACCTTTGCCCCGCCTTGTCAAGGGGCGGGCGGAAAAATCCCCTCCGCCGGCGGCTTTGGGGCAGCAAAAAAGGGCCGCCCCAAACCGGGGCGGCCCTTGAAACGCAGGGAAATGATTTACTTCGCGGTCACCAGCGCCAGGGTGTCGCGGGCGATCATCAGCTCTTCGTTGGTGCAGACCATCAGCACCTTCACGCGGCTGTCGGCGGCGGACAGGTCGATGATGTCCTGGCCGCGCAGCTTGTTCTTCTCCTCGTCCAGCTTAATGCCCAGGAACTCCATGTTCTTGCACACTTCGCTGCGCACGTAGTCGTCGTTCTCACCGATACCGCCGGTGAAGACCACGCAGTCCAGACCGCCCATCACGGCGGCGTAGGCGCCCACGTACTTCTTGATCTGGTAGTTCAGCATGTCGCTGGCCAGCTTGGCCCGCTCGTTGCCCGCGGCGGAGGCTGCCTCCACGTCGCGCTTGTCGCTGGACACGCCGGACACGCCCAGCAGGCCGCACTTCTTGTTCAGGTAGTCGGCCATCTCCTGGCCATGAATGCCCAGCTTCTGCTCCATGTAGGTCACCACGCTGGGGTCCACGTCGCCGCAGCGGGTGCCCATCAGCACGCCGGCCAGCGGGGTCAGGCCCATGCTGGTGTCCACGCACTTGCCGCCGTCCACGGCGGTAATGCTGCTGCCGTTGCCCAGATGGCAGGTGACCATCTTCAGCTCAGCGGGGTCCTTGCCCAGGAACTGGGCGGCGGCCATGCTCACATAGCGGTGGCTGGTGCCGTGGGCGCCGTAGCGGCGGATGGCGTACTTCTCGTACATCTCGTAGGGCACGCCGTACATATAAGCCTTGGGAGGCATGGTCTGGTGGAAGGTGGTGTCAAAAACGACCACGTTGGGCACGTCGGCGCCGAAGACCTTCTTGGCGCTGCGCAGGCCCTGAACATGGGCCAGGTTGTGCACGGGGGCCAGGGGAGCGATCTCCTCGATCTTGTCGATGATGGCGTCGGTGACGATCTCGCTCTTGGTGAAGAACTCGGCACCCTGCACGATACGGTGGCCGATGGCGCCGATCTCGCTCTTGTCAGCAACAACAGCGCCCTCGCCGGTGGTCATCATCTCCACGACCTTCATAAAGGCCTCGGTGTGGGTGGGGAAGGGGACCTCCACGCTCCACTTGCCGCCGTGGGCCTGATGGGTGATCTTGCTGCCCTCAATGCCGATGCGCTCGCACAGGCCCTTGCACAGCACGCTCTCGTCGGTCATGTCGATCAGCTGATATTTCAGCGAGGACGAACCGCAGTTGATAACCAGGATTTTCATTGATACTTCCTCCCAAAACTGTTTCTGGCGGCTTTCGCCGCCCGGATTTACATTGTTCACCCACTATTATATAATGGGAAAAACCGCTTTTCAAGGCAAAAAGGGGGCCAAACCCATGAAAAACGCCGGGATCATCGCCGAATATGACCCGTTCCACGCCGGCCACGCCTGGCAGATCGCCGAAGCGCGCCGCCAGGGCGCCGAAACGGTGACCGTCTGCATGAGCGGCGATGTCACCCAGCGGGGCGGCGCGGCGCTGCTGCCGCCCTCGGTGCGGGCCGCCGCGGCCCTTGGCTGCGGGGCGGACCTGGTGCTGAGCCTGCCGAACCCCTACGCCTGCCTTTCTGCCGAGGGATTTGCCGCCGCCGGGGTGGCCGTTTTGAGCGCCCTGCCCGCGCTGGACACCCTGGTGTTCGGGGCGGAAACGCCGGACACGGCGGCCCTGGTCAAAACCGCCAAAGCCCTGCGCGCGGAAGGCTTCTCCGCCGCTCTGGCCCGCAGCCTCGCGGGGGGCGCGCCCTTTGCCGCCGCCCGGGCCGCCGCCGCCGGGGAGGTCTGCCCCGGCGCGGGGGCGGTGCTGGCCAGCCCCAACAACAACCTGGGAGTGGAATACTGCAAGGCCCTCGCCCTTCAAAACAGCCACATTTCGCCCCTGGCCCTGCCCCGCAAGGGCGCGGCCCACGGGGAGGCGCGCCCCGGCACCGAGGGCTTCGCCAGCGCCTCCAGCCTGCGCACCCTCTGGCGGCAGGGCGGCGCGGCGGCGCTGGAGGGCTATGTGCCCGAAGCCGCGCTGGCCCTTTACAAAGAGGCCCAGGCTGCCGGGCAGGACCTGGACGAAAGGGCCTGGGGCGTGGCGGTGCTCTCCCGCCTGCGGGGGACGGACGCCGCCGCCTTTGCCCGCACCCGGGGCACCGCCGAAGGCCTGGAACATCTGCTGGAAAACGCCCTGCGCACCGCCGGGACCCTGACGGAACTTTACGACGGGATGAAATCCAAACGCTACGCCCATGCCCGGCTGCGCCGCTACGCCCTGGACGCCGCCCTGGGCTACACCGCCGCCCTGCGCGCCCTGCCGCCCTATGTCCATGTGCTGGCGGCGAACGAACGGGGCCTGGCCCTTCTGCGGGGCAGCAAAAAGCCCGCCGGGGCCTCGCTGGCCCGCCTTGCCCGCGAAAACGATGACTGCCGGGCGGCGGCCGCCGCCCACGCCGCCGCCGCGGACTTGGCGGCCCTTTGCCGCCGCGCTCCCGGCCCCATGGGCGGCTGTTACACCCAAAAACCGGTGCTCGTTCGGTGAAACAAACGGAAATCGTCAAAAAATAGTCAAAGTTTTAAGCGGAACGGAAAACTTTTGCACTTTCGGTTTTTTAACACAAAATTCATTGCCGTTTTGCACCCGCAGAAGTATAATGATTACAATGGGTGCAAATGGCAAACTTTTTTCATCGCCGCCTTTTCGCGGCGCAGTTTGCCCCCGAACATCATGAGAGGATTGGTGAAAGCGTATGACAACGAACAAGCATGTTCTGACCTGGCTGGACGAAATGGTCGCCCTGGTGAAGCCCGACAAGGTCGTGTGGATCGACGGCAGCGAGGAGCAGCTCACCGCCCTGCGGGAAGAGAGCTTCAAGACCGGTGAGATGGTCCCCCTGAACGAGGAGCTGCTGCCCGGCTGTGTGCTGCATCACACCGCGGTGAACGACGTTGCCCGCGTGGAAGGCCGCACCTACATCTGCACCAAGAAGCGTGAGGACGCCGCCCCCATCAACAACTGGATGGAAACCAGCGAGATGAAGGCCAAGCTGATCCCCATGTACGACGGCTGCATGAAGGGCCGCACCATGTACGTTCTGCCCTACTGCATGGGCCCCATCGGCAGCCCCTTCAGCAAGGTGGGCATTGAGCTGACCGACTCCATCTACGTGGTCATGAACATGGACATCATGACCCGCATGGGCAAGCAGGCTCTGGATCAGCTGGGCGATTCCAACGACTTCGTCCGCGGCCTGCACTCCAAGGCCAAGATGGAAGAGGAGAACCGCTACATCGTGCAGTTCCCCGAAGAGAACACCATCTGGTCCATCAACTCCGGCTACGGCGGCAACGTGCTGCTGGGCAAGAAGTGCTTTGCGCTGCGTATCGCCAGCTATCAGGGCCTGAAGGAAGGCTGGATGGCCGAGCATATGCTGATCCTGGGCATTGAGGATCCCACCGGCCATGTGGAGTACATCACCGCCGCCTTCCCCTCTGCCTGCGGCAAGACCAACCTGGCCATGCTGATCCCGCCCGAGGTCTACGCCAAGCAGGGCTACAAGGTCTGGACCGTCGGCGACGACATCGCCTGGATGCACATCGGTGAGGACGGCCGCCTCTACGCCATCAACCCCGAGAACGGCTTCTTCGGCGTTGCCCCCGGCACCAACGAGAAGTCCAACCCCAACGCCCTGCACACCACCATGAAGAACACCATCTTCACCAACGTTGCCCACAATCTGGACAACAACACCGTGTGGTGGGAAGGCCTGGACAAGAATCCTCCCGAGAACGCCGAAGAGTGGACCGGCAAGAAGGTCAACGGCAAGGAGTGGGTGGCCGAAGGCAACAAGCTGGCCCATCCCAACAGCCGCTTCACCGCTCCCGCTGTGAACTGCCCCTGCCTGAGCAAGGAGTTCAACAACCCGGGCGGCGTGCCTGTCACCGCCATGGTGTTCGGCGGCCGCCGCGCCAAGACCGCTCCGCTGGTGTTCCAGAGCTTTGACTGGAACCACGGCGTGTATGTGGGCAGCGCCATGGCCTCCGAAACCACCGCTGCCGCCGCCGGCGCCGTGGGCGTCGTGCGCCGCGATCCCATGGCCATGCGCCCCTTCACCGGCTACAACATGGGCGACTACTTCGGCCACTGGATCGAGATGGGCGAGAAGCTGGGCGACAAGGCTCCCAAGATCTTCCACGTCAACTGGTTCCGCACCGATGACGAAGGCCACTTCATCTGGCCCGGCTTCGGCGACAACATGCGTGTGCTGATGTGGATGCTGAAGCGCTGCAAGGGCGAAGTGGACGCCGTGGAGACCCCCATCGGCTACCTGCCCAACGCCGAGGACATCGACATCACCGGCCTGGACGACATCACTCTGGATACCGTCAAGGGCCTGCTGAGCGTGGACAAGGACCTGTGGCTGGAGGACTGCGACGGCGTCGAGGCCCTCTACAACGAGATCGGCGAGCGCGTTCCCGCTGAGCTGCACAAGCAGCTGGCTGCCCTGCGCGAGCGTCTGTCCAAGTAAACCATACCCCTGCTGAGCAAGCTGTGGCCCCCGGGAGACCGGGGGCCATTTTTGAGGTGGTACGGCATTCTTCCAGGCGGCGTTCGCCGTGGATGGTGCGGCGCTGCTTTAAGGGTAAAAAAGAGGGGAGAGAAACAAATGACCGAACAGCGGGTGCAGACCAGCGAAGCGCTGCGGGTGGGCCTTGTGCTGGCGCTGGCGGGCGGCTATCTGGACGCCTACACCTACCTGTGCCGGGGCGGAGTATTCGCCAACGCCGAGACCGGCAACATGGTTCTGCTGGGCGTAAAGCTGGCGGCGGGCGACTGGGCCGCCGCGGCCAAATATCTGCCGCCCATCTTCGCCTTCTTTCTGGGCGTGCTGGCGGCGGAGGCCATCCGCCGCCGGGGCAAAGCGGCCCCGTCCGCCCGGGTGCACTGGCGCCAGTGGGTGCTGGCGCTGGAGATCGGTGTTCTGGCCGCCGCGGCGTTCGCGCCGCTGGGCGGCGTGTGGGATATGGCGGTGAACTGGGCGGTGAGCTTCGTCTGTGCTTTGCAGGTGGAGAGCTTCCGCCGGGTGCACGGCAAGGCCTACGCCACCACCATGTGCACCGGCAACCTGCGCAGCGGCACCGAGCTGCTGTATCAGTACTTCCAGACCCACGACCGGGGCATTTTGCGCTCCAGCCTGCGCTATTATCAGGTCATCGCGGCCTTCATCGCCGGCGCGGCGGTGAGCGCGGTGCTGGCCGGGCCTCTGGGCCAGTGGTCGGTGCTGGCGGCCTGTGTGCTGCTGGCGGTGGTGCTGGTGAGCTTAAGCCGGGCCGAAGTGACCAGCCGGGAATAAAAAGCAAAGAGCGGCCGCTCCGGGTTTGCCGGGGCGGCCGCTTTTCTGCGTTCATATTTTTTTGCCCGGCCCGAATAGACTGTATCCAAAGGGGGCGGCGGCATGGAGCAGTTTATCGTGAATGTGATGGAGGACTTCGGCTATCCGGGCATGGCCTTGCTCATCGCGGTGGAAAACCTCTTTCCGCCCATCCCCTCGGAGGTCATCCTCACCTTCGGCGGCTTCCTCACCACCCGCACCGCGCTGGACGTGTGGTGGGTGGTGGCCTGGGCCACCCTGGGGGCGGTGGCGGGGGCGCTGGCCCTCTACGGAGTGGGCCGGGCGCTGGGCGGCCAGCGGATGAACGCGCTGCTGGCGGGGCCCTGGGGCAAGCGGCTGGGCTTTGACGCCGAAGCCGCCGCCCGGGCCGCCGGCTGGTTCGAGAAAAAGGGCGCAAAGACGGTGCTTTTCTGCCGCTGTGTGCCCATTCTGCGCAGCCTCATCTCCATCCCCGCGGGCATGGCCCGGATGAACCTGGTGCGCTTTCTGCTCTACACCACGGCGGGCAGCTTTGTCTGGAACGCCGTTCTGGTGCACCTGGGCGCGGCGGCAGGGGAGAGCTGGGCGCTGCTGGCCCGCCGCTTTGCGGACGGCTCCGGCGCAGTGCGCTGGGTGCTGGTGGCCGCGGCGGCGGTGCTGTTGCTGCGCAGGCTAATGAAAAAGAGAGACAAAAAAAGTGCTGCCCCATGAGGGACAGCACTTTTTCTTAGCTTACGCCAGAGCCTTGGTCTTTTCCGCCAGCCAGGCCGCCTCGGCGGCGTTCAGATGGGGGGTCAGCTTCTCCCGCACCATCTGGTGGAAGGCGTTCAGCCACTCCTTTTCCTCCGCGTCCAGCAGCTCGGGCCGCACGGGGGTCAGGTCGATGGGGCAGTAGGTCACCGGCTCAAAGCCCAGGAACTGGCCGTACTGGTTCTTCACCCGCTCGCAGCACAGCAGCTCGTTTTCAATGCGGATGCCCACTTCGCCCTCTTCGTAAATACCGGGCTCGTCGGTGACGATCATGCCGGGCATGAACTTCACCTGGTTGGTGATACGCAGGTTGTGAGGGCCTTCGTGCACGCCGCCCACAAAGCCCACGCCGTGGCCGGTGCCGCAGCGGTAGTCAATGCCGTGGGCCCACACCGGAGCGCGGGCGATCACGTCCAGATTGCCGCCGGTGCAGGTGTTCAAGAACTGCAGCTTCGCCATGTCGATGTGGCTCTTGAGCACGTAGGTGTAGTAGGTGCGCTCGTTGTCGGTCAGCTCGCCCAGAGCGTAGGTGCGGGTGATGTCGGTGGTGCCGTCCAGATACTGGCCGCCGCAGTCCACCAGCAAAAAGCCCTTGGGGGTCAGGGTGGTGCAGCCCGCCGGGGTGGCGTGGTAGTGCATCATGGCGGCGTTGGCGCCGTAGGCGGCGATGGTGTCGAAGCTGACACCGATGTTCAGAGCCTGCTCGCCCCGCAGAGCCATCAGCTTTTCGTCCACATTCACCTCGGTCACGGCCTCGCCCGCGGCCATCTTTTCCTCCAGCCACATCTGGAACTTCACCATGGCCACGCCGTCCTTCACATGGGCGTTCTTCAGGTTTTCGATCTCCACCGGGTTCTTCACGCCCTTCAGCGCCTGGATGGGGTCCTCGCCCGCCTTCAGGGTGAATACCGGATTCTCCGCCAGAGCGGAGTACACCGCCCAGTTGGTGCCCGCTTCGTCCACCAGCACCGTCTGAACGTGGTGATAGCCGGTGAGCGCGCCCAGCAGATGGTCGTAGTCGGTGACCCGCACGCCCTGGCGGCTCAAAGCCTCCACGGCCTCGGCGGGCAGGCGGGCGGTGTTGATGAAGAGGATGGCGTCATCCGGGGTCACGAAGCAGTAGGCCAGGGCGAAGGGTGTGCAGTCCAGGTCGGCGGCGCGCAGGTTCAAAAGCCAGGCAACGCTGTCCAGACGACAGACCACCATGGCGCTCGCGTCCTTTTTCGCCAATTCCGCCCGCAGGTCGGCCAGCTTTTCGGCGGCGCTGCGACCGGCATAGGCTTCGTCCAGCAGGAAGGCCTGGCTGGCAGGCACGGCGGGCCGGTCAGGCCAGTTGCCCTCCACCAGGTCCACGCTCTTGACGGTGGCGCCCTTCTTGGCCAGAGCCTTCTGCAGCTCCTTCATGGTGGAGGTGGCGGTGACCATGCCGTCCACCGCCAGCACCTGCCCCTCGCCCAGAGCGTCGGTCAGGTACTCCATCAGGGTGGGTACGCCTTCCACGCCCATTTTCTGCAGCACGATCTCACTGCCCTCCAGCTGATGGGCGGCCTGCACAAAGTAGCGGCCGTCCACCCACAGGGCGCTGGCGGTCTCGGTGACCACCAGATTGCCCACGCTGCCGGTGAAGCCGGAGAAGTAGCGGCGGGCGGACCAGTGGGCGGGCAGATACTCGCTGATGTGGGGATCGGAGGAGGGGATGAGGCAGGCATTGGCGCCGGCGGCCTTCATGGCGGCGCGCAGCAGCGCGATCTTTTCGTTGGTGGTCTGCATAAAACAAAACCTCGATTCTCAAATAATGCAATGAGCGCAGAGCGCTTCGATCAAAAACGACCGCTTCTATTGTAGCACGCTAAAGCCCCGTTGCAAAGCCCCCAACCCGGTGCGGGTGTTGACAAAACGGGTATAATAAAAGTTGGAGCATTGCCGCCCGCAGCGCCCTTTTGCCGGCGCCGCGGGCCTTTTCCGGGATGGATAAAAGGAGAGATGGAAACCATGACCAAAATTGATATTTTTTCCGGTTTTCTGGGTGCCGGCAAGACCACCCTTATCAAAAAACTCATCAGCGAGGCCTACGCCGGCCAGAAGCTGGTGCTCATCGAGAACGAGTTCGGCGAGATCGGCATTGACGGCGGCTTTCTGAAGGACGCAGGCATTGAGATCACCGAGATGAATTCCGGCTGTATCTGCTGCAGCCTGGTGGGCGACTTCCGCGAGGCGCTGAAGAAGGTCATCGACCAGTTCGCCCCCGACCGTATCCTCATCGAGCCCTCCGGCGTGGGCAAGCTCAGCGACGTGACCCGCGCCGTGGCCGCCGTGGCCGGCGAGCGGGACGTGAAGCTGAACTGCTTTGCCACCGTGGCGGACGTGAACAAGGTCAAGATGTACATGAAGAACTTCGGCGAGTTCTACAACGACCAGGTCTCCCACGCCAACGCCGTCATCCTCAGCCGCACCGGCTCTGCCAGCGAGCAGAAGGTGGCCGACGCGGTGGCGCTGCTGCGCACCGTCAACCCCGACGCGGTCATCATCACCACCGACTGGGCCCAGCTCTCCGGCGCGCAGATCCTGGCCGCCATCGAGGAAGGGCAGGACTTTGTGGCAAAGCTGCTGGCCCAGACCCTGGCCGAGCACGACCACGAGCACGAACATGAGCATGAGCACCACCACGACCATGACGAGCACTGTGAGTGCGGCCATGACCACGACCATCATCACGATCACGACCACGACGAGCATTGCGGCTGCGGCCATGACCATGAGCACCACCATGACCACGATGAGCACTGCTCCTGCGGCCACGACCATCACCACCATCATGCCGACGAGGTGTTCTCCAGCTTTGGCCGCGAGACTGCCCGCAAGTTCACCGCCGACGAGGTAAAGGCCGCCCTGGCCGCCCTGGACACCGGCAAGTACGGCACCATCCTGCGGGCCAAGGGCATTCTGCCCGGCGAGGGCGAGTGGATCCACTTTGACTATGTGCCCGGCGAGGCGGATGTGCGCACCGGCGCCGCCGACGTGACCGGCCGGCTGTGTGTCATCGGCGCAAAGCTGAACGAGCCGGCGCTGGAACTGATCTTCCACCTAGCGTAAAGGAGAGACGAAGAATGGCAGCGACTGAGATCCCGGTCTACCTGTTCCTGGGCCAGCTGGAAAGCGGCAAGACCACCTTCATCCAGGAGACCATGAACGACCCCAAGTTCGACAGCGGCGACAAGACCCTGCTGCTGATCTGTGAGGAGGGTGAGGTGGAGTACCGCCCCGAGGAGTTTGCCTTCGGCGGCGTCACGGTGGACACCATCGACTCCCAGGCGGACCTGACCCCCGACGTTCTGGAAGAGAAAGCCAAAAAGAGCGGCGCGGGCCGGGTGCTCATCGAGTACAACGGCATGTGGCCCCTCTCGGCGCTGATGGAGGCTTTGCCGCCCCACTGGCTCGTCTACCAGACCATCTGCACCGCAGACGGCACCACCTTCCGCACCTATTTTGAAAACATGCGCCAGCTGATGTTGGAAAAATTCGGCGCCAGCGAGCTGCTGGTGGTCAACCGGGCGGAGGCGGTCAGCTCCTCCGACGACCGGGACTACATCCACAAAGCGGTGCGCCAGGCCAGCCGCCGGTGCGACATCGCCTATGAGTATTCCGACGGCAGCGTGGAGTACGACGACCTGCCCGACGAACTGCCCTTTGACATCGAAGCCGACGTCATCGATATTGGCGACGAGGATTTTGGTATCTGGTATCTGGACGCCTCCGAGGACCCGGAAAAGTACGCCGGCAAGACGGTGCGCTTCACCGCCCAGGTCTGCCAGACCCCCCGGGTGGGCCAGGGCCAGTTCGTGCCCGGGCGCTTTGCCATGACCTGCTGCGTGGAGGACATCCAGTTCGTGGGCTTCCCCTGCAAATACGACGACGCCAAAAAGCTGGCCCAGCGCAGCTGGATCAAGCTCACCGCCAAGGTCCGTGTGCAGTTCCACCCGCTGTTCGGCGGCAAGGGCCCGGTGCTCACCGCCCTGGAAGTGGAGCCGGCCAAGCCTCTGGAGCAGGATTATGTCACCTTCAGCTGAGTTCTGAGCGCTGATCGTGCAAATAAAGTGTTTTCGCCCCGCGGGCAATTTTGCCTGCGGGGCGCTTTATTTTTGTGTATTGTGTATAAAAATGTCCATTTATGTACTACATAAATCGTCTACTATTGTCATAGAGACTACCAAAAAGCGGGCGCATTAAGTGCAAAGTTACAAAAAAATCCCGGCGGGGAAGTTTTATGCTGAAAAAGGGCGGGGGGTATGATATAGTAAAGTAAACAAGGGGATACTGCCCCCTTCTGCCGGAAAATAGCCTGTGGCAGGGCGGAAAGGACGGATCAACAGTGGAAACAGTAAAGCTGTTCGACGCAGAATGGAACCTGATGGAGATCGTATGGGAGACGGCCCCCACCACGGCCAGCCGGATCGCTGCCATTGCCGGCCAGCGGTTTGACTGGGCGAAGAACACCACCTACACGGTGCTCAAGCGGCTGATCAGCAAGGGCGTTCTGGAACGCAGCGGGACCGACTTTACGGTGACGCCGCTGGTGACCCGCCGCCAGATGCAGCTTGTGGAGCTGAACAACCTGGTCGAAAAGCGGTTTGGCGGCAGCGAAGCGGAAGTGCTGGAGGTGCTTTGCCGCGACGGCTGCTCCGACCCCGCGCACCGCGCGGAACTGGTGCGCGTGCTGGACGAACTGCGCTGACGGAGCGTTGTGCACACAGAGAGGCCGGCCCCAAAGGGCCGGCCTTTTCTCTTCGCCTGTTTTCGGTTGAAAGGGGCGGCATGCCGTGGTATACTTACACCATAGCGCTTTTTGACGCCCCGCCGGGACCGGCGGGGCATGCAGAGGGAGGAAAACATGGGATTCATTCGCCGCTTTTTATCCATCGGCTTAGGGCTTGCCGCGGGGGCCTTTGCTGTGAAGCTGCTGCGGGATTACAACAACGACGGCCACATCGAGGGCGACTATGTGGAGGTGCCCCTGACCGAGGAAGACGACACTGCCCCCGCCGGGGAAGAAGAGCCTTACCACGCGGCCCAAAAGCCGGACCGGGGCCCCAACCCCAACCCGGTGGACCTGGGCGCGGCCGAAAAGCCTCTCACCGAGGACGGCAAGCTGGACGCCACCCGTATTGCCTGCGCCGAGGACTTCGGCGACTGGGACGACCTGGGCTGCCAGGGCTGAACAAAGCAGAAAAGGACCCGCCGGGCAAAAACCGGCGGGTCCTTTTTGTAATATTTCGACTCGGTTTTACAATTTGGAATAACCAAAGCTGTTCACCAGCGCGTCCAGCTTAATGCCCTGCTTGCAGTAGGGGCAATCCTTGAACTCGTAGCTGGCGTAGCCGGGCAGGTCGTCGGGGGAGAAGATGGACTGGATGTCCAGCCCGTCGATGGACTTCATGGTGCTGTACACCGCGGCCACGCCCTGCACGATACCGCCGTAATACTGCACGCACTCCACGCTCTTGTTGATGGTTTTGCCGGTGGCCACCGAGGCCATCAGGATCAGGACGTGTTTGCCGTTCAGCATGGGCTGGAGGTTGTCGCGGAAGAGCAGCTGGCTGTTGGAATTGTATTCCGGGCGGATGACGTAGATGGACTGGTGGGCGTTGATGGAGGCAAGGCCGCTCTTGGTCAGCTCCCGGGCAAGGCAGGCGCCGATGACCTGGGTGCCGTCCAGGCAGACGATGGTGTCGATGACGGTGCTGGTGACGTACTTCTGCGCCAGCTCCCGGGCCACCGCTTCCGCGTCGCTCAGGCGGGTCTTGAGGGCAGTGATGTCGATGTAGTAGTTGATGTGGCTGTGGTTGGTGGCAAAGTGGCCCGGAGCCACCTTCAGCGCCACCGCGCCGCTGCGGGAATAGACCTTCTGCATACGCTGTTCCATAACGCTTCCTCCATGTTCAAAGGCGCTTTGCCCGCCCGGGCAAAACGCCTTTTTTTTAGAATACAATATTTTTGGATGAAAAACAAGGCGAACTGTTAAAAAATTATTGTACAAATTTCCACGGGACGCAAAAAAGCAGGGCCCCGCAAAGGGGCCCTGCAAAAGGCTTATTTCGCGTATTCCACCGCGCGGCTCTCCCGGATCACGTTCACCTTGATCTGACCGGGGTAGTCCAGTTCGTCCTCGATCTTCTTGGTGATGGCCCGGGCCAGCAGCACCAGATGATCGTCGTCCACCGCGTCGGGCTTCACCATGATACGCACCTCACGGCCTGCCTGCACGGCGAAGGCGGTCTCCACGCCTTCGAAGCTGCAGCTCAGCTCTTCCAGGTTCTCCAGCCGCTTGATGTAGCTTTCCAGGTTCTCGCGGCGGGCGCCCGGGCGGGCGGCGCTGATGGCGTCGGCGGCCATCACGATGAAGGCCAGCGGGGTCTTGGGCTCCACGTCGCCGTGGTGGGCCTCGATGGCATGGATGACAGCCGGGTTCTCCTTGTACTTGCGGGCGATCTCCACACCGATCTGGATGTGGCTGCCTTCGATCTCGTGGTCCAGCGCCTTGCCGATGTCGTGCAGAAGGCCGGCGCGGCGGGCCTGGGTCACGTTCACGCCCATCTCGGCGGCCAGCAGGCCGGAGAGGTAGGCCACTTCCAGCGAGTGGTTCAGCACGTTCTGGCCAAAGCTGGTGCGGAATTTCAGCCGGCCCAGCAGCTTCACGATGTCGGGATGGATGCCGTGCAGGCCCACCTCCATCACCGCGCGCTCGCCTTCCCGCTTCATGCTCAGTTCCAGCTCGCGGCGGCATTTCTCCACCGTCTCCTCAATGCGGGCGGGGTGGATACGGCCGTCGGTGATGAGGCGCTCCAGCGTCATGCGGGCCACCTCGCGGCGGGCCTGGTCGAAGCTGGACAGGGTGATGGCCTCGGGGGTGTCGTCGATGATAAGGTCCACGCCGGTGGCGGTCTCCAGGGCGCGGATGTTGCGGCCCTCACGGCCGATGATCCGGCCCTTCATGTCGTCGTTGGGCAGAGGCACAACGCTCACGGTGGCCTCGCTGGAGTGGTCGGCGGCGCAGCGGGCGATGGCCTGGCCGATCAGCTCCCGGGCCATGGCGTCGCACTGGTCCTTGAGGTTGGCCTCGTAGGCGGCCACACGCATGGCCTTTTCGTGGGTCAGGTCCTGGTCCAGACGGTTCAAAAGCAGCTGCTTGGCGTCCTCCTGGGTCAGGCCGGCGATGGTCTCCAGCTTTTCCAGCTGGCGGAGTTTCAGCTGTTCCAGTTCGTCCAGCTTGGCCTCCACCAGTTCCGAGCGCTGGCGCTGCTCCTCTTCCTTCTGCTCGAAGGCGGCCACGCGCTTGTCCAGAGCCTCTTCCTTCTGGTCCAGGCGGCGCTCCTGGCGGGACAGCTCGCTGCGGCGCTCTTTGATCTCCTTGTCGGCCTCGGTCTTCATGCGAAGGGCTTCGTCCTTGGCCTCGATCACGGTCTCCTTGCGTTTCTGTTCGGCGGCCTTGATGGCGTCGTTCACGATACGCTTGGCTTCCTCTTCAGCACTGCCAAGCTTTGCCTCTGCGGTCTTGCGGCGGTAGGCCGAACCCGCAAAAAAACAGACAAACCCGGAAACGACAGCTGCAACGACCGCCACCACAATAGCGATAATGGGTGGCAATTGTTTCAACTCCTCAAGATAGAATAGGTATCTGAGATAATCGCCGTCCTGGGCTTGCCTGTTTCAAAAAATGGCAAAACAAGACCGTTATTTATAATTGACAATGAGCATACCAAAAAGACCCTTGCGGGGCCCTGTCATATAAATCGCACAGCGCCGGCCCTGCGTTGCATTGGGCCCAGCGGCAGATCATCAAATATACTACTACATTATTTTAATGAACAGTTTACAAATTGTCAAGAAATATTGACAGCAGGCCAAAAGAAGTATATCATTAGGGCACAGTCTTATCCCGCAAAGTGTCGAAGCGGACACGGGCGGGCGAAGGCGCGCACCAGAGAGAGCCGCCACCCTTTTCGGGCGTGCTGCAAGCGGCTTTGCGCGGCCTGCCTGACCTACCACCGCCGAGCGCGGGGGTGAACCCCCGCCGGGCCGGGCCCGTTACAGCCCAAACGAGTGGCGCTTTTTGGGCGCAATTCGGGTGGAACCGTGGAGCACAATGCTTCATCCCGTATGTTTTGCAACGGGGTGGGGCGTTTTTTCGTTTACAGGAGGTTTTGAGAACATGATCAATGTGGAACTGAAAGGGGACGCGCGCCAGTTTGAGGCGGGCGTGTCCGCGGCCGACGTGGCCAAGAGCATCGGCATGGGCCTCTACAAGAGCGCCTGCGCCGCGAAAGTGAACGGCGAGCTGTGCGATCTGCGCACCGTTCTGAACGAGGACTGCACCCTGGAGATCCTCACCTTTGAGGACGAGGGCGGCAAGCATGCCTTTTGGCACACCGCGGCCCATGTGATGGCCCAGGCGGTGCAGCACTTGTTCCCCGGCGCCCACTTCGGCATTGGCCCGGCGCTGGAAAACGGCTGGTACTACGACATCAAGGCCGACCGGCCCCTGACCACCGGCGACTTTGAGGCCATCGAAGCCGAGATGAAGAAAATCGTCAAAGAGGACCTGCCTCTCGAAAAGCGGGTCATCACCGTGGAGGAAGGCCGCGAGATCTTCGCCGGCCAGACCTACAAACTGGAGCTGCTGGAAGAGTACGCCGAGAAGGGCTGGGAGCTCACCGTTTACAAGCAGGGCGACTTCACCGACCTGTGCGCCGGCCCCCACCTGATGAGCACCGGCGCCATCAAGGCCGTGAAGCTGACCAAGGTGGCCGCCGCCTACTGGCGCGGCGACGCCTCCCGCGACAGCCTGGACCGCCTCTACGGCATTGCCTTCCCCAAGGCCAGCGGCCTGGAGGAGTATCTGAAGCTGATGGAAGAGGCCGCCAAGCGCGACCATCGCCGTCTGGGCAAGGAACTGGAGCTGTTCACCCTGCTGGAAGAGGGCCCCGGCTTCCCCTTCTTCCTGCCCAAGGGCATGGTGCTGAAGAACACCCTCATCGACTTCTGGCGGCAGATCCATCGTGAGGCCGGCTATCAGGAGATCAGCACCCCCATGATGCTCAACCGCAGCCTGTGGGAGCGCAGCGGCCACTGGGATCACTACAAGAACAACATGTACACCACCGTCATCGACGACACCGATTTTGCCATCAAGCCGATGAACTGCCCCGGCGGCATGCTGGTGTACCAGACCCAGCCCCGCAGCTACCGTGACCTGCCCCTGCGCATGGGCGAGCTGGGCCTCGTGCACCGCCACGAGCTGTCCGGCGCGCTGCACGGCCTCATGCGTGTGCGCTGCTTCACCCAGGACGACGCCCATATCTTTATGACCCCCGACCAGATCAAGGACGAGATCAAGGGCGTTGTGCAGCTGATCGACAAGGTCTACAGCCTGTTCGGCTTTGAGTATCATATCGAGCTGTCCACCATGCCGGAAGACCACATGGGCAGCGACGAGGACTGGGCCCGTGCCACCGACGGCCTGCGCAGCGCCATTGAGGAGCTGGGCCGCGAGTACACCGTGAACGAGGGCGACGGCGCCTTCTACGGCCCGAAGCTGGACTTCCATCTGGTGGACGCCATCGGCCGTACCTGGCAGTGCGGCACCATCCAGCTGGATATGCAGCTGCCCGAGCGCTTTGAGCTGGAGTACACCGGCGAAGACGGCCTGAAGCACCGCCCGGTGATGATCCACCGCGTAGTGTTCGGCAGCATTGAGCGCTTCATCGGCATCCTCATCGAGCACTTCGCCGGCGCCTTCCCCACCTGGCTGGCCCCGGTGCAGGCGATGATCATCCCCATTACCGACCGTCAGCACGAGTACGCCAAGGAGCTGGAGAAAAAGCTAGCCGCCGCCGGTATCCGTGTGGAGGCCGACTACCGCAGCGAGAAAATGGGCTACAAGATCCGCGAGGCCCAGCTGAAGAAGATCCCCTACATGCTGGTGGTGGGCGACAAGGAGATGGAGGACGGCACCGTGGCCGTCCGCGCCCGCAAGGAGGAGAAGGGCGGCACCATGACCGTGGACGCCTTCCTGGCTGCCATCCGCGCCGAGATCGACTCCAAGGAGCGGTAATTTTTCACTGAACAAAACGCACCGTTTCCCGAAAGGGAGACGGTGCGTTTTTCTTCCTTGCCCCCTGCGCGCAGGCGGGGTATAATAAAGACAAATACCAACGCCCGCAAAGGGAAAGGGGGAGCAAGCGTATGAAACTTTCGTTCTTAGGCGCCGCCCACGAGGTCACCGGCAGCTGCTATCTTTTGCAGACCGGCGGTTTCAACCTGATGGTGGACTGCGGCATGGAGCAGGGCCGCGACATCTACGAGAACCAGCCCCTGCCTTTGGCCCCCGGCCAGGTGGACTGCATGCTGCTGACCCACGCCCACATCGACCATTCCGGGCGTATTCCCCTGATGGTGAAAAACGGCTACAAGGGACCGGTCTTTACCACCGGCGCCACCGCCGAACTGTGCGGTATCATGCTGCGCGACTCCGCCCACATCCAGGAGTTCGAGGCCGAGTGGCGCAACCGCAAGGCCAAACGCTCCGGCGGCGAGGAGTACCAGCCCCTTTACACCATGCAGGACGCCGAGGCCGCCCTGGCCCTGTTCCATGAAGTGGACTACGGCGAGACGGTGGAGGTGGGGCCGAACATCCGCGCCCGCTTCACCGATGTGGGCCACCTTCTGGGCTCCGCGTCCATCGAGTTGTGGGTCACCGAAGGGGAGGAGACCCGCAAGATCGTCTTTTCCGGCGACATCGGCAACACCCATCAGCCCCTGCTGCGGGACCCCCAGCCCATCCATGAGGCGGACTATGTGGTGATGGAGTCCACCTACGGCGACCGCAGCCACGGCCCCCGGCCGGACTATGTGCCCGCCCTGGCCGCCGTCTTGCAGGACACCTTCGACCGGGGCGGCAACCTGGTCATCCCCAGCTTCGCCGTGGGCCGCACCCAGGAAATGCTCTATTTCCTGCGCCAGATCAAGGAGCAGAATCTGGTGAAGGGCCACGAGAACTTCACGGTGTATGTGGACAGCCCCATGGCCGTGGAGGCCACCCAGGTGTTCAAGACCAGCTGGGCCGAGTGCTACGACGAGGAGGCCCGAACCCTGGTCATGCAGGGGGTGAATCCCATCAATTTCCGGGGGCTCAAGCTCTCTTTGAGCAGCGACGACTCCAAAGCCATCAACTTTGATTCCGAGCCCAAGGTCATCCTCTCCGCCAGCGGCATGTGCGAAGCCGGGCGGATCCGTCACCATCTGAAACACAACCTCTGGCGGCCGGAGAGCACGGTGCTCTTTGTGGGCTATCAGTCGCCGGGCACCCTGGGCCGGGCGCTGGTGGAGGGCGCGAAAGAGGTCAAACTCTTCGGCGAGACCATCGAGGTGCGCTGCAAAGTGCAGGTGCTGGCAGGCGTGTCCGGCCACGCGGACAACGAGGGCCTGATGAACTGGGTGAAGAACTTTGAAACGAAGCCCCGCACCGTCTTCGTCACCCACGGCGAGGACGAGGTGTGCGACATCTTCGCGAACCGCCTGCGCGCGGAGCTGGGCCTGGCCGCCGCCGCGCCCTACAACGGCGCGGAGTACGACCTCCTCACCGGCAGCTGCCTTGTGGTGGGCAACACCCAGCGCATCGCCAAGGAGGAGGGCGGCGGCAAGAAACGGGAGAACCCGGTGTTCCGCCGCCTGCTGGACGCCGGCCACCGCCTGCTGAACATCATCAAAGCCAAGGAAGGCCACACCAACAAGGAGCTGGCCCGCTTTGCCAGCCAGGTGGAAGCCCTCTGCGACAAGTGGCAGGACTGAGCCGCCGCAAAAACAGATTGACTTGTTAGTTGCTGGACCATAGAATAAAAAAGCGTCTTTTGTTTTGATGAAGGGAGGCGCACCATAGCCGGCAGTCTGCCCGCCGAATGGTCAGCTGCCGGCACAGGATGGGAAAAGTCCTGCCTAAGGGACCCCAAATGGCGTATAGTGAAAACAGCAAAATATGGAGGGATCCGCCGTGGGCGTTTCTGAGGCCAAGGTGTGCAAAACGTTTCAAATCAACAACAGACGATATCTGGGAAACAAGTACAAACTGCTCCCTTTCATCACTGGTGTGGTGGAAAAAGAGTGCGCCGGAATTGAAACGGTCGCCGACATCTTTGCAGGGACCGGCGCGGTGGCTTCCGCGTTCCCGGACAAGGCAGTCATCACCAACGATTTGATGTACAGCAACTATATTTGTCACTGCGCTTGGTTTGGCGCGCAGGCTTACGATCAGAAAAAAATCGCTGACTTTGTTGCGCGTTACAATGCAAAGACCAGGTGCGGCGAAAATTATATGACCCGCAACTTTGCAGGCACCTATTTCAACAAAAGAAATTGCGCGAAGATCGGTTATATCCGCGAGGACATCGAACGCAGTTACAAAAAAGGTGAGCTGAACGAGCGTGAGCGGGCGCTGCTGATCACGTCATTGCTCTATGCGATGGACAAGATCGCTGCTACCTGCGGTCATTACGATGCTTATCGCAAAGGCGCCGCCTATGAAGGGGCGCTGGAGCTTGCCGTGCCGCTGGCCCGGGCGAACAACCGCCCGGGCAACCGGTGCTTCAACGAGGATGCCAATGAACTGGTCAAAAGGATCCGCGCGGACCTGGTTTACATCGACCCGCCCTACAACTCCAGGCAGTACTGCGACGCCTACCACCTTTTGGAGAACGTTGCCCGCTGGGAAAAGCCGGAGGTGTTCGGGGTGGCCAAAAAGATGGACCGAAGCGGTATGAAGAGCCGCTACTGCACCGCCGGTGCCGCCGAGGCATTTGAGGCGCTGGTGGGGGACATCCGGGCCCGGTATATCCTGCTTTCCTACAACAACATGGCGGAAAAGGGAAACAGCCGTTCAAACGCCAAGATCTCGGACGAGGATATCCTCAGGATCCTGCGCCAAAAGGGCGTGGTCAAGGTGTTTTCCGAAAGCTACAAACCCTTTACCACAGGAAGGTCCGATATCGAAGAAAACGCCGAGCGGCTGTTTCTCTGCACATGCTATGATGGAGCGTAAACGATGATACGATCGCCACTCAACTACACTGGTGGTAAACACAAACTGCTGCCTCAGATCTTGCCCTTCTTTCCTCGGGACGTGGGCTTGTTTGTGGATCTGTTTTGCGGCGGCTGCAATGTGGGCCTCAATGCTCCCGGAATGCGCACGGTGTACAACGACAAGGACGCCAATCTGATGGGGCTTTACAACACCTTCAAAGCCATGGACAAGTCGGATGTCCTGAAGGGGGTCTATGAGATCATTGAGGCCTATGGCCTTTCGCTGGTCAGCCGGCATGGCTACGCTCGCTACGGGTGCAACAGCAGCCGAGGTCTCAGCGCTTACAACAAAAAGGGCTTTTTTGAATTGCGGAACGATTTCAATCGAAAATACACAAACGGAGAAAAAGATGCCGCCGCTTACCTCATGCTCTATGTGTTGATCGTTTATTCCTTCAACAACCAGATCCGTTTCAACGCCAAAGGAGAATTCAACCTGCCTGTGGGCAAGCGGGATTTCAACAAAAGCATGGAACAAAAGCTTTTGGCATTTTTGGAGACCATACAAACGCGGGACTGCGTTTTTACCTGCGGCGATTTTCGCGCGTTTGACTTTTCCTCTCTCTCACCCCATGACTTTGTCTATGCAGATCCACCCTATCTGATCACCTGCGCGACCTACAACGAAAAAGGCGGTTGGGATGAGACGGCCGAGAGAGATTTGCTGTCGCTGCTGGACCGGCTGCATCAGAAAAAGATCCGGTTTGCGCTGTCCAACGTTTTGCGCAGCAAGGGCAAGGAGAACGACATCCTGCTGGACTGGCTGAGACAAAACGCCGGCCGCTACACCGCGATCCCGCTGATCTGCAGCTACGCCAACTCCAACTACCAGACCAAGGACAGGACCTCTGCTTCCGAAGAGGTGCTGATCGTTAACTACTGACATAGGGGAGACACAAAGTGTTTGTTGAACCAAACCACATCTTCAATCTGATGGACACCAACGGGCGGCGCAGCGACGTGCTCAACGCGCTGAAGGTCTATCTGGAGATTTTGGAGGAGCTGAAGGAGACCTGGCCTTCCGAAAAATGGGGGACCTATCCGGCCAGCCTGGCACAGTTTCTGTTTTATGAAAAGGCGCTGGATAAGTCCAAGGATGTTTTTCAGGTCCATCGGAAATACGACGCCTTCGTCCAGGCGCTGGGCGCAGAGCGCCAGACCTTTATCGACCGTGACGAAGGATGGGTGCAAAAAAACTTTGCCCGCTTTGCCCGGGTCCTGGACGAGTCCATCGAAAAGAGGGCCCGACACTACACCAGCAACCTGGTGAAGATGGGCTTTTCCACCGAGGACCGCAACATCACCGAGGCGGGCTATGCCTATCTGCGGGGCAGCGTCCAGCGGGACGCCCTGGAAGGGATCCTCCCGTTGGACAACATCAACATCGCGCTGCTCCGCCAGCTTGCAAAACTCAAGATTTTTGGCGAGTCGCGCCAGGGCAGGCGGCAATATTACGCGCCCTTTCTTATGGCGCTGACATTGCTGCTGGAAGGAGAGGCTGTCAGCGGGCATACCTTTGAGATCGTGGTGCAAGGGCTTTCACCCTATGCAAACGATTCTCTGAAGGAAGCCATCCGCAGCAATTCCGTCACCGCCGAGCAACTGGAAGAGATCATCTGCGACATTAACATCACCCTGCCCGGCGAACTTGCGGGCAAAAGCGATTTGGACTACGCCGTCTTTCAGACTGTTTTCAAAAGTTCAAAAAGCAACGCCACCATATCCAAAGCCTATTATGCTTTTTTCTGTGCACTCCGAGACTTTCTTCAGAGCCGGAGCCATGGCGATTATGAGCGTCTGCTGGAATGCTTTGACAGAGAGGATGCCCCGCTGATCAACAAGGCTTTTGGCTGCGGCAGGGCGGTCTTTGACATCGGCAACAGGGGCAACCACCACAGTCTGGAAGAATTCCTCGAGAAGAATGCAGGGCATCCGCTGCTGTGCGCAACGGATTTCATTTCGGCGTTCTATACCACATACGCCCGGTCCAAATGGATCGATGGGATCCGGGAATATTCCGATACGACGCTCCGCCTTTTGGGCGCTACCGGTTTGTTTAAATTCAAGAGGCTTCCGGAACTGGCTTACCAGGAAGTTCTTTCCCGCATGTTTTGCGCCGACCGTTTGAGAGAGCATATCTTTGGCGAAATGACCGAGGATGAATATCGCCGGTACGAGAAAGACGAAGATTGTTATCTCGGCAAAAATGTATCCATCGCAAACATCTTCCACTATTCCGCGGTTGAGGTGGAAACCATCACCCAGCAAATCGAAGATCACCTGGGAGTTACTACAGCTGCGGCCGCAAATGAGCTGCTCGTCGGGCAGAAGAGCGCTGATTTTGCTGCGCACATCCGGAGCAAATATCCAAGGGAAAAAGTGATCGAGTTGTTGGCTCTGTTTTCTGATCGCAGGAACGACTTGAAAATCAAAAAAGAGGTCAACGACGCGGCTACTGTGCCCACCATCTATGAATACATCGTGGGCATCGCGTGGTACTATCTCTCCAACGAAGAGTTTGATCTTTACAACAGCTTCAATCTGACCCTTAATGCCGACTTCGAACCTGTCATCCATGCCGGGGGCGGCGAGGGAGACATTGTGATCCATTATCCGGAGATCGTGGTCATGCTGGAAGTGACTCTCATGAAAAAACAGGTTCAAAAACGGGGAGAATGGGAGCCGGTGCTGCGCCATTCCCTCAACCTGAAGGCGGACAACGAGCCGAAAGAGACCATAACTTTTTTCATTGCGGATGAATTGGATTATAACACCATCAACATCTGGCGGGCAGTTGCGTCGGCATCACTGGAATCCACCAACACGCATGTTCCGGTGGATGGCGTTGTGATCATGCCGTTCACCAGTTTGGAGATCAGGGATTTTCTTCAAAACAATGTGTACTATAAAAAGATCGTAAATGCGGTGAAAACTTCCTTTGCAAGTGTGCCCGCTATTGCGAACACCGCCTGGCGTGAAGAGATCATGGAGAATCTATCGGACTGAGCCCACAACAAAGCGGCAGACCCCATCAGGGGCCTGCCGCTTTTGATGTTCAGGGCAAAAGTTCCGTGAGAATGCTGTTCTGCACCAGCATTCCCCTTGGGGTGAGGGCCAGGCGTTCGCCGTCAAACAGGGCGTAGCCCGCCGCCACGCACCGGCGGATAAAGGCAAGACGGCCTTCGTCAAAGGCAAGGCCGTACCGCTCTTTCAACAGCGAGAGGCGCAGACCCTCGGCAAGGCGCAGCCGCAGCATGATGTAGTCCGCCCCGGTGCACTCGCCCTCCGGCGCGGGGGCCGCCCCGGCCAGGAAATCCGCGGTGCTGCGGCCGAAGGAGAAGCGCTTGCCCCCCATGCAGCTGGCCGCCGCAGGGCCGAGGCCCAGATAGTCCCGGCAGTCCCAGTAGATGAGGTTGTGTTTGCCCTCAAAGCCGGGCCGGGCGAAGTTGCTTATCTCATACTGGGCGTAGCCCGCTTTTGCCAGTTCGTCCACTGCGTAGAGGTAAAAATCCGCCGCTTCGTCCTCGTCCGGCAGGCCCGGCGGGGGATTTTTTCCGAAGGGGGTGCCCGGCTCGATTTTCAAAAGATAGGCCGAGATGTGGGTGGCGCCGCCCTCCGCCAGCAGGGAAAGGGTGCGGCCGAACTCCCCCCGCGTATAATGGGGCAGAGCCAGCATGATGTCGCCGGTGATGTTCTCAAAGCCCGCGGCCTTTGCCGCGGCCAGCGCGGCGCGGCTCTGGGCGGCGGTGTGGGGACGGCCCAGGCGGGCGAGGCTCTCGTCGTCCGCCGTCTGCACTCCAAGGCTCAGACGATTGACCCCGGCGGCGCGAAAGTCCGCCAACTTTGCTTCGTCCACCGTTTCGGGATTCGCTTCCAGCGTTATTTCCGCGCCGGGCAGCGGGTGGGCGGCCTTTACCAGCCGCGCCGCCTGGGCGGGGGAGAGCAGACTGGGGGTGCCGCCGCCAAAGTACAATGTTTCCGGCCGCCCGGGGCACATGGCCTCCATCCGGGCGATGAGGGCGTCCACGTATTCCGCCGGCACGGCGCGGCTGGCCCCGGCGGAATAAAAATCGCAGTAGCGGCACTTGGCAAGGCAGTAGGGAACGTGCAGATACAGCCCAAAGCCCAAGGCGGCGGCCTCCTTTACACAAAGGTTTCACAGGGTATTATAAATTATTTTGATTTTGTTTACAATTCCGGCGTTGTTGTGCGATATAATAAGCCCAAAGGAGGGAGATCCCCATGAATCAACAATACGGACCGGGCTTTGAGCCCGACAACAATGCTTTTTATGCCAACCAGGGGCCGGACGGTGTGTTCAGCACCAATGCCCGCTACGAGACGCTGGCGGAATACACCGCCAAGACCTTCGGCTGGATGTTCGCAGGCCTGATGGTCACCTTCCTGGTGGCGCTGGCGGGCTACACCAGCGGGATCGGCATTCTGCTGCTGCGCAATTCGCTGCTGTTCTGGGGCCTGGCCATCGCTGAGATCGCGGTGGTGATGGTGATGAGCGCCCGCATTCACAAGATCGGCGTGGGCAGCGCCAGGGGCATGTTCTTCCTCTACGCCGCCCTCAACGGCCTGGTGTTCAGCTGCTACTTCTACCTCTACCAGATGTTCGATCTGGTGCTGGCCTTTGGCGCCACCGCCCTCTACTTCGGTATCATGGCCGCCTACGGCTACCTCACCAAGCAGGATCTGTCCGGCTGGGCCAAACCGCTGATGTTCGGCCTCATCGCCATGATGATCGTCAGCGTCATCGGCATGTTCTTCGGCGGGGTGAACATCCTGCTGTGCTGCGTGGGCATTGTCATCTTTGCCTGCTACACCGCCTACGACACCCAGAAGATCAAGGCCGCTTACTTCGCTTACGCCGGCAACCCGGAACTGGCGAAGAAAGCTTCGGTGTTCTCGGCGCTGGAACTGTATCTGGACTTCATCAACCTGTTCCTCTACATCCTGCGCATTTTCTCCCGCAGCCGCGACTGATTTTTAAACGCAGAAGGGCCGCCCCGATGGGGCGGCCCTTCTTTGTGTGTCAGTTCTCGTCCAGTTTGAGCACGGCGGTAAAGGCCTCGCTGGGCAGTTCCACGCTGCCCAGCTGGCGCATTTTCTTTTTGCCTTCTTTCTGCTTTTCCAGCAGCTTTTTCTTTCGGGTGATGTCGCCGCCGTAGCATTTGGCCAGCACGTCCTTGCGCATGGCCTTCACCGTCTCACGGGCGATGACCTTGCCGCCGATGGCCGCCTGAATGGGAATTTCAAACATCTGGCGGGGAATGTTCTCCTTCAGCCGCTCGGCCAGGCGGCGGCCCTTGGCGTAGGCCTTGTCCGCGTGGACCACCATGCTCAGCGCGTCCACCATGTCGCCGTTGAGCAGCATGTCCAGCTTGACCAGTTTGCTCTCCTTGAAGCCCTTCATCTCGTAGTCGTAGCTGGCGTAGCCCCGGCTGCGGCTCTTGATGGCGTCGAAGAAGTCGTAGACGATCTCGCCCAGGGGCAGCTCGTAGTGCAGGTCCACCCGCTCGGCGTCCAGATACTTCATGTCGATCATGGTGCCCCGCCGGTCCTGGCACAGGTCCATCAGGCTGCCCACATACTCGGTGGGGGTGTAGATGTGAGCGTCCACATAGGGCTCTTCCTGCTTGGCAATGCGGCCCGGATCGGGGTAGTCCGACGGGTTCTCGATGGTGAGGGTGGTGCCGTCGGTGAGGGTGAAGCGGTATTCCACACTGGGAGCGGTGGTGATGAGGTCCAGATCGAACTCCCGTTCCAGCCGCTGGGTGATGATGTCCAGGTGCAAAAGGCCCAGGAAACCGCAGCGGAAACCAAAGCCCAGCGCCGCGCTGGTCTCCGGCTCAAAGCTCAGAGCCGCGTCGTTCAGCTGCAGCTTTTCCAGCGCGTCCTTCAGGTCGGGGTACTTGGCGCCGTCCACGGTGTAGATACCGCAGAACACCATCGGCGTCACCTTGCGGTAACCGGGCAGCGGTTCGGGGGTGGGGTTGGCCACCAGGGTCACCGTGTCGCCCACGCGGGTCTCCCGCACGTTTTTGATACTGGCGGTGAGATAGCCCACGTCGCCGGCCTCCAGCTTGTCGCAGGGCATGAGGCTGGTGGCGCCCATGCGGCCCACCTCCACCAGCGTGAACTCCGCGCCGGTGGCCATCATCCGCACCGTGTCGCCGGGCTTCACCGTGCCTTCAAACACGCGGATGTAGACAATAACGCCCTTGTAGCTGTCGTAGACGCTGTCGAAGATGAGGGCCTTCAGCGGCGCGGTCTCGTCCCCCTTGGGGGCGGGGATGTCGGTGATGACCTTTTCCAGCACGTCCTCAATGCCAATGCCCATCTTGGCGCTCACCCGGGGGGCGTCCATGCAGGGCAGGCCGATCACGTCCTCCACCTCTTTGGCCACCCGGTCCGGCTCAGAGCTGGGCAGGTCGATCTTGTTCAGGATGGGCACCAGTTCCAGGTCGTGCTCCAGCGCCAGATAGGTGTTGGCCAGGGTCTGGGCCTCCACGCCCTGGGTGGAGTCCACCACCAGCACCGCGCCCTCGCAGGCGGCCAGGCTGCGGCTCACCTCATAGCCGAAGTCCACGTGGCCCGGGGTGTCGATGAGGTTGAATTCATAGTGCTCGCCGTCACGGGCGGTGTAGTCCAGCGTCACCGCCCGGGCCTTGATGGTAATGCCCCGCTCCCGTTCCAGCTCCATGTTGTCCAGCAGCTGGTCCTCCATCTGGCGTTCGTCCACGCTGTGGGTCTTTTCCAGAATGCGGTCGGCCAGGGTGCTCTTGCCGTGGTCGATGTGGGCGATGATACAGAAATTGCGGATGTTCTTTTTCGACAAACAGGTCCCCTCCAAAAAACAGGTGTGAAGCCGGGGAAGCCCCGGCGCTTGGTTTAAATCACGTTGTAGCCCATGCCCGCCAGCAGGTCAAAGGCCTTTCGGCCCATGGCGTCATCGCCGGTGCCGCACAGATCTTTCAGCAGGGTGATGGTGCTGGAAAGGAAAGCGGAATGCAGCACCACCGCGTTGCTCACCACGCAGATGTTGGTGACCACGCCGCACAGGGCGATTTCCTCCGGCTCGCCGCTGCAGAGAGCACGGGCGGCCCCGGGCAGCTCCATGCTGCCGAAGGTGGGCTTGTCCACAAAGGCGATGGCTTCATTGCCTGCCGCCTCAAACTCGGCCAGCTTGCCGTAAAGGTGCCAGCCCTCGCTGCCCTTGAGGCAGTGGGGCACCGGGAGAAAACGGCCCTCCCGGGTGTCAAGATAATCGGGGGCGTGGGTGTCCCGGGTGAAAAGCACTTTCCAGCCATCGGCCAGCGCCGCCTGCACCTTGTCGTACAGGGGGCCTTCCAGCGTTTCCGCCCCGGCGTAGCCCAGCGCGCCGTCCACAAAGTCTTTCTGATAGTCCACCACCACAAGCAGCTTGCTCATTTTCCTGCCCTCCGATGTGTCAGAATGAGGTCTGATTCAGATAGTCCGCCAGTGCCACGGCTTCGCCGTCCCGGAGATAGACCCGGGGCACCCGCAGCGCCAGCGCGCACATGATCTCGTAGGGGATGGTGCCCGCCTTGCGGGCCACGTCCTCGATGGAGTCGCACCCCGGTGCGCCGAAAACGCAGGCTTCGTCGCCCGCGTCCACGCCGTCAAGGCCCGTCACGTCCACCATCAGCTGGTCCATGCACACCCGGCCGATGACCGGGGCGCTCTGGCCGTGAATGCTGCACACACCCTGGCCCGTCAGGCTGCGGGGGTAGCCGTCGGCGTAGCCCACGCAGAGGGTGGCCACCCGGCGGGGGCCGGGGGCGGTGTAGAGCAGGCCGTAGCTCAAAGACTGGCCCGCCTCGATGGTCTTGACCTGGCTCACCCGGGCCTTGAGGCGCAGCACCGGGCGCAGGCCCTCAAAGTGCACCTCGTCGCTGGGGTCGCAGCCGTAGAGGATGATACCCGGCCGAACCAGGTCCATGCCCCATTCCGGGTGCTCGGTGAGGGCGGCGGAGTTGCTGCAGTGAACGGTCTCGAGGGCAATGCCCCGGCCCTTCAGCGCCTCGGCCACCTTCACAAAGCGGTCGTGCTGGCCGGCGGTGTAGGCGATGTCTTTGGGGGCGTGGCTGTCCGCCACGGCAAAGTGCTGGAACAGGCCCGTCACTCGGAGGCCCGGCAGGCCGCAGCAGTCTGCCAAAGCGGAGACGCAGGCCTCGATGTGCCCTTCGCTGCGGGCGTCAAAGCCCAGCCGGCCCATGCCGGTGTCCACCTTCAGATGGGCCTTCACCCGGCCGCCCGCGGCCCGGGCGTTCTCACTCAGCGCCTGGGCGTAGGCCCCGCTGAACACCGCTTGGGTCAGGTCGCTGCCGATGAGCTCGGCGGCGTAGGCCGGGTCGGTGTGGCCCAGGATGAGGATGTGCCCCGTCACCCCGCCGGAGCGCAGGTGCAGCGCCTCGGCAAGGCAGCTCACCGCGAACCATTCGGCTCCGGCGGCCTGCAGCGTCTGGCACACCATGCCGTCGGCATGGCCGTAGGCTCCGGCCTTCACCACCGCGCATACCTTGGCGGGGGCGGCGTGGGCCGCGATGAGTTTAAAGTTATGGGCGAGAGCGTCCAGGTCTACCTCGGCCCAACAGTGCTTTTCAAACTCCAATGGTAACACCTCGCTTGCCGCTCTCAGGCGGCGGAATGGCCCGCGCTCACCGCCGGGCTCTGCGCCCTTGGGTGCCGGGCAGGGGCGCCCAGCCGTCCAGGCCGGCGTCCTGCAGGGCCCCCAGCATTTTCTGGCGGAAGGCCGGGTCCTTTTTGGCCATGTCCGCCACGTAATCCTTCATCTCCTGGCGGCGGGTGGCGCCGTCTGCGGGGCAGGCGCTCTTCACCACCGGCAGGTCCAGTTCCCGCACCGCCCGGCGCACCTCGGCCTCGGTGGCCAGCACCATGGGCCGGATGAGATACAGTTCCTTGCGGGAAAGCCAGGTCACCGGCGAAAAGCAGCCCAGCCGCCCCTCGCCCCAGAGGTTCATGTAAAAGGTCTCCACCGCGTCGTCCAGGTGATGGCCCAGAGCCACCCGGTTGCAGCCCAGCTCCTTGGCGGTGTTGTGTAAAAGGCCCCGGCGCATTTTGGCGCAGAGGGCGCAGGGGTTCTTCTCCTGGCGCAGATCGAACACCACGTGCCCGATCTCGCTGCGGCGGATGTGGTACTCCACGTTGTGCTCCGCGAACAGCTTTTCCAGCAAAGAGTAGTCGGCGGGAGTGCCGCCGAACTGGGGGTCCAGGCTCACAGCCACCAGCTCAAAGGGAATGCCCAGATATTCCCGCAGGCGGGCAAGGCCCACCGTGAGGGCCACGCTGTCCTTGCCGCCGGACACGCCCACGCACACCCGGTCGCCGGGCGCGATCATGCCGTATTCCTGAATGGCCTTGCGCATGAGTCCTTCCAGACGCTGCATGTCGCGGCCCCCTTCCATATAATGTATTATAAAGACGAGCGCTCCATGCCGCAAGGGGCAAAGAGGCGCTTTTCCCGGTCATTATACCACACCTGAGGCAATCTGCACAAACTTTGCGCGAAAATTTGAAAAAATAGAAAGTGAGCAAACGGGAGAATGAGAGAGAATAAAAGAGCATGAGCGAGTGAGCTGGGATTAAATCAAAATAATCGAAAAAAGTGCTTGACGCGGCTTTTCCTATCGGTTATAATCAACCTTGCGCCGATGTGCGCCAAACCGCATTCACGCGCCTTTTGGCACGAAAAGAAAATCAGGAGGAACAGCAAATGAGCACTACTCTCGCTAAACCCGCCCAGACCGAGCGCAAGTGGTATGTGATCGACGCCGCGGGCAAGCCCCTCGGCCGCGTTGCCGCCAAAGCCGCCGTGCTGCTGCGCGGCAAGAACAAGGTCACCTTCACCCCCAATGTGGACTGCGGCGACCATGTCATCATCATCAACTGCGACCAGGCGGTTCTGACCGGCAAGAAGCTGGAGAAGAAGTACTACCGCACCCATTCCGGCTGGATCGGCGGCCTGAAAGAGACCCAGTACAAGACCCTGATGGCTGAGAACAGCGACAAGGCCATGTACGTTGCGGTGAAGGGCATGATCCCCGCCAACACCCTGGGCGCCAAGGCCATGACCCGCCTGCGCTGCTACAAGGGCGCTGAGCACCTGAACGCCGCCCAGAAGCCCGAAGTCTACGAGTTTTAATAGGAGGCAATAGAATATGTACGAGACGAAACCTTATTTCTACGGCACCGGTCGTCGTAAGAATTCCGTTGCCCGCGTTCGCGTCTACACCGGCACCGGCAAGATCACCATCAACGATCGTGACATCGACGATTACTTTGGCCTGGAGACCCTGAAGCTGATCGTTCGTCAGCCCCTGGCTGTGGCCGAGGTCGAAGGCAAGTTCGACATCGTGGTCCGCGTGAACGGCGGCGGCGTTGCTGGCCAGGCTGGCGCCATCCGTCACGGCCTGTCCCGTGCCCTGCTGCAGTACGACGAGAACCTGCGTCCTGCTCTGAAGAAGGCTGGCTTCCTGACCCGCGATCCTCGTATGAAGGAGCGCAAGAAGTACGGCCTCAAGGCTGCCCGCCGTGCACCCCAGTTCAGCAAACGCTAAACTTTCTCAAAAGCATCAGAAAACCGCGGAACTACGCAGTTTCGCGGTTTTTCTTTTGATAGGGTTTGGCAAAATTCGGCATCTTTTGTAACGGTTTTAATGGGTTAACAAGGGGTTAACAGCCCTTTTTTCACGAAAATGGGTTACGGAATGGGTTACAAAAATCGCTGGTTTCAGAGGCCAAAGCTGAGGTAAAACTGCTTGGGAATGGCTCCGGTCCATATGGACAAATGTGCCACGGTTTGTCACAGTCTGATAGCAAGAAAAATAGTTTGTATGCGCCCGATAGCATTATCGGGCGCATTTTTTTGGAGGTATTTGCAGTGAAAAAAGGAGTTTTAGTTTATGATCAGAAGAATGATTGTTAGCGTCCGGCGAAAAGAACCACTCCGGGTCCATCGAAAACAACCAATTTTAGTCCACTGAAAATAACCAATCGACATTTTCACAGACTCCTTTACACTGGAGGTGTAGCCATAAGGAGGCTGCCACATGAAACTGACTCCGCGCAGCAGGAACGGGTCAGCGAAAACCTGAAGCTGGTGCACAAAGTCATCCATGACAGGGTTCATAATCCGAATCAAGTCGGAATCTTTACTTACGACGATTTATATCAGATTGGTTGTATTGGGCTTTGCAAGGCTGCCGCAACGGACAAAGGCGGTGTTTTTTCCACATATGCATATCGCCTTATCTGGAATGAAATCTGCACGGCTTTGGAATATGCCTCGGTTCGGTCCTCAAGAGAGGCACTGATGGATTCAGGAACAATAGTGCAGCCAGTAGTGGTTGCGGCGTCTCCTGACATAAGCTGTTTTGACTTAGATGCCGTTCTCAATCAAGCCGAGCAGCAAGCCTCTGGGGTGACGGCCAAGGGAATGCACGCCCTCAGACTGAAAAACAAAGGGTATAATTGCCGTGAGATAAGCGAAATGATGGGGGTACCCGTCAACCACGTCACGGCTTGGATTGCAAAAGCAAGAAAGTATCTGCGGTCGGATCCCGCATTGAGAGACCTGCTCTCGGCAGGATGACAGAAAGCCGGCGCCTTTCACGGGAAAGACGCCGGCACTTTTTTCATTTTAGCAAAGAGCGACGGGACACCTCTTTCAAAGGGATGTCCCGTCGCTCTTTTGATTTATCGTCCAGGGCAAAGGCGGAAAGCCAGCACATGTTCGCCCTCAGCGCTTACACGCCAGGGCGGCTGCACGTCCGCGCCCCAGGTATTGATGCCGCCCACGCCGCGCATGGCGCCGTACACCGACACCACCGTGCGGGCCGAGGGAGGCAATTCCTCTTGATGCCAGGCTTCTTCCAGCTGGCCAGAGGTATGGGGCACCGCCGAGAAGGTGAACGCCTCATGCTCCATGGCCAATTCCAGCCGACCCGCGTCAGCCAGGCCGGGGGTCAGCCGGTGCAGCATCGCCCGCACCGTATCCACATGACAGCCGTACTCCTGCGGCACCAGGTATGCCGCCTGGGCCGGAACCTCGCTGTGCAGCCCGAACACTCCGCCCTTGCACCGGTCAGGATAGGTCTCGCCGCTGAGGCCCAGCCAATCCACTCGGTCCACCGGGGCCGGGGTGGAAAAGCGCAGACCGAAACAGGGCAGCTCCGGCAGGCCCGCCGCGCCGTGGAAAGCTGCACGCACCTGGATCTCACCCAGCCGGTTTACGGTATAGCAGACCTCCGCCGTAGCCTGCGGCACCGCTGGCAGGGTGAACCTGTACCGGATGGTGGCCGCGTCCGCCTCCGCGTGCAGGATCTCCCAGCCGCTGCAGCGCAGATACTGGTCGGCCGCACGCCAGACGGCGCTCTTCTGGGGGAATCTGCAGCCGATATCGTTCTCGGTGGGGGCGCGCCACAGCGCCGGACGCGGCGCCCGGAACATCCATTCCACCCCTTTGTACCGCAGGCTTACCGGCCCGCCCTCCTGGTAGGAGAACAGCACCGAGAAATCCTTGCCGTACACGCCCAGGTTTCCGTCACCCCGGGCGATGCGCAGCGCGGGGGCCGCCCCCGCCTTCATGGCGGCGGCCTTACGCTCCTCGTTCAGTTCCGTCTCTGCCAGTTGTCGGGCCCGGGCGTTGGCCTCATCCTGCCGACGGCGGGTTTCCTCGTCTGCATACCAGTAGCGCACCTCTTGAATGGCGGGCTTTTCTCGCCCGTCCGCAAACAGGATGCCATTGGCGCTGAAATTGTAATCGGTTGGCCGGTCGCCGAAATCGCCACCGTAGCCCAACACTCGCCGGCCCAAAGGATCGGTGTGCCAAAGGGCCTGGTCCTTGAAGTCCCAGATAAAGCCGCCCTGGTACTGGGCAAACTCCTCCTGCAGTCGGATATATTCCTCCATGCCGCCCAGAGAGTTGCCCATGTCATGCATATACTCGCACAACAGCATGGGATTCGGATTCGGGCCGGTCAGATACTCCCGGATCTCGTCCGGCGTGGCGTACATCCGACTTTCCACGTCGCTGATATCATCGAACGCCCGGTTATGGAACACTCCTTCGTAGTGTACCAGGCGGCTGTCGTCACAGTTGCGGAAGAAGTTGGCCATGGCCTGGATACAGGTGCCCGCATAGCTCTCATTGCCACAGGACCAGAAGAGAATGCTGGGATGGTTTTTGTCCCGCTCGAACATCGATCGGGCCCGATCCACCACACAGCCTTCCCATTCGGGCAGACAGCCCGGTACGTTCCACTCCGCGTCAGTACCGCAAAGTTTCTGCCAGGTGCCGTGACTCTCCAGATTGGTCTCGTCAATCAGGTAGATACCGGACTCATCACACAGATCATACCACAGACTTTGATTGGGATAATGGGAGGTACGCACCGCGTTGATGCCCGCGCCCAGCACTGCTCGCATATCCCGGTGCATATCCTCTGCATCGATGGCGCGGCCCTTTTCGGCACTCCACTCGTGCCGGTTGACGCCTTTCAGAATGAGTCGTTCGCCGTTCAGCACCATGATGCCGTTCTCGATACCGAACCGCCGGAACCCGGTTCGTGCGGGCACTGTCTCCTGCTCAACCCCGGCCGCATCGAACAGGGTCAAGGCTACCGGGTACAGGAAAGGATTGCCGTATTGCCAAGGTTGTACCGGCCCCAGAGCCAGAGGTTCGGCCTCCAAAGCACCTTCCTCGCCGGAGATTAAGGTCAGAGGGCCGTTGAACAGCGGCTGCCCTTGAGGCGTGTCTACCCGGCAATGCACCTGGCACTGGGTGGGATCAGTCATAAGACCGGGACAAACAGTGCTCAGCTTCAGACGCATCCGCAAGCTACCAGTGCCGTCCGTCTCCAGCGTGGGGCGCAGCCACAGGTCCTCCAGATGCAGCGCCGGTTTTGCGTACAGATATACCGAGCGGAACAGCCCAGAGAATCGGAAAAAGTCCTGATCCTCGATCCAGGCGGCACTGCTGCGCTTGTATACCTCCACACACAGGCGGTTGCCCCGCTCCCGGACATAGGGAGTCAGGTCAAAGTCGGAGGGGGTGAAGCTGTCCTCCGCATAGCCCACGAACTGGCCGTTGAGCCACACATAGATGGCCTGCTCTGCGCCTTGGAACGAGATGCAGACCCGTTTACCCCGCAGGGGCTCGTCCAAATCGAAATACCGCACATAACTGCCCACAGGGTTGTCATTCCAGTCGATCTGGGGCGGGCGAAGTTCAGACACGCCGTCCCAGGGGTAGATGGTATTGGTATAATGCACCTGGCTATAGCCCTGCAGTTCAATATGGCCCGGCACCTGGATCATGCCGAAATCGGCCAGGTCGTAATCCTCCCGCCAGAAATCCTCAGGACGGTCGGCGGGGCGGGGGCTCCAGGCGAAGCGCCAAGGTCCGTCCAGGCTTTGCCGCAAATCTTTGCCTTGATGATACCAGATGTGGTCGGAATGAGCATCCAGTCTGTTAACTTGCCAGACGGTGGGATCCTCCAGCCAATGGAGATCGGGTCGCATAGGATACCTCCTGTCAGGCAGCGATGATCGCTGCCGAAATATTGTCTGCTGCTATTATATTGGCCCTTTCCCTTGGTAACATAGAATAGTTCGGTGAATGGATGGGTGTGCAGTAATCCGCTCCCTTCCTCTTTGTATTTCGTCGAACTGATATACTCAAGAGTGGCACCACATTCGTGCGTCTGCAAATCTTGTTTTTTGAAATCATACCGTCTAGTAGTCATAACAAGCCTCGCCTTTCGCCGGTACGCTGCAAATTCTTACGAAAAATGTATCAGATCGGCCCAGAGGAGTACATGATTTGCTGTGTTTGACCATGGATAGTTGATCTACATCGAGCTATGCAAATCAGCACCAGCGTGCCAAGATAGCTGCGGCTTGCTGCAATTGGGCCAGACGGCTGGAGAAGAAATGCTTTAATGCCGGGCAATAGTAGGTCTGTACAGGAATTCCTGTGCTTGATACCATGCGATCACGTCGGCAGCCATTCCGGCAAAGGGGGTAATAATGGCACTGCCTGCATTCTTCAGGCACAGAAAAGGAGCTATGCAGGAATTCTTGTGCAATGGGGGAGTGTGCCATGTTTTCAAAACGGTCAATGCCGACAGTGCCTAGGCGCAACTCATCCAGAACATAAAAGTCACATGGATAGACGCCACCATCGCCTTCAACAACAAACTGGATCGAACAATGCCCCATCATCCCGCAGGACTCTGGGCGGCCTCCCATAAGGATGGAGAGCCAGTTGTCCAGATGCCGCACGCTCGTATAATATCCTTCTTGCAGATCCCGGTACCACAAATCGAACAGACGGACAAGAAATGTGCCGTACTCATCCACGGAAAGATGATATTTCTCGGTGCCGCGCTGCTGATCCAGGGGCTCCAGGCAGGGGATAAACTGAATATGGTTGAAACCATGCTTCCGGTAAAAACGGTAAATGCGTTCGACTGAACGAGCGTTCTTTCCCGTAAGTACGCACAGGATGTTAAAATCCACCTTAAACAGGCGCAACAACTCAATCGACCGCATGACATCGTTGAAGGTGTTGCGGCCGGTCTGGTCTGGCCGATTCAAATTGTGAAGATCCGCAGGTCCATCCAAAGAGACTCCGACCAGAAACTTGTTGTCCCGAAAAAATTCGCACCATGCTTCGTCAAGATGATACGCATTGGTCTGAATCGCATAGCTGACAGCCACGTTCGTTTTGGAGTGTTTCTGGACCAGAGCCACGACGCTGCGGTAAAAGTCAAGCCCAGCCAGGGTAGGCTCTCCACCTTGGAACAGGAAAGAGCAACTGCCTTCGGCAAATTCCATGGCGCCGGCAATTACTTTTTCCATCAGTTCAAGAGACAACATTCCCTGGAAATTTTCCTGGCGATGACAAGCGACATCCCGATAAAAGCAGTAAGTGCAGGCCATATTGCAGGCCGACGATGCGGGTTTAATCAACACATTAACGGGAGGCATCCTTTATCATCCTTTGCGTTCGTGGTTTCATTGTGCGCTGGCTTAGGCAACCTTAAGCGTTGTCTTGAATGGTAGGACGATAACCTTCGGCGTGCTCAATCCAGTCCAGCAGGTATTGCCGCAGCTCTTGCTTGACTTCATTGTAATCCGGGGAATCAACAACGTTGTCCAGCTGCCAGGGATCCTTGCGGAGGTCGTACAGAAAATCGTCGGCATAGACGTTCGAAGCCGGCACCTCTCCGCCGTCCTTGCCAGGCGCGTAAACCGAGTACAGGAAATCGGGAGTGCGTACACAGCGTCCAACGCGGCTTTCGGAAATCTGCGCGAATACCCGGTTGGGACGCTCGGGATTCGACTTGTGCACCACGTCCAAAAGGTTTTCGCCGATCATTGCGCTACCGACATCAACACCGGCAAGCGCCAGAATCGTCTTTGGCAAACTCTCTGTGCTCACCAGCTCATCTACCGCCAGACCGCCATTGAAGGGGCCACCGGAGATAACAAGGGGTACACGCAATGCGCTGTCATGGCAGGTGCGCTTGTAGTCGTCACCGCCGTTCCGATGGCTGTCTTTGTTGCGGGTTTTGAAATGAGAACCATGATCGGAAGCATAGATGATAACGGTGTTGTCATACAGCCCTTTTTCCCTCAGCTTGGAAACCAGGCGCCCGAGATTCTCATCCAAGCTGGCACACTGCCCCAGATAATCCGGGTACTCCTCGGCGGCGTTTCCGCCCAGCACCTCCAGATCGTGAGGCAATACAAAATTCTTGAACCGCTCTTTGGAACCGATTGGGCCCTCATAGTGCTGACGATCATTCTGATGATGGGGCTCTATCTGGGAGATAGTCATAAAGAACGGCTTCTCCCCATTGTAAGTGTCCAGAAACTCAAGGGCCATATCATTGATGCAGTCTGCTCGATAACCCTTGAAATCTATTCTTTGGTTGTTTTCGTCGAAAACGTAGCCGTCGTAGCCATGGGAGGTGAATTCCAAGACGTCCGCAGCACGCCAAAAACCCGTATAACCGCCACGAAGCTCACGAGGAACAGCAGTGGTAGTGTGATCCACAGTATTATTACCGTAAAAATCGCCATCGCTTGCAAGATGCCATTTTCCCACATAAGCGGTCTCATATCCAGCTTCTTCAAGATAATTGGCCAGGGTTTTCACATTGGGCGGTAGCATGATATTATTGCGGAAACAACCGATGTCAGTGGCATAACGTCCGGTCTGGAACAGCGCACGGCAAGGGCCGCATACAGGCTGCGGAGAAAACGCGTTTCGGAATTTCACACCGCTGTCGGCCAGGCGATCGAGGTTCGGTGTAATGTTCAGGGGTTGTCCGAAGCAACCGCATGTATCCCACCTTTGCTGATCGGTGAAATAGAAGATGATATTATTAGCCATGGTATGCCCTCACTTTCTGATCGTGTCTGATAGAAGGTTCTTGTCTGAGAAGCGCAAAAAGCTGCTGCCAATCTAAGAAACGCTCACAGAGGTCACATCTGGAGCGTTTTTTTAATTATACCATCTAAGCGTATTTTTGTCATTGCACATTTCCCGCTCTTTTGCGGAGAATTAGCCTCTTGGAACGCGCGCTGACGCGTTCGACAGCGGCACGAACGGTTGTCCTAAAGGGTAACGCGTTGCAATGACCTGTGGGAACCGATTGTCACAACGCAGGCTTCGTTCTTCAGGCAAAGGCTTCCACGAACCACCGCCCTTTCTCAAACCAAAGATACCGCTCGTGGCCTTGGATGATACAGGTGTAGCGATCACCGACGCCGCCTACATCGGCGGCTCTGCGGCACACATCCTTGATCCGGTCGATCTCATAGATATGCCCCTGGTCAAACACAATCTGCAAAGGACGTAGCCTTCCTTCCGCTGCAAATCGAACGTCGACCGCAACATACCTTTTTTCTCTATCTCGCTTCATTCAATCACATCTAACCAGAACAGAAGTATCCAACCGGATGGATCGTGTGTTCAGTAGGATTGATCCTAAACCGACTCAGAATCCCTCAATATAGGCAAGCTGTGGCACAAGAACGTTTTGTGAATTCGCCCACCTAGCGGTAGAGAAAAGCCGGGCAGCCTCTCGGAAGTATCGAGGAGGCCGCCCGGCATGAGGGGAAGATGTTTAACGCGAATTAGAAGAAGGAAATTATTAAATTTCGTACCAGCGGATTTCGTTGGCGTCCATATCCAAATCGAAGCTGGCACCATCACCGGTGTAGACAGTGGTGTGCTGCGGCTCGTAGGTGTTGTTGACCACGCAGTACTTGCCGTTCTTCACATAGGCATGCACTTCCACATTGTAGTTGGAGCTGAACCACTTGTGCAGTTCGTCCTCGCTGTGGCTGGCCCAAAGAATGGAACGATACAGAATGCGGCTGTTCTCAAAGCTGTAGGGCAGGCCGCTGATATACACACTGCGGCCTTCGCCGTACTCGTTGACGGCCATCTGCACTTCCTTTTCCCGCTGCACCAGGATCTCAGTGTTCTCCAGAGCGTAAATGCTCTTCTTGCCTTCGCCGAAGTCCACCGGCTTGGTGGTGTCAGCCAGGATGAAGTGGTCGGGATGCTCATCCCAGTTGTACTTATCATAGTTAAGAGTCAGGCCAGTCTCTTTCTCCACGCCGAGCGCGGCAGCCAGCTGGAGGTAACGGCCCTGGTACTGATGACCGGAAGGCTCACCCACACCGATGAAGCCGCCACCCTGGCGGATGAAACCACGAATCGTAGCGGATACTGCCGGATCTTCCCATACCGCGCCGCCAGTGTGGGCGGTGTCGCCATCGCCCACGTTCACCAGCACGTCCACATCGTTCAGGACGGAGGGATCAGCCTTGATGTCGTCAAAGCTGATGAAACGCACATCAAAGGGCGCGCCAGAGAGCGCCTCGATGATACCGGCGTAGCTGTAGTTCTGCTTTTGATACAGTGCGTGATGCACCATATGGCAGCCCCAGCTGCGGGCTTTGCCCCAGCTGTTCAGAACCGCCACAGTCTTGATGCAGTAGGCGGTGGTGCCACGGGCATTCTCGTACAACTCACGGAACTCGTTGCAAACGCTCTCCACGTAGTCGATGAATTCAGGGAACTCCAGAGCCAGTTTCAGATAGCCGCCGTAGCCGATGCGGTCCACCGGCTTGCGCAGGATAGCCCGCCGCGCAGTGACCCAGTTTTCCTTGGCTTCCTTCACCGGGTCGCCGCCCTCGTGGAAGGTGTCGGGGAAGAAGTAGGGCAGGAAGCGGCCCTCGGTGTATTTCACACCGGGAATGTCGCTGATGAGGCGCAGGGTAGAGCCATTACCCACACTGCCCACCACGGCGTCCAACCCAATAGAGGCAAACTCCGGCAGATAGGGCTCGGTGCCAATCCAGTGGTCACCAAGGAACATCATGGCTTCCTTGCCCAGCTCGTGGGTGATGTCCACCATTTCCTTGGCCAGCTTCGCTACCTCGCGACGCTGGAAAGCCATAAAGTCCTTGAACTCCTTGCTGGGCACACGGTACTGGTTGTTGTAGTAGCCCTGGTCGATGATGTACTCGGGGCGGAACTTATAGCCCACTTCTTTCTCAAACTGCTCCAGGATGTAGGGGGACACGGAGGCAGAATAGCCGAACCAGTCCACATACTTTTCGCGCTTCAGCTCATCAAACACCAGCGTGAACTGATGGAAGAAGGTGGTGTAGCGGATCACGTTCACGTAGGGATGGTCGGCGATGAACTTGCGCAGGCGTTCCATGGTGAACTTGTGAGTTTTGGGCTGACGTACATCGAAGGTGATTTGATGTTCAAAGTCCTTCCAGTCGTTGGTCACCGCGTTGTACATATGTACGGGATCCCAAATGATGTAAGCCAGAAAACTCACGGTGTACTCGTGGTAGGCTTCCGGCGCGGGAATGACCACGCAGCCATCTGTCTCGTCGTAGCTCCAGGAATCGGGAGACAGCGGCTGACCAGTGGTACGATCCACGACCTCCCACCAGCGCTTCATATCATCCCGGGTGTTTACCTGCAACAGCTCATCACTGATACCCTGCATGAGAGGTATGCGCAGCTCGCCGTTCTCGGCGGTGTAAAAGCCGGTCATAATGTAGCACTGCTGTACCTCGTCCGGATTCGCCTTCGCCCAAGCGTTGTCCTTGCGGGTGGTATAGTAGGTGGAATAGATTTTCGCACCCACTTTAGTGAGTTCTTCGGGGAATTCGGTGCCGTCGCAGTCCCGAATTGCGTCCGCGCCCCAGCGTTTCAAAATCTCGATGGTCTCAGGTACAACGTCGAGGTTGGTGGGAATGGTTACTCGACCGGTTTTCAAATCGTTATTCATTGATAGAACCTATCCTTTATCAATTGATGGTAATTTCTTAATTCTTTGCAGGCAACTGGTGTGCACCGACAGAGGGGGGATTGGGAATGCTATTTCCATAAAAATCCACCAGCTGCGGTCCAGTGGTTACCCCAGCGCCGACAGCAGGGCTACTCTCGCACAAGCAGTAACCTGCCAAGGTGTCAAGAGCAGGGCCCTGTTCGGTGCCGGTCTTCCCAGTACCGGGCGACTGCAGACAGGGATCTGCCGTTAGATTATTCTGTCCGTTTTCCGGCGTGTTCTGGTAGCCCCAGAACAGGTTGTTGCAGTATTCGGTAACATCTGTGTACCAGTTTTCATGCCGGGGATGAGAGCCAGCATAGTAAACCAGGTTGTTCTTCAGCACCATGGGTCCTACGGCATCGCTGTTGGTGTCGATGAAGGGTACGCCTTCCTTGATATAGAAGGTGTTGTTGTACACCTGTGCCACCGGACTACTGGCCGGCAACAGGATGGCCCGGCCATCATTCTGGCTGATATTGTAACGGAAAACGGTGTTCACCGCCTCCTCACCGCAGACCATCAGGCAGCCGCCCTCATTGTCGTGGCTGTAGTTGTACTGGTAGATTGTGCCGTCACCCCAGTCGGCGTCAAAAGCCTGGCCGTCCTGGTTTTCGCCATTGTGGTAACGGGTGTTGAACACTTCATTGAACTGGAACAGTGCATCCTTGCATTTCCAAGGCCAGACGGCGGCTGCCACCCGACCGAAGTCGCTTTCGGCGTAGTCCTTTTTGTTGATCTGGCGGCCAGCTCCATCGGAAACGTTGTACTCGATGAGAGGGCGGTCGCAGTACATGGTGGTGATGGCATCGCCGCCGGCATCTTTGACAAAGTTGCGGCGGATGACTACGCGGCTGGCACCGTACCGCGCAACTACATCGTCGGGGATCTCTTTGGCAAGAAAATGGCCGCAATATGCGGTGTAGGCCACCGCGATGCCCCACCGATTCACGTCTTCCAGATAGCAACCCTCAATGCACACGTCGTCAAACCGGGCAATTCCGGTTTTCGCCTCGTCTGTTGGCATGAAGGCAGTGAAGTAAATGCCACCGTTGTTCATATGCTTGTTGTACACATTGCCGTGCACATGACACACTGTAAGATCGCGCAGGTGGATATGGCTAAGGGTACCGCTGTTCTGCGCCACCACCGCCACACCGGTTCGGTCCATACGGTCGAGAGCGTTGTAGACAGCGTCCGGCTCCTCACTGCAGTTGGTGATAGACAAGTCAGAAATCTCGATGCCTTCGCAGTCATAAAGCAGCACGGCGCTGGATACATATCCGGAATTTTTGTGAGCCGGGTTGTCCAGGGGTACACCGTAGTCCTGGAACCACAAGCCCTGCCCGTTGACATGAATCTCAGGTTTTACGCCCTCGCCATAGGCGTCGATGCAAATGGGGTTGGCAGCAGAGGCGTGGATATCACGCAGGTGCAGATACTCGCCTTCGAATCGACTGCCACGCTCCAGCAAGATGCTGTCGCCGGGCGCCAGCGGCTTACGGCTGACCGCATCAAGGCTGCGCAGGGCGCTTTGAGGGGAGAGGCCGCTGTTTGTATCGTCGCCCGAACGGCTGCTGACATAATAAATCGTTGCACGGTGACCGGAATAATGCTGCTGGGCAGCGGTCATATTCATATTACTCATAAATCCCATTCGCTTTCTGTGTGGTGAATGTCAGACGCTGAACTGGTGGCACAGCGTATTAGCGGTAACAATCTCTCCGTAGGCTTCCCGACCGGGGGTGTGACCGTCCAGAGACAAGATACCTTGATATGGGAGGAAAGATTCCTCCAGTTCGGAAAGAGCGTCAATGCGTCCCTCCGTGAACAGCTCGATCCGTTTACACAGCGCCCGGCAACGTGCTGCTACTCCACCCAAGCGCAGATCCAGAATTTCCATGCCCTGGCCTTTGCGCTCCTGAGACCAGACCTCCACTGTAAGTTCGTGAAGGGCTTCGACCTGGGCTTTCATTTCTATCAGAAGGTCTGTAGCGGCGGCTAGGGACTGCTGCTGGCTTTGCTGAGTAACAGCATCGTGCAGCGCGGCAGAGGCGTTGCAACGGATGGACAAAACTTGGGAAAGACACTGGTACATCTTAAGGATGCGTTGCAAACTCTCGCAGCGTGTGTTCTGCGCAAAGGCAGCGAACTGGGGCGCAAGCGCTTCATAATACGCTGCCAATGTTGCAGGCGCGGAGGTAAGAGAGGGTTGGAACAATTCGCTTGCCATGTCTCCGTAGAGTAGCAACTTGTGCGGAATCAGCGCCTCAAGGTTTTCTTGAGGTATGCCCGGTATTGTATTCAGCTTTTCCATGAGGGTATATGCTGCCAACGGGGCATCACTGAACAAGCGGCAATATGCGTCGGTCTGGCCCGGCGCAGCAGAGCCATACCGCAGCAGGCCGTAAAGGGCCATGCCGGGGAGTACGGTTGCCAACGGGGTTTCTTCTCCGTCATCCCCCCACAAAGTGACCAGGATATGCTGTACGCCCAGACTGTAGCAGGCTTCCGCTGCCGCCTGGGAATCCTGGAAACTCTTGGTGAGGTTTGGCACCCAGCCGCCCCATTTCCAAACACCGCCAGCAAAGGCTGTTTTCAGACAGCCCCGCCGACGAATTTGGGCCTCGTACTCCTCCTGAGTGTCGTGGTAATAATCCCAGTACACAAAGGTTAAACCGGGCGGATAGCAAGCGGCATCCTGTTCGGACACCGGATCGCTGTTGCCGTAGTAATCCATCAGGGGAGTACGATCCCGGAAGAGCATATCGTCCCAAATCATGGGTTGCAACCCATATTTTTCGCACAAGCGGCAGACCGTGTGCAGGTGATTCATCAAAATCTCCCGGTGGTCTCGGTAGCCGTTTTCCCGCAGATACCGCCCAGTGCCAAGGCTGACGGCCTCATCCATGCCCAGATGGATGCGCCGACTTTGGAAGGTCTTGCTGAAGTGAGCAATCATTGCTTCCACAAGAGCCTCGGTTTCCGGGTGGCCCACTTTCAAGTTATCAACGGTGTCCCGCATGGGCTGCATATACGACCAGCGGATCGCGGTGCGAAGGTGCGCCAGCGTCTGGATGCAGGGTACAAGCTCGATTCCCACAGACTGCGCGAAACGATCGATCTCCTTTTGCTCCTCTACGCTGTAGCGACCCCGCCGATAGCCGAAATAGGGGTAACCGGGCAGTTCATAGGTGTCCTCCATATAGAGATAGCACGCTGTATAGCCCATCATGGCCAGTTGGCACAGAAAGGTTTTCAGTGTGGCCAGAGTGTAAACCGCGTTGCGGGATACATCGAGCATGGCCGCCATCTCGGTAAAGCGAGGTTCAAGCGTCTCTGAGGTCTTATCGGATTGCGTGAGGCCGCGTCCGATAAGCATTAGGGCATCACCTGCTGTATAGCAGGTGATGCTTAGCTTTCCATCCGCCTTCTTCCAACTGGGAAGGGAGTTGGGCGCACTTGCCCACTCCACTTCCACGGTCAGTTCATCCTGCCCACGAGTATACAGAGGCAGGTGCGCGCTGACTGTGTCTAGCAGCTGCCGTAGTTTGGGATCTGCGGTATGAAATTTCATGGGTATTGACCTTTCTTGGTTGTGAAATCAGCCTTTGACGCCGCCTGCGGTGATACCGCTAATGATCGTCTTGGACAGGCACAGGAACAGAACCAGGGTGGGCAGGAATACGATAACAACCGCCGCGAAGAGGCCACCCCAGTCGCCGGTGTACTGCATGGCAGTGAGCACGCTCTTCAAGCCGGGGCCAACCGACATGTTCTTTTCCGACGAGGCGAAAATCAGCGACAGGAAGTATTCGTTCCAGATATTCATAAAGTTGAAGATGCCTACCGTGACAATGCCCGGCTGGGCCAGAGGCAACATGATTTTCCAGAAAGTTTTCATCGGAGGGCAGCCGTCGATCGCGGCAGCCTCCTCGTACACACTGGAAAGCGAGGAGAAGAAGCTGATAAGGAAAGTGGTGGTGTAAGGCACCTGCATGCCAATGTAGATGAAAATCAGCACGAATTTGGAGCCGGTAAGGCTTGCTTGGGTGGCCAGCGAGAACAAAGGCAGGATGATCATAATCTGAGGCAGGCTCATGGCCGTGATAAAGCCATTGCGAACCAGCTTGTTGCCCTTGAACACGTATCGCCCCAGCACATAGGCGGCCGGCGCGCTAATAGCCAGCGAACCCACCATGGTGCAAGAAGCATAGAGCAGGGAGTTCACGAAGAACACCGAGATGTTATTGGCAGTCCAGGCGTTGATGTAGTTTTCGAAATGGAAACCGGTGGCAAACTTGAGGGCTTCACCCCTCATAATTTCAGGCGAGGTGGACAGACTTGCCGCCACGATCCAAGCCAGCATGCCGATGGTAAACAGACACCAGAGACCGACCACAAGGTGGCCCGGCAACATCCGCAACTGCTTTCTGGCCTCCAGCGTTGAAGCTTTCTGCTTTTTCATGGTTTGTTCTCCCCCCTCTTTACACTTCCACGTCGTCATCCTTGATCAAGAAGTTGATCAGGAAGAAAACGATAAGCACAGTGACTGCCATCAACACACCCACAGCTGCGCCCATGGCCGCATTCCGGAAGGTGTTGCCCTGGGTGCCGAAGGTGATGTTGTACATGTAAACAAAGGGCGTAGTGGTGCTCAGCTCGCTGGCCAGCGGCGCACTCCACATCTGGCTCCAAACGAAGAAGCCCACAACACCGATGGACCAGAAGGTCAGGCAGGTTTTGAACACGCCACGAAGCAGGGGCAAAGTGATGCGGGTGAACTGCTTGACCTTGCTGGCGCCGTCGATAGTGGCAGCCTCATACATGTCCGGCGAAAGACGCTCAATGCCACCCATGAAAATGAGCATGTAGTAACCCACCGAACCGAAGCAGAAGGCCACCAGCAGAGACCAGAACTTGATAGAACCGCTCATGTAGTCGGTCTTTGCCAGATCGGAATTGAACAGCGCAAAGAAGTTGTGCAGAAATCCGAACCGTTTGTTGAAGATAGCGGTGATCCACATGGTGGACATAGCTACCGCATTGATGATGTTGGGAATATAGATGACCGTTTTATAGAAGGTCTTGCCTGCAAGGCCGTTGGTGAGGATCGCCGCAAACAGCAACGAGACCAGCATGACAGCAATGCCGCCGTATACCCAAATCTTCAGCATGTTCTTCATAGAGTCCAGGAAAATCGGGGTCTGCAGCAGAGTGATGTAGTTGTCCAGACCGGTAAATTTCCAAGTGCTGAAGGCATCGCTAACACCTTCAACCTGGAAAAAGCTCATAGCGATCGTGCGCAGCACCGGATACAGGAAAATTACTGAAAACATGAACAATGCCGGCGTTAAAAAGCATACGATCATTTTTTTGTCTTTTTTCAACCGAAATACCCCTTTCTGTTTGCAATGGGGGAATGCTTCGCCGAAAAAAGGGGAGCTCTATCCCCTGAAAGAGCTCCCCTTTGCGTCCCACAACTGCTTGGATTAGGATCGCTTCGTGGGTAAGCGCTTTATTTGGCTATTCAGATTACAGATCGGACAGGGCGTCAATGAAGCCGGTGGCGTCGATTTCCATCTTGCACAGCTGGTTGATGGCTTCCTGGATGTAATCCTTGTAGTTGCCGTTCTCCTGCAGGCCAACCGCCCACAGGTAGGACTTGGTCATCTGCTTGAAGTAGGGCTCAGCGCCAGACACGGCCTGGGGCCACTCGGTGTTAGCGGTATCGGCAGGGATGGAGGAAACAGCCTGAGCCATCTTCAGATCGGTCTCGCCGGTGACCACGGTCTGGATGAAGTCGAAAGCTTCCTGCTTGTACTCGCTGGTCTCGACGATGGCATAGCCCTGAGCGCCGACCATAGCGGCCTCTACGCCGTCCACGCCGCCTTCAACAGCGGGCCAGGGGAAGAAGCCCCATTCGATTTCAGCACCGGTGTTCTGCACAACCTCGTTGGGAACCCAAGAAGCCTGCAGCAGCATGGCGGTCTCGCCGTAGCCCAGCTCGTTCTCGCCGTCGGGATAGTTGGCAGGAGCGTACTCGGACATGTAGCCGTTGGCAAACAGGGTGTAGATGTCCTCAGCGGCCTTCTTAGCCTCAGGAACCTCAGCCCACTTGGCGTTGTTGATCATATCCAGAACGCCATCCTGGCCCAGGTAGCGAGCCAGCTGATAACCCATCAGCAGCGCAGTGCCGTCGCCCTGGTCGCAGGTCATGGGGTTCACACCGCTGGCCTTCAGAGCCTCGCAGACATCCAGCAGCTCGTCGAAAGTGGTGGGAACGTTCTCGATGCCAGCAGCCTCGAACATCGCCTTGTTATACCACACGCCGGAGGTGTAGGGCTGGTAGGGAATGACCTTCAGGGCGCCGTCGTTGTAGCTCTTAGCGGTCTCCACCAGAACAGGCAGCATATGCTCCTCCAGGCCGGCATCAGCCACCATCTGAGTCACATCTGCAGCGTACTTGCTGGCGGTGCTGGAGATGAACACATAGTCCTGATCGAAAATGTCGATCTTCTCACCAGCGTCCAGGGCGGGAGCGATCAGGTTCTTCACGTCGCGGCCCTTCCACTCGATGTTGATCTTGATGCCGGTAGCGGCCTCATAGGCGTCAGCGGCCTCCTGGATCACCTTGGCCTGGCCTTCGGTGGAGTTCCACATCGACCAGTAGGTCAGGGTCTTGCCGGTGGAAGCAGCCTGGCTGCCGGATGCATCGGCAGGAGTGCTTTCCGCGGTGGTGCCACCGCAAGCGGTCAGCATCATACCCACGGCGCAAACACCGCACAGGGCTTTCAGAAGCTTGCTCTTTTTCATGTTTATCCTCCGTTTCTGTTTTGCACCCCCATCCTTTGCGGAACGGGAGTACCATTCGAAGCTGCTTGTTAACAGCTCCCTTCTGTAATCATTCTAACCCATTGTTTTGCGGTCGGGAATATGGTATATTGACAATATCGTTATACATATTTCACATTTCGGCTATTCAAGGGCCGAAAATACAAGGCGGTGACCTTATGTACAATCTTTTTGAATTGGAAGATGCGGTGGCGGAGGATGGTCTTCAGTTGCTGTATGTGACCAGTTTCCGTTATGAAAAGCACTGGATTGGTACTCGGCACGCACATTCCTTTCTTGAAATCTTCTTCTGTGTGAGCGGAGACTGTGAGTTCTTTGTGCGTGACTCTAGTTTTACGCTGCATCCTTACGAATTCGTTCTCATCAATCCAGACACCGAACATGTGGAGCGAGCCATCCCGGAATCCCCAGTAGAGTGGGTGGTGCTTGGAATCAAGGGCGGCTATTCCAACCTTCCTACAGACTCTAACGGCTATTATCACGGCTCTTTTGTTGCGGATAGTAAGGGCATGGTGCAGTTGCTGACCTTATTGATAAGCGAGCTGCAGAACAAGAAAAAGCAATATTCTGGAGCAGCGCTGCGAATCGCACAGCTCATTATGATCCATCTGTCGAGAATTACCGGCGGCGAAATCAAGCAGGAAGTCAGTACTGAAAACCGTTTACAGAGCAGCATTGCGTGGGTCAAACAATACATTGACGACAACTACACAAGTCCTTTGAACTTAGAGATGCTGTCCGACAAGGTGGGACTGAACCGATGTGGTCTCATTCGTGCGTTCAAAAAACGGTATGGAGTAAGCCCTATCGAGCACATGCTATCCTGCCGGTTCCGAGATGCCAAGTTTCTGCTGGAGACCACCGATCGTAGCATCGTGAGCATTAGTGGAAATCTGGGCTTTAGCAGCGGAAACTATTTTTCACAGAGTTTTCAAAAGCGATTCGGAATATCTCCTTCCGAATATCGGGGAAGAAATTCTTCCACTTGAGAGCGGACAAGCGCCCTTTGTGTTGCGAACACCTCGCATTCGAAAGGGCGCTTTTAATTTTGCCTATTGCGGAATTGAGTTCTTCCGAGTAAAATAGCATTGCCTTACTATATGGTCCTTCCCAAAATGCTATTTGCAAATGAGGAACAGTTTATGAGCCATCGACTGCGGTTGTTTATTCTTGAGTACAATTTTTCCATGAGCGCGTACTGGATCTGCACGGGCTTTTTAATTGCCAAGCTCACTCAGTATTACAATCTTCCTTTGGGCCTGTCAAATCTTCTTACCGGCCTTTCCTCCACCTTTCTGGCACTACAGCCTGTGGGTGGTTTGTTCTACGCCAGGCTTAATCACAAGCATCGTTTTTTGGTGGGCATGAACGTCCTGTGGCGAGTCAGCATCTGCCTGGTGTTCTTTACGGTTCTGCTGCCGATGTCGAGCGGTGCGGCCATTTTCTGCATACTGCTTTTCGTCATGCAGGGCATTCAGCAACTCTCGGCGCCCGCCTACGAGAACTGGCAAGTCGAACTTGCAGAAGCCGAGCACTGTACCTCTTATTACACCGCCCGTGAGACCCTGTTCATGTTGATCTACACGGTAGCCAACGCGGCCGTCCAAATCACCATCTCAGTATCGGAGCGGATGGGAAATCTACAAGCTGGTTTCTTTCTGGCGGGAATCGCGGAGGCCGTGCTGCTGCTGACCAGCCTGGCAATTCTGCCTTTACTAAGCGCACCGGTCGCCGGTCGTTCACAGGGCGGTTCGCTCACCACTCTGTTGCAGGTGCTGAAGAACAAAGACCACACCAAGGTCATCATGGCAAACGCTTCCTGGTGTTTCGCCAATGTGTTCGTTGGTGGCTTGTTCGGAGTGTATGCGGTGAGAGTGCTGAACATCGATTTCATCACCCTTATGATATGGGGAACGGCCGGAAACATTCTGCGCGGCGCGTTTGCGCCGGTGTTTTCCCGTATCGCCTCCAGGATAGGCTGGAAGACCTGCCTTTCCAATATCTTTGTGCTGTACGCCCTGCTGGCACTATTGTTGTTTTTCTCTGGACCCCAAAATGGATTTTGGATTGCGCCGATCTATCTGGTGCTGAGTACTCTGCCCATGTCCGGTATCTCAGTGGGAACGCTGCAGCTGCGAGTCGCAACCAGTGATGCCGAGATGCGAAGCGTGTATTTCTCAGCATACTCCTTGATCAGTGGCGTTGCTTCCCTGGTGGGAACTTCAATATGCTCGGCTCTGATCGAGGTGCTGGACAAAAACACTGCTGGTCTGCCGCTGCAAAGCTTGTATTTATTAGGGTTGCTCCTGCTGGTGTTCCCCTTCGTGCTGTTCCGCAATCTGCCGAAGGATGTTCGCTGATTTGATTGACAGCTGCCGTTTGTTCTCTGAAAGACAAGCGGCAGCTGTTTTATTGTTAAGGTCTCACCTGCGATTTTTTTCCGGTACGCGTTCGGAAAAACTCAACACCCCCTGTATGGCTTGCGCCAATACAGGGGGTGTTGAATAAATGGAGGAAGACGAGAAGCTTAGAATCAGTCAGCACCATAGTCCGCATTGACGGTGGGGAAATATGCCTTGCAATCGGACAGCCATTCTGACAACAATTGGTGAAATCTCTCCACTAATTCGGGGTGAATCGATGCCACATCATGCTTTTCTGCGATATCGGTTTCAAGGTCGAATAAGTGGCGGCTGTTGTCCTCATAGAACTCAATATATTTCCATTTACCGCTACGGAGGGAGGAACCAGGGGTTCCTCCTTGATTGCCATAGTGAGGGTAGTGCCAGAAGATGGCTTCGCGGTCAAGAGAGTTGTTTTTGCCAAGCAGGAGCGGGGCCAAGCTGATACCATCAACGTGCTGTTGGGGCTGAAGGGGGAGACCAGCCAGTTCAAGCAACGTTGGATAGAAATCCGGGCTGGTGGTCAGTTCGTGAGAAAGCGTTCCGGGCAGGATATGGCCAGGCCATACCACAGCCAAGGGCTCTCGCACTGCGCCTTCATACATCCAACCCTTGCCCTCCGAGAGGGGATAATTGCAGGTGGGAGAGCCTTCGGCCGTCGCAAGACCGCCATTGTCGGAAGTAAAGACGATGATGGTGTCTTCTTCCAGTCCCTCCTCCCGCAGTGTGTCCATCAACTGGCCAACTGTCTGGTCCATAGAATAGATCATAGCAGCATAGACCGGATCAGATTGTACCGTGCGTCGGAGGACGTGCTGATCCATTTTAGCCTCAATGGGGAAATGTTCGCCCACTTCAAAGGGATCAATCTGATCCAAGCCCATCTGCTTGAGTTTCTCTTCAAAGTGCGTTACCAGTTCTTTGGGAGCCTGCAAGGGGACGTGAACAGCGTAATGCCAGAAGTTTAAGAAGAACGGACGCCGCTTATCCCGGCCCCGAATCAGTTTCACTGCTTCATTTCCAAGCCGTTCCGTCAAGTATTCTCCATCAGGACCATCAGTGAGTGTTTCTAAATGGTAGGGACTGAAGTAGCCGTGGGCGGGGTGACCCCAAAAGCAGCCACCGATGTTCACATCAAAGCCGTGCTTTTCCGGATAGGTCTCGTTTTTGCCCAAATGCCATTTGCCCAGGTGCCAGGTCTGGTATCCGGCATCTTTCAGACTCGCGGCCAGGGAATACTCCTGCAGCGGCAGACCCTTGATATACGGAGCATCCACAAGCTTGCCTTTGCAGGGATGGTAGTTCCCATGATCGATCCAGTCGGTCAAATGCAGCCGGGCCGGGTACTTGCCGGAAAGGATACTTGCCCGGCTGGGCGAGCACACAGGGCAGGCTGCGTAGGCGTTATCAAAGGACATGCCGCTCCGGAACAACCGGTCGATGTTCGGCGTTTCGTAAAACTTGCTCCCTTGGCAGGACAGATCCATCCAGCCAAGGTCATCCAAAAGGATTATAATAATATTAGGATGTGACATAAGCTTTTCCTCACAAACTCGAATTATAGATACGAAAAGCACGGTATCAAATCTCGTGCTGGTGGATCTCGTCAGCGTCCGTGTCCGAAATCGAAGCAGGGATTCATTGTTTATTCAGTCGGCGGAGTGCTGCGGTTCACAGGCTTTGTTTACCATACAATTCTTGCTGATTAAAAGAACAAATACATCGAGTGAAAATCACTATGCTCTCATTATATAGAACTTGCTTTCTGCCATCAATATTCAATAGGCACAAATTTCAACAAAAGCAATAAGTAATTCATCTACGTTTGACGTATTGAATATAGCGGTAATTCATTTGTGCAAGGTCAAGGTCACAGACGGCCAGGCATGCCAAGATGGATCCAGCGGAGCGGTGCAAGCAAGTAAATGGATTGCCTATATTACGGTAAAACCTCAACTGGGTAAAGCTGCGGCACATAATTCCAAAGTGGTCTACAGCTTGGACTTCAGGGTGACACCTCATCAGCTACGGCATACATATATAACTAACCTCATCCATGCATCGGTAGATCCCAAAACTGTGCAGTATCTGGCAGGCCATGAAAAGAGTAAGATCACTATGGACGTTTATGCCAAGGTGAAGTACAACAGGCCTGAGCAGTTACTTGCAGCCGTGAATAGAGCATTTGGTACTGGAATGGCTGTGAGTTAGCGTAATGGGTTACACCATGGGTTAACACAAAAATGAAAGCTCGAAAAACCGCAGAACGAAGCGAAATTTGCATGACAGACAGCATATAGTACGGCCTGAAGGCTGCCCGTCGGGCTCCCCAGTTCAGCAAGCGCTGATTTCAGTACCCTTTGCTTCAAAAGCCCCGGAACCGTTTGGTTCCGGGGCTTTTTTGCTGCAAGACCGGGAAAAGACGCACGGGCGGTGTTGTGAACGATAAATAAAGACAATTGCGAGTTTTTGTCTTTTTGCGGCATTGTGTTTCGCTGCCGCTTTCGGTATAATCGGAGTAGAATACACGCCCCCCGGGGGCAAAGGAGGATCGCACCCCATGGACCTTTTGGAACAGTGCCGCCTGTGGCATGAGGCGGAGGAACACGAAAAGATCGTTCAGGCGCTGGAAGCGCTGCCCGAAGAGCAGCGCACCGCCGCCACCGATATGGAACTGGCCCGGGCCTACAACAACCTGGCCCAGCTCGACGAACCGGAAGGCCGGGAGATGTTGCTGCGGGCGCTGGAGCTGATGGCCCGCCACGAGTCCGACTGCCCCGACCCCTACAGCTGGAACTTCCGCATGGGCTACGCCTGCTATTACTTGGACCGGGAGGCCGCGGCCCTTTCGTATCTGGAGCGGGCGCTGGAGCTGCACCCCGGAGATTCGCCCCAGCGCAACAGCCGGGAAGAGATCCGCCAGCTCATCGACGACTGCCGCCGCCGGCTCACCCTGCCCCGGTTCCAGCGGCCCTTCCGCCGCCGTGCCGTTGAGGCGTGGGCGGAGTTTGCCCGGCGGGAAGCGCAGGTGCGCAGCCTGCTGGACGAGGGAGAGCAAAGCAAAGCGGAGAAACTGGCGGAGGGCGCGCTGAACCTCGCTTTTGCCCGGCCGGAGTTTGCCCTGCGCCGGGGTGAAGGATATGAACTGGTCTTTTTCCCCGGCGGCGACCGGGCGCGCCTGCTCCAGCTGGCGCAGTTCGTCCGCCAGGCGCCCGCCCCGCTGGCACAGCACTGGAAGGTGAGTGTGGACCTTGCCTCCATGGAGGATGTGCCCGGCGCGCCGGAACAGGGCGAAACGGACGACCCGGCGGCCAGCCTGGAAAACTGCTACGTCACCTACCATCTGGAACCCAACGAGGACCCGGACGCCGACTGGCGGCTGGACACCATCGCCGGCTCCACCCGCTGCCCGGCGCTGGTGCGCCAGTACCTGGCGGGGGAGAGCGGCGCGGTGGACCTGCTCCACGACGACGGCGCGGCGGCAGGCTTTATCTGCTGGCCGCTGGGCGGGTCTGCCCCCGAGGAGCGGGGCGCGCAGGCCTTTGCCCTGCGCGGTCAGCTGGAAGAGGCGCTTGCCGCCGCCGCGGGCCCGGACAAGGTGACCCTGCTGGGCGGCGCCATGGGCCTTTTCTGCGGCTATCTGGACCTCATCGCCTGGGACCTGCCCGCCGTGCTGGACGCTGCGGCGGAGTTCTTTGCCGCCTCCGGTGTTGCGTGGGGGTCCTTCCATTCCTTCCGGCGGGACGTGGGCACCGTGCGGCTGTGGAACGCCGAAGAGGAAAAGGAGGCCCCGGTGCACCCCGAGACTGGCTCGCTGCTTTCCCCCGGGGACATCGAGGCGATGGAAAGCTATCTGGAGGCCAGCAGCGGCTATTTCTATCAGGTGCTGCAATACCTCACGGACTTCATCGAAAAAGGCCGGCAGGAGGGCCGCTTTTCCGAGCGGCAGGCCCGGCGCGATTTGCAGATCGCCCTGTGGTATGCCTACGCCTGCCTGAACGTGGACGAGTACGAATACTACTACCGGGCCGCCCAGTGGCTGCCCGCCTCCGAGCCCGCGGCCAAAGGCTGCGGCACCTGGTATTACCGCTACGCCGCCGCGCTGATGTACTGCGGGCGGCTGGAGGAGGCCCGCCAATACGCCGAGCAGGGCACCGTGGAGGAACCGGACTACCCCTGGGCCTGGCTGCTGACGGCCAAGCTCCGCAGCCACTTCGGCGAGAAAGAAGCTGCCCTGGCGGCGGTGGAACGGGGCCTGGAACTGGTGCCCGGCGATTACGAATTCCTCACCCTGCGCCGGGAGATCGAGGCAGGGGCGAGCCTGGAGCAGATGGAAAACCACTGGATCGACCCGGACTTTGACCAAAAGCTGCAGGCAGGACAGGACGAAGGCGCGGCGGCAAAGCAGCAGGCCATCTCCTGCATGGTGCTGGACGAGGCGGGCCTTGCGGACTTCTTTGAGTTGTTTGCCCCTGCCGAAGAGGACTATTCCCCCAGCGCGCCCTACTGCACCTTCCACCGCACGGTGGAGGGCCGCCGGGTGGAAGTGGTGTTTTTGATGAACGAGGCGGGGCTTTCCAAGCTGGGCCGGGACTGGCTGCGCCTCCAGCGTGACCGGCTGGACAGCGGCTGCTGGCTTGCCCCCGCCGACCCGGAGGGCGGCCCCGGCAAACTGGAAACGGTGCTTTTCGGGCTGGACCGCGGCGTGCGGCTGCTGGGTCGCTCCAAAAGCGCCGAAGGGGGACGCTTCCAGGTGCTTTTGAACGAGGACGGAACGCCTGCCTCCTGCGAGTGGTGGGGCAGGCAGGAGCAGGCGGAGGACGAGGAGCCCACGCCCCAGTGGGTCTACACCGAGCACCAGATGGAGCTGGTGGAAGAGCACATCCGCCGCCATGTGGGCCCCTTCGATCAGGTGCTGCACGAGCTGGTCTCGCCGGACATCCACGTGGACCTGTGCGTCGTGCCGCCGGACGACGACCGCAACTTCTACACCATCATCACCATGGGCATGGGCGCGCGGCGGATGAACGTGCCCCCCGAGCTGGCCGGGCACCGGCTGGAGCGGGCGGAACTGGCCATCGCCCTTCCCCCGGACTGGAAGCTGGACCAGGAGTCTTTGCAGGATGAGCGGTGGTATTGGCCGCTGCGTTTGCTCAAGAGCCTGGCGCGGCTGCCCGGCGCCTGCAACACCTGGCTGGGCTGGGGCCACACGGTGGACAATCAGGAGCCCTACGCGCCGGATACCGGCCTGTGCGCCGCGCTGCTGGTGGGCCTGCAGGGGGTGCTGCCCGGCGGCGACGTCTGCCCCCTGTCCGGCGAGGACGAGATCAACTTCTACCAGGTCATCCCCCTTCACCGGGCGGAGATGGAGTTCAAGCAGGAAAACGGCGCCGAGGCGCTGCTGGACCACATGGACGGCGTCAGCTTTGTGGTAATGCCGGACCGTCCCTGCGCTTGGCTGGAGGAACAGGACCCGGACGCCTTCTTGCTGGACAACGCCGCCTGGCACCTGCAGAGCCTGCACGAAAAACACCTGGCGGTGGAACCCGCCGCGGCCTACGGCCATCTGGCCATCTACCTCCGCTGGTGTATCGAGCGGGGCCTGATGAGCGGTGAGTTTTTGGCCGGGCACGAGGCCCTGGTCCAGGCCGTTCTGCAGGACGGCGCGGCCGCCGACCTGCGCCCCTTCATCCGGGACGAACTGGGCGGCAAGCTGTGGTCCAACCTCTTCAGCGAGGAAGGGCAGGCCTTCGCTTCCTATTATTATGGCGAGAACGAAGCGCCCTCCTTCCCCAACGATGTGGACAGCTGGTCCCTGGATTGGTTCGGGCCGGTGCGTTACCAGTCCGACGAGTTCCAGGACGAAGCCTATCTCTTCGTGCCCTTTGACGAGCACTATTACCAGGGCATGGCCGCGGTGATGGACCGCCGCCGGGCCAGCTGGCTGGCCCAGGACATTCCGGGGGACGGCCAGCCTCCTGAGCCGGCCCGGGCTCTGATGGGGCAGCTGGAGGGCCGGTGCAGCTACTTCCCGCCCATGAAGGACCCCGACCCTCTGCTGGCTGCCTTCAACTACGCCCGGCGGCAGGCCATCCGGGATAAGTATATCCCCCTGCTGCTGGCTGTGGAGGAGGGGCTGTGGCAGAGTCTGGACGGCTTGCAGGTTCCGAACGAGCCGCAGACCGGAACAAAGCCCTTCGCCCGCCTCTGGGGCGAAGACGGCCTCACCCGCCCGGTGGTGCTGGCCCGGGTGGCGGCAGCGGCTCCCTGGGAGGTGTTTGAAAAGCTTCCCCTGGGCGAAAGCGGCCCTCGCCTTGCCGCCCTTGCCCGCCGCTGGTATGAGCAGTACGGCGCGGTGCCCGCCGCCATGGGCGCCGGCTGGGTGGAGTTCACCCTGCCCGACATGCCGCCCGAACCCGCCGCCTCCGGCCGCGACCGTCTGGCCCTCGCCCTGGCCGGGCGGCGGCCCGTCCGGCTGACCCTCTGACCAACCTATGCCGCCCTGTGAGCGCCGCTCACAGGGCGGCTTTTTTTGTATACCGAAAACCACTCGCTAGGCGAGTGGTTCAAAAGAAGACTAATGTCGATAATGGAAAAAGAAAAACTCCCTTTGCTATACTGGGAGTGCGGTCTGCCAACTGCACAAGCAAGCAAAGGGAG
>DXFW01000039.1 GCA_019114225.1 Candidatus Allofournierella pullicola | reverse complement strand
GGCCGTCTGGCGTTCCGTCAGATGTTCGGCGCTGAAGGTTACGAAGTCGTTGCGATCAACGACCTGACCTCCGCCAAGATGCTCGCGCACCTTCTGAAGTACGACACCGCTCAGGGCAGCTACGGCTCCGCGTTCAAGCCCGGCCAGCACACCGTCGACTACCACGAGGGTGAAGGCGAAGACAACTACATCGTTGTCGACGGCAAGAAGATCGTCATCTACGCGATCAAAGACGCTTCCGAGTGCCCCTGGGGTGAGCTCGGCGTCGACGTCGTCCTCGAGTGCACCGGCTTCTACACCTCTAAGGCGAAAGCGGAAGCCCACATCAAGGCTGGCGCCCGCAAGGTCGTTATCTCGGCTCCTGCCGGCAATGACCTGCCCACCATCGTCTACAACGTCAACCACGAAACCCTGAAGCCCGAAGACACCGTTATCTCCGCCGCTTCCTGCACCACCAACTGCCTGGCTCCCATGGCGAAAGCTCTCAACGACTACGCGCCCATCCAGTCCGGCATCATGACCACCGTCCATGCTTACACCGGCGACCAGATGATCCTCGACGGCCCGCAGCGCAAAGGCGACCTCCGCCGTGCCCGCGCCGGCGCTCAGAACATCGTCCCGAACTCCACCGGCGCCGCGAAGGCGATCGGCCTGGTTATCCCTGAGCTGAACGGCAAGCTGATCGGCTCCGCTCAGCGCGTGCCTGTTCCCACCGGCTCCACCACCATCCTGGTGGCTGTTGTCAAGGGTAAGGACGTGACCAAGGAGAGCATCAACGCCGCCATGAAGGCCGCCGCTTCTGACAGCTACGGCTACAACGAGGATCCCATCGTGTCCAGCGACGTCATCGGCATGACCTACGGCAGCCTGTTCGACGCCACCCAGACCATGGTCACCAAGATCGACGACGACACCTACCAGGTGCAGGTCGTGTCCTGGTACGACAACGAGAACAGCTACACCAGCCAGATGGTCCGCACCATCAAGTACTTCGCTGAGCTGTAATCGGAATCCGAAACAGACAAAAAAGGGCCCCCGGCTTTCGGCCGGGGGCCCTTTTTTGCCCGCAGGAAAGGCCGCGGCGCATTCTGCGCCGCAGCCTTTCCCTTTGGTTCATGAGAAGATTCAGGACTGGGTGCTCTCGCCGCTGCCGTCGCCCAGGCCCAGCAGGCCGGGGATGGCGCCCAGCGCGGCCAGGCCCACCAGCGTGAAGATGATACGGCTGATGGTGCTGGCGGAACCGCCGAACAGCCAGCCGACCAGGTTGAAGCTGAACAGGCCCACAAGGCCCCAGTTCACGCCGCCCACAATGAGCAAAGCGACACAGATTTTGTAAAACATCCGCATGGGGTCGTCTCCTCCCTTCCTGGCAGTAGTCTGACCGGGAGGCGGGGCGTTTATGCAAAAAGGGGAGGGGCAGGCAGTTTCTGCCCGCCCCTCCCGCTGTGTGCAAAGGGGGAAAACCGGCTCACCGGGCTGCGCCCAGCGCCTTGATGTCGTCGTTGTCGGCAAAGGCCGCGGCGGCAAAGCCCTGGGCCTCCAGCTGGCCGAACTGCTTGCCCAGCTTCTTGGCCTGGGGCAGCACCGTCACGGTGTACTGGCCGCGCAGGTCAGCGGCCTTTTTCAGCACCTGGGCAAAGTCCGCGTCCGGCAGATAGAGCAGCGCCAGCCGGGCCTTTTCGGCGGGCACGGCAAAGCCCTGCTCGGCCAGGATGGCACAGATACGCTCAAAACCGATGGAAAAGCCCACCGCGGGCACCGTCTGGCCCAGGAACTTGCCCACCATGTTGTCGTAGCGGCCGCCGCCCGCCACCGCGCCGGCGAAGGCAGGGCAGGTGACTTCGAACACGATGCCGGTGTAGTAGCCCTGGCCGCGCACCAGGCTGGGGCAGTAAGCGATGGAGTATCTGCCGTCGGCCAAAGCCTCCACTGCGGCGATGACCCGCTTCAGGTCCGCCGCCAGCGCCGCGTCGTCGCACAAAGCGCTCACCGCGTCCAGATCGGTGCGGCCTGCGGCCAAAAATTCGCCCAGCGCCGCCACCGCCTGGGCGGGGCAGCCCTTTTCGGTCAGTTCGGCGGTCACGCCCTCGGCGCCGATCTTGTCCAGCTTGTCAAAGGTGATACACACGCTGTCCAGGCTGTCGGGGGCAAAGCCCATGCCGGTGAGCATGCCCCGCAGAATGCGCCGGTCGTTGATGTTCACGGTGAAGTCCTTGAAGCCGATCTCCAGCAGCGCCCGCGCGGTCACGTCGATGAGCTCGATCTCGGCGTTGGTGCTGCCGTCGCCCAGGATGTCGATGTCGCACTGCACAAACTCCCGCATGCGGCCCTTCTGAGGCCGCTCGGCCCGGAACACCCGGTCGGTCTGGATGACCTTGAAGGGGGTGGGCAGCTTGTCCTTGTTGGCGGCGTAGTAGCGGCTCAGGGGCAGGGTCAGGTCGTAGCGCAGGCCCATGTCCGAAAGCTCTTTCTCCTGGCCGCAAGCCAGCGCGGCGGCCAGCTTGTCGCCCCGCTTGAGCACCTTGAAGATGAGGTTCAGGTTGTCGCCGCCCTCGCTCTTGTCCAGGTTCTCCATGTCCTCCAGCATGGGGGTGGAGATACGCTGAAAGCCGCTGGCCCGGTAGGTGGCCAGGATTCGCCCCTGCACATAGTCCCGCAGGCGCTGTTCGTCGGGCAGATAGTCCTTCATGCCCTTGAGCGGATTGATCTTCATGGCAGTTCCCCCTGTATATAGGTCTTTAACTTATATATCATAGCCTTCCCCGGCCGTATTTGTCAACCGGATGGGGCCATACTAACCCAAAGACGACGGCAAAGGGGGAGCGCCCATGCAGGCATTTTTGAAAAACCATCGATGGACCATCCTGGCGGCGGGAGCCGCCATCCAGATCCTCACCGGCGTGCCCGCCGCCTGGGGCGTGTTTCAGGGCCCGGTGCGGGCCGAGTACGGTTTTGACGAGGGAGCGGCCAGCTTCGTGCTCAGCCTCACCATCGGCGCCTTCGGGCTGGGGTGTGTGCTGGGCGGCTTTTTGCAGGACCGGGCGGGCCCCCGGGCCGCGGGCCTTGCGGGCACGGCGCTGCTGGCGGCGGGCCTGTCCGGCGCGGGCTTTGTCCCGGCGGGGCGGCCCTGGCTCTTTTATCTGTGCTTTTCCCTGCCGGTGGGGCTGGGCAGCGCCTTCCTCTATCCGGCGGTGATGGGCTGCGCCCAGAAGTGGTATGCCGGCAAGAAGGGCCTGGCCACCGGGGTCATCGGCGGGGCGGTGGGCCTTTCGGGGGCGGTGCTCACCGTTCTGGTGCGCTCGCTGAGCGGGCGGTGGGGCATTCGGACCTGTTTTTGGGTGCTGGGAGGTCTGGTGCTGGCGGTGTGCGCGGCGGCCAGCGCCCTGCTGGAAGACCCGGCGCAAAGCCCCGCCCCCGCCGCCGAAAGCGGCGGCAAAGACCTGGGGCCCCGCCAAATGCTGAAAACGCGCCAGTACCGGCTGACGTTCCTGGCCACGGCCCTGGCCAGCCCGGCGGTGCTGCTGTTCAGTCCGGTCATCGTGCAGCTGGGCCAGGAGCGGGGCCTCTCGGAAGGCGCCGCCCATCTGGCGGTGGTCATCGGCTCGGCAGGCTCGGCGGCGGGGCGGCTGGCCATGCCCGCCCTCAGCGACCGGATCGGGCGGCGGGCGGCGGACCTTCTCCTGTTTGCCGGCCTTTGCGGTCTGTCGGCGGCCTTTGCCTTTGCCGGGGGCTGGTGGGTGGTGGCGGTGTACACCGCGCTGACCTTCTGCTATTCCGGCGAGGCGGCGGTGCTGCCCAGCCTGTGCACCGACCTGTTCGGCCTCAGGCACGCCGGCGTCAACTACGGCTTTGTGGCCCTGGGCATGAGCGCGGGCAGCATTGGATTTCCCCTGGCGGCACGGGCGCTGGGCCTCGGCATGGGCCGCCACTGGCTGGCGGCGGTGGCCGCGGCGGCGGGCTTTGCCTGCCTGCTGGCCCTGCGCCCCACGGGAGAAAAAAGGCTGTAAAGGCGCGGAGCCTGCCGCGCCCCGGCCCACCGAACAATATGTATAAAAACGTCTCTTTTTGGTGCACTATCATGGAATTGTATACAAAATATCGGATATTCCCTTGACATTCCCGGGGGAAGGGTGTTATTTTTATAACGGCTAAAGAGGGCGGACCCTCTGGACCCGGGAACTGAATACTCGCTGCCATGCAGCCCGACCGGCGCAGCCGGTCACGACTTGTGTGACAACATCGAAAAACCGCGTGAGGGAAAGCGCCGGCGATTCGGTGTTTTTTTTGCGGGCAGGCGGTTTTGGCGGGGAGCCAAACCTGTGAAAAGGAGTCATTATCATGGAAAACACCCAAACGAAAGGCGGCCTGAACAAAAGTCTGAAACTGATTTTTGTTTACACCGTCGCCACCGGTTCCATCTTCACCTTCGTGAACTACTGGGATTCGGTCTTCTACGGCTACTGCGGCAGCGGCACCTTCCTGGCCTTCGGCCTGATGACCATCGCCATCCTGCCCGTCGCGCTGGTCTACAGTGAGCTGGCCAGCCTGTTCCACACCTCCGGCGGCGAACTGATCTACAACACCGTCGGTATCAACAAGCATGTGGGCTTCCTGGCTTCCTGGCTGATCATGGCCGCCTGGATCTCCGTTCCCCCGGCAGTTGTCATGGCCATCATGACCTGGGTGAACAAGACCTTCAACCTGGGTCTGGGCACCTGGCCCATGGTCGCCTGCGCCGCCGTGCTGCTGGTGCTTTACTTCCTGATGAGCATCCAGAACGTGCAGATCCTGGTCAAGGCTCAGGCTGTGATGCTGTTCTGCAACATCACCGTCACCATCCTGACCGGCTTCATCCTGCTGTTCAGCGGTCACTGGCACCTGTCCAACTTCGGCAACATCTTCAGCACCACCCTCGACTCCGTTTACGGCATCCCCGGCTGGGTCATCGGCATGGCTCTGCTGATCACCCCCTATTTCGGATTTGAGACCGTTCCCCAGATGGTTGAGGAAGGCGACTTCCCCATCAAGAACTCCAAGAAGGCCATCTGCGGCTCCATCCTCACCTGCGGCAGCATTTACGTGTTCTACTACTTCTGCGTGGCTGGTCTGGACGGCCTGCAGGATGTCTACACCAACTTCGCTCAGGACGGCTTCCTGACCATCTCCACCATGCAGAACGTGCTCGGCTGGACCTTCTGGCCCATCGTTGTCGGCCTGCTGTCCTGCCTGCTGGGCATGGGCGCTTCTCTGCTGGGCTTCTGGATGTCCACCGTTCGTATGCTCTACTCCATGGCCAACAAGAACTTCCTGCCCAAGGTGTTCGCGAAGGTCAACAAGAACCAGCAGCCCCTGCTGCCCAACGTCTTCCTGCTGGTGCTGAGCCTGGTGTTCATCGTTCTGCAGAACTCCTCTGACTTCATGAGCGCTTTCTTCAACCTGATGAGCTTCGGCTGCGCCTGCGCCTACGCTCTGACCATGATCAGCGCTGTGTGCATTCACCACAAGTACCCCAACTGGAAGAGCTCCAACGCCGTCAAGGGCGGCGACGCCTTCCGTATCCTGGCCATGCTGATCGCTGTGGCCATCGCCTTCTTCTGCACCCTGGGCCAGGGCATTGACTCCTGGATCTGCTTCGGCGTGTACCTGGGCGTGGGCGTTGTCATCTGGCTGTGGATGGTCTGCGTCAACTGGAAGAAGCACCCCGTTGAGATCGAGACTCCCGACGGCGTCAAGACTTTCTAAGCTCCGCTTTTTGAACACAAGACAACGAGACGGAGTGATAAAGAATGCCTGAACAGAACAATGTGGAGACCCAGCCCACCGGGTTGAAGAAGAGCCTGCGCCTTGTCTATGTTTACGCCATCGCGGCGGGCGCCATCTTCACCTTCATCGGCTACTGGGACACCATCTTCTACGAGTATTGCGGCGCGGGCACCTTCCTGGGCTTTGCGCTGATGACCCTTCTGATCCTGCCCATCGCCATGGTCTACTGCGAGCTGGCGCCCCTCTTCCCCAAGGCGGGCGGCGAGCTCATCTACAACACCGTGGGCATCAACAAGCATGTGGGCTTCTTCTCCTCGTGGCTGATCATGGCCGCCTGGATCGCGGTCCCGCCCTCGGCGGTCATGGCCATCGTGCAGTGGCTGTTCCATGTGCTGCATGTCCCCACCAGCTTTTTGCTGATCGAGGTGGTGGCCCTGGTGAGCCTGGTGGGCTACTGCATGCTGAGCCTTCAGAACGTGGAGATCGCCGGCAAGATCCAGCTGTACATGCTGATATTCGCCATCGGCGGCTGCCTGGTCGCCACCGTCGCCTTCCTGTTCTCCGGCGTGTGGAGCTGGGATAACTTCCAGAACTTCTTCTACACTCAGGTGGAAGGCCACTTCGGCATCCCCGGCTGGGTCATCGGTATGGCCCTGCTGATCACCCCCTTCTTCGGGTTTGAAACGGTGCCCCAGATGGTGGAGGAAGGCGACTTCCCCATCAAGGACTCCAACAAGGCCATTCTGGGTTCCATCGTTACCTGCGGCATCATCTACGCGCTGTTCTTCTTCGGCCTGGGCGGCATGCCTGTGCAGCCCCTGGTGGAGGAAGGCGGCGCCGCGGTGGGCGGCTTCCTGGCTATCACCATGATGGAGCAGCTGGGCGGCGGCTGGGGCGTCTTTGCAGTGGTGTTCGGCATTGCTGCCATCCTGTGCGCCATCGGCACCTGCCTGCTGGGCTTCTGGCTTTCCACCGTGCGGCTGCTGTACGCCATGGGCGAGAACAACTTCCTGCCCAAGGTGTTCACCAAGGTCAACCGCCACCAGCAGCCCATCCTGCCCAACATCCTGCTGCTGGCCATCTCGCTGGTGTTCCTGCTTCTGCAGAACGCCACCACCTTTATGAACGACTTCTTCAACCTGATGAGCTTTGGCTGCGCCTGCGCCTACGCGATCACCATGATCAGCGCCATGCGCATCCACAAGAGCCATCCCGAGCTGACCTCCCCCTACAAACTCAAGGGCGGCAACTTCACCCGGGTGCTGGCGCTCATCATCTCCGTGGTCATCGCTTTCTTCTGCACCCTGGGCCAGAGCGCCGGCTCCTGGAAGAGCTTCGGTATCTACATTGGTATCGGCGCCCTGCTGTGGCTGTGGATGGTGTGCGTCAACTGGAAGAAGCACAAGGTCACCATCGAAACGGTGGCCGGCACCAAGGAGTATTGATCCCATCGTAACCGGGCGGCTTTCGCAGCCGCATGGCTTATACAACAGAAAAGGAGAGACTTAAAATGGCTAAATTGGACGGTAAAGTTGCACTGATCACCGGCGCTGCCGTGGGTCTGGGCGAGGGCATCGCCACCGCTTATGCCAAATACGGCGCCAAACTGATCATGGTGGACCTGGATCCCCGTGTGGAAGAGACCGCTGAGAAGCTGCGCAAGGAGTACGGCAGCGAGATCGTGACCGTTGTGGCCAACGTTGCTGACCGCGAGCAGATGGACGCTGCTGCCAAGAAGGGCGTTGACACCTTCGGCGAGATCAACGTTGCTTGCTGCAACGCCGGCGTTTGCCGCCTGGCTCCCTTCGAGGAGATGGACGACAAGACCCGCGATTTCCACATCGACGTGAACATCAAGGGCGTTTGGAACACCTGCAAGGCCGTTGTTCCTTACATGCTGAAGCAGGGCGGCGGCAACATCGTCATCGCTTCTTCCGTCACCGGCGACATCGTGGCTGACGCCGGCGAGGCCGCTTACGCCATGACCAAGGCTGCTCTGGTCGGTCTGACCAAGTGCCTGGCTGTGGAATACGCTGCCCGCAACATCCGCGTGAACTGCTCTCAGCTGGGCTATGCCCGCACCCCGATGGTGGAGAAGATGGCTATGGAGTCCAACCCCAACGATCCCGAGAGCGCCATCAACGACATCGCCGTGGGCGTGCCCATGAAGCGTCTGGCGAAGCCCATCGAGGTCGGCGAGCTGTTCGCCTTCCTGGGCAGCGATGAGTCCAGCTACCTGACTGGTTCTCAGATCGTCATCGACGGCGGCAGCACCCTGCCCGAGACCATGTCCATCGGCACCAACTGAGTTATCTCTCTCAAACGGACATAAAAGAAAGGCCGCCGGCTGAAAAGCCGGCGGCCTTTCTGCGTCCGCACAAAAAACGGCTGGTCATCGCCGTCCGGCGGGTGTATACTGAAACAGAAAAACCGAGGGGAGGAAGAACGGGATGAAAGATTCGTTTACCATCGCACTGATCGGCCTGGGCAACCGGGGCAAGGACACTTATCTGCCGGAATTGCTGAAATACGGCGGCAAGGTGCGCGTCACCGCCATTGCCGAACCGGTGGACGAAAAGAGAAACGAGGTGGCAAAACTGCTGGGCCTTGCGCCGGAGCAGTGCTTCAAAACAGGGGAGGAGCTGCTGGCAGGGCCCCGGCTGGCGGACGCCGCGGTCATCACCACCATGGACCGCCAGCATGTGCCCCAGGCGGTGCCCGCCCTGGAAAAGGGCTACGACCTGCTGCTGGAAAAGCCGGTGTCCCCCTCGCCGGAGGAGTGCCGGCAGCTGGCTCAGGCCGCCCGTGCGACCGGGCGGCGGGTGGTGGTGTGCCATGTGCTGCGCTACACCGCCTTTTATAAAAAGGTGAAGGAGCTGCTGGACTCGGGCGCGGTGGGGCAGGTGATGACCATCCAGGCCATCGAGAACGTGGGCTACTGGCACCAGGCTCACAGCTTTGTGCGGGGCAACTGGCGCCGCACCGGCGAGAGCAGCCCCATGCTGCTGCAAAAGTGCTGCCACGACCTGGACCTCTACCTCTGGCTGGCGGGCAAGAGCGCCAGACGGGTGAGCTCCTTCGGCTCCAATTCCTTCTTCAACGCCGCCCACGCCCCCGCGGGCGCGGCGGCCCGCTGCCTGGACGGCTGCGCCGCCAAGGAAAACTGCCCCTTTGACGCGGAGAAGATCTACCTCACCAATGCCGCCACGGGCATTGACGCGGGCAACGACGGCTGGCCCTGCGAGGTGCTGGCCGCCCATCCCACCCACGACTCGGTGCTCCAGGCTGTCCGCACCGGCCCCTACGGCCGCTGCGTGTTTGCCTGCGACAACGATGTGGTGGACCACCAGGTGGTGAACGTGGAGATGGCCGACGGCAGCACCATGGGCTTCACCATGACCGGATTCACCGAGCACAACACCCGCTTCGCCAAGTTCATGGGCACGGCGGGCCAGCTCACCGCCGACCTGCTGGCCGGCGACATCATCCTCACGCCCTTCGGCCGGCCGGCTCAGACGTTCCACATCGACGCGGCCGAGGGCCACAGCGGCGGCGACGCCGGCCTGGTGCAGGCATTCGTGGAGCTCATGCTGGGCGGCGAGCCCGGCCCCGGTCTCACCAGCCTGGACGCCTCGCTGGAAAGCCACGCCATTGCCATGGCCGCGGAGAAAAGCCGCCTTGCGGGCGGCGCGGCAGTGGAGCTGTGAGCGCAAAACAAAAAAGGCGGCGGGCCTTCGTGCCCGCCGCCTTTTTGCGCGTTTGCGTTTTTTTACTTCTCGCCGAACAGGTTGAACCGGAACAGACGGCTCTCGTCCTCAGGATTGGTGCACTCGAACTGGGCCGAAGCGATCTGGCCGCCCTTGATCAGGCTGGTGAAGCCCAGGATCTGGCACAGCTTGCTCTTCAGGTTCAGACGGTCGCCCTCGGGGGTGACCATGTAGACATCGCCCTTGCAGGAGGCCAGGACCTCGCTGAAAGCGCTCACGTCAAAATTGTTCACATTGATGCGATCCATAGTAAATGACCTCTCTTTCTCGTTTGTGTGGGGCCCGTGGCCCCGCGGCCGCTCCGGCCGCTCCCATACTTCCCCGGAAAGCGGCGCTCCCGCCTTCTTTCCTCGCCCATACTATATCACAGCCTTTGGTTAAATGCAACAATTAAATAGCGAAAATTTTGTAGAAACGACCAAACAAGTTGCACGATTGGCGGCTCACCCAAAAACGGTGGAAAAGAGAGGGCAAAATTTGTGCCGCGCGGCGGCAAAAGGGGGGCAAAACGCCTTGAAAAAAGGCGGCTTTTTGCCTATAATGGATACTGCGGAACATTGTGCAAACAATCACAATATAGCCTGCAGTACGAAGAGCAAAGGAGAGAACGAACATGACCTATTCGCATGAAGTAGAGCGTATGTGTCCTCTGACCAAAGGGCCCCATCACGGCCCCGCCCCCATCCCTGAGGAGGGCAACTGGGTCAAGGCATACGAGATCAAGGACATTTCCGGTCTGACCCACGGTGTGGGCTGGTGCGCCCCCCAGCAGGGCACCTGCAAGCTGACCCTGAACGTGAAGCAGGGCGTCATCGAGGAGGCTCTGGTGGAGACCATCGGCTGCTCCGGCATGACCCACTCTGCCGCCATGGCCGGCGAGATCCTGCCCGGCAAGACCATCCTGGAGGCTCTGAACACCGACCTGGTCTGCGACGCCATCAACGTGGCCATGCGCGAGCTGTTCCTGCAGATCGTCTACGGCCGCAGCCAGACCGCTTTCAGCGAGGACGGCCTGCCCATCGGCGCCGGCCTGGAGGACCTGGGCAAGGGCCTGCGCAGCATGACCGGCACCATCTTCTCCACCAAGGCCAAGGGCGTTCGCTACCTGGAGCTCACCGAGGGCTATATCCTGAAGCTGGCGCTGGACGAGAACAACGAGGTCACCGGTTATCAGTTCGTGCGTCTGGGCAAAATGCTGGAGGCGATCCGCCACGGCGAGGACCCCAAGACCGCTTACGAGAAGAACATCGGCACCTACGGCCGGTTCGATGGCGCTGCGAAGTACATCGACCCGCGGGAAGAGTAAGAGGGGAGGAGTTACACAATGGCTACTTTTGAATCTATGGACCGCCGCATGCCCAAGATCGAGGCGTGCCTGAAGGCCAACGGGCTGGAGAGCCTGGACGCCTGCCGTGAGATGCTCCTCGCCAAGGGCATCGACTGCGACGCCATCGTCAAGGGCGTGCAGCCCATCTGCTTTGAGAACGCTGTCTGGGCCTACACCCTGGGCACCGCCATCGCTGTGAAGCGCGGCCTGAAGAACGCCGCCGACTGCGCCGCCGCCATCGGCGAGGGCCTGGAGGCCTTCACCATCCCCGGCTCCGTGGCCGAGCAGCGTCAGGTTGGCCTGGGCCACGGCAACCTGGGCGCCATGCTGCTGCGCGATGAGACCAAGTGCTTCGCCTTCCTGGCCGGCCACGAGTCCTTCGCCGCCGCCGAGGGCGCCATCGGTATCGCCCGCACCGCCAACAAGGCCCGCAAGACCCCCCTGCGCGTCATCCTGAACGGCCTGGGCAAGGACGCCGCCTATATCATCAGCCGTATCAACGGCTTCACCTATGTGGAGACCGACTACGACTTCAAGACCGGCGAGCTGAAGGTCGTTCGTGAGAAGGCTTTCTCCGACGGCGAGCGCGCTGCCGTGAAGTGCTACGGCGCCAACGACGTGCTGGAAGGCGTTGCCATCATGAAGAAGGAGGCTGTTGAGGTCTCCATCACCGGCAACTCCACCAACCCCACCCGCTTCCAGCACCTGGTTGCCGGCACCTACAAGAAGTGGGCCATGGAGAACGGCAAGAAGTACTTCTCCGTCGCTTCCGGCGGCGGCACCGGCCGTACCCTGCACCCCGACAACGTGGCCGCCGGCCCTGCCAGCTATGGCCTGACCGACTCCATGGGCCGTATGCACGGCGACGCTCAGTTCGCCGGCTCCAGCTCCGTGCCTGCCCACGTTGAGATGATGGGCCTGATCGGCATGGGCAACAACCCCATGGTGGGCGCCACCGTGGCCTGCGCCGTGGCTGCCAGCCAGGTGTGAGCCTCGCGCTTCATCGCTAATAACGGCAAAAGCCGGCATGACCTCCGGGTCATGCCGGCTTTTTCTGTGCCCGGCGGGTCATTCGGCGTGAATGACCTGGGCCGGGCAGTTTTCGGCGGCTTCGCGGGCGGCCTGCTCCACGGCGGGGCCGGGCTGAACGGCCACCTTCGCCAGCCCCTCGGCGTCCATCTCAAACACCGCCGGGCAGGTGGAGGCGCACAGGCCGCACCCGATACAGCCGGGCTCGATCGAAACGTGCATGGTCCATCTCTCCTTGCTCTTTTTTGCGGGGCAGTGCGGCCCCGCATCGGGAGTATGGGCGGCGGCATGCTCCGCGATTCACCCGCCCTTTGTTTTGACGCCGGTTTGTGGTACAATAGAAAAAAGCGCCGAAAGGGGCGGTGTGCCGTGTACGAGATGGCCCAAATGCAGCTGACGGTGTATGATTTCGTGCAGCCCTTCGGGGGCGTTCTGGACGAAGAGAACCGCTGGGTGCGCCTTGCCAAAAAGATCGATTGGCTCAAACTGGAAAAGCAATATGCCGCCCATTTCGGAAAGGGCGGCGCGGTGGCCCTGCCCCTGCGCATGGCCTTCGGCAGCCTGGTCATCCGGGCGGCGCTGGGGCTCTCCGACCGGCAGACGGTGGAGCTCATCCGGGAGGACCCCTATCTGCAATACTTCATCGGCCTTCCCGCCTACAGCGGCGAAGCGCCTTTTTCCGCCCGCAGCATGGCCGCCTTCCGGCGGCGTATCCCCCAAAGCCAGGTGACAAAAGCGGTGCGGATGTTCAAAAAGCTCTCCCGGGACTGACCCCGGGTACGCTTTGGGGGACCTGAGCATATCCTGAGCAAAGGGGGCGGGTGCGTTGCCGCCAGAAAAACATGTGTTCCGTGCCGGAGATTCATCCGGCCGGGGCGAACTTCGCCAGCAGGGCGGCAAGACCGTCTTTCGGGCCGGCGGCACAAAGGGGGAAAAGCGGGACAAAAAGCCTGCCGCACCCCCCAGAGAGGACGCGCCCCGGGCCACGCAGCCACGGCCGTCCGCGCCGCCCCGGCCTGTAAAACAAAAAAAGGCCGTCCCGCCCCGCCTGGAGACTCCGGCAAAGGCGGCGGCTTCCCCGTCCTGGCCCGCCCGCAGACGGCGCAAAAACCGCACGCCGCTCATTGTGCTGGGCAGCCTGCTGGCCCTGCTGCTGGTCTGCCTTGCAGGCTGGGCGCTGGATGTGCCCGGCCGCCTGGCCGCACTGACCGTGCCCGGAGGGGCGTCGTCTCCCGGCGAAGTCAAGGAAGGACAGGACTGGCCCGCCATGGTGGGCGACCGGCTGGTGAGCGAAAAGCCGGAAAAAGTGGTGAGCCTCTCGCCCATGGTCACCGAGGCGCTGCTGAGCCTGCCGGGGCACGAGGCCCTCTGCGCCGTCACCGAATATTGTGACGCCCGCTCCACCGGCCTTGCCACCGTGGGCACGCCGCTGCTGCCCCGCACCGGGGACATCATCGCCCTGGCGCCGGACTACGTCCTTTGCCAGACGCCCCTGGCCGGCCCGGTGCAGACCGAGCTGGAGCAGGCGGGGGTGGAGGTCATTCAGCTGGACACCCCGGCCGACCTTGCCGGCCTGCGGGAATTCTACGGCCAGCTGGGCGCGCTGCTGGGGGGCAACGAGACCGGCCGCGCGCTGGGCTATGGCGTCATCGACCGGCTGGAGAGCACCCTCGCCGCCTACAACGCCGCCCTTCCGGACAAAGCCTCCGCGCTGCTGCTGCCGGATCTGACCGGCCTTGCCGCCACCGCGGACACCGCCGAGTGGACGCTGCTGGGCCAGGTGTTCCGTCACCCGCTGCCCGACGCCACCGGCTGGCTGGCGGGAGCCGGGTGCCTCACCGACGAGGACCCGGACAACGACCTGGACGAGATCCGCGCCGCCGACCCGGACGTGCTGCTGGTGGCAGACACCGTCTCGCCGGAGGATCTGGCCGCCGCGCTGGGCGACCTGCGGGCGGTGCAAAACGGCGCGGTGGTCTATGTGGACCTGCGCCTCACCGAGACCCTTTCGCCCCGGCTGGTGTTCGCCATCGCGGACGCGGCAGCTCTGGCTTATCCGGAGTTTTCGGCTGCCTCTTGACTTTTGCACCCGACGGGTGTAAGATAGGAACACAAACAAGAATAATTCCTACAAATTGCGACAAACCCAACAAAATAAAAATCGGAGGTATTGACCATGCAACTGAAAGGTTCCAAAACTGAAGCCAATCTGATGACCGCCTTTGCCGGCGAGAGCCAGGCATACACCAAGTACGGCTACTATTCCTCCAAGGCCAAGAAGGAAGGCTACAACGAGCTGGCTGCCGTGTTTGCCGAGACTGCCGGCAACGAGAAGGAGCACGCCAAGATATGGTTCAAGCTGCTGCACGACGGCATGCCCGACACCCTGACCAACCTGGCGGACGCCGCCGCCGGCGAGAACTACGAGTGGACCGACATGTATGCCGGTTTCGCCGCCACCGCTGAGGAGGAGGGCTTTGACCACATCGCCCAGCTGTTCCGCATGGTGGGCGCCATCGAGAAGGAGCACGAGCAGCGCTACCGCGAGGTGAAGAAGCTGCTGGAGGAGGGCCGTCTGTTTGCCCGTGAGACCGAGCAGGTCTGGATCTGCACCAACTGCGGCCACATCCACATCGGCACCCATGCCCCCGAGAAGTGCCCTGTGTGCGATCATCCCCAGGCTTACTTCGTGCTGCGCGCCGAGAACCACTGAGCAGCAAAGCACACCACAGACCCAGGCGGCCCCCGACTTTGACGGGGGCCGCTTTTTCGCCGCTTGTGGCGGAGGACAAAGAAAAAACGCGCTTTTTTCAAAAAAGTGACCTCAAAATGGGGGTGGGGGGCCTTGCGGCGGGGCGGCCGCGCAGGGTATACTGTTGCGTGTTCGAAAAAAACCGGGGCTGTGCGCCCCATAAACAGAAACGGAGAACCCTTTGATCCAACATGTTTTGCTCCACGCGCTGGAAGACAGCGCGAAAATGCTTCCTTTCCTCTTCGCCGCCTATCTGCTCATCGAGTTTATCGAGCGCCGCCAGGGCGAGCGGATCGAGCGGGCGCTGGCCGGCGGCGGGCGCTGGGGCTTTGCGATGGGCGCGCTGCTGGGCTGCGCGCCCCAGTGCGGCTTTTCCGCCATGGCGGCCAACTTCTACGGCAGCCGGGTCATCAGCCTGGGCGCGCTGATGGCGGTGTTCATCGCCACCAGCGACGAGGCGGTGCCGCTGCTGCTGGCGGTGCCCGAGCGCTGGGGCGACCTGGCGGTGCTGCTGGCGTTCAAGGTGGTGCTGGGCGCCGCGGTGGGCGCGGCGCTGGACCTTCTGCTTCGCCGGCGGCTGCCCGATTCCATGCGGGGCGGCTACACCGGCCACGCCGACGAGGTAGACTGCCACGAACACCACGAGGAAAAGCAGAGCCTTGTGTGGGCGGCTGCCGTCCACACGGTGAACATCTTCCTGTGGGTGCTGGCGCTGAGCGTGGTCATCGGCCTTGTGATCGAGGGCGTGGGCGAGGAGAACTTCACCGGTTTCCTCACCGGGCTGGGGTTCATCCAGCCGCTCTTTGCGGCGCTGCTGGGCCTTGTGCCCAACTGCGCTTCCAGCGTGCTGCTCACCCAGCTGTACCTCTCCGGCGCCATCGGCTTTTCGTCGGTGACGGCGGGCCTTTGCGCCAACGCGGGCGTGGGCCTGCTGGTGCTGTTCCGGGCCAATCCCAGCCTCAAACAGAACCTGTTCATCACCGTTCTGCTGTGGGCCGTGGGCGCAGGCTGCGGCATGCTGCTCATGCTGCTGGGTTTTTGAATCATGCAAAAGGCGGGGCACTGCCCCGCCTTTTTTGCGCCCGGCGGACGTAAAACTGTACAAAATTTGCACGATCAGCTTTTTGCGTTTTAGCGAATTGTGCGGAAGGGCCGGGCGCTGTATAATCAAAACAGGAAACGAGTTTCGGGTGCGTTTGCGCCCTCTTTGCGCGGAAAGGAGAACTTCCCATGATCATCAAGAACGGACAAGTCTTTAATTCCAACGGCCGGTTCATCCCCGCCGATGTGGAGCTGGACGGCGACCGTATCGTCAAGGTGGCCCCCGCGGGCACCCTGCATGGCGAGGAGGAGCTGGACGCCACCGGCAAATACGTCACTCCCGGTTTTGTGGACATCCACATCCACGGCGCCGCCGGTTCCGACTTCTGCGACGGTATGGACGGCAGCGACAAATATGTGCGCGCCATGCAGAAATACCTGGGCAGCCAGGGCGTGACCAGCTTTTTGGGCACCACCATGGCCTTCAGCGAGGAGATCCTGGACCGCATTTTTGACACCGCCCGCCCCATCTTCGGGCAGGACGGCTACGGCGCGGTGCTGCGGGGCGTGAACATGGAAGGCCCCTTCTTCAACAAGGCCAAGAAAGGCGCTCAGGCCGAGGAGTACATCATCGACCCCGACTGGGAGATGTTCCAGCGTTTGTGGGAGCGCAGCGGCCATAACATCCGCCTGGTGGACGTGGCCCCCGAGCTGCCCGGCGCGCTGGAGTTCGCCCAGAAGGCCAGCAAGCTGTGCACCGTTTCCGTTGCCCACACCTGCGCCACCTATGAGGAGGCCACCGCAGGCTACGCCAACGGCTTCACCCACACCACCCACCTGTTCAACGCCATGCCCGCCTTCACCCATCGCGCCCCCGGCGTGGTGGGCGCTGCCAGCGACTATGCCGAGCACATCGAGATGATCTGCGACGGCATCCACCTGAACCCCTCTGTGGTGCGCGCGGTGTTCAACATGTTCGGGTCCGACCGTGTGTGTATCATCAGCGACGCCATGCAGGCCTGCGGCATGCCCAACGGCGAATACAGCCTGGGCGGCCAGAAGGTGTTTATGACCGACGGCCTGGCCACCCTGGCCGACGGCACCATCGCCGGCAGCGCCACCTGCCAGGCCGAGGGCTTCCGCCGCGCCGTGAAGTTCGGCGTGCCGCTGGAGAGCGCCCTCAAGGCCGCCACCATCAACCCGGCCAAGGCCGCCGGCCTCTACGATGAGGTGGGCAGCATTGCCGTGGGCAAGCGGGCGGACGTGCTGGTGCTGGGCGCCGACCTGCACCCCGAGCACATCTTCATCGGCGGCAAAGAGCTGTGAGGAAGAAAGCATGATCACTTTTCTGTGCTACGATAAATGCTCCACCTGCCAGAAAGCGCAAAAATGGCTGGAGGAACGGGGCGCGGCGTATACCGCCCGCCCCATCAAGGAGCAGAACCCCACCGCCGCCGAGCTGGAAAGCTGGCTGGCCGAAAGCGGCCTGCCGGTCAAGCGGTTTGTGAACACCAGCGGCCTGCTCTACAAGTCCATGGGCCTCAAGGACAAACTGCCCGCCATGACCGACAGCGAAGTCTGCGCCCTGCTTGCCACCGATGGCATGCTGGTCAAGCGCCCGGTGCTCATCACCGACAAGGGCGTCTGCCCCGGCTTCAAGCCCGAGGAGTGGGAAAAGCTGCTGTAAACAAAAACGCGTCCCGGAGCGGAAAGCTCCGGGACGCGTTTTTGTCATCAAGCTGAAAACTCCAGTAACTTTTGATTGACGCGCGTCTGCACATCCAGATAAAGCGCAAGTTCCGCGGCAGTCAGGTCATCGCCGTCCCAACTGCTGAAATTCGTTGTAACTGGCGCGTACTGTTCCATGATATCAGCGTAATCCGCCAATAAGTCCAGATCGGTTCCATCGGACTCGCTATAACGCCGCATGAAGTCACAGTATTCATCAAAGAAAGCTTCATAACTGTCCATTGCCTGCTGAAACTCCGGACATATTACGTCGTCGGAAGGCACGCCGGAGCTTTCTGCACTGGCCGTCGACGACGGGGTGTCCGGCAAGGAGCTTCCGGCTATTTGTCCCAGACTGCTGTCCTCTTCGGCAGCAGAGGCCACACTGGATGTGCCGTCCCCAGCCTGACCTGCTGTCGACGGGGCGGATATCTCCGCTTCGGCAGGCTTGCCGCCGCAGGCGGTCAACACTGTCAACAAAAGCGCCGCGGCCAGAGCCGCACAGATGTTTTGCATGATTTTTCCTCCAATCAAAAGCAGGCGGATTGCCTGTTCATCTGCTTTGAGTATACACTTGCTTTGAGAGCGTGTCAATTATAATTATCATAATGATAAAGCAATATCAAAATGGTCATTGTAACCTTAAGAAAAGGGGAGAGTGCAATGACCAAAGAATTGCTCACCATGGCGGAGCGGATCAAATTTTTGCGGGAAAAACTGGAACTGACCCAAGCGGAGATCGCGCGTCGGCTTGGTATTTCCCGCGCCGGTGTGAATGCCTGGGAAATGGGGCTTTCAGTCCCTTCCACGCAATATGTGGTGGAGCTTGCGAAGATTTTTGGGGTCTCCACCGATTATCTCCTGGGAATGGGAAAAACCGCCATGGTCTCGGTGGAAGGCTTGTCGGAAAAACAGGTGGCCGCGGTGGTGAATGTGATCGAGTGTTTCCGTACGGGGAACTGAAGAAACCGCCCCCGGACCAACTGGTCCGGGGGCGGTTTCTTCAGAGAGCGGTCACAAAGGCAGCAGCGGCAGCAGCCGCTCCACCAGAAACACCGTGGCGCAGGCGCAGGCGGCCACCGTCACCAGCCCTTTGCCGGCCAGCGCCACACCCACCGCCACCACCAGCGCCGCCGCGGCGCTCACCGGGCTCTCGGTGGCCGAGAGAATGGCGGGGAAGGTCATGGCCGAAAGGCAGGCGTAGGGCACATAGTATAAAAAGGACTGCAGCCGCCGGTTGCGGATCTTTTTCTGCAAAAGGGTCAGGGGCAGCATGCGGATGAGGTAGGTCACGCCCGCCATCACCAGAAGATACCAAAACAGGCTCATTGCGCCTCCTCCTTTTCTTCATCGGCCTCGGACGAAACGTCCATGGGGAACAACCAGGCCCCCAGCGCCGCCGCGGCCAGCGTGCTGATGACGATGGCAAAGCCGCTGCCCACCACTTCGGAAAGGGGCGTCCAGGCGAAAACGCAGCTCACGATGACCGCCGCGGCCACCACCGCCTGCACCGGCTTGGAGCGGCGCATGGGCGGCACCACGATGGCGATGAACATGCTGTAAAGGGCCACCCCCAGCGCGCTGCGAATGGCGGGGGAGAGCACCGCGCCCGCAATGGCGCCCACCACGGTGCCCCCGGTCCAGCCCAGGATGGGCAGGGCGGCCAGGCCGTACATGTAGGCGGGGGTGAGGGGAGCGGAGCGGCCCATGGCCACCGCAAAGATCTCGTCGGTGTTGGCAAAGGCCACCAGCATTCGCCGCCGGGTGGTGAATTCCGGGCCCAGCCGCTGGCTCAGCGAAAGACTCATCAGCGCATAGCGCAGGTTGATGACCAGCTGGGTCAGCGCCAGTTCCACCAGCGGCCCGTGGGCCAGAATGACCGTCAGCCCGGCAAACTGGCCGGCGCTGGTCATGTTGGTCAGGCTGATGAGCCCGGCGATCAGCGGCGACAGCCCGCCGTTCACCGCCAGAATGCCGAATGTGAAGCTCACTGAAAAATATCCCACGCCAATGGCGAGCCCGTCCCGCAGGCCGGACGCGTATTCGCTTTTCATTCCTTCGCCTCCGCTCAATGGTGTGTCACTGCGCTCCATTATACTACCAATGGCGCGGCAAAGCAAAGGGTTTCGGCAAAAGGCCCCCTCGGCGCGGCCGCCCAAGTTTGGCCTTGTGCCGGCAGGCGAAACTGTCTATAATAGGACTATGGCCCGCCGTGCGCTTCGCCGGGGCCTTAACCCCGAAAAGGAGACATATTTTTCATGCCATATAAAGCGATCATCCTGGATGTGGACGGCACTCTGGTGGCCCATGGCGAACCTTCGGCCCGCCCGGCGGTGGCCGAGATGGTGCGCCGGGTGCAAGCCTTGGGCGTGAAGGTGGTCATCGCCACCGGCCGCACCTACTACGCCATGAACACCTCCATCTTGGGCGGGATCAAGCCGGACTACGCCGTCTGCGCCAACGGCGCCCAGATGCTGGACAGCGCGGGCCGCCCGCTGGCCAGCGAGGACTTCACCCCCGAGGAGATGTACGCCCTGGTGGACTACTTCGAGGATTTTGACTACCCCCTGGCCTTCGCCTTTTCCGACAGCTACTACGTCTATGTGGAATTCGAAAAAATGCGCGAATTCTACAAGGCGGTCACCGGCCACAGCGAGTATGTGCTGGACGGCGAGGACCAGGAACGCCACCTGCAGGACATGCCCTTCGGGGCCTTCGGCATTCTGCCTCCCGGCGCGGTGGATGGATTCCAGGCCCGCTACGGCCATCTGGGCCTGCAGTTCGTGCCCTACCACCCCGGCTATTACGACATCAACCGCGCAGGAACCGACAAGGCGGTGGGCGTGAAAAAGCTGATGGAGCTCACCGGCTGGAAGGCCGAAGAGCTGTTGAGCATGGGTGACAACGAGAACGATATCCCGCTGATGAAGCTGGTGGGCCGGTCCTACTGCATGGCCAATGGCAGCGAGTCGGCCAAAGCTGCCGCCAGCGCCATCGCGCCGCCCGTCACCGAGGAGGGCGTGGCCGCCGCGCTGCAAAAGGAGTTCTTCCCCCATGAGCTTTGAACCGGTGTTCGGCCCGGCCAGCCGGGCGCTCATCCTGGGCAGCTGGCCCAGCCCCGAGAGCTGGCGGCAGGGTTTTTACTACGGCCATCCCCGCAACCGCTTCTGGCCCCTGCTGGCGCGGCTGTGCGGCGCGCAAACGCCGGCCACGGTGGAGGAAAAGCGGGCGCTGATCTTGCAAAACGGCCTCGCCCTCTGGGACGTGCTGGAAAGCTGCACCGTCACCGGCGCGTCGGACGCCTCCATCAAGGACCCGGTGCCGGTGGACCTGGCCGCCCTGCTGAAACAGGCCCCCGTGGTGGCGGTGTTCTGCAACGGGGCAACGGCCTTCCGCCTGTACGAAACGCTGCTGCGCCCGGTGTCCGGCATTCCCGCCGTGCGGCTGCCCAGCACCAGCCCTGCCAACGCCGCCTTCAGCATGGAAAAACTGGCCGCCGCCTGGGGCGCGGCGCTGGGGCCCTGGCTTTCAGCTTCGCATTGATTTAGCTGCTTTACTGTGGTAAAATAATAACAAACAGCGGGCGGAACGGCCCGCGCGGGAGAAGCAAAGCATGAGCAAGATCATTGAGATAAAAAAGAAGCCCGCCGCCCCCTGGTACATCGCCGGGGCGGTTTGGGTGGTGGGAGCGCTGGCGCTGCCCATCTATGAGCTGTGGGCGCTGGGCCTTGTGGCCGCCGCTTCAGTGGCGGCGCTGGCGGCCGCCTTCAAGCTCTGCCCGCCGGTCATCGAGAAAAAAGAGGTGCCCTGGTTCACCGGCCGGGAGGACGCGGACGAAATGCTCAGCCACATCGACGCCGACCGCAAACGCCTGCGGGCGCTGGATGAGCGCATTCCCGACGACGCCCTCAGCGCAGCCATCCGCCGGATGGAAGCCGCCTGCGACGGCATTCTGACCCAGCTGGAAAAAGACCCGGACAAGGCCCCGCAGGTGCGGCGGTTCACCAACCACTATCTGCCGGACGCGGTGAAGATCCTCACCCTCTATGCGGATATGGAGGAGACGGGCGTCTCCGGCGAAAACGCCGAAGAGGTGCGCAGGCAGGTGGAGGCCAACGCGGCGGTCATCGCCACCGCGTTTGAAAACCAGCTGGACAGCCTCTATTCCGCCGCCGCGCTGGACCTGGACGCCGATCTGGAAGTACTCAAAGGCATGCTGAAAGGGCAGGGCCTTGTGGAATAATCTTCGAAAGTGAAAGGAACGAACGACCATGGACGAAAAGAACATGACGCCGGAACTGACCCTGGACGCAGTGCCCACCCTCACCCTGGACCCCGCCGCCGACGAGGCCGCCGCGGCTGCCGCCGAGGAGGAAAAGAAGGTCGAGCCGGTGATGATCGAGGAGACCCGTCTTTCCCCCGAAGAGCAGAAGATGGTGGATGACTTTGCCGAAAAGATCGACGTGACCAACAGCCAGATGGTGCTGCAGTACGGCGCGGCCACCCAGAAGAAGATCGGCGATTTCAGCGAGACCGCCCTGGACAAGGTGCGCACCAAGGACCTGGGCGAGACCGGCGAGATGATCGCGAATCTGGTCACCGAGCTGAAGGGCTTCGACGCCCAGGAAGAGAGCAAGGGCATTTTCGGCTTTTTCAAAAAGGCCGGCAGCGGCATTGAGGCCATGAAGGCCAAGTACGCCAAGGCCGAGGTGAACGTGGAAAAGATCGAGGCCGTGCTGGAAGGCCATCAGGTGCAGCTGCTCAAGGACGTGGCCATGCTGGACAAGATGTACCAGATGAACATGCTCTACTTCAAGGAGCTCACCATGTACATCCTGGCGGGCAAGAAAAAGCTCAAGCAGGTGCGGGAGGGCGAGCTGCAGGCCGCCATGGACAAGGCCAAGGCCAGCGGCCTGCCCGAGGACGCCCAGGCCGCCCGTGACCTGGCGGACATGTGCGACCGCTTTGAGAAAAAGCTCTACGACCTGGAGCTCACCCGCAACGTGTCCATCCAGATGGGCCCCCAGATCCGCCTCATCCAGAACAACGACACCATGATGGCGGAAAAGATCCAGACCAGCATTGTGAACACCATCCCCCTGTGGAAGAGCCAGATGGTGCTGGCCCTGGGCCTGGCCCACAGCCAGCAGGCCATCGAGGCCCAGCGGGCGGTGAGCGACATGACCAACGAGCTGCTGAAGAAGAACGCCGCCGCCCTCAAGCAGGGCACCATCGACGCGGCCAAGGAGTCCGAGCGGGGCATTGTGGACATCGAGACCCTGCAGGCCACCAACAAGAGCCTCATCGAGACCCTGGACGAGCTGAACAAGATCCAGACCGAGGGCCGCGCCAAGCGGGCTGCCGCCGAGGTGGAGCTGGGCCGTATCGAGGGCGAACTGAAACAAAAACTGATGGAGCTGCATAATTGATGAAAGGTCCGTGTAAACTGGAACAGCTGCTGCCCGCGCCGCTGAAGAACAAGGCGGTGGCGGTGGCCGCCGCCTGCCTGCTGGCGGCCGGCTCGGTGTTTGGCGTGGGCGGGGCGAAGCTGGCCGCTTATGAGAGCAGCACCGCCGCGGCATTCTCCGACGGGATGTATTCCATCGCCGCCGACCTGGACGCCCGCCTCAACTCGGCGGCGAACCTGACCACCGTGGCCGGAAAGGTCAGCGGCGTGAGCGCCGAGACCATCGACGGGGTCAACAGCGCCATCGGGGCGGTGAACGCCGCCGAGGGCCCCGCCGCCAAAGCTGCCGCCGACGCGCAGCTGGACGCCGCGGTGAACGCCCTTTACGACGAGGCGGTGAAGCTGGCGGATACGAATCAGTATGACCTGTTGGCCGGGGAGCTGGCGGAGTTCAACGCCCGGGGCAACACCATCCGAAACAACGATTACAATTCCCGGGCGCAAGAGTTCAACGACACTTTGTCCGGCCAGCCGGCAAAGCTGATCGGCGCGCTCTGGGGCATAGAGGAGGCGGAGTATTACCGATGAAACAGCTGAAACGCGCCCTCGCCGGCCTGGTGCTGGCGGCGGCCCTGCTCACCGGCAGCGTCTTCGCGGTGGTGCCTGCCGCCCCCGAAGGCAGCTGTGTGCTGGACGAGGCCAACGTGCTCAGCGAGCGCACCGAGCAGGCGGTGAACGATCTGACCATCGCCCTGAGCGAAAGCTGCGGGGCCGAGATCGGCGTGCTCACGGTGGATTTCACCGGAACTTCCTCCACCGCCGACTACGCCATCGAAACGCTGAACAGCTGGGGCGTGGGCGACCCCGACAAAAACAACGGCGTTTTGCTTTTGCTGGTGATCGGCGCGGAGGATTACTACTGCACCGTGGGCACCGGCCTGGAAAAGGACCTGCCGCCCCAGAAAATCGACGACCTGCTCTGGAACAACCTGGAGGAGGGCTTTGCCAAGGGCGACTATGACGCGGGCGTCACCGCCTTCACCAATGCCATGTACGACGAGCTGTGCGACATCTACGACGTGCAGCCCGGCCAGAGCACCGGCGGCGGCTCGCCCGCCCCCGCGCCGGAAGGCCCTTCCTTTGCGGCCCGTGTGGGCGGATTCTTCACCCTGACCATCCTGCTGGTGGTGCTCATCTTCCTGGTGGTGCTGGGCAACATCCTGCACCCGGTGCGCTATGTGCGCACCCGCTGGTTTGGCTACACCTACCCGCCTCTGCCGCCCCGGCGGCACTTCTACGGCGGCTGGTACCGGCGGCCTCCGCCGCCCCCTCGTCCGCCCCGCCCGCCCCATTCCGGCGGCCCCGGCGGCTTTGGAGGCTTTGGCGGCGGTTCCTCCCGGCCGTCCTCGTCCTCCCGCCCCAAGAGCTTCGGCGGCTTTAGCGGCGGCAGCGGCCGCGGTTCCGGCGCAGGCCGGCGCAGCGGCGGCGGGTCCCCCCGCTCCGGCGGCTCCCGTTCCGGCGGCGGTGCCGGACGGCGCAGATAACAAAAAAGGCCTTCCCCCGGCGGGGAAGGCTCTTTTTTTTGCCTTTTTTCACTCCAGCAGGCCGTAGACCCGGTAGGTCTCCAGCATTTGGCCCAGGGTCAGCTTCTGGCCCATCAGCTGGCGGTAGGTGGCGGTGCGGGTCTTGTCTTGCGCCTTCAGCGTTTCCATGCGGGCCGCCGTGTCGGCGTATTGGGCCTGCAGGTCCGCCAGCATTTTTTCAAACTGTTCCAGACGGTCCATCGGGGGCGTCCTCCTCCTTTGCGGCGCGGCGGGCGCTGAACTCACAGCCGCAGTAATCCTGCCGGTAAAGGCCGTATTCGGCCGAGAGCTCCAGGCTGCGCTTATAGCCGTTTTTCTTCTTGAAGTCGTTGGGCAGATGGCGCACGCCGTACTGCGCTTCCAGTTCCTGCCCGATGGCGTTGATCCGGGCAGCGTCCTTGTGGGGGCTGATGGACAGGGTGGTGCAGAACCAGTCGAAGCCGTGTGCGGCGGCGTAGCGGGCCGCCTGGTCCATCCGCAGCCGGTAGCACACGGTGCACCGCCCGCCCCGCTCCGGCTCGGCCTCAAGGCCCGCCACTGCCTCGTAATAGCGGCCGGTGTCGTAGTCGCCCTCCACCACCTGCACCGCGGGGGCAAAGGCGGCGGCAAAGCGCTCCAGCTCGTCCCCACGGCGGCGATATTCGGCGGCGGGCCAGATGTTGGGGTTATAGTAGAGGATGGTCACCTCAAAATGGGCCAGCAGCTGTTCCAGCACCGCGCTGGAACAGGGCCCGCAGCAGGCATGGAGCAGCAGCCGGGGCTTTTGGCCTTCCACGGGGACGAGCCGGGTGAGCACGGCCTCCATCTCCCGGGCGTAGTTGGGCGGGTTCGCCATGGAAAAGCGCCCCCTTTCACAAAATTCATCAAAGCCATTATACCACGGCGGGCAAGGGGCGCAAAGCGCCCGGTCACAGACTGTTTGTAACGTTTTTGCAATTTGTTTATAAGCTTATCACGGTTTTTCCACAAAGTGGGGGTATTCTATAATCACAGCCCGGGGGGAACAGATGATTCCCCAAAGTGAAAACCGGCCGCGGCAGAAAAAGCCGTGTATACTGGCCGCCGCCCATGCGACGGGCGGGCCCGCAAGCCCCGCCTGTGGACGGCCCAGACAACCGACCCGCCTTCCCCTTCGTGAGAAGGTTCATATAGATATCCGCTTTTCATGAGATTCCTCTTCAATTTGTGCAAAGGCAGCCTGCTCCTTCACTCCTCGGAGCAGGCTGCTTTTGCGTTTTGGCCCTGTTTCTGTTATAATAAGCGAAAAGCGCGCCGCACCCGCGGCCGAAAGGGGAACGACCCATGGAACAGCAAAAACTTGACCGGATCAGCGAGCTGGCCCGCAAAAGCCGCACCGCCGAAGGCCTCACCGACGCGGAACGCGCCGAACAGATGGCCCTGCGCCAGGAATACATTGAAAGTATGAAGCGCAGCCTGCGCGCCCAGCTGGACAACATCGACGTCATCGACGAAAACGGCCCCCGCCCGCTGAAGCGCAAGTCCTGACGGGGCCAAACGCCCCATTCCACAACATCCGAGGTGCTTTTGTGTGACTGAAACGCTCGTGCGGCTGTTCGTCAAAAACAGCCGCGACACCACCGACCCCGCCGTGCGCACTGCCTACGGCAATCTGGCCAGCTGGGTGGGTATCTTCTGCAACCTGCTGCTCTGCGCCGGCAAATTTCTGGCCGGCACCCTCTCGGGCAGTATCTCCATCGCCGCCGACGCGGTGAACAACCTGTCCGACGCGTCCTCCAGCGTGGTGAGCCTCATCGGCTTCAAGCTGGGCGCCCGCCCCGCCGACGACGAACACCCCTACGGCCACGCCCGCTTTGAGTATCTGGCGGGTCTTGCGGTGGCGGTGATGGTGCTGGTCATCGGCGTGGAATTGCTGAAGAGCAGCGTGGAAAAGATTTTGCACCCCGCCCCCGTAACTTTTAGCTGGGTGGCCATGGCGGTGCTGGCGGTGTCCATCGCCGTCAAGCTGTGGATGTCGGTGTTCAACCGCACCGTGGGCAAGCGTATCAATTCCGGCTCCCTCATCGCCACCGCGGCGGACAGCCGCAACGACGTGCTCACCACCAGCGCGGTGCTCATCGCCAGCCTCATCAGCCACTTTGCGAAGGTGGAGCTGGACGGCTGGATGGGCGCGGCGGTGGCCCTGTTCATCCTCTACAGCGGCGTGGGCCTGGTGAAGGACACCATCGACCCGCTGCTGGGCCTCGCCCCGGACCCGGAGCTGGTGCAGCACATCCACGACAAGATCATGTCGTATCCCGGCGTGCTGGGCACCCACGACCTGATGGTCCACGACTACGGCCCCGGCCGCCAGTTTGCCAGCGTCCATGTGGAGCTGGCCGCCGAGGACGACGTGATGGCCAGCCATGAGCTCATCGACGACATCGAGCGGGACTTCCTCAAAAACGACCGCCTGCCGGTGGTCATCCACTTCGACCCCATCGTCACCTCCGACGCCCAGGTGGGCGACATGCGCCGCTGGCTGGCCGAGGCGGTCAGGACCATCGACCCCTCCCTTTCCATCCACGATCTGCGGATGGTGCCGGGCGTGAACCACATCAACATCATCTTTGACTGCGTCACCCCGCCGGGCTTTGCCATGAGCAGCGCCCGCCTCAAGGAGGCCATTGCGCAGCTGGTGAGCGAAAAAGACCCAAGCTACCGCTGTGTCATCACCGTGGAGACCAGTTTTGCCGCCGTGCCCTGCGCGGGCGAGGCGGTGCAGTAAGGGGGCAACGACCATGGAGTTCTGTTATTCCGACAAGGTGCTGGGCATGCGCCCCAGCATTATCCGCGAGCTGCTCAAACAGATGAGCGACCCGGGCCTCATCAGCTTTGCGGGCGGCAACCCCGCGGCAGACAGCTTCCCTGTGGCGGACATCCGCGCCTTCAGCGACCAGCTGCTGGAAAGCGACCCGGTGGGCATGCTGCAGTATTCCGTCACCGAAGGCTACGGCCCCCTGCGCAGCGCCTGCCGTGAGTTCGCCAACCGCAAGTGGCCGGTGGTGAAGGAGAGCGATGAGCTCATCATCACCAGCGGCAGCCAGCAGGTCATCGAGTTCATGGCAAAACTGCTGTGCAACGAGGGCGACGTGGTGGCGGTGGAGGAGCCGGCCTTTCTCGGGGCCTACAACTCCATGCGCAGCTTCGGCGCCGAGCTTCGGGGCGTGCCCCTGGAGCCGAACGGCGTGGATCTGGAGGCCCTGGAAGCGGCCTTTGCGGCCCAGCCGAAGCCCAAGTTTTTCTACTGCATTCCCAACTTCCAGAACCCCACCGGCTACACCACCAGCGAAGAAAAGCGCAAGGCCATCTACCGGCTGGCGGTACAGTACGGCGTGCCGGTGCTGGAGGACGACCCCTACGGCGCGCTGCGCATTTGCGGCGAGGACGTGCCCCCCATCAAGCACTTTGATGAGTGCGGCGCGGTGGTCTACGCCGGGTCTTTCAGCAAAATTCTCTGCCCGGGCATGCGCCTTGCCTATTGCGCCGGCCAGGGCGACCTCATCGCCAAAATGGTCACCGCCAAGCAGGGCAGCGACGTGCACACCAACGTCTGGGCCCAGCGGGTGTGCGAGCGCATGCTGACCCAAGCGGACATGGACGCCCACATCGCCCGCCTGCAGGCCATCTACCGGGAAAAGGCAAACCACATGATGGCCCGGCTGGACGAGCTGGGGGGCGCGGTGAGCTATGTGCGGCCGGAGGGCGGCATGTTCATCTGGGCCAAGCTGCCCGACGAAGTGCCCGTTGGGGAATTTGCCCGGCGGTGCCTGGAAAAGAAGTTGGCGGTGGTGCCGGGCAGCGCCTTCTACACCGACAGCGCGGTGGAGCAGCCCTTTGTGCGGCTGAATTTCTCCACCCCCACCAAGGAACAGATCGACCGGGGCGTGGCCGTGATGGCCGAAGTTCTGGCTGAGATGACGAAACCCCTGTGACGCGAAAAATGAGAGGAGAGAGGCACCCATGGAAAAAATCAAGATGACCACCCCCCTTGTGGAGATGGACGGCGACGAGATGACCCGCATTTTGTGGCAAATGATCAAGGACGAACTCATCCTGCCCTTTGTGGACCTCAAGAGCGAATACTACGACCTGGGGCTGCCCAACCGGGACGCCACCGGCGATCAGGTCACCATGGACGCGGCGCTGGCCAACAAGAAGTACGGCGTGTCGGTGAAGTGCGCCACCATCACCCCCAACGCCCAGCGCATGACTGAGTATAACCTGCACGAGATGTGGAAGAGCCCCAACGGCACCATCCGCGCTGTGCTGGACGGCACCGTGTTCCGCGCGCCCATCCTCATCAACTGCATTAAGCCCGTGGTGAAAAACTGGAAAAAGCCCATCACCATCGCCCGCCATGCCTACGGCGACGTGTACAAGGGCACCGAGTTCCGCATTCCCGGCCCCGGCAAGGCGGAGCTGGTGTTCACCGGCGAGGACGGCACCGAGCAGCGCCAGACGGTGTATGACTTTGAGTGCCCGGGCGTTTTGCAGGCTCAGTACAACAAGGACACCAGCATTGCCAGCTTTGCCCGCAGCTGCTTCAACTACGCCCTGTCCACCAAGCAGGACTTGTGGTTTGCCACCAAGGACACCATCAGCAAAAAATACGACCACACCTTCAAGGACATCTTCGCGGAAATTTACGAGGCGGAGTACAAGGAGAAGTTTGAGGCCGCGGGGATCGAGTATTTCTACACCCTCATCGACGACGCGGTGGCCCGGGTCATCCGCAGCGAGGGCGGCTTCATCTGGGCCTGCAAGAACTACGACGGCGACGTGATGAGCGACATGGTCTCCACCGCCTTCGGCAGCCTTGCCATGATGACCAGCGTGCTGGTGAGCCCCGACGGCTGCTACGAGTACGAGGCGGCCCACGGCACTGTCACCCGCCACTACTACCGCTATCTGAAGGGCGAGGTCACCAGCACCAACCCCATGGCCACCATCTTTGCCTGGACCGGCGCGCTGGCCAAGCGCGGCGAGCTGGACGGTATCCCGGCCCTGGAGGACTTCGCCAAGAAGCTGGAGGCCGCCTGTATCGACACCCTGGAGAGCGGCGTGATGACCAAGGACCTGTGCGGCCTGGCAGAGGGCATTACCCCCACGCCTGTGTCCAGCGGGGAGTTCATCAAGGCCATCCGCAAGAACCTGGAAGAGAAGCTGGGCGTGTAAACGCGGCGGAAGCCGAAAGGCGAAGGCCCAGCCTGTGCACAGCAAAATAAACAGCGGCCCCAAGCTGGGGTGGCATAAGAAAACGGCGGTTCTGCCGTAGGATTTTGGCGCATAAAACACGCAGAGCGGTCCCCCAAGCCACCAAGGCTTGCGGGGCCGCTCTTTGTGCTTTCTTCATCCAAAATCCTGGGGCATGGGCTGCGGGCGCAACAAAGATGCGCCCGCTCTGCTTCGCAGACCGCCCAGCCGGTCCAAGGCCCCACCGGGGCCTTGGCCGCTTCGCGGACCCGGACTGCTCAGCACCAGGAAATGGGCGATTTTGATGGTAGCGCAAGGAAAAGCGCCGCAGGCACCCTTGGTGGTTGTCAAGGCGCTTTGACGCCGCGATACCGCAAAATCGCCTATTTCCCGGCGCCGTTTTCTTACGGCACCCCGGCTCATGGGAAATTCCCGCGGGGGCCGCTTTGTTTTATTCCTGCATTTGGCGCCGCCGGGCCAGCTTGTGCCGCCGCAGCGCCAGGGGCAAAGCCCCCAGGCAGATGAGCACGCCCAAGCCCAGATTGAGCAGGGAATGGGGGAACCCGCCGATGAGGTTGGTGCCGCCCAAAAACAGGTTCACGCCGCCGATCACATAGCACACGGTGAGCACCCGGTCCATGTGGCGGAGGATGGAGTCCGTGTCGCTGAACAGTTCAAAGGGGGTGCCGTCGTTCTCCCGCCGCAGGTAGACCCAGCTGAACAGCCTGCCCACCACCTGAATGCCCGTGTCCTCCAGAAAGGCGAGATAGTCCGGGTCATCTTTTTGCAGCATTTCCAGCTGGTACTGCCAGCGGCCCGGCTCGCCCGGTTCGAACTCGTAGCTGCACCAGCCCACCCGCTTCAGCTGCCAGCCCTGGCGGCTCATCTCATTGAGCCAGGCGGCCTCCTTTTCCCAGTCCCACAAAAGAAATGCCTTGTGCACCACCTTGTTCATGCCTGTCCCTCCTTTGTCACGGCCCGGCCGTTTTTCACCAGTTCCTCCAGCCGGGCAAGTTCCGCCTCCACCGCCGCCTTGCCCGCGGCGGTGATACGGTATTCCTTTTTGCGGCTGCCGGCCTCCACCGGCAGCGCCACGATCCAGCCTTTTTCCAGCAGGGCGTTCAGCGCGCCGTACAGCGTGCCCGCCGCCAGCCGCACCCGCCCGCCGGAAAACTCCTGCGTCTTTTGCATAATGCCGTAGCCGTGCAGCGGCTGATACAAAGAAAGAAGAATATAATAAAACGCTTCGGTCAAAGCGAAACTCTCCGCCATGGGCCACACCTCCTGCTATACAAGCTGACGTTATATCGGGTTACGATATAACTATATCAGCACCCGATATAGTTGTCAAGAGGGAAACAGGATCACAGCCACCCGATCTAATATTTTAGCACTCTTTTGATTAGAGTGCTAAAATTAACAATTTATTCATAAAAAGAACAAATAAAATGCGAAAAGAAGGGGTATAGTAAGTATCGTCAGGAAGGAAGAGGACCGGGAGCAAACCCCCGGGACCCAAAGCCCCCGGCAAAGCGGCGCAGCGCCCGCGCAAACACAGCGCCGCCCAAAAACAAAATCTCTTCGTGCGCGGAGAATAGGAGTTTATTATGTTTGGCATGATCCCGTTCACCCGTGAGGAAAACAGTCTGTGGAACTATCTGGACAATATGGAAAAGAGCCTGTTCACCGGCTTTGGCGACATGAGCCAGTTCCGGTGCGACATTCAGGACAAGGGCGACAGCTACCTGCTGGAGGCGGAGCTGCCCGGCTTTGAGAAGGAGGACATCAGCCTTGACCTGAACGGCGACACCATGGTCATCACCGCCCGCCACAACAGCGAGAAGGAGGACAAGGGCGAAGGCAACTACCTGCGCCGCGAGCGCAAGTACGGCTCCTACAGCCGCAGCTTCAACGTCAGCGGTATCAACACCGACGCCATCAAGGCCGCTTATAAGAGCGGTATTCTGGAGATCACCCTGCCCAAGCAGGCAGAGGTCGCTCCCGCGGCCCGCACCATCCAGATCGAGGGCTGATGTTCCGCAGAACACCCCATGGCAAGCGGGGGCGCCCGGCCAGATTGGCCGGGCGCCCCTTTTTGTATTTACGGCAGGTTGAAAAACGGATGATTTTATCGTTTTGTATAAAAACTTGTCAGAGAGCCGGGGTGCACAGCCCCGCTAAACGAAGCGTCGGTTGACCGGGGAGGCCGGCGTGCGATAGGATAAAGCCGGGAGGCGAAGAGAATGGACGCAAAAACGCTGGGAGATTTCATCGCCGGGCGGCGCAGGGAGCTGGGGCTGACCCAGGCCCAGCTGGCCGCGCGGCTGCACCTCACCGACAAGGCGGTGAGCCGCTGGGAGCGGGGCGTGGGCCTGCCGGACCTGGCCACGCTGGAACCGCTGGCGGCGGCGCTGGAGGTGAGCCTTGCCGAACTGATGACCGCCCGCCGTCAGCCGCAGCCCCTGCCGGAAGCGGAGGAGGCGGCGGCCCGGACGCTGGCACTGGCACGCCAGAGCCGCAGCGCCGGGCAAAGGGCGCTTTGGTGGGCGTGCGCCGCCAGTTTGGGAGTCTTTGCCGCTGTGGCGGTGTTTCTGGTGTGGGTGCTGGCGGTGAACGGCCCGGTCGCGGCCGCCTCGGTGGCAAGCCTGCTGTTGGGGCTGGGGGCCTGGAGCGTGCCTCTGGTGCAGCTGGCCCGGCGGCGGTGCACCCCGGCGGGCTGCATTTTCAGCCTGGGGCTGGCCCTGGCCGCTCTTGCGGTGCAGTTTGCCGATATCTTCACTCAGGTGCGGGAAGGAGACTGGTCCGCCCTGATGGACACCATCGGCCCGCTGCTGGCGGTGGTGGTGTTTTTCTGTGCCGTCACTCTGTCGCTGAACCTGCTGGCCGCGGTGGCGGGCCGCAGGCAGGCATAAAAACCAAAAGAGCCGTGCGGGCTTGTTTGCCCCGCACGGCTCTTTTTCTCAGTTTTCTTCCTCCCGCCGGCGTTTCAGTTCCGCCTTGCGGGCCATCACCCGGGCCAGATTCTCGGCGGCACGGGCCTCGCTGCCCTGGTCGGTGGGCAGATAGTAGCGGCGGCCTTTGAGGTTTTCAGGCAGGCATTCCAGGTCCGCCACCTTCTCTTCGGTGTCGTGGGCGTAGACGTAGCCCTTGCCGTAGTCCAGCTCCTTCATCAGCCGGGTGGGCGCGTTGCGGATGGCCAGCGGCACCGGCTCGTCCAGCATTTTTTCCGCGTCCGCCTTCGCCGCCTCATAGGCGCGGTAGGCCGCGTTGGAGCGGGGGGCCAGCGAGAGGTAGATGACCGCGTGGGCCAGATTCACGCTGCATTCCGGCATGCCGTTGAAGTGGCAGGCCTGATAGGCCGCCACCGCGATCTCCAGCGCCCGGCTGTCCGCAAGGCCGATGTCCTCGCTGGCAAAGCGGATGAGCCGCCGCGCCACATAGAGCGGGTCCTCGCCCGCTTCCAGCATGCGGGCCAGCCAATAGACCGCCGCGTCCGGGTCGGAGTTGCGCATGGATTTGTGCAGCGCGCTGATGAGGTTATAGTGTTCCTCGCCCTTTTTGTCGTAGAGCAGGCTTTTTTTGCTGGTGCACTGTTCCAGCAGCTGCCGGTCCACCACCAGCTTTCCGCCCTGTTCCTCGGCGTTCAGCACCGCCATCTCCAGCGTGTTCAGGGCGGTGCGCGCGTCGCCGTTGGCAAAGTTGGCGATGAGCTCCAAGGCCTCCGGCTCCATCTCAATGGTCTTGTCCCCAAAGCCCCGGGGGTCGGTGAGAGCCCGGCGCAAAAGCCCCGTCAAATCCTCGGGGGTGAGGGCCTTTAAGACGAACACCTTGCACCGGCTCAAAAGCGCCGCGTTTATTTCAAAGCTGGGGTTCTCGGTGGTGGCCCCGATGAGCACGATACTGCCCTTTTCCACAAAGGGGAGAAAGGCGTCCTGCTGGGCCTTGTTGAAGCGGTGGATTTCGTCCACAAACAGGATGGTGCGCTGGCCCAGCCGCAGGCGGGCTTCCGCGTCCTGCATGACCGCTTTGATCTCCTTCACGCCGCTGGTCACGGCGCTGAAGTTCACAAACTCCGCCTTGGTGCGCCGGGCAATGATCTGGGCCAGGGTGGTTTTGCCCACTCCCGGCGGGCCCCAGAAGATCATGCTGTTCACCCGGTCGCTCTCGATGAGCCGCCGCAGCACCTTGCCCTCGCCCAGCAGGTGCTGCTGGCCGGCAAATTCGTCCAGATCCCGCGGGCGCATGCGGCTGGCCAGCGGCCGGTCCTGCGGGCGGTCGAACAGGGTGGTCTGTTCCATTTCGCGCTCCTCCTTTCTGCCCGATGGAAAAGCAACCCGGCATTACGCCGGGCTGTTGTAGTCGATGGGAAGGGTGGCCAGACCGTTCAGGTCAAGGCCCGCCACGTTGCCCGCGCTGAGTTCATAGAACCCCTGGGCGGCCACCATGGCCCCGTTGTCGCCGCAGAACTTCATTTCCGGCAAAAACAGTCTGGCGCCCAGCTTCTGCGCGCCCTCGTTCACCAGGCAGCGCAAGAGGCTGTTGGCCGCAACGCCGCCCGCCAGCGCGATGGAAGAAGCGCCGGTGTCCTGGGCGGCCGCCAGCAGCTTTTCCGCCAGGATCTCGTCGATACGCCGCTCGAAGCTGGCGGCCATGTCCGCCACGTTCACCGTTTCGCCTTTCATCTGGGCCTGGTTCACCGCGTTCAGCACCGCCGTTTTCAAGCCCGAAAAACTCACGTTGTAAGGCCCGTCCACATGGGGCACCGGCAGTTTATAGGCATTGGCATTGCCGTTTCGGGCTGCCTTGCTGATGGCCGGGCCGCCGGGGTAGCCCAGCCCTAAGGTGCGGGCCACCTTGTCAAAGGCCTCGCCCGCCGCGTCGTCCACCGTGCGGCCCAGCACATGGTAATGGGTGTAATCCAGCACCTGCACGATGTGGCTGTGGCCGCCGCTGGCCACAAGGCACAAAAAGGGCGGTTCCAGATCCGGGTGGGTGAGGTAGAGGGCCGCGATGTGCCCCCGCAGATGGTGCACCGGGATGAGGGGCTTTTGAGCCGCATAGGAAAGGCCCTTGGCGAAGTTTACCCCCACCAGCACCGCGCCGATGAGCCCCGGCGCAAAGGAGACGGCAATGCCGTCCAGGTCCGCGGGGGTCAGCTTTGCCTCGTCCAGCGCGGCCTGCACCGTGGCGCTGATGTACTCGATGTGGCGGCGGCTGGCAATTTCCGGCACAACGCCGCCGTAAAGCGCCTGTTCCGCCACGCTGGTGGCCACCACGTTGCTGACGAGCTTTCGCCCGTCCTCCACCACCGCGGCGGCGGTCTCGTCGCAGGTGCTCTCGATTCCTAAAATATACATATCGTATAAAACTCCAATCGATATACAAAAATCGACCTTACAGGGTCAGGGTCATCACCACCGCGTCATCGGGCGGGTCGCGGTAAAAGCCCCGGCGCACCCCGGCGGAGGAAAAGCCCAGCCGCCGGTAGAGGGCGAGGGCGGGGGCGTTGGCCGCCCGCACCTCCAGAAAACACTGGCCGGCGCCCTCGGCTTTGAGGGCCTCCAGCGCCCCTGCCAGCAGCGCCGCGCCCACGCCTTTGCGGCGGGCGGCGGGGTCCACATTGAGGGCATAGAGGTTGGCCTCGCCCGCTGCCAACTGAAAGACGGCAAAGCCCAGAACGCCCCCGTCGCCTTCGGCCACGAACAGCCGGGCGGCGGGGCTTTCCAGTTCGCTCAAAAGCTGGCTTTCGCTCCAGGGTTCGGGGGCGGCGGCAGCGATGGCGGCGCAGCGGGAAGCGTCGGCAGCGGCCATGGGGCGCACGGAAAGTTCCATATCAGTGGGCCTCCAGCCAGGTGTCGCCGCTGTTCACGTCGGCGGTGAGGGGAACGGTGAAGTTCACCGCGCCCTCCATCTCTTCTTTCAGGATACGGCTGACCTGCCGCACCTCGGCGGCGGGGGCCTCCACGATGAGCTCGTCGTGCACCTGCAAAATGAGCCGGGCCGCAAGGCCCTCTTCCCGCAGGCGGCGCCACACCCGCACCATCGCCAGCTTGATGACGTCGGCGGCGGTGCCCTGGATGGGGGTGTTCATGGCCATCCGCTCGCCCAGCGAGCGCAGGTTGAAGTTTTTGCTGGCAAGTTCCGGCAAAGCCCGCCGGCGGCCGAAGAGGGTGGTCACATAGCCGTTCTCCCGCCCGGCGGAGATGGTGGAATCCATATACTCCTTTACGCCGGGGAAGGTGGCCAGGTAGTTTTTGATGAAGTCGTCCGCTTCCTTCACGGTCACGCCGATGTCCCGCGCCAGGCTGAAGGCCCCAATGCCGTAGACGATACCGAAGTTCACCGCCTTGGCGGAAGAGCGCAGCTGGGGAGTGACCATTTCAAGCGGCAGGCCGTAGATTTTGGCGGCGGTGCTGCGGTGGATGTCCTGCCCGGTGAGGAAGGCGTTTTTCATCGTCTCGTCGCCGGAGATGTGGGCCAGAATGCGCAGCTCGATCTGGCTGTAGTCCGCGTCCACCAGCTTGCAGCCATCGCCGGCGATGAAGAACTGGCGCAAGCGGCTGCCCAGCTTTGTGCGGATGGGGATGTTCTGCAGATTCGGCTCGCTGGAGGAAAGCCGCCCGGTGCGGGCCTCGGTCTGGTTGAAGGTGGAGTGCATCCGGCCGTCCGGCCCGATGACCTTGAGCAGCCCTTCCACATAGGTGCTGTTCAGCTTCTGGTAGGTGCGGTACTGCAGGATGTCCTCCACCACCGGGCTGTAGCTGCGCAGGCTCTCCAGGGTCTCCGCGTCGGTGGAATAGCCGCTCTTGGTCTTTTTGCGGGGCGGCAGGCCCATCTTCTCAAACAGGGCTTGGGCCAGCTGCTTGGGGCTGTTCAGGTTGAAGGTGTAGCCCACCGCCTCATAGATGGAGGCGAGGGTCTTGTCCAGTTCCGCTTTCAGCAGGGTGCCGAAGGCTTCCAGACCCTCTTTGTCCACCGGCATGCCGATCCGCTCCATGTCCGCCAGCACCCGGGCCAGGGGCAGTTCGATGTCCTGCAAAAGCTGCGTCATGCCCTGTTCGTCCACCTTGGCGGCCAGCGCGTCGTAAAGGCCTTCCAGCGCGCCGGCGGCGGGCAGTTCCGCGCACACAAAGCGGGGGGCGGGGGCATACTCCGCCTCCAGCTGCTGCGCCTGATAATCGCTGGCCGCCGGGTTCAGAAGATAGGCCGCCAGCTTTGCGTCAAAGTGGACGGCTTTTCCCTCACCGCCCGCGTCCAGGGCGATGTGGTACAGGGGCTTTGCGTCGAACACCCAAAGCTCCGCTTCGCTCTCCAGCAGAGCGGGCAGGGCGTCGTCCTCCACCGTCCAGACATTGCCGCCCTGCACGGCGAACCAGCCGGCCTCGGCTTTCGCCATGCACACCCGCCCGGAAAGGGCGGCGGGCAGGGGAGCGGGCGAAACTTCCGGCAGGTCCTGCGCGGCGGCGGGGGCGGCGGCAGCCTGGTCCAGGCCCAGCCGCTCAGCCATGGAGTGCATTTCCAATTCCGCCAGCAGGGCTGCCGCTTCCGCCGGTTTGCCGGCGGTGCGCTTGTAGGCGCCCGCTTCGGTGGGGATGGGGGCGGTGCAGCAGATTTCTGCCAGTTCCCGGCTCATCCGGGCGCTGGCCTCGTTTGCGGCCAGCTTTGCCCGCACGCCGGGCTTCACGGCCTTGTCGTCGATGTGCTCGTACACTCCGTCGAGGCTGGCAAAGCGCTGGATGAGCTCCAGGGCGGTCTTTTCGCCCACGCCGGGCACGCCGGGGATGTTGTCGGAAGTGTCGCCCATCAGGCTCTTCACCTCGATGAGCTGCTTGGGCTTCACACCGTATTTTTCCTCCACGGCGGCCTCGTCCATCACCACCGTCTCGCTGCGGCCCATCCGGGTGGCGGCCAGCAGCACCGTCACGTGCTCGTTCACCAGCTGCAGGCTGTCCCGGTCTCCGGTGGCGATGAGGCAGTCGTCGCCCCGGGCCGCCGCGGCGGCGGAAAGGGTGCCCAGCAAATCGTCCGCTTCGTAGCCCTCCAGGCTGACCATGGCAAAGCCCAGGTCCGCCAGCAGCTCTTTCAGCACCGGCATTTGAGCCGCCAGTTCCTGGGGCATGCCGTGGCGGGTGGCCTTGTAGCCGTCGAACATTTTGTGGCGGAAGGTGGGGGCCTTCAGGTCAAAGGCCACCGCCACCTCGTCGGGGTCGTGCTCCCGCAGAAGGTTCAGCAGAATGTTCATAAAGCCGTATATGGCGTTGGTGTAGCGCCCATCTTTTGTGGTGAGCAGCTTGATACCGTAAAAGGCGCGGTTGGCAATGCTGTTGCCGTCCAGAACCAGCAGTTTCATGGAAAAGGACCCTCCTGAAATGGGTAATATGGTCGCTTCAAGTATACCACAAACCGGCGGTTTGTGATACAATAGAAAGCAAGTTTGCACACAGCGAGGTACTCTATGCAGTTTGGTTCCCTTTTCATCGGCCCGGGAGCGGCGCTCGCCCCCATGGCCGGTTTCACCGATACCGCCTGCCGCGCCATGGCCGCCCGCCACGGCGCAGCCTATACCATCAGCGAGATGGTCAGCGCCAAGGCCCTCACCTTCGGGGATAAAAAAAGCGCCCGGCTCATCGCGGGCGGCGGGGGCGAGGCCCCCTATGGGGTGCAGCTGTTCGGCGCGGAGCCCGAGACCATGGGCGAGGCCGCCGGGCTCATCCAGAAATACGAGTTTGATTTCATCGACATCAACATGGGCTGCCCCGCGCCCAAGATCACCTCTTCCGGCGCGGGCAGCCGCCTCATGCTGGACCCGGACCTCTGCGGCCGGGTGACCGAGGCGGTGGTGAAAAACAGCGGCGGCCACCCGGTGACGGTGAAGCTGCGCGCCGGCTGGGACTCGGAGCATATCACCGCCGTGGAGGTGGCAAAAGCCTGCGAGGCGGCGGGGGCGGCGGCCATCGCCGTCCACGGCCGCACCCGGGAGCAGATGTACGCCCCCGGCACGCTGGACCGGGCCGTCATCGCCGCGGTGAAGGCGGCGGTGAAGGTGCCGGTGATCGGCAACGGGGACATCTGCAGCGCCGCCGACGCGCTGGCCATGGTGAAGGACACCGGCTGCGACGGGGTGATGGTGGGCCGGGCGGCCCTGGGCGACCCCTGGCTCTTTGCCGAAATAAAAGCCGCCCTGGCAGGCGAGCCGCTGCCCGCCCGCCCGGGCCTTTCCGACCGCATGGCGGCCATGCGCCGGCAAATTTACGAGATGTGCGAGGAAAAGGGCGAGTGGGCGGCCATGCCCCAGGCCCGCAGCCAGGCCCTTTATTATATGAGAGGCCTGAAAGGGGCCGCGGCCCTGCGCCGGGCCTGCTGCGAGTTGCAGCACTTCCCCGACGTGGACAAGCTCATCGACAAGGTCTACGCCGCGGGCAATCTGTAAAAATCAGTCGGTCTCGGCGCGGGTGAGTTCGTCCAGATTCTGGGCGTAGCAGGGCAGCATGTGCTCAAGGAAATAATCCGCCTCCGGGCAGTGCATGGCGGTGAGGGCGGCCCGCTGCTGGGCCAGCGCCGAGGAAAATTCCCGGTTGCCCGCCTGCACCTCCTCGGTGCACTTGATGAGCGCGCTAAGACGGTCCGCCGCCTTGAGAATGCGCTTTTCCGCGTCGGAAAGGCAGCGCCCGGTGAGGTAGCCGGTCATCTCGGCCCGCAGCGCCGGGGGCAGCAGGCCGGCCATCTGGCTGGCGCTCTCTTCCTCCAGCGCCTTGTAGGCCGAGCGCAGCCGCTCGTTTTTGTACTTCACCGGGGTGGGCATGTCCCCGGTCATGATCTCCGGCGCGTCGTGGTAGAGCGCCGCCACCGCCACCGTCTCCGGGCGCACCGGGGTGCCGGTGACCTCTTTGGCGATGAGGCAGAGGGTGTGGGCCAGAATGGCCGTCTCGGCGGTGTGCTCGCTGAGGGTCTCCGGCCGGGCAGAGTGCATAAGGCTCCAGCGGCGGATGAACTTCATCCGGCTCACCAGTGCGTTGAACGGGTAGGTCTTCATCGAAAAACGCCTCCTTGGGGGCAGGTCCTGCCACGATTTCATCACAAACACAGTGTAGTATCATCATAGCACATTTTGCCCTTTGCGGGGCGGGATTTTTCAAAACGGGAAGGGAAGGAACGGCATGCAGCCCCTTGCAAAACCACAGAACAAATACTGGCTCACCTTCGGCCTGTGCGCCCTGGCGGCGGCGCTGGTGTTTTTGCCTTTTTATATCGTGGACGAGGGCATTTTCCTCTACGCCGGCGACTTCAACAGCCAGCAGATCCCCTTCTATTACTATGCAAATGAGTTCATAAAGTCCGGCGGCGGCACCTTCAGCTGGGCCACGGACCTCGGCAGCGATTTCTGGAACAGCTATTCCTTCTATCTGGCGGGCAGCCCCTTCTTCTGGCTCACCCTGCTGTTCCCGGCGGCGTGGCAGCCCTTTCTGATGGCCCCCATGCTGGTGCTCAAGTTCGCGGTGGCGGGCGGCGGCGCTTATCTCTGGACCCGCCGCTGGGTCAAGGACCCCAACATGGCCGTGCTGGCGGGCTGCCTCTACGCCTTTTCCGGCTTCACCGTCTACAACGTGTTCTTCAACCACTTTGTGGACGTGGTGGCGCTGTTCCCCTATCTGCTCTGGACGCTGGACGAGGCGGTGCTGAACAAACGCCGGGGCCCCTTCTCGGTGCTGGTGGCGCTGAACCTGCTCAACAACTACTTCTTCTTTGCCGGGCAGGTGGTCTTCCTCATCCTCTATTTCGTCTGCATGACCGCCTCGGGCGTCTACCGCTGGAACGGCAAGACCTTCGGCGCGCTGGCGGCGGAAAGCCTTCTGGGCTGCGGCATGGGCTGCGTGCTGGCCTGGCCGGCCCTTTTGAGCCTTGCCGAAAACCCCCGCACGGTGGACCCCTTCAGCGGCTTTGGCTACATCTTCTACTCCAAGGCCCAGCAGTACGGGGCCATTCTCTACAGCCTCTTCTTCCCGCCGGACTGCCCCTATATGCCGGTGATTTTTGACGAAGGGGTCATCAAGTGGACCAGCATGTCCGCCTATCTGCCCCTGATGGGCATGGCGGGGGTCATCGCCTATCTGCGCTGCACCCAGAAGACCGCCTTCCGGCGCATTCTCTTCACCAGCCTCGTGATGGCGCTGGTGCCCGCCCTCAACTCCGCGTTCTACGCCATGAACTCCAGCTACTACGCCCGCTGGTGGTACATGCCCATTCTGGTGATGTGCGCCGCCAGCGTTCAGGCGCTGGAAGAGGAGCACATCGACATCAAAAAGGGCGTGCGGCCCACCGTGGCGGTGCTGCTGGCCTTCTGTGTGTTCGCGTTCCTGCCGGTGGAGGAAGACGGAGAGTGGAGCTTCGGCGTCATCGAGTACCCCGAAAAGTTCTGGCTCAATCTGGGCCTTGCCCTGCTGGGCGTGGCGGTGTTCTGGCTCATCTGGGTGCAGTACCGCCGCCGCCCGCTGCTGGCGAGGCGGCTCACCGCGGGGGTGCTGGCCTTCGGCTGCCTCTACAGTATCGCCCACATCTCCATCGGCAAATTCGCCCAGTGGACCAACGACGCCGACTGGCGCACCCAGCAGTATGAGGACGCCCGCGCCCTGGCGGAAGAAATGCCCGAAGGGGCGTACCGGATCGATGACTACGAATGCTACGACAATGTGGGCCTTTGGATGGGCAAGAGCTGCCTGCAGTTCTTCAACTCCACCGTGGCCCCCTCCATCATGGAGTTTTATCCCCAGTTCGGCGTCAAGCGGGACGTGCGCAGCGAGCCGGGCGTGGAGGACTACGCCCTGCGGGGCCTTCTGGCGGTGAAATACACCGTGACCCCGGTGGCCGACGCCGCCGATTTTGAGGAAAAGGCCGGGGACGACTGGGTCTATTGGGGCGCGGAGGGAAGCCTCGCGGTCTACGAGAACCAGTACGCCCTGCCCGTGGCCTACGGCTATGAATACTACGTCACCGAGGAGCAGTTCGAGGGCGTGCCGGAAGCCCAGCGGGCGAACCTGCTGCTGCGGGCGGTGGTGCTCACCGAGGAGCAAATTTCCGCCTGGGGCGATGTGCTTCAGCCCCTGCCGGAGGACCTGCTCACCGGCTTTTCCAAAGAGGCTTACCACCAGGACGTGGAAAAACGGAAGAGCCAGGGCGCTGACGAGGTCAGCCTGGACAGCCGGGGCCTCTCCGCCCGCTTTGACCTGCAGCAGGAGACGGTGGTGCTGCTGGCCGTGCCTTACGACCCGGGCTTCACCGTCACCGTGAACGGCGAAGAGACCCCGGTGGAAAAGGTGGACGGCGGCCTGTGCGCCGTGCGCATTCCCGCCGGAGAGGTGGACCTGCGCCTGGACCACTTCACCAACGGCCTGCCCCAGAGCCTTGCCGCCGCCGGTGTGAGCGTGGTGCTCTTCGCCGGGTATCTCGTCTGGCACCGCCGCCGCAAGGCAAGACGCGCCTGGGCAAAGCCCTTTCCTGAAACGACCATCTATCGCAAGGAGAACTGATATGGATTACGCAAAACGTCTGGCGGTGGAACTTTCCGCCCCGGAAAATTATGTGGCCGCCGCCATCGCGCTCATCGACGAGGGCAACACCATCCCCTTCATCGCCCGCTACCGCAAGGAAGCCACCGGCGCCATGGACGACCAGCTGCTGCGCACCCTGGCCGACCGGCTGGAGTACCTGCGGGGCCTGGACAAGCGCAAGGAGGAAGTGCGCACCGCCATCGAAGCCCAGGGCGCCCTCACCGGGGAACTCTCCGCAAAGCTGGAAAGCGCCGCCACCCTGGCGGAGGTGGAGGACCTCTACCGCCCCTACAAGCCCAAGCGCAAGACCCGCGCCAGCGTGGCCCGGGCCCGGGGCCTGGAGCCGCTGGCCGAGGCCCTGCTGGCCCAGGACCCGAAACTGGACGTTGTGGCCGCCGCCGAAGGGTACATCAATGAGGAAGTGCCCGACGCCGAGGCCGCCCTGGCCGGCGCGCGGGACATCATCGCCGAGCAGGTGAGCGACGACGCCCGCCTGCGCTCGGAGCTGCGCCGCTTCTACGGGGCCTTCGGCGTTGTGAAGAGCGAGGCCGCCAAAGAGGAGGACAGCGTCTACGCCCAGTACTATGACTTCTCCCAGCCGGTGAGCAAAATTGCCGGACACCGGGTGCTGGCTCTGGACCGGGGCGAGCGGGAGGAATTTTTGAAGGTATCGGTGGAGGTGGACGCCGAGCGGGCCGCCGCCCTCTGCTGCAAGATGTTCGTCAAGGGCCACAGCCCCGCCGCCGCCCAGGTGGAGGAGGCTGTGCGGGACGCCTACACCCGCCTCATCCACCCCAGCCTGGAACGGGAGGTGCGCGCCGCCCTCACCGAGCAGGCGGCGGAAGGGGCCATCAAGGTCTTTGGCGAAAACCTGCGCCAGCTGCTGCTGGCTCCGCCCATCAAGGGCAAGGTGGCCATGGGCCTGGACCCCGGCTACCGCATGGGCTGCAAGGTGGCGGTGGTGGACCCCACCGGCAAGGTGCTGGACACCGCCGTGGTCTACCCGGTGCCTCAGTTCAAGCGGGTGGAGCAGGCCAAGAGCACCATCAAGACCCTCATCAAAAAGCACGGGGTGCAGATCATTGCCATCGGCAACGGCACCGCCGGCAAGGAGACGGAAATTTTCGCCGCCGACGTCATCCGTGAGATCGGCGGCGGCGTGCAGTACATGGTGGTCAGCGAGGCGGGGGCCAGCGTCTACTCCGCCAGCGAGCTGGCCGCGAAGGAGTTCCCCCAGTTTGACGTGAACCTGCGCAGCGCGGTGTCCATCGCCCGCCGCCTGCAGGACCCCCTGGCGGAGCTGGTGAAGATCGACCCCAAGGCCGTGGGCGTGGGCCAGTACCAGCACGATATGCCCGCCAAGCGCCTGGCCGCCGCGCTGGACGGCGTGGTGGAAGGCTGCGTGAACACCGTGGGCGTGGACCTGAACACCGCCAGCGCGCCGCTGCTGAGCCGGGTGGCAGGCCTCACCGCCGCCACCGCCAAAAACGTGGTGGCCTGGCGGGAGGAGAACGGCGCCTTTGCCAGCCGTGCCCAGCTGAAAAAGGTCAAGGGCCTGGGGCCCAAGGCCTTTGAGCAGTGCGCGGGCTTTTTGCGGGTGCCGGGGGCCAAGGAGCCGCTGGACGGCACCGCCGTCCACCCCGAGAGCTACGCCGCGGCCAAGGCGCTTTTGAAGCTGTGCGATTTCACCGAGGCGGACATCGGCGCCGAGACCATCGCGGCGCTGCCCGCCCGGGCCAAGGCCATCGGGTTTGAGCGCCTTTGCGCCGAGACCGGCGCGGGCAAGGAGACCCTGGAGGACATCATCGCGGAGCTTTTGCGCCCCGGCCGGGACATGCGCGACGAGCTGCCCCCGCCGCTGCTGCGCACCGACGTGATGGGCATGGAGGACTTAAAGCCCGGCATGGAGCTCACCGGCACCGTGCGCAACGTCATCGACTTCGGCGCCTTTGTGGACATCGGCGTGCACCAGGACGGCCTTGTGCACATCAGCCAGCTGAGCGACAAGTTCATCCGCCACCCCGGCGAGGCGGTGAAGGTGGGCCAGGTGGTCAAGGTGAAGGTGCTGGACGTGGATCTGAAAAAGAAGCGGATCAGCCTGACCATGAAGGGTCTGAACAACTGAGCGGATAAAAAAGCGAGCCGCCCCCGGCACAGGCCGGGGGCGGCTCGTTTTGTTTGTGTTCAGAACATGCGGAAATCCAGTTCCCAGGGCAGGGGCAGGGTGCGGTCGATGTCCGCCTCGGTGAAGGCGCGGTTTTCGGCGGCGGCCTTCTTGCGGGCCTCGGCCTCGAACCAGACATTTGCCAGGCCCAGCGCGCCCTCGCGGATCATGGCGTAGTCCACCGTGAAGCACTCGTCCACAAAATCCAGCTTGCCCAGCTTCACCGCGGCTTCGGCGGCGGTAAGGCGGGCGCTCTGGGTGCGGCGGCTCTCCGGCAGGGCCTGCCACAGGGCCCAGGCTTCGCCAAAGCGCCCGGCGCGCACAAGACCTTCCAGCGCCAGCTCGGCAAAGCTCACGTCCAGCTTGTCGCCCTCCAGCCGGTGGGCGGCGGTGAACCAGTCCGCTGCGGCGGCCCAGTCGTTGCCGCGGGCGGCCAGCTTGCCCAGCGCGGCGGCGGCAAAGGCGCTGCCGCTTTCGGCCAGAGCCTTCAGCACCGGCTCGGCCTCGGCCTCCCGGCCGTTCTCCACCAGCGCCACGGCCCACTGGAAGCGGGCGTCGGCGGTGGCGTCGGGGCGGTTTGCCGTGCGCTCCAGCAGGCTCAGCCATTCGGGCGCGGTCATGTAGGCGGCAGGCAGGGCCGCGTCGGGCAGCATGCCGCCGCCCAGCACCTCGGCCCAGGGCCACAGCGCGCTCTCCGGCGTGGGGGCGGGGAAGGCCAGGTGAGGCGCAAAGGTCTCTTCGCCCTCAGCGGCGCGGCGCAGCCGTTCCAGGCCGCCCCGCTCGTCGCCGGCAAAGAGCAGCGCGCCGCCGGGCAGAGTGGCCGCCGCGGCGCAGGCAGCGTCGATGGCCGCCACCCGGCTGGCGGGCAGCAGGGCTTCCACCTGCCGGGCCACCTTGCCCTGCGCGTCGTGCCACTCGCCGCTCACGTCGGCAGCGGGGGTGGCAAAAGCGCCGAAGATCTGGGTGAAGGACACCACGGCCTTGGGGCCGATCTGCGCGGTGTGCAGCTGGGTGGGCGCAAGGCCCGCCTGCACCTCGATGTAATCGCCCTGGCCGGGCTTCGAGAGATAATCGCACCAGTGCCGCCCGCCCTGCAGGTTGCCCCAGCAGAACATCTTGCGGGCGTAAAGAGGCTGGGTGCTGCGCTCAAAGAAGCCGCGCCCGTCCTCCTCGGCGGCCACCTCCCAGGGGGCTGCCTCGGTGCGCTCGTTCTGGAAGAAGTATTCGGTGGAGAAGGGGATCTCCCAGGGATAGCTCGCGTCCGCCCCGCGCATGGTGGGCGGGCAGGGCATTTCGCAGCGGCCGAAGCCGGGGTTCACGCCGTAATCGGTCATCTGCAGCTGGTGCAGCACCTGGCCTGAAGCGCTGAACACCCGGGTATGGGGGGTCAGCGGCACGGCGGTGTTGGTCCACCAGTAAAGGGGCGAGGCCTCGTTCAGGGTGTTCTCGATCCGCACGTGCACCGCCAGCTGCTTTGCGCCGTCGGGCAGGTGGAAATCCAGCTGATAGACCTGGCGCTGGATGGCCTCAAACTGATACATCCGCAGGAATTCCCCGCCGTCCTGCCCGGTCACCTTGCAGCAGTAAAGGGGCGCGCAGGTGAACACATGGTGGCCGGTGTGGCCCAGGTTCCACTCCACGCCGCCGGAGAACCAGGCGTTTCGGATGGCCAGGTTCGCAATGCGCAGGGCGGGGTTTTCAAACAGCAGTTCCCGGCCTTCGTCCTTGTCAAACAGCGACCACAGCCGCCCGCCCAGGGTGGGCAGCAGGGTGGCCTTCAGGTGCTCGTTTTCCATCACCACACAGGGCAGGCTCACAGGCTCATCGCTGCGGGTGTAGCGGTCCTGCATGCGGTAGGGCAGAGTGCGCGCGCCGCACCCCACGCCGTAGCCTTCCAGGTCCTCGGAATGGAAGGTGCCGTTATGGGGCACCTTGAGGTCCTGGACCTGAGCGCGGAAGAAAGGCTGGGGATCCTGGGGACCGGGCAGCGTGCCCGGCAGGGTCAGCTGACTGGCATAAAGCTGCATGATGTCAATGCTCCTTTTTTTGAAAAATTCGCTCCGAAATTTGCACCGCCGAAGGTGCTTTGTGCACCCATTATACCCCCGCCCCGTCGGGGCGGACAAGGGGGAGACATTCGGCTTTTCGTCCGCCTTTTTTGTCCTTTCGGCAGCGCCCGGCCGCCCTTTTTTCACCGGGTGGGTGTTGTGGCCGGGGCCAATGTGATATAATAGGGCAGAACCAACAAACGCGCCTGCCCGCGCAGGCGAGAGCAAGGGGGAGGACCCATGACATCACAACTGCTTACCGTGGCCGCCGCCGCGCCCCGGGTGCACATTGCCGCCCCGGAACAGAACGCCCGCGAAATGCTGGCCCTGGCTGTGGAAAACGCCGACGCTTCGGTCATCCTGTTCCCGGAACTGGCCATCACCGGCTACACCTGCGCCGACCTCTTCGGCCAGGCCCGCCTTCTGGACGCTGCCTGCCATTGGCTGAACTGGCTGGCCAGAGAGGCATGGGAAAAAGGCTGCCATGGCCTTTTGGCCGTGGGCGCGCCGGTGCGGGCCGACAACCAGCTTTTCAACTGTCTGGTGCTGCTGCACGGGGGCGTGCCGGTGGCCATCGTGCCCAAGAGCTGCCTGCCCAACTACGGCGAATTCTACGAAAAACGGTGGTTCGCCCCCGCCTCGGCCCGCCTGTCCGACAGCGTGCTCTGGCCGCTGGAAAACGGCGAGAGCATTCCGGTGCCTTTCGGTGAAGACCTGCTGGTGGCCGACCGCTCCGGCGGCGTGGTGCTGGGCGCGGAGATCTGCGAGGATCTGTGGGCGCCGGTGCCTCCCGGCGGTTTTGCCTGCCTCGCCGGGGCGGACGTCATCCTGAACCCCTCCGCCAGCAACGAAACGGTCACCAAGAGCGACTACCGCCGCGACCTGGTGCGGGGCCAGTCCGCCCGGTGCGACTGCATTTATGTTTACGCCGGCGCCGGCGACACCGAGAGCACCACCGACCTGGTGTTCAGCGGCCACGGCATGATCTGCGAAAACGGGCGGCTGCTGGCCGAGCAGCTTTATCCCGCCCCCGGCAGCGTCATCCGGGCGGTGGTGGATGTGGAGCGGGTGCGGGCCGACCGGCTGCGCCACGGCTCCTATATGGAAAGCGTGCGCCCGGCGCCCTACCGCACCGTGCGCCTGACGGCGGACCTCATCGACTCCGCCGTCCAGATGGAACTGCTGGCCCGGCGGCCGGCGGAGCGTCTGCCCTTTGTGCCGGACGACCCGGAAAAGCTGGACGGCCGCTGCGCCGAGATCGCCCGGATCCAGGCCACCGGCCTGGCCCGGCGGCTGGCCGCCAGCGGCGCAAAGCGGGCGGTCATCGGCCTGTCCGGCGGGCTGGACAGCACACTGGCCTTCCTGGCGGCGCTGCAGGCCATGGAGCAGCTGGGCCGCCCCGCTTCGGATGTGCTGGCGGTGAGCATGCCCTGCGTGGGCACCACAAAGCGCACCTTCGGCAACGCTGCGTCTCTGGCGCAGCTCACCGGCGCGGAGTATCGGGAAATTCCCATCAAAAACGCGCTGGACGGCCACCTTGCGGACATCGGCCACTCCGCCGACCTCTACGACACCACCTTCGAGAACGCCCAGGCGAGAGAGCGCACCCAGATTTTGATGGACCTGGCCAATCAGGAGGGCGGCATTGTGGTGGGCACGGGCGATCTGTCCGAGCTGGCCCTGGGCTGGTGCACCTACAACGGCGACCACATGAGCATGTACGGAGTGAACGCCTCCATCCCCAAAACGCTGGTCAAGGCCATGGTGGCCTGGCATGCCCGCCGGATGTGCGACGGGCAGCCCCACATCACCCGGGTGCTGCTGGACATTCTGGACACCCCCATCAGCCCGGAGCTGCTGCCGGTGGCCGAGGACGGCGCGCTGGTGCAGAAGACCGAGGAGACCCTGGGCAAATACGACCTGCACGACTTTGCCCTCTATCACATGCTGCGGGGCGGCTATGCGCCTCAGCGCATTCTGGAGATGGCCTGCCTTGCCTACCCGGAGGTGAGCCGCCAGAAGGTGCGGGAGACCCTGCGCACCTTCTACCGCCGCTTCTTCACCCAGCAGTTCAAGCGCAGCTGCCTGCCGGACGGGCCCAAGGTGGGCTCGGTGAGCCTCTCGCCCCGAGGCGACTGGCGCATGCCCAGCGACGCCGAGGCGGCAGAATTCCTGGATTTTGAATGATTTCCCCATTTTTTTTACAAATACGGATAAAAAATGTCATATTTCATGGGGGATGGATCGTTCTTATAACAGCATTTCCCTTATTTTTTCTCATCAAGGAGGAAGGAACTCATGAACAAGAACATCGTGCTCTGCGTCATCCTCAGCATCGTAACCTGCGGCATTTATGGGCTGTATTGGATGTACACCATCAACGAGGCGGCCCGCACCGTGAACCCTAATGAGTGGCAGATGGGCGGCGGCATGGTCATTCTGCTGTCCATCGTGACCTGCGGCATCTTCGGCCTCTACTGGTACTACAAGATGGGCAAGGCCTTCATGGCCGTCGGCGCGCCCGACAACAGCCTGCTGTACCTGGTGCTGTCCATCTTCGGCCTGGGCATCGTGAACCTGTGCATTATGCAGGACGCCATCAACCGCGCGTATCCCGCGGCGTAAGTTCCCGGCTTTGAAAACAAAAAAGGAAGGCCCCCGCACGGGGGCCTTCCTTTTTTTTGCAGATGGGTTATGCCGGAGATTTTAGGTCCGGCCGCTTCACACGGGCGGCCAGGGCGTGCAGGGCTTCCAGACCGGCCACCGCCGCTAGGATCAGATAGGGGATATAGCCGAAAAGATAGCGCGAGCGCCATTCCCACACCAGTTCCAGCAGGAACATGCCGAACAGGCACAGCTGGCAGTAGAACAAGCCGTCCGCCGCAAGGCGCTGCCTGCTCAGCAGCCGCCGGAACATGCCGGCCGCCGTCAGCAGGAGGAAGGCGAAGTGCAGCCCGTTGGAAGCATAGGAGAACACGGTGTAGGCACGGGTGCCGGGACGGAAAAAGGAAAGCACCGGCGAATCGGGGTGATAGTAGGTGTCCCGCTCGTACTGGTTCACCTGATAGGTGCCGTCTTTCCAGGTCTCCACCACCTTCCGGTTGGTGAAGCCGATGTTGGTGAGCAGATCGCGGGAGGAAACGCGCTCCCAGAACACCTCCATGCACACCCTGTTGCGCCAGTCCAGGGGATAGGTGCCCTGCAGGCCGTAGGTGAACTCGTAGTCCTTTTCCACCCAGGGGCCGTTGGCGTTTTGAGCCATCATCAGATAGTGGGTCACAGGCACCTGCCAATAGTCCTTTTGGGCTTTGCGGTCAAAAACGCCCCAGATCCCGGACTGGGAGAAGAAGATCGGGAAAAGGGTGATAAAGCCTGCCAGACAGGCGGCAAAGCCGGCAATGCACGCCATTTTGCGAAGACGGCTGCCAAGCGGCTGGAAAAGCAGCCAGATGGCCGTTGCCACCAGCAGCACCGCGAAGGTCCCTTTCAGGAAAAAAGCCATGCCCGCCGCAAGGCCGGCGGCAGCGCCCCAAAGCGGCTGTTTGGTCTTGCAAAGCTTGGTCAGGCAGAAGAACAGAGCCATTCCGAAGGGAAGGGAGATGGAATCGGAATACGGGATACTGGCGTAGCCGTAAAAGGGCGGAAAGAGGACCCACACGAGCATGGCCAGCAGCGCGCGGCTGTTGCCCAGCCAGAGGCGGGCGGTGTGATAAAACAAAAGGTGGGCGGCCCAAAGACACAGCACACAGAACACCGCGGCGGCCAGGTTGAAATCCACCCCGTCGCCGCCGATCAGCCACCAGAGCCGGTACCAGCCGGTGAACAGGGCCAGCAGTTCCTGGTTCAGGGGAAAGCGGAAAAAGTATTCCGCATACAGCATGCGGTCGGGAAAGGGCGACACCGCGATGTTCTGCGCCTCGGCGTGGATGATCCAAAGGTCCCAGTCGGTGCCGGTGAAATCTTCCAGCTGGCACAAAGCGCTGCAAAGGCAAAGCGCCAGGAACACAAGGGAGAGCAGGGTGACCGCAATGCGCCGGCGGCGGGGGTCTTCGGCCAGCGCCGTGAAAGCCCCGCTGCGGGAGAGCCGGTACAGACCTAAAAGCAGCAATATGCCGCAGGCCGCCGCCACTGTGATGGCCAGAGGGGCGCTGCGGTTCCAATAAAGGGCGGCAAACGAGACATAGAAGAATGAGAGAGCCGCCATGGCGTAAAACGCACGCAGGCAGAAGGCGGTGAGCCGATCGGACATGAACAGTGAACCTCCCCGGCAGATTTTCTGACAAAACAAAGCGGGCCGCAAATGCCAACGGTATTATAGCATGGCGGCCCCGCATTGAAAAGGGCCCGCCCGCACCTTTGCCGGCGTGGGCGCGCGGGGCGGCTTTTCAGGGGGCCAGCGTGCGATTTTTGCGCCTTTTCCTTGTATTCGGCGGCAAAAGCAAGTATAATGAACTGATGTAAAAAGACTGTTCGCCGGGCGCTTTGCGTCCGGCGCGGAAAAGAGGAACCAAAAATGGAGACCATGGGCAACCTGCGCCGCACCCGATACTGCGGCGAAGTGCGTCTGGCGGATGCCGGGCAGGAGATGGTGGTGGCCGGTTCGGTGGCCAAGTGCCGCGACAAGGGCGGCATCATCTTCGTGGACCTGCGGGACACCAGCGGCATTCTGCAGCTGGTGTTCGACGACGGCACCGACCGGGCCGTGTTTGAAAAGGCCGGCAGCCTGAAGAGCGAGTATGTGATCATTGCCAAGGGCACCCTGCGGGAGCGGGACGCCAAGACCGACAAGATCGCCACCGGCGATGTGGAGCTGTATGTCAGCGAGCTGCGGGTGCTCAGCGCCGCCGAGACCACGCCCTTTGAGATCCGGGACGAGGTGAAGGTGAAGGACGAGCTGCGCCTGAAGTACCGCTATCTGGACCTGCGCCGCCCGTCCATGCACGAGCCGCTGGTGCTGCGCAGCAAGATCTGTCAGGTCACCCGCAACTTCCTGTGCGACAACCATTTCTGCGAGATCGAGACCCCCATGCTGATGAAGTCCACCCCCGAGGGCGCCCGTGACTATCTGGTGCCCAGCCGGGTGCAGCCGGGCCACTTCTACGCCCTGCCTCAGTCGCCGCAGATCTACAAGCAGATCCTCATGCTCTCCGGCTTCGACCGTTACTTCCAGATCGCCCGCTGCTTCCGCGACGAGGACCTGCGCGCCGACCGCCAGCCTGAGTTCACCCAGATCGACCTGGAGATGAGCTTTGTCTCCGAGGAAGACGTGATGGCCATCTGCGAGGGCCTGCTGAAGAAGCTGTGGAAAGAAGTGCTGGACATCGACCTGCCCGAGCACTTCGAGCGCCTTAGCTGGGACGAGGCCATGGCCCGCTTCGGCTCCGACAAGCCGGACACCCGCTTTGGCCTGGAGCTGCAGGACGTGACCGACGCGGTGCGTTCCAGCGAGTTTGCCCCCTTCAAGAACGCCATTGCCGCCGGCGGCAGCGTGCGCCTCATCAACTGCAAGGGCCTGGCCCATCAGCTGACCCGCAAGACCATCGACAAGCTGGTGGACGTGGCCAAGACCTACGGCGTCAAGGGCCTTGCCTACACCCGCCTCACCGAGGAGGGCGAGAGCTCCAGCTTTGAAAAGTTCCTCACCGAGGAAGAAAAGACCGCCCTGCGCACTGCCGCGGGCGCCGAGACCGGCGACGTGCTGCTGGTGGTGAGCGACGAGAACTCCACCCGCGCCTGCACCGCCCTGGGCCAGGTGCGTCTGGAGGTGGGCCGCCGCTGCGAGCTCATCGATCCCGCCAAGTTCAACTTCCTGTGGGTGGTGCGCTTCCCGCTGTTCGAGTACAGCGAGGAGGAGGGCCGCTTCATGGCCATGCACCATCCCTTCACCATGCCCACCGAGGACTCCATGGACAAGGTGGAGTCCGACCCCGGCGCCTGCTACGCCAACGCCTACGACGTGGTGCTCAACGGCGTGGAGCTGGGCGGCGGTTCCATCCGTATCAACGACCCCGAGCTGCAGGCCCGCATGTTCCGGGCCCTGGGCTTCACCGAAGAGCGTGCCCGCGAGAACTTCGGCTTCCTGATGGACGCCTACCGCTACGGTGCGCCCCCCCACGGCGGCTGGGCCATCGGCCTGGACCGGCTGGTCATGCTCATGCTGGGCCGCGACTCCATCCGCGACGTCATCGCCTTCCCCAAGGTGCAGAACGCCAGCGAACTGATGAGCGGCGCGCCCGACACCGTGGACGAAAAGCAGCTGCGTGACCTGTGCATTGAGTGCACCGGTTCCGAAGAGTAAAAAACGAACGAAAACGCCCCCGCGGCCCTTAGCCGCGGGGGCGTTTTTCATTGATTCAGAAACACATTACAGGCCGTTGGAAGCGTTGTAGGCAGCTGCCAGGGCGTTGGTGTTCTTGATGAGGATGTGCATGGCGACCCAGGGGCCAATGCCGCACAGCAGCATGCCCACCAGGTACCACAGCAGCACGCTGGTGCCGTTCTCCTGGAAGGTGATGCCATAGCGGGGAGCGTTGGCCGCCAGACGGTTGCCCAGCTTGTACTCCCAGTACAGGCCGTAGAAGCCGCAGGTGACGAAGCTCAGCAGGATGAAGGCCAGCAGGCCGCCGGTCTTTTCGCCGTCGTCACGGCACATGGTGTTCACGTCGCGGGCAACGGAGTAGATGAAGTAGTAGGAGTAAATGCCGCAGGTGATGATGGACAGCAGGATGTAGGCGATCAGGCTGCGGTTGGTGGGAATGCGGGTGGCGGCGGGATAACCGGCCGCCTGCGCCTGGGCCTGCGCCTGCTGCGCCGCCTGAGCCTGCTGGGCCTGATGGGCGTCATAGGCGCTCTTGGCGGAGGCAGCGGCGGCGGAAGCCTGCTGCTGCACGTCGCCCGCGCCCTTCTTCAGGGCCTCGGTGATGATGGCCAGCTTGGTGGAGGGGTCGTTGATGACGCTGGCGGGCTGGGGAGCTTCCTTCATCAGATAGAGAATGCCCCACACGCCGCCCACGCACAGCGCCAGCCAGAAGGCGAGACCCAGCAGGCCGCCCAGATAGCTCAGCAGCATGGAGAAACGGAAGAACTGGTAGAAGATGACGTTCATCAGGATGGACAGCAGCAGGCTCAGCACCCGCACGATCAGCAGGCCCGCCGCGCTGGCCACCAGGCCAAAGACCAGGGCTTCGGTGTTCTCTTTGGTGCGGCGCAGGGCCAGCAGCGCCAGCATGGCGGCAGCCGCCAGATAGCACACCACATTGGCCAGGCTCAGCACCATGTAGAACAGGGAGGGGATGTCGGTGTAGCGCACCAGGTTGACCAGGTTGCCGAAAACACCGCCAACGGAACCCAGCGCCCGCAGCACGCAGACAACGCCGCAGATGGCGGCGAAGATCTTCAGCAGCAGTTCATAGCTGTTGCCGGAGGCAGGGGCCGCGCCGGCAGGCTGGGCCGGGGTGGGGGGAACGGGCGGCGGGCCGCCGGTGGGGCCGGGCACCGGATCGGGCAGGGGCATGGGTTCGGGCTCCTGGGTCTCAGGCGCGGGCTCGGCCACGGGGTCGGGCAGAGGCATGGGAGCGGGCTCCTCCGCTTTAGGCGCGGGCTCCTGAGCCGGGGTGGGCAGGTCGAACACCAGGTCCGGCGCGGGCGGGGCCTCGGGGGCGGGACCCGGCTCGATCACCAGCTCCGGCTGGGGCGCGGGCTCGGCAACAGCCTGCGACGCGCCGCAATGGGTGCAGAAATTGCTGTTGTCAGGGATCTCTTTTCCGCATTGCTTGCAAAACATGGTCTTTCCTCACTTTCTAAACGGCAAAAGCCGTAAAATATGATGTAAAAGCCCCGTTTCGGGGGCAAATACCACCACGCTGTCCGCCGGGTCCGCCATCCGCACCGCATACACCGCCAAAAAGGCGGCGCCGGCCGTCCAGGCCAGAACGGTGACCAGGCGGCGGGGCAGCTTTTTGCGCAGAAGGAACACCAGCACGCCCAGGGGCACCACCCAGAACAGCGGGTGATAGGCAAAGGCTGCCGCCCAGTTGCCGGCGAGCACCTCCATCCAGGCGCGGGTCATGCCGCAGCCTGCGCAGGAAACGCCGGTGACGGCCTTGATGGGGCAGCCGACCCCCAGAAAGTGCAGCGCCGCATACAGCGCCGCCACGGCGGCCAGGGCGGCCAGGTCCTGTTTTTTCATCGCGCCGTCCCGGTCAGTTCTTCAGCGCCTGCATGGGGGCGGGGATACGGCCGCCCCGGTCGATGAACACCTTGGGGCTGTATCCGCTGATGGGCAGGATGGGCGCATAGCCCAAAAGACCGCCAAAATCCAGCTCCTCGCCGGCAGAGCGGCCGATGGCCGGGATCACGCGCACGGCGGTGGTCTTGCTGTTCACCATGCCGATGGCCGCTTCGTCAGCGATGAGGGCGCTGATGACCTCGGCGGGGGTGTCGCCGGGGATGACCACCATGTCGATGCCCACGCTGCAAACGGCGGTCATGGCTTCCAGTTTCTCCATGCACAGGCTGCCCCGGCGCACGGCCTGGATCATGCCCTCGTCCTCGCTCACGGGGATGAAGGCGCCCGAAAGGCCGCCCACATGGTTGGAGGCCATCGCGCCGCCCTTCTTCACCGCGTCGTTCAAAAGGGCAAGAGCGGCGGTGGTGCCGCACTGGCCGCAGCTTTCCAGGCCCATCTCTTCCAGGATGTTGGCCACGCTGTCGCCGATGGCGGGGGTGGGGGCAAGGCTCAGGTCAACGATGCCGAAGGGCACGCCCAGCTCTTTGGCGGCCAGATTGCCCACCAGCTGGCCCATGCGGGTGATCTTGAAAGCGGTGCGCTTGATGAGCTCCGCCACCTCGTCCAGCGGGGCGTCCTTGGGCAGTTTGGCCAGCGCCGCGCGCACTGCGCCCGGGCCGGAAACGCCCACGTGTACCACGCAGTCCGGCTCGCCCACGCCGTGGAAGGCGCCCGCCATGAAGGGGTTATCCTCCGGCGCGTTGCAGAACACCACCAGCTTGGCGGCGCCCATGCACTGGTTGTCGGCAGTGGCCTCGGCGGCCTTTCGCACCACCTGGCCCATCTTCTTCACCGCGTCCATGTTCAGGCCCGTTTTGGTGGAGCCGATGTTCACGCTGCTGCAGACGATGTCGGTCTCGGCCAGCGCCCGGGGAATGGCCTCGATGAGCCGCTCGTCCCCGGCGGAAAAGCCTTTGTGCACCAGCGCGCCGAAGCCGCCGATGAAGTTCACGCCCACCGCCTTGGCGGCTTTGTCCAGCGCCTTGGCGTAGTCCACCGGGTCGGCGTCGGGGGCACTGGCCAGCAGCATGGCGATGGGGGTCACGCTGATCCGCTTGTTGATGATGGGAATGCCGTAGTCGCTGCTGATCTTCTCCACCACCGGCACCAGGCGGGCGGCGCGGGAGGTGACTTTTTCATAAATTTTTTCGCAGGCGCGTTTGGGGTCGGGGTCGGCGCAGTCCAAAAGGCTGATACCCATGGTCACGGTGCGCACGTCCAGGTTTTCGCCGGAGATCATGTTGATGGTCTCCATGATGTCGCGGGTGTTGATCATGCTCATTGAAACCGCCTCCCGCTCAAATGTGGTGCATCGCGTCGAACACTTCTTCGCGGGTCAGGTGCAGCTCCATCTTCATCTCGGCGGCCACCTTGTCCAGCCGGCGGCGCACTTCTTCCATGGGCTGGCCGCATTTTTCCAGGTTCACCAGCATGATCATGCAGAACATCTCCTGCATAATGCTCTGGGTCACGTCTTCGATGTTGATGTTCAGCTCGGCGCAGACCTGGCTGACCTTGGCGACAACGCCCACGGTATCGCGGCCCACAACGGTGATAACGGCTCTCATAATGCTTTCCTTCCTTTCCACCCCGGGCGCAGAAAAAGAGGCGCCGCACAGGTTAGACCCATTATACCAGATTTTCCGCTCTTTTTGTTTACTTTGATGAAGTTTTTTTTTATAATTAAAAACAAATCGCAATCACATCAAGAAACCGAGGTAGTGAATATGGAACGTTTGCTGCAACTGCTGGAAGAAAACGCCCGTCTGTCGGTGGAAGACCTGGCCGCAATGCTTTCGTCCACGCCGGAGGAAGTGGCCGCGAAGATGGACGAATACACCAAGTCCGGTGTGATCCGGGGCTACAAGACCCTGGTGGACTGGGAAAAGCTGAACGCCGACCGGGTCAAGGCCGTCATCGAGCTGCGGGTGCGCCCCAAGAAGAGCCGCGGTTTTGACGAGATCGCCTCTGCCATCGCCTGCTTCGACGAGGTGCAGAGCGTGCTTTTGATGAGCGGCGGCTACGACCTGCAGCTCATCCTCACCGGCCGCAGCTTCCAGGAGATCGCCCTCTTTGTGGCCAAGCGCCTGGCCCCCATGGACGACGTGCTGTCCACCGCCACCCACTTCGTGCTGCGCACCTATAAAAAGGACGGCGTGCTCTACGCGGACGAGGAAACCGACGAGAGGGAGTGGGCCACGCTGTGATGAACTATGAGAAAGTGATCGCGCCTGCCGCGGCGGCCATGCGCCCCAGCGGCATTCGCAAATTTTTCGATCTGGCCGCCGAGATGGAGGGCTGTATCAGCCTGGGCGTGGGCGAGCCGGACTTCAAGACCCCCTGGCGTATCCGGGACGCGGGCATCCGCAGCCTGGAAAAAGGCCGCACCAGCTACACCGCCAACGCCGGCCTGAAGGAGCTGCGGCTGGAGATCGCCGCCTATATGCAGCGGCGCTTCGGCCTGGAATACACCGACCCCCTGCATGAGATTCTGGTCACGGTGGGCGGCAGCGAGGCCATCGACATGTGTATCCGCAGCCTGGTGGCCCCCGGAGACGAGGTCATCATCCCCGAGCCCTGCTTTGTGTGTTACCAGCCCATCACCACCCTCACCGGCGGCGTGCCGGTGCCGGTGCCCCTGAAGGCGGAGAACGAATTCCGCCTCACCGCCGAGGAGCTGAAGGCGGCCATCACCCCCAAAACCAAGCTGCTGGTGCTGCCCTTCCCCTGCAACCCCACCGGCGCGGTGATGGAGCGGGAGCACCTGGAGGCCATTGCCGAGGTGCTGCGGGGCACCGACATCATGGTGCTGTCGGACGAAATTTACGCCGAGCTGAACTACGGCACCGAACGCCATGTGAGCATTGCCAGCCTGCCGGGCATGGCCGAGCGCACCGTGGTGGCCAACGGCTTCTCCAAAGCCTTCGCCATGACCGGCTGGCGCCTGGGCTACGCCTGCGGCCCCGCCCCGGTGATGAAGATCATGACCAAGCTGCACCAGAACTGCATTATGTGCGCCCCCACCACCAGCCAGTACGCGGCGGTGGTGGCCATGCGGGAGTGCGACGACGAGATCGAGCGCATGCGCCGGGAGTACGACGTGCGCCGCCGCCTGCTGGTCAAGCGCTTCAACGACATGGGCCTTTCCTGCTTTGAGCCGAAAGGCGCCTTCTATGTGTTCCCCAGCATTCAGAGCACCGGCCTTTCCAGCGCCGAATTCTGCGAAAAGCTGCTCTACAGCCAGAAAGTGGCCGTGGTGCCCGGCACCGCCTTCGGCGATTCCGGCGAGGGCTTTGTGCGGGTGAGCTACGCCTACTCGGTGAACCACCTCACCGAGGCGCTGGGCCGGATCGAACGCTTCCTGGAGGAGCTGCGCACGAATGGATGAGCGCGTGTTCTTTGCCGCGGCGGCGGACTATTCCCGGGAAACGGTGGACGCGGCCGTGGAGCGGCTTTTTCAGCAGCTGCCCGCAGCGTCCCTGCTGGCCCCCGGCAAAAAGGTGCTGCTGAAACCAAACCTTCTCTCCGGCACCGCCCCCGAAAAGGCGGTGACCACCCACCCGGCGGTGGTGGCCGCGGTCATCCGCGCCGCGAAGCGCCGGGGCGTGGCCGTGCAGGACATCACCGTGGCCGACTCCCCCGGCGGGCCCCACGCCTCCGGCCTCGTCAAGTCCGCCTGGAAGGCCAGCGGCATTGCCGCCGTCTGCGCCGAAGAGGGGGTCAGTCTCTACACCGGCACCGCCAGCGGCAAGGCTCCCAAGGCCGAAGGGGCAAAGCGCCGCTTCACCCTGCTGGAGCCGGTGCTGGCGGCGGACGTCATCATCGACCTGCCCAAGTGCAAGACCCATATGATGACCGGCCTTTCGGCAGCCACAAAAAACCTCTTCGGCTGTATCCCCGGCCTGCAGAAGGCCGAGTGGCACATGCGCTGCCCGAAAAAAGAGGACTTCGGCGACATGCTCATCGACCTGCTGCTCACCGTCAAGCCCGCCTTCGCGGTGCTGGACGGGGTGGTGGGCCACGAGGGCAACGGCCCCAGCGGCGGCAGCCCCCGGCCCCTGGGCTTTGTGGCGGCGGCGGAAAACCTTTTGTCCATGGACCTGGCTCTCTGCGTTATGCTGGGCCTTGCGCCCGAAAGCGTGCCCTACCTTGCCGCGGCCCAAAGGCGGGGGCTTTGCCCCGCAGCCTTCGACCCGGCCCTGGCGGCAGGGGAGACGGCGCTGTTCGCGCCGGTGGATAACTTCCGCCTTCCGGACTCCTGGCGCAAGATGAATTTTTCCGATTCCGCCCCCCGGGCGGTGCGCTGGGCGGTGCCCGCGGTGGAAAAGTGGGTGGCTCCCCGGCCGAAGATCGCCCCGGCGCGCTGTATCGGCTGCGGCCGCTGCGCCGAGATCTGCCCCCAGCACACCATCGAGGTCAAAAACAAAAAGGCGCACATCAAACCGAAGGACTGTATCCGCTGTTTTTGCTGCCACGAGGTCTGCCCGGTGCAGGCCATTGACACAAAGCGGTTTTTCCTCTTCAAAAAACTGTGAGGTGAACACCCATGAAACAGGTCACCGTTCTGGCCCCGGCAAAACTCAACCTGACGCTGGACGTGGTGGGCCTTCTGCCCGGCGGTTACCACGCGCTGGACATGATCATGCAGGCCATCACCCTCCACGAGCGGGTCACCCTGCGCAAAAGCCGGGACCTTATCCTCCGGCTGCCGGGCAGCCGGGTGCCTCCCAACGAAAAGAACACCGCCTGGAAGGCGGCCCTGGCCTTCTTCCACTACACCGGCCTGCTGGCGGGGGTGGAGATGGAAGTGCGCAAGGTCACGCCGGTGCGGGCGGGCATGGCGGGCGGCAGCGCCGACGCCGCCGCCGTGCTGGTGGGGCTGAACGCCCTCTATGACGCCCGCCTTTCCATGAGCGAACTCTGCGCCATCGGCGCACAGCTCGGGGCGGACGTGCCCTTCGCCCTGCTGGGCGGCACCTGCCGGGTGCAGGGCAAAGGCGATCTTCTGCGGCCGCTGCCCCCCTGCCCGGACTGCCGCTTTGTGGTGGCCATGCCCAGCGTGGGGGTGAGCACCCCCGCCGCCTTTGCCGCCTACGATGAGGTGGGCAGCAGCGTCCACCCGGACGGCGAGGCCGCCGAGGCCGCCGTGCGCGCGGGCGACCTGGACGCCCTCTGCGCCGCCATGGGCAACGCCCTGGAGGAGTGCAGCGGAGCCAAGGAAACGCCCCACATCAAGGAACTGCTGCGGCAGAACGGCGCCAAGCAGGCGCTGATGACCGGCAGCGGCGCGGCGGTGTTCGGGGTGTTCGACGACCCCGAACGGGCCGAAGCCGCCCGGGCCGCGCTGGCAAAGGAATACCGCCAGGTGTATCTGGCCTCCCCCGACCGGGGCGGCGCGAGGGTGCTGCCCCCGCCGAAACGCCGGGGCTGAATAAACAGCGAAAAACACGTCTATACTTTTGGCAGATGTTTCCAAAAGGAAGGACGTGTTTTTTTGTTTGCATGGATTCGTTCCCTTCGCCTTTCGCCGGCGCGCCGCCGGGCGGTGCTGGAATGCAGCGCGGGGCTGGGCCTTGTTCTCGCGGTGGTACTTACCTGCTGGATGTCCAGCTTCTGCGCCCTGGCCGACGAGGTGCGCCAGAATACCCTGCGGCTGCATGTGCAGGCCAATTCCGACTCGGAGGCCGACCAGGCCCTGAAACTCATCGTGCGGGACGCGGTGCTGGCCGAGGCCGGCGGGCTTTTTGCCGCCGCCGAGGACGAGGCGGACGCCCGCCGCATTGCCGAAGCCTCGCTGCCCCGGCTGCAGGCCTGCGTGGAGCGCACCCTGCAAGAGCAGGGCAGCAGCCTTTCCGCCCGGGTCTATCTCACCGAGATGTACTTCGACACCACTTATTATGAGGACTTCACCCTCCCTGCCGGGGTCTACGACGCGCTGCGGGTGGAGCTGGGGGCCCACGCGGGCAAAAACTGGTTCTGCGTGCTCTATCCCGGCCTGTGCCTGCCCGCCGCGGGCGAGGCGGCGGTGTATCCCACCGAGGCCCAGCAAAACCTTGTGGAAGCGCCCGAGGTGGAGGTGCGCTTTGCCGCCCTGGAATGGCTGGAGCGCCTCACCGGGGCGGACAACTGACAGGAGCGCACTTTTCCCGCACCCGTTGCATACAATGGGGGCAAGGAGGGATGCGATCTATGGCAACCATTGAACAGGCCGGCGTCACCGCGATGCCGCCCTATTTCGGCACAGTTTTGAGAAACGGCTCTTCCGGGCCGGATTGCGCCCAGGTGCAGACCTGGCTGAACGGGGTGCACAGCCGCTGGCCCCAGGTCCCGTCGGTGACGGTGGACGGCCAATACGGCAGCAACACCGCGAACGCGGTGAAGGCGTTCCAGACCGTGGCGGGTATCACCGCCGACGGCCAGGTGGGTCCTTCCACCTGGAACGCGCTCTATGGCGAGTTTGCCGACATCCGCGGCGCAGGGGAGGTATTCTGCGGGATCACCGCCCGCTCCGGCAGCAAGGGCGCGGTGGTCAAGAGCATGCAGCAGAAGCTCATCCGTATCCGCCAGGTCTACACCGCCATCGCTTCCATCAGCGCGGACGGGGCCTTCGGCAGCGCCAGCGCCGGGGCGGTGAAGCAGTTCCAGCGTCAGTTTGCCCTGACCATCGACGGCTCCTTCGGCCGCAACACCTTCGCCGCCCTGGCCAAGGTCTACGGCCAGGTGATGGCGGGCACGCCCACCCCGGTGCTGCCCCGCTATCCGGGCCTTTTGCAGCAGGGGAGCACCGGCGACTCGGTGCGCTGCGTCCAGAGCTATCTGTCCGCTTTGGGCGGCACCGTGCCCAAGGTGACCATCGACGGCCGGTACGGCAGCGCCACCACCGCGTCGGTGCGCTCCTTCCAGCGTCTGGCCCGCCTCACCGAGGACGGCAAGGTGGGCCCCGCCACCTGGAGCGGCCTGGTGATGGCCTTCAACCGCACGCTGTAAAAGGAGAATGGCCCCGCCGGTCGTTTGACCGGCGGGGCCTGCTTTTGTCAAAAATCCCAGCCGTCGAAGGCTTCGCCCTGCGCCTCTTCGCCGCAGTTGCAAAAGGCTTCGGCCTGCCATTCGCTCAGTGGGTCAAAGCGCAGGGCGTCGTCCAGCGCCGCCCCGTATTCCCGGGCCAGGGCCCGCTCTGCGCGGCTGCCGGTCAGCGCCGCCTCTTCCAGAAGCTGCGCCAGTTCCGCCGCCTCGCCCTGTTCCACCAGGCGCCAGGCCAGCGTTTCGGGTTCTGCCTCCGCTTCGTTCAGCCCCCAGCGCTCCGCAAGGGCGGCAAGATTTTGCTGCAGCGTCATTTTTTCGCCCCCTTCGGGTCTGTTTCGTAGAGCTGTATGTTGGAGCTGTTCTTGCCGGCGGGGCGCACGCCGGGCAGATTGCCGCCCCGCACAAGATGGTAAAACGTTCTGCCGAGGGAGAGTTTCAGCCCCCGGTCCAGCGTGTTCCAGTCGTCGAACAGGCTCATCACCGTGAAGGGCTGCCCCGCCGGCCGGGCCGCCGCCCGCTGTTTCAGCGTTTCAAAGCGGGTCTCGAACACCTTGTCGCACAGCGGGAATTGCTTGACGCACTGGGCCAGCGGCAGCCCGTGCTCTTTGGACAGCGCTTTTGCCAGCGCAAACTCCTCCGCCGTGAGCGTTACCGAAATGATCACTGCCTTTGCCATGGATCGGCCCCCTTTTAAAAATATTATTATGAGTAATATTTTAATGAATTTTCACCAAAAAGCAAGGGGTTGCCGCTGATTTGCAAAAAAACGCCCCGCCGGAAAGACCCGGCGGGGCGTTTGCCTCTGAAGCTTATTCCTTCGGCCCAAGGCCCAGCGCGTCCATTTCGGTGCGCATGCCCTCAATGCACAAGCCGATCACATCGGCCAGGTCCATGCCCAGCATGTCGCAGCCCTGCTGGATGACCGCGCGGTCGATCTTGGCGGCGAAGCGCTTGTCCTTGAACTTTTTCTTCACGCTGGAAACTTCCAGGTCGGACAGTCCGCCCGGACGCATGCGGGCGGTGGCGCCCACCAGACCGGTGAGCTCGTCCACGGTGAACAGGCTCTTTTCCATGTCCGTCTCGGGTTTCACGTCGGTGCAGAACTCCCAGCCGTGAGACAGGATGGCGCGAATGCTCTCCTCGTCCACGCCGGCGGCGCGCAGGGGCTCGGCGGTGTGGTGCAGGTGCTCCTCGGGGAACTGCTCATAGTCATAGTCGTGCAGGAAGCCCACCGCTTTCCAGTATTCCTCGTCCGCGCCGAAGTGGCGGGCCATGGCACCCATGGCGGCACTCACGCCGATGGCGTGCTCGAACAGGTGGTCCTCGGTGGTGGTGCTCGCCAGCAGCTGGCGGGCGGCCTCCATGGTAAGTCCGGGCATGATGATGACCTCTTTTCCGGTATTTTTTCTCATTATAACGCACCGGGTCGGGAATTGCCAGAGGCGCGCGCGTAAAAATTCCCGCCCGTCAAGTGGACAAACCGCCCCTTCCTGCGTATCATACAAATATAAGACTTTTTTCGCAGGGAGGGAGTATCTATGCTGCAGCTGGTTTTGGGGCCGTCGGGCAGCGGAAAGTCAAGTTATCTGCTGGGACGGATCAAGGAGCGGGCCGAGGCCGGGCAGCGCAGCCTGCTGCTGGTGCCGGAGCAGTTCACCTCCAGCACCGAAAACCGCATTTACACCCTCCTGGGAGACGAGCTTTCCGGCTGGGTGGAAAGCCACAGTTTCACCAGCCTTTCGGAAAAACTGCTGCACACCTACGGCGGCGCGGCGGTGCGCACCCTCACCGACGCGGGCCGGGCGGTGCTGGTGCGCCGGGCGCTGGAAGCCATGGGCGACACGGTGCACTACTACAGCCGCCACCGGCGCAGCACCGCCTTCTGCGAAAAGTGCGCCGAGACCCTGAACGAGCTGAAAAGCGCCGGGGTGAGCGCCGTCCAGCTGGAACAGCTGGCGGCCGGGGCGGGGGCCTCGGGGGAAAAGCTGCGGGAGCTGGCGGGAGTCTACGCCGCCTACCAGAGCCTTCTGGAAGGCGCGGCCATGGACCCCACCGACCGGGTGGCCGCCGCCGCCGAGCGCCTCGCGCCGGACTTTTTTGCCGGCACCGCCGTGTTCATCGATGAGTTCGACACCTTCAACGCCCCCAAGCGCAAAATGCTGGAGGCCATGCTGCCCTGCGCCCAGTCCATCACGGTGGCCCTGTGCGCCGACGGGCTGGAGGATAACGAGGAAGGGCTGGGCCTGTTCAGCGGGGCCAAAAAGATGGCCGGAGCGCTGCGGGCCATGGCCCGCAAAAACGGCGTGGCGGTGGCTTCGCCGGTGGTTTTGACCGAGGACAAACGCCACAAAGCCGCCCCGGACCTGACCCGGCTGGCCGGGCTGCTGGCGGGCGGCTCGCCCGCCCAGGGTCCTGCCGATCCCGGCCAGCTCACCCTTCTGCGGGCGGAGGACCGCCAGACGGAGGCAAAGCTGGCCGCCGCTGCGGCGGCAAAGCTGGCCCGGGCGGGGGTGCCCTACGGCAAGATGGCGGTCATCTGCCGGGACGCTTCCCAGTATCTCGCCGCCGTGCGCTATGAGTTCCGGCTGGCGGGGATCCCCCTTTTCTTTGACGAGCCGGCCAGCGCCGAGCACGCCGCGCCGCTGCGGCTGGTGAAGGCGCTGCTGAACCTTGTGCGCCGGGGCGTTTCCACCGAGACGGTGCTGGCGGTGGCCAAGACCGGCCTGACGAGCCTCTCGGAAGCCCAGCTCTGCGCGCTGGAAAACTACGCCTACACCTGGCAGCTCTCCGCCGCCCAGTGGCAGCAGCCCTTCACCCTCTCGCCCGCGGGGTTCGGGGGCGAAATGCGCCCGGCGGACGCCGAGCAGCTGGCGCTGGCGGAGGCCGCCCGGCAAGCGCTGGTGCCGGTGCTGGCGAACTTTGCGGCCTCGGCGCGCAAAAAGCCCGCCGCCGCATTGTGCGAAACGCTTTTCCGCACCATGTTGGCCCTGGGGGCGGAAGACAAGCTCACCGCCTCCGCCGAAATGCTGAAACAGCAGGAGGGCATTCCCGCCGCCGAGGAGGCGGTGCGGGTGTGGGACCTGGCCGCCGACCTGCTGGACCAGATGGCCCTGCTGCTGGGCGACGAGACCCTGCCTGCCGCCGAGTACGGCGAATTGTTCGACCTGCTGGCCCGCACCACCGACCTGGGGCACATTCCCCAGAGCCTGGACGCGGTGATCTTCACCACCGCCGGGCGCATGCGCCTGGACGAGCCGGACTATTGCTTTGTGCTGGGCCTCGCGGAGGGGGAGTTCCCCGCCGCCCCGGGCGAACGGGGCCTTCTGACCCACGCCGAGCGGGACGCCCTCATCCGCCAGGGCGTGGAAATGCCCGACTGCTTTGAAAACCGCATGGTGCGCGAGCAGGTCTGCTTTTACAAAGCCCTCACCGCCGCCGCCAAAGGGGTGTGGATGAGCTGGGCCGCCGGCCCGGCCTCCCTGCCGGTGACCAGCGCCCTGGCAGAGGTGAAGGCGTGTCTTGAGCCCGCCGCGCCCGCGCTGGAAACGGCGGACCTTGCCGCCACTCCCGCCGCCGCCCTGGATCTGCTGGGCCAGACCTGGAACGCCCAAAGCCCCGCCACCGCCGCCCTCTATCAGGCGGTGGAAGGCAGCGAAGCGGGCAAAACCGCCCTGGCGCCGGTGCGCCGCGCGGCGCTGGCCGAGCCCTTCCAGGTGCGGGACACCGCGGCCATGCACCGCCTGCTGGGAGGCAGTCTGCGCCTTTCTCCCAGCCGGATGGAGCGGTATTATTCCTGCCCCTTCGCCTATTTTCTGGAGTATGTGCTGCGGGCGCGCCCCCGCAAGCAGGCGGCCCTCACCGCCGACCAGACCGGCACGCTGGTGCACTATATCCTGGAGCAGGCCCTGAAGCGGGCGGGGGAGGGCTTTGTGGACCTCTCCGAGACGGAGCTGGCGGACCTTGCCGCCTCCGTCACCCGGGAATATGTGGCCGTCAACATGCCCGGCACCGGCGCCCGCTTTGAATACCTCATCCGCCGGCTGCAAAAAAGCGCCGCCGCGCTGCTGGGCTACATCCAGGCCGAACAGCGCCAGGGGGCGTTCCGCCCGGTGGCCTTCGAACTGGGGATCGGCAGCGGCCCGGACCAGGTGCCGCCGGTGGTGCTCACCACAAAGACCGGCGAGACGGTGCGCATGGTGGGCAAGATCGACCGGGTGGACGCCTGCCGCGAGGGGGACAAGACCTGGCTGCGGGTGGTGGACTACAAGACCGGCAGCAAGGAGTTCCTTCTGGAGGACGTGCGCCGGGGCCTCAACTGCCAAATGCTGGTCTATCTGTTCACGCTGGTGCGCAATGCCGGCGACAAGTTCGAAAACCCCGCCCCGGCGGGCGTGCTCTACCTGATGGCCGACCCGGCTCCCGCCCGCGCCGACCGCGCCACCGCCGCCGCGGGGCTGGACTACAAGGTGGAAGGCGTGGTGGTGGACGAGCCGGACGTGCTCACCGCCATGGACAGCGCCGCCACCGGCCTGTATGTGCCGGTGCGCTTCGACAAGGCGGGCAACCCGCGCCTGGGCGAGGCCCTCACCTCGGTGGAGGAACTGGCAAGGCTGCAGGGCGAGCTGGACGGCCTGGTGGTGCAGATGGCTGAGGAACTCTACGCCGGGCACATCGCCGCCGAGCCGCTGGCCGCCGGACGCAAAAAAGAGACGCACTGCCGCTGGTGCGATTACAGAAACGTCTGCCGCAGGCAGGAATGAGAGGGGGAAGGAAACCATGCAGTTCACCAAAGACCAGCGCGCCGCCATCGACCACGAGGGCGCGGCCCTGCTGGTGAGCGCCGCCGCGGGCAGCGGCAAGACCGCCGTTCTGGTGGAGCGGGCGGTGCGCCTGCTCACCCGGGAGAAGGACCCCGTGCCCGCCGACAAACTGCTCATCGTCACCTTCACCCGGGCGGCGGCGGCAAGCCTGCGGGCAAAGCTGGCCGACCGGCTGGCCGCCGAGCAGGCAAAACACCCCGGTTCGGCCTGGCTGCGCCGCCAGCGAATGCTGCTGCAGCGGGCCAGCATTGGCACCATCGACTCCTTCTGCCTGCAGCTGGTGCAGACCCATTTCGGAAAACTGGACATTCCGCCGGATTTTTCCACCGCCGACGGGCCTCAGCTGGCCCGGCTGCGGGCCGAGGCGCTGGCCGCCGCGCTGGAAAACGCCTACACCGACCCGGATTTCTGCGCCTTTGCCGATCTCTACGGCAAGAGCCGCAGCGACAAGCAGGCCGCACGGGTGCTGGAGCAGCTCTATGACTTCCTTTCCAGCATGCCCTTCCCGGAAAAGAGCCTGGAAAAGCTGGCCGCCGACTGGGCCGGAAACAGCCCGCTGGACGCCACCGAGTGGGGCAAGGCCCTGCGGGCCGAGGGCCTGCGGGGGGCGAAGTGCGCCCTTTCGCTGGCGCTGGAGAACCTGGCCGAGGCCCAGGCGGACGGGGAGCTGGGCAACTATCTGCCCGCATTGCAAAGCGATGTGGACGCCGCCCAGGCGGTGGAGGCCGCCGTGTCCGCCGCGCCCTGGAACGATGTTCTCGACGCCTTCCGCGCCCTCAGCTACCAGCCCCTCAAGGCGGTGCGGGGCTACAAAGGCTGCCATATGGAGCGGATCAAAGCCCGGCGGGACGTTTTGAAAAAGACCTTCGCCCGCCTGCAGGACGCGGTGTTCGTCTGCACCGAAGAAGAATTTGCCGCCGACCGGGCCGCCGCCGCGCCGCTGGTGGCGGCGCTGGTGCGGGCCGAGCAGGACTTCACCGACCGTTTCTGGCAGGCCAAGTGCGAGGAAAAACTGCTGGAATTCAGCGACGTGGAGCACCTGGCCCTGCGCCTGCTGCAAACGCCGGAGGGCGCGCGCACCGAGCTGGCGGGCCAGCTGTGGCGGGAATACGCGGCGGTGATGGTGGACGAATACCAGGACACCAACGCTTTGCAGGACGCGCTCTATGCCGCCCTGGCCGCCCCCGGCGGCGAGAACCTCTTCTTTGTGGGCGATTTGAAACAGAGTATCTACCGTTTCCGCCAGGCGGACCCGGAGGTGTTCCGGGAAAAACTGGCCCGCTATGCGCCCCATGGCCAGCCCGGCCCTCAAAAGGTCTTTCTGGACGCCAACTTCCGCAGTGCCCCGGGGGTCATCGACGGGGTCAACGCCATCTTTGAGGCAGTGATGAGCGAGCAGGTGGGCGGCGTGGACTACGGCCCCGGCGAAAAGCTGGTGCCGGGCCTTTCGGCCTACGGCGGCTACGCCGGCGGGTGCGAGGTGCATGTTCTGGAAGGAGACGGAGGCCCTGCCGCCGAGGCAGCCTTCATCGCCCGGCGGATCCGGGAGCTGACCGGTCCCGGCTCCGGCTTCACCGTGCGGGGGGCAGCGGGCGAGCGGCCCGCCGCCTATGAGGACTTTTGTATCCTCACCCGCAGCCGGTCGAATTTTGACGTCTATGCCGACGCGCTGGAGGCCGAGGGGATCCCGGTCTATGTGGACCGGGCCGAAAACTTGCTGGACGCGCCGGAAGTGCGGGTGCTGGCCAGCCTGGTGCGCGTGCTGGACAACCCCGCCCAGGACGTACACCTGGCGGCGGTCATGCTGGGGCTTTCGGGCTTTGAGCCGGACGACCTGGTGCGGCTGCGCGCCCTGCGGCCCGAGGGCAGCTTCTACGGCGCGGTGAGCGCCGCCGGCGAGCCCAAGACCGCCGCCTTCATGGACTGGCTGCGGGGGCTGCAGCGGCTGGCCCAGACCCTGCCGGTGGACCGGCTGATGGAAGAAATTTTCCTGCGCACGGGCTGCCTTGCCGCCGCCGGCGCCATGGAGGAAGGCCAGACCCGGCGGCAGAATCTGCGCCGCTTTGCCGCCTTTGCCGCCGACTGCGGCAAAAACGGCCTTGCCGGCGTGGTGCGGGCCATGGACGCGGCCCTGGCAGGGGGCGGCGTGCCCGGCCCCGAGCAGGGCCAGAGCCGCCCGGGGTGCGTGTCCATTATGACGGTGCACCGCTCCAAGGGCCTGGAATTCCCGGTGGTCATCGCCGCCGGGCTGGACCGGCCCTTCAACCGGGAGGACCTCATCGCCCCGGTGGTGCTCCACCCCAGGCTCGGCCTGGGGCTCACCCTGCGGGCCGGGACGGGCGGCACCTACACCACCGCCCCCCTGCGGGCGGTGCAGGCCGCCCAGACGGCGGACGCGGTGAGCGAGGAAATGCGGGTGTTCTATGTGGCCGCCACCCGGGCGAAGGACCGCCTGCTGCTCACCATGAGCCTGAAAAATCCCCTGGGCACCCTGGAGCGGCTGGCGGCCCAGCTCACCGCCGCGGGCCGGTGTCAGCCCTACCTTTTGCAGCATTGTGCCAGCCGGGCGGACTGGGTGCTGGCGGCGCTGCTTTCCCATCCTTCCGCCGGGGCCCTGCGGGGCCTGGTGAACGCGCCGGTGCCGGTGCGCCCCCGCCCCCTGGCCGACACGCTCACCGTCGCCTTCCAGCAGCCGGAGGAGGCGGCCGCCGCGCCTGCCGCGGCTGCGGGCCTGCCCGCCGCCGCCCCGGACGAAGCCCTCGCCTCGGCGCTGGCCGGGCGCCTTGCCTGGCGCAGCCCCCGGGCCGCGCTGCAAACGGTGCCCGCGAAGGTCAGCGTCACCGCCCTGGCCCACACCGGCGAGGAGCTCATCCCCGCCCGCCCGGCCTTCATGTACAAAGAGGGCCTCACCGGCGCGGAACAGGGCAGCGCCCTCCACGCCTTTTTGCAGCACGCCGACCTGGCCGCCGCGGCCAAAGACCCGCAAGGGGAGGGCCGCCGCCAGCTGGAGGCGAAGCTCTTGTCCGCCGAGCAGCACCACAGCCTGCCCTGGGACAAGCTGCGCGGCTTTTTTGAAAGCGCGGCCTTCGCCCGGCTGCAGGCCGCCCAAAGCGTTCTGCGGGAGTATGCCTTCATCACCTCCATCCCCGCGGGGGATGTTGCGCCCGAGGCGGGCCGGAGCGGCGCGCGGGTGCTGGTGCAGGGCGTGGCGGACGTGGTGCTGGAGTTTGAAAACCACCTGGAAATTCTGGACTACAAGACCGACCGGGGCAAGGACGAGGCGCAGCTGGTCAGCGCCTACGCCGCCCAGCTGCAAATGTACGCGGCGGCCATCGGGCGGCGGTTTTCAAAGCCAGTGACAAAGCTCACCCTCTACAGCTTTGCCCTCGGACGGGAGCTCGATGTGCCCCTTGGCTGATTTTTTTCAAAAAACCGCTTGACACGGGCCCTTGGGCGTGGTAAGCTATTCGGGTAAAGAAAGCAGCTGACGGTTTGCCGCCGCGCTCACCTTGGGGCCCCACGGGCCCGGGTCAACATGCTCCCCGCGCTTTTGGGCGCGGTGCGCTTTGTGTGTTCGCGCGGCTGCCGGAAATCGGCGGCCGCGTTCATTTTTCCGGGCAAATGATATGGGGGTGCATCCAAATCGCTACCAACGGCAAAAAAGAGATCGAGATCAACGAGGCCATTCGTGACAGGGAAGTCCGCCTGATCGGCGCAGACGGCAGCCAGCTGGGCGTTATGTCCGGCCGGGAAGCTCTGCGGCTGGCGCAGGAGCAGGACCTGGATCTGGTGAAGATCGCACCGCAGGCTGTGCCGCCTGTGTGCAAGATCCTGGACTACGGCAAATACCGTTTCGAGCAGCAAAAGCGCGAAAAGGAAGCCAAGAAGAACCAGAAGGTCATTGAGATCAAGGAGATCCGCCTTTCCCTGAACATCGACACCAACGACTTCAACACCAAGGTCAACCAGGCCGAGAAGTTCCTGAAGGCGGGCCACAAGATCAAGGTCTCCATCCGGTTCCGCGGCCGCGAGATGGCCCACACCAATCTGGGCCTCGAGGTGGAAAAGCGCTTTGCCGACGCACTGCCCGACGCGCAGGTCGACAAGGCTCCCAAACTGGAGGGGCGCAGCATGCAGATGTTCATGAGCCCCAAGCCCGGCGCCCAGCAGAAGTAACACAAAATCTTAGGAGGAACGAACAATGCCTAAAATCAAAACCCATTCCGGTGCGAAAAAGCGCTTCAAGCTCACCAAGACCGGCAAAGTGAAACGCGGCCATGCTTACCGCAGCCACCTGCTCAACGGCCACGGCAAGACCACCAAGATCAAACGGGGCTACCGCAAGAACGCCTACGCCGACAAGACCAATGCAGCCGCTGTCAAGGCCATGCTGCCCTACGCCTGAGGTCTTTAAAAGGCAAGGACCCTGAAAACCGACAAGTGACTGTAAAGGAGATAGAACAATGGCTCGTATCAAAGGCGCGATGATGACTCGCAAACGCAGAAAGAAGACCCTGAAGCTGGCCAAGGGCTTCTACGGCAGCAAATCCAAGCATTTCAAGATGGCCAAACAGCAGGTGATGAAGAGCGGCAACTACGCCTTCATCGGCCGCAAGCTGAAGAAGCGCCAGTTCCGCAACCTGTGGATCACCCGCATCAACAACGCTGTTCGTCCTCTGGGCATGAACTACTCCAGCTTCATGAACGGCCTGAAGAAGGCCGGCATCGAGTTGAACCGCAAAATGCTCAGCGAGATGGCCATCCACGACCAGGCCGGCTTCGCCGCTCTGGTGGAGACCGCCAAGAAGGCGCTGTAAATAAAAAAACGAGCAACGCCCGCGCGCACGCACGGGCGTCGCTTTGTATTGACAGCAAAAGGCCCCGCGCCGGGGATGAGCCTTCGGCGCGGCGGGCCTTGTTTTGAGAGGTGCGAAGTGGCCCAGCGCATTACCAGCCGCGAAAACGACAAAATAAAATATGCCTGCAAGCTGGCCCGTTCGGCGGCCTTCCGCGGGAGCGAAAACGCCTTCTTCGCGGAGGGCTTAAAGCTCTGTACCGATTTGGCCGCCGCCTGCCCTTTAAAGGTAATATATTATACCGCCGCGGCGCTGGAAAAGACCCCCGCGCTGGAACACCTGGGGCGGGAGAGCTATCTGGTGGAGGAGCACGTGGCCGAAAAGCTGGCGGAGGGCGCCTCCCATCAGGGGGTGTTCGGCGTGTTCCAGCGCCCCGCCGCCCGCTTTGAGGACCTGCCCGTGCCCGGCCGCCTGCTGGCGCTGGAACGGGTGCAGGACCCCGGCAACGTGGGGGCGCTGCTGCGCAGCGCCGCCGCCTTCGGCTTCGAGGGCATTTTGCTCTCGCCGGGCTGCGCCGACCCCTTCGGCCCCAAGGCCCTGCGGGCCTCCATGGGCGCCGCGGCGCGCCTCAAGGTGGTGCCCACGCCCCATCTGCCCGACGCGCTGGCCGCCCTGCGGCAAAAGGGCGTGACGGCGCTGGCCGCCGCCCTCTACAACAGCCGCCCGCTGGACGAGGTGCCCGCCGCATTGCCCGGCGGGGTGTGCCTGGTCATCGGCAGCGAGGGCCAGGGCCTCACCGACGCCGCCATCGCCGCCTGCGACGCGGCGGTGCGCATTCCCATCACCGACAAGGTGGAAAGCCTCAACGCCGGCGTGGCGGGCAGCGTGCTGCTGTGGCACTTCCGGGGGGCGGGCAGATGACCGACGCCTGCTGCTGGCTGTGGCTGGCCTATGTGCTGGGCCCCGGCGCGGCCCACTGCCGCAGCCTGCTGGAGGTTTACGGCAGCGCCCGGGAGGTGTTTGACGCGGTGGGCCGTGAGGATCTTTCCGGCCTGCTCACTCCCGGCCAGTGCAGCCGCCTTTCCACCGATCCCGCCGTTTTTGCGCCCATGGAGGCGCGCTGTGTGCGAATGGACGCCCAGGTGCTCACCATGGCCGACCCGGATTATCCGTCGCGTCTCAAGGACATCGAGGACGCGCCTCCGGTGCTCTTCTGCACCGGTGACCTTTCGGCGCTGAACGCCGGACACACCGTGGGCATGATCGGCTCCCGCCGTCCCAGCGCCTACGGGGTGGAGGCCGCCGCCGGCATTGGCAGGCAGCTGGCCGAAGCGGGCGTGTGCCTCGTCAGCGGCCTTGCCGACGGGCTGGACAGCGAAGCCCACAAGGCCGCCGTGAACGCCGGCGCGCCCACCATCGGGGTGCTGGGCACCCCCATCGACCAGACCTATCCCGCCTCCAACCGCCGCCTGCGGGCCGAGATGGAGCAAACGGGGGCGGTCATCAGCGAGTTCTTTCCCGGCGAGAGCGCCCAAAAGGGCAATTTCCTGTTGCGCAACCGCCTCATTGCCGCCCTCAGCGACGCGCTCTGCGTGGTGGAGGCGCGGGAGAAAAGCGGCACCATGAACACCGTGGGCTACGCCGAGCGCTACGGCCGGGCGGTGTGGGCGGTGCCGGGCGGTATCTTCAGCGAGGTGTGCGCCGGCACCAACCGCCTTTTGGCGGAAGGCCGGGCCCGCATGGTCACCGGCGGCGGCGCGCTGCTGGAGGCGCTGGGCCTTGCCCCACAGGGCACAAAGCCCGCCGCCCCCCCAAAAAAGGCCCCGCCCCTCTCGGCAGGGGCACAGGCCATGCTGGGCCGCCTGACCCAGACCCCCTGCCCGCTGGAGGCGCTGGCCGCCGGGTCGGGCCTTGACGCGGGCGGCGCCCTGGCCGCTCTGCTGGAGCTGGAAGTGGCGGGCCTGGCCGTGGGCTGTGCCGGCGGGCAGTTCCGCCGCAAATGAAACCGTTAAGGAGAAGCAAATGTCGAAACTGGTCATTGTGGAGTCGCCTGCCAAGGCGAAAACCATTGGAAAATACCTGGGCGACGGCTACGAAGTCACCGCCAGCATGGGCCACATCCGCGATCTGCCCGCCAGCCAGCTGGGCATTGACGTGGAGCACGGCTATGCCCCTCAATACATCAACATCAAGGGCAAGGAAAAGCTCATCAAGGAGCTGAAGGCCGAGGCCAAAAAGGCCGACGAAGTCTTTCTCGCCACCGACCCGGACCGGGAGGGCGAAGCCATCAGCTGGCATTTGGCCTACCTGCTGGGCCTGCCGGTGGACGCGCCCAACCGGGTCACCTTCGGTGAGATCACCAAGAAGGGCGTGTCCGAGGGCATGGCGCACCCCCGCGCCATCGACATGGACCTGTTCAACGCCCAGCAGGCCCGCCGTGTGCTGGACCGTCTGGTGGGCTACAAGCTCAGCCCCTTTTTGTGGCGCAAGGTGCGCCGGGGCCTCTCCGCCGGGCGTGTGCAGAGCGTGGCCGTGCGCCTGATCGTGGACCGGGAAAAGGAAATTGAGGCCTTCCAGCCCCAGGAATACTGGAACATCGACGCGTCTCTCTCCGCCGGGCACAAGAAGTTCACCGCCCGGCTCTACGGCACCGCCGCCGGCAAGAAGCTGGAAATCCCCACCGGCGACAAGGCCGCCGAAGTGGTGAAGGCGCTGGAGGGCAAGGACTACACGGTGACCAAGCTCACCCGTGGCAGCCGCAAAAAGACCCCCGCGCCCCCCTTCATCACCTCCACTTTGCAGCAGGAAGCCAGCCGCCGGCTGGGCTTCACCGCCACCCGCACCATGCGTGCCGCCCAGACCCTTTACGAAGGCGTGGACATCGCCGGCCGGGGCACCATGGGTCTCATCACCTACATGCGTACAGACAGCCTGCGCGTCTCCGACGAGGCGGTGGCGGGCGCGCGGGAATACATCGGCGCGCAGTACGGCGAGAAGTACGTCTACACCGGCAAGCGCACCTACAAGAGCCGCAGCGCCACCGCCGCCCAGGACGCTCACGAAGCCATCCGGCCCAGCGTGCCCTCCCTCATCCCCGACGAGGCGGAAAAGAGCATTTCCGGCGACATCGCCAAGCTCTACCGCCTCATCTGGAGCCGCTTTATCGCCAGCCAGATGAGCGACTGCGAGCAGGACACCGTCTCCGCCCAGATCACCGCAGGCGACTATCAGTTCCGTGCGGCGGGCTTTGTGGTCACCTTCGACGGCTTTACCGCCCTCTATGAGGAGGCCACCGACGAGAAGGAGAAGAAGGAGACCGCCCTGCCCCCGCTGGAGGAGGGCCAGACCCTCAAGCTCTGCGCCCTGACCCCCGAGCAGAAATTCACCCAGCCTCCCGCCCGCTACACCGAGGCCACCCTCATCCGGGCGCTGGAAGAAAACGGGATCGGCCGCCCCTCCACCTACGCCCCCATCATCACCACCATCGTGGACCGGGGCTATGTGGAGCGGGAGCAGAAAAAGCTCAAACCCACCGTGCTGGGCCGCACCATCAACGAGCTCATGCTGACCGAGTTCGCGCCCATCGTGGACGTGGCCTTCTCCGCCGACATGGAGAAGAACCTGGACAAGGTGGAGAGCGGCAAGGCCGACTGGCACGACATCATCGACGCCTTCTACAAGCCCTTCGCCGCCAGCCTCGAAAAGGCTGAGAAGGACATGGAGGGCAAAAAAATCAAGGTGCCCGACGAGGAGACCGACGAAATCTGCGAAAAGTGCGGCCGCAAGATGGTCATCAAGACCGGCCGCTACGGCAAATTCCTGGCCTGCCCGGGCTTCCCCGAGTGCACCAACACCCGGCGGCTGGTGAAGGACACCGGCGGCCGCTGCCCCAAGTGCGGCGGGCGCATGCTGCTGCGCCGCAGCGCCAAGGGCCGGGTCTACTACGGGTGCGAGAACTACCCGAACTGCGACTTTATGACCTGGGATGAGCCGGTGCCCCAGACCTGCGAAAAGTGCGGCGCCACCCTGTTCAAAAAAGGCAGCCGCCTCTATTGCGCAAAAGAGGGCTGCGGGTTTGAGACCCAGGTGACCAAATGAGCAAAGTGAGAGTGCTGGGCGCGGGCCTCGCCGGGTGCGAGGCCGCCCTGTGGCTGGCGGAAAAGGGCGTGGAAGTGGAGCTCTTTGAGCAAAAGCCCGCCCGCAAAAGCCCCGCCCACAAAAGCGAAAATTTTGCCGAGCTGGTCTGCTCCAACAGCCTGAAGGCCGACCGGCCGGACTCCGCTTCCGGCCTTCTGAAAGCCGAGATGGACCTGCTGGGCAGCCACCTGCTGCCGGTGGCCCGCCGTGTGCGGGTGGCGGCGGGCGGCGCTTTGGCCGTGGACCGGGACGCCTTCAGCGCCGGGGTGACCCGGCTGGTGGAAAACCAGCCGGGCATCACCGTGGTGCGCGAAGAAGTGACCGAACTGGACGAGAGCCTGCCCACCCTGGTGGCCACCGGCCCCCTCACCGACGGGGCGCTGGCCGCGGCCATCGCTGAGGCGACAGGGGGCGATGAGCTCTCCTTCTACGACGCGGCGGCCCCCATCGTCACCGCCGAGAGCCTGGACATGAACCGCATTTTTGCCGCCAGCCGCTACGGCCGGGGCGACGCGGACTACCTCAACTGCCCCTTCAACAAGGAGGAGTACGAGGCCTTCCACGCCGCGCTGGTGGCCGCCGAGCGGGCGGAACTCCACGAGTTCGACGGCAACCTCACCGTCTACGAGGGCTGCATGCCCATCGAGGTGATGGCCTCCCGCGGGGCGGACACCATGCGCTTCGGGCCGCTGCGCCCGGTGGGCCTGGTGGACCCCGCCACCGGCCACCGCCCCTGGGCCAACGTCCAGCTGCGGCGGGAGAACGAGGCGGGCACGCTTTATAACATCGTGGGCTTCCAGACGAACCTCAAGTTCGGCGAGCAGAAGCGGGTGTTCTCCATGATCCCCGGCCTTGCCAACGCCGACTTTGCCCGCTACGGGGTCATGCACCGCAACACCTTCCTGAACAGCCCCCGGCTGCTCACCGAGGGCCTGCGGCTCAAGGGCCACGGGAACCTGTGGTTCGCCGGCCAGATCACCGGCTTTGAGGGCTACATGGAGTCCGCCGCCTGCGGCCTGCTGGCCGCCCGCAGTATCTGGGCGGCGCTGAACGGGCGAAGCTACGAAGCGCCCCCGGCGGCCACCATGCTGGGCCAGCTCACCCGCTACATCACCAGCGAAAACAAGAACTTCCAGCCCATGGGCGCCAACATGGGCCTGCTGCCCCCGCTGGAAGAGCACATCCGGGACAAGCGCCTGCGCTACGCGGCGCTCTCTGACCGGGCCCAGGCCGCCATGGCCCTCTGGGCAAAGGAAACGGAATAACACATTACAGAAAGGGTGTAACTGCCATGAAGATCATTCTGGACGCCATGGGCGGCGACAACGCCCCCGCCGAGATCTTGAAGGGCGCGGCCGCCGCGGTGGCCGCGTACTGGCCGGAAGTGGAGATCATTGCTGTGGGCGACGCGGAAAAGATCGCCGCCTGCGCCAAAGAGAACAACCTGGGCCTGAAAAACATCGAGATCGTCAACGCCACCGAGGTCATCGAGATGTGCGACGAGCCGGCCAAAGCCGTGCGCGCCAAGAAGGATTCCAGCATGGTGGTGGGCCTGCGCATGCTGGCCGAGGGCAAGGGCGACGCCTTTGTCTCCGCCGGCTCCACCGGCGCGCTGCACGTGGGCGCAAGCCTCATCGTGCGCACGGTGAAGGGGGTCAAGCGCCCGGCGCTGGCCACCGTCATCCCCGGCAAAACGCCTTTCCTGCTGCTGGACTGCGGCGCCAACGTGGAATGCCGCGCCGCCATGCTGGAGGCCTTCGGCGTGATGGGCAGCGTTTACATGAACAAGGTCATGGGCCTGGAACAGCCCCGGGTGGCGCTGGTGAACAACGGCGCCGAGGAATCCAAGGGCACCCCCACCTATGTGGAGGCCCATCAGCTGCTGAAAAACAACAAGGCCATTCATTTTGTGGGCAACATCGAGCCGAGGGACATCCCCGCCGGCCATGCGGACGTGGTGGTGGCCGACGGCTTCACCGGCAACGTGGTGCTGAAACTCACCGAGGGCCTGGCCAAGTATTTTGGCGCAAAGCTCAAAGAGATGTTCAAAAAGAGCCTGGGCACCAAGGTGGGCTACCTGCTTTTGAAGGGCGGCGTGGCCGACTTCAAAAAGAGCATGGACGCCGACGAGTACGGCGGCGCGCCCCTGCTGGGCACCCGCCGCCCGGTCATCAAGGCCCACGGCTCCTCCAATGCCCGGGCCATCCAGAATGCCATCCGTCAGGCAAAACTCTGTGTGGAGAACGACCTGTGCGGCGTGATGGCCGAGAGCCTGGCCAACCTGGCCGAAGCCGAATCCGGCAACTGACCCGTACAGGAGGCATTTTTCCATGCATCAACTGGAGACCGTCATCGGTTACACCTTCAAGGATCCCTCCCTTCTGGAGACCGCCCTCACCCACACCAGCTACGCCAACGAGGCCAAGGGCCATGTGAAGCACAACGAGCGGCTGGAGTTCCTGGGCGACAGCGTGCTTTCCATCGTGGTGGCGGATTATCTGTTCCACCACTGGACCGACCGCCCCGAGGGCGAACTCACCAAAGCCCGGGCCAGCCTGGTCTGCGAGAGCGCTTTGTTCCAGTTCGCCCAGGAAATTGACCTGGGCCGTTACCTGCGCCTGGGCCGGGGCGAGGAGCGGGGCGGCGGGCGCACCCGGCCCAGCGTCGTGTCCGACGCCTTTGAGGCCCTCATCGCCGCTTTGTATCTGGACGGCGGCATTGAAGTGGCCCGCGCCTTCATCCTGCCCTTCATCACCGAGGGAAAGACCGCCGAGGCCGACTACAAGACCCAGCTGCAGGAGGTCATCCAGCAGAACCCCGAGGAGCGCCTGCGCTACGAGCTGGAAGGGGAGACCGGCCCCGACCACGACAAGCACTTCAAAATGGCGGTGTACCTCAACTCCAACCTCATCGGCCGGGGCGAGGGGCACAGCAAAAAGGCCGCCGAACAGGCAGCCGCCCGGCAGGCCCTCAAACTGATGGGCCTGGTGAAATAACGCTTTGGGAGCAACGCAATGGTACTGAAAGAACTGGAGATACAGGGGTTCAAGAGCTTCCCCGACCGCACCCGCGTCAAATTTGACCAGGGGATCACCGCCGTGGTGGGCCCCAACGGGTCGGGCAAAAGCAACATCTCCGACGCCATCCGCTGGGTGCTGGGCGAGACCAGCTCCAAGCAGCTGCGGGGCGCGGGCAAGATGGAGGACGTCATCTTCGGCGGCACCCAGCTGCGCAGCGCCATGGGCTACGCCATGGTCAACCTCACGCTGGACAACTCCGACCGCCGGCTGGAAGTGGACGCCGACGAGGTAGTCATCGGCCGCAAATACTACCGCTCCGGCGAGAGCGAATATTCCATCAACGGCCAGAACGTGCGCCTCAAAGACGTGTACGAGCTCTTTCTTGACACGGGCCTCGGCCGGGACGGCTACTCCATCATCGGCCAGGGCCGCATTGCCGAGATCGTGGGCGCAAAAAGCGCCGAGCGCCGGGAGATCTTTGAGGAGGCCAGCGGCATTGCCAAATACCGCTACCGCAAAAACGAGGCCGAGCGCCGCCTGGCCGGCGCGGAGGATAACCTTTCCCGCCTGCGGGACATCCTGGGCGAACTGGAAAGCCGCGTGGGTCCCCTGGAAAAGGAGAGCAAAAAGGCCGCCCAGTTTTTGGAACTGAGCGAAAAGCGCAAAGAGCTGGAAGTCACCCTCTGGGTGGACGGCGTGCGCCGCGCCAAGGAGACGGTGCGCAACCAGCAGCGCCAGTACGAGACCGCTCAGGCGGACTACGACGGCCTTTGCGCCGAGATCGAGGCCATCGACGCCGAGACCGAAGCCGTGCAGGCGGAAATGCAGCGGCTGATGGTGGAGGTGGAGCGGTGCAACGCCGCCATCCGCGCCATCACCGAGGAGCAGGCGGGCAGCGACAGCCGCCTGGCCGTTCTGCAGAACGACATCGACCACAACAACGCCAGCATTGCCTCCTTCAAAGAGGAGATCGAGGCCGCGGGCGCGGGCAAGGAGGGCCTTGCCGCCGAAGCCGCCGCCCACCAGAAGGCCATCGAAGAACTGGAAGCGAAGATGGCGGAACTGGAGGCCGAAGCCGCCCGCCGCGAGGAGCAGCTGGCGGCCATCCAGGCGGAAAACGCCGCCACCGGCGAGCGCCGGGGCGCGGTGACCGGCCTGCTGGCCCAGCTCACCGCCCGCCAGACCGACGCCAAGGTGCGGGCCGCGGGCTGCGCGTCCAGCGCTGCCGCCGCCGCCGAGCGCCTGAGCGCCCTTTCCGCCGAAAAGGAGAAAAACGCCGAGGCTCTGAAGGGCCTGGAAGCCGAGCAGGCGGACACCGCGGCCTACCTGGCCACGGTGAACGACACCCTCGCCCGGCTGGAAAACGTGCAGAACGGCCTCAAGATGAAGCTGGCCAGCCGCCAGAAACAGCTGGACGAAGCGGACGCCGCCGAGCAGCAGATCACCCGCCAGCGGGAGGCCGCCGTGCAGCGCCTGCAGGTGCTGGGCGATCTGGAACGCAACATGGACGGCTACCAGCAGAGCGTCAAGACCGTCATGCGGGCGGCTCAGAACCGCCGCCTGCGGGGCATTCTGGGCACGGTGAGCGGCCTGCTCACGGTGCAGCCGGGCTATGAGCTGGCCATCGAGACGGCTCTGGGCTTTGCCTTGCAGAACATCGTGGTGGACGGCGAAGGGGCCGCCAAGGCCGCCATCGCCTTTTTGCGGGACGAGAAGGCCGGCCGCGCCACCTTCCTGCCCCTGGACACCATCAAGGGCACCCGGCTGGATTCCTCCCGCCTTTCCGGCAGCGCCCGGGTGGCGGCGGATCTGGTGAAATGCGACGCCAAATACGACAACATCGTGGCCAATCTCCTGGGCCGTATCATCGTGGTGGACGAAATCAACGAGGCCTCCCGCGTGGCCCGCAGCCTTGACTGGCGCAACCGGGTGGTCACGGTGGACGGCCAGGTCATCAACGCCGGCGGTTCCTTCACCGGCGGTTCCACCAGCCGGTCGGCGGGCCTGTTCAGCCGCCGCCAGGAGATGGAGGACCTGAAAAAGAAGGTGGCGGACCTGGAGAAAAAGCAGGACGCCGCCGCCGAAGCCACCGACAAGTGGAAGGCGGAGGTGGACGCGCTGAACGCCCAGCTCACCGCCGCTTCCAGCGAGGCCATCACCGCCGGGGGCGATAAGATCCGCGCCGAGGCCGAGGCCCGCCGCATTGAAGCGGCCCTCAGCCAGGCGAAGGCCGCCGCCGAGATTTCCGCCGCCGAGGCGGACAGCCTCGCCGCCCAGAAGGAGCGGGACGAGGCCGAGGGCAAAGCCGCCGCCGCCGAGCAGGAAAAGCTGGCCGGGGAAATCGCGGCTCTGGAAAAAGAGCTGGCGGAACTGGCCGGCAGCGACGACAGCTTTTTGGCCACCCGCGCCCGCCTTTCCGATGAACTTTCCGCCGTGCGCATGCAGCGGCTGGAGGCCGGCAAGGACCGGGACATCCACGCCGCCGCCATGGAAACGCTGGCCAGCCGCTCCGGCGAGAGCGAGGAGCGGGACAGGGCCCTGCGGGCCAACATCGCCCGCCTCGAGGCGCTGAACGCCGAAAACGAGGAAAAGATGGCCGAGGTGCGCCTGCAGAAAGAGGAGGCCGCCGGACGTATCGAGGAGCAGGAGGCAAAAATTGCCGCCGCCAGCGCCCGCCGCATGGAAAAGGAGGGCGAGGTCAACCAGAAGACCCAGAAGGTCCGCGCCATCACCGACCAGCGGGAAAAGATGAGCCAGGAGATGGCCCGCCTTGCCGAGCGCAAGGCCGCCGCCGAGGTGGAGTACGACCAGACCATCGCAAAACTCTGGGAGGAGTATCAGCTCACCATGACCGACGCCCAGAGCCTGTGCGTGGAGTTCGACTCGGTCACCGAGCTGCGCCGCCAGGTGGGCGAGGTGCGGGGCAAGATACGCGCTCTCGGCAACGTGAACGTGTCCGCCATCGAGGAATACAAAGAGGTCAGCACCCGCTACGAGACCCTGCGGGACCAGGTGCGGGACGTGGAAAAGAGCAAGGCCGAGCTGACGCGGATGATCGGCGAGCTTTCCGGCGAGATGAAGACCATCTTCACCGAGAGCTTCAACCAGATCAACGGCCACTTCGGGCGTATCTTCAACGCCCTCTTCGGCGGCGGCTCCGCCAGCCTGTCCCTGGCCGACCCGGAAAACGTGCTGGAAAGCGGCATTGACATCCAGGTGGCGCCTCCGGGCAAGGTCATCAAGAACCTGTCGGCCCTGTCGGGCGGCGAGCAGGCGCTGGTGGCCATCAGCATTTATTTTGCTATCCTGGCGGTGAACCCGGCTCCCTTCTGCATTCTGGACGAGATCGAAGCCGCCCTGGACGACGTGAACGTGGTGCGCTACGCCCAGTACCTCCAGCGTATCTGCGAGGCCACCCAGTTCATCGTCATCACCCACCGCCGGGGCACCATGGAAGCAGCGGACGTGCTCTACGGCGTCACCATGCAGGAGGACGGCGTGTCCAAGCTGCTGCGTCTGGATCTGGACGAGGTGGACGCCTCGCTGGTGAGCTGACAAAGAGGGAAAAAAGGCGGATTTTGCAACATTCGCCGCCTCTCGACCGTATATACCTACAGTACGCACCGCCCCCGGGCGGGAATACCAGGAAACGAGGGAACACACCATGGGATTTTTCAGCCGCAGAGAGAAACTGGACGAGGGCCTTGCCAAGACCCGCAAGGGCTTTTTTGCCGGCATTCTGGACATGATGAACGCCGGCAGCATTGACGACTCCTTCTACGACGACCTGGAGGACCAGCTCATTCTGGCGGACGCCGGCGCCGACGAGGCCGACCGGCTGGTGGCTGCCCTGCGGGAGCGGGTGCGCCGCGATCACATCAAGACCGCCGCCGACGCGCTGGCGGCCCTCAAGGCCATCATCGTGGAGGAGCTGCGGGCCGAGGGAGAGATGGACCTCTCCGGTCACCCGGCGGTCATCATGGTCATCGGGGTCAACGGCGTGGGCAAGACCACCAGCATTGCCAAGCTGGCCCGGCTCTACAAGGCCCAGGGCAAGAGCGTGCTGCTGGCCGCCGGCGACACCTTCCGCGCCGCCGCCGCCGAGCAGCTCACCATCTGGGCCGACCGGGTGGGCGTGCCGGTCATCCGTCACGGCGAAGGGGCCGACCCCGCCGCCGTGGTGTTCGACGCGGTGCAGTCCGCCGCCGCCAAAGGGGTGGACATCGTCATCTGCGACACCGCCGGCCGCCTGCACACCAAGCACAACCTGATGGCGGAGCTGGCCAAGATCCGCCGCAGCGTGGAAAAGGCATGCCCTTCCGCCAGCGTGGAGACCCTGCTGGTGCTGGACGCCATCACCGGCCAGAACGCCATCAGCCAGGCCGCCCAGTTCATCGAAGCCGCCGGCGCCAGCGGCATTATCCTCACAAAGCTGGACGGCACCGCCAAGGGCGGCTCGGTCATCAGCGTCAAGCAGAAGCTGGGCCTGCCGGTGCGTTTTGTGGGCGTGGGCGAAGGCATGGACGATCTGATGGAATTTTCCGCCGAGGACTTCACCGAAGCCCTCTTCGCAGAACACTGAAAAGGAGAAACAGTATGCTCATCTGCGCCGCCACCGGCAACGCCGGAAAACTCAAGGAGATCCGCCGCATTCTGGAGGCCCAGGGCCACACGGTCAAAAGCCAGAAGGAACTGGGCATTACTCTGGAGCCGGAGGAGACCGGCACCACCTTTGCCGAAAACGCCCTCATCAAGGCCAAGGCCATCTGCGAGGCCGCCGGCCTGCCCACCCTGGCCGATGACTCCGGCCTCGCGGTGGACGTGCTGAACGGCGAGCCGGGGGTCTATTCCGCCCGCTACTGCGGCCGCCACGGCGACGACGAGGCCAACAACGACAAGCTCCTGGAGGCCCTTTCCGGCGTGGAGGAGGGCCGCCGCACGGCGAAGTTCGTCAGCGCGGTGTGCTTCTATCTGCCCCGTGGCCGCCAGCTGACGGTGCTGGGCGAGTGCCCGGGCCGGGTGGGCTTTGAGCGGGCCGGCCAAAACGGCTTCGGCTACGACCCGCTGTTCATCCCCGAGGAGGTGGGTCTGCCGGGGGGCGGCAAGGCTCCCAACGGCGAGGGCCGCAGCTACGCCCAGCTGGAAGACTGGGAGAAGGACGCCATCAGCCACCGGGGCGTGGCCATGGCCAAACTGGACAAGGAACTGCCCGCCTTTCTGGCGGCGGGGGAGGGCGCGGGCGCGCCCATCACCGCCATCGACGAAAGCCTGGGCTTTGAGCAGGACTACAAGCGGGACGGCGACCGCCTCACCCGCACCCTGCGCTGAACACAAAACCACAAACGGAGGATATCATTCATGCTCACAAGCAAACAGCGCGCCGCGCTGCGCAAAGCCGCCAACGGCCTGGACCCGGTGTTCCAGGTGGGCAAGGGCGAGATCGACGAGACCCTCATCAAGTCCACCGCCGACTGCCTGGCCGCCCGGGAACTCATCAAGATGAAGGTGCTGGAGACCAGCGTCTACTCCGCCCGTGAGGCCGCCGAGCTGCTGGCCGCCGAGACCGGCGCCGAGGTGGTACAGGTCATTGGCTCCAAGTTCGTGCTCTTCCTCAAAAAGAAAAAGGAGAGCCGCTTCGACGACCTTTTGAAGTGAACCCCTGAAACCGAAAGGAGCGCGCGCCATGGAAGGCGAAAAGCGCGGCCCGCTGGCGGAAGGTGAAAGGGTGCTGCTCTTCGGCGGCACCTTCGACCCGCCCCACAACGGCCACATCCACTTTCTCAAAAGCGCCATCGAGGCGGCAAAGCCCGCAAGGGTGGTGGTAATGCCCGCCTGCATTCCGCCCCACAAGGCGGCCAGCGCCACCCCGGCGGCGCTGCGCCTTGCCATGTGCGAGTGTTTCAAGCCCCTGTTCCCGGCGCTGGAAGTCAGCGACTGGGAGATCCGCCAGGGCGGCAAAAGCTACACCATCGACACGGTGAACATGCTGGAGCAAACATACCCCGGCGCGGCAGTGTATCTGTGTGTGGGCAGCGACATGCTCACCACCTTCACCGAATGGCGCAGCTGGCGGGAGCTGCTGCGCCGCACGGTGCTGGTGGCCCAGAGCCGGGAAGAGGGAGACATGCCGGAACTGCGCGCCGCCGCCCGGGCCCTTGAGGCCGAGGGCGGCCGGGTGCTTTTCACCCAAACGCCCGCGCTGCCCCTTGCCTCCACCGAGCTGCGCACCCACCGGAGGGACCTGTCCCTGGTGCCCGCGGCGGCCCGGCGCGTCATCGAAGAAAACCATCTTTACGAAAGGTGAACGGTCAATGACATACGGCGAAGCCGAAAAAATGGTGAAAAAAACGCTTTCCAAAAAGCGCTTCACCCACACCGTCAACGTGAAGGACAAGGCGGTGGAACTGGCGCGCCTCTACGGCGCCAGCGAGGAAAAGGCGGCTCTGGCCGCCATCCTGCACGACGCGGCCAAAGAGCTGCCGAAAGAGGAATTATTGCAGATTCTGCGGGAAAATGCTATAATAGCGGGTGACGCTGAAAACAGCCCGCCCCCGGTGTGGCACGGCGTCTGTGCGGCCATCCTGGCCCAGACCCGCTGGGGTGTGGAGGACAGGGAAGTGCTGGACGCCATCCGGTGTCACACCACCGGCCGGCCCGGCATGACCAAACTGGACAAGATCATCTTTTTGAGCGACATGATCAGCGCCGAGCGCGACTACCCCGAAGTGGAGGAACTGCGCCGGCTTTCCCTGCAGGACCTGGACACGGCGGTGGCCACGGCCCTGCGCTACAATGTGGAGTGGATGGAAGCTTGCGGCAAAACCATCGACCCGATCACACGGCGGGCGCTGGACGATATGGAACGTATCGCCGGCACCCGGTAAAACGGAGGTTTGCCCCATGAACAATTCCAATCAGCACAGAAAACTCAACACGTCTTCCGCCTCCCACGGCGCCTCCGGCGCCTCCCGCAGCAGCGGAACGTCCTCTTCCACCGGCCGCAAGATCAACCGCAGCGGCGCGTCCGCCGCTTCTTCTTCCGGCGCGGCGCGCACCACCTACCATGCTCCTTCTTCCGCGGCCTCCCGGCCCGCGGCGGCCCGGCCCGCTTCTGCCGGCCACACTGCCCACAGCCCGGTCCCCCGCCGCCGCAAGAAAAAGGGCAGCGTGCTCAAAACCGTTCTCATCAGCCTGTGCTGCTTCTTCGGCGTGCTGGCCGTGGGCCTGTTCGGCCTCTACCAGTGGGTGGTCCATTCCATCAGCCCCGAGGGCGGCAACCCCACCATCAACGAGATCATCAACACCCCCACCGAGTACAAGGGGGACGTGGTGAACGTGCTGGTGTGCGGCATTGACTATGAGGAAGGCCGCGCCTACTCCGGCGACGGCTCCAACGACGGCATGACCGATATGATCATGTACGTCAACTTCGATGTGGCAAACCACAAGATCAACATGCTCCAGATCCCCCGGGACACCTACCCCGGCGAGGAATACAAGCACGGCAACACCGGCAAGATCAACGCCGTTGCCCTCTACAACGACGGCATTGGCAGCCTGATGGAGCTGATCCACGAGCAGTACAAGCTGCCGGTGGACTACTACGTCACCATCGACATGCAGAGCCTGAAGGAGATCGTGGATCTCTTCGGCGGCATTGAAGTTTATATCCCCAAGGACATCTCCTATAAGGGCAGCACCCTGGAGCAGGGCTACCGCAACCTGGACGGCGAGGCCGCCGAGTTCTTCGTGCGCAACCGCAACTACGCCCAGGCGGACATCGCCCGGCTGGACATGCAGCGCTATTTCTACCAGGGCCTCTTCGCCCGGATCCGCACCGCTACCGTGTGGGACCTGGCCAAACTGGCCCCGGTGGCCCTCAAGTATGTGGAGACCAACATCCCCATGGACGAGCTCATCAGCATGGGCGTGAGCTTTTTGCAGGTGGACAGCGCCAACATTATGATGTGCAAACTGCCCACCTACTCCGCCGCCCAGCGCTACAACGACCAGTCCCATCTGATCTGTGACGTGGCCAAGACCACCGATCTGCTGAACCAGTACTTCCGCACCTACGGCGGCCCGGTGGATCAGCTGGATGTGCCCACTCTGGCCACCGTGGGCGAGTCCACCGACCCCAACGTGCAGTATATGGGCCAGCTGGACACCGAGGCCGAGGCCGGACAGGCCGGCGGCTGACCCCCAAAAACCACCAACAACAGCCGGCAAGGGCCGGCGAAAGGAGAACTCAATGGAAAGTTTGCAGCTTGCCACCGCCATCGCCAAGGTGCTGGACAAGAAAAAAGCCTCTGACGTGAAGGTGCTCAAAGTGCGGGACCTCACCGTGCTGGCGGATTACTTCGTCATCGCCACCGGCACCTCTTCCACCCATGTGAAGAGCCTGGCCGAGGAAGTGGAGTTCCAGCTGGGCGAGCAGGAGGTCAAACCCCTGCGCACCGAGGGCTATGACTCCAAGAACTGGATCCTGCTGGACTACGGCACCGTCATCGTGCACGTGTTCTACCCCGAAGCCCGCAGCTTCTACGATCTGGAGCACCTTTGGGCCGACGCCGAGCCGGTGGACGTGAAGTTCGAAGAGGACGAGACCGACGCGCAGTGAACCGGCGCGGCCTGCCCGCCGCCGTTTGAAACAAATCAATTTCTGGAGTTGATGTCAGGTGAAATACGATTTCAAGGCCGTTGAGAGCAAGTGGCAGAAGATCTGGGCGGACGAAAAGACCTTCGCCGCCAAGATCGACCACTCGAAACCCAAGTTCTACGCCCTGGTGGAGTTCCCCTACCCCAGCGGCCAGGGCCTGCACGTGGGCCATCCCCGCAGCTACACTGCGCTGGACATCGTGGCCCGCAAAAAGCGCCTTGCCGGCTATAATGTGCTCTACCCCATGGGCTGGGACGCCTTCGGCCTGCCCACCGAGAACTTCGCCATGAAGAACCACATCCACCCGGAAGTGGTCACCAAAAACAACGTGGCCCGCTTCAAGAGCCAGCTGCAGGCTCTGGGCCTGTCCTTCGACTGGGACCGGGAGATCAACACCACCGACCCCGAGTACTACAAGTGGACCCAGTGGATCTTCCTGCAGCTGTATAAGCACGGCCTGGCCTACAAAAAGGAAATGAACGTCAACTGGTGCACCGGCTGCAAGGTGGTGCTGGCCAACGAGGAAGTGGTCAACGGCTGCTGCGAGCGCTGCGGCGGCGAAGTGGTCCACAAGGTCAAGAGCCAGTGGATGCTGAAGATCACCGCCTACGCCGACCGCCTCATCGACGATCTGGACGGCCTGGACTTCATCGACCGCGTGGTCACCCAGCAGAAGAACTGGATCGGCCGCAGCCACGGCGCGGAAGTCACCTTCAAAGCCACCACCGGCGAGGATCTGGTGGTCTACACCACCCGGCCGGACACCCTCTTCGGCGCTACTTACATGGTGCTGGCCCCCGAGCACGCCCTGGTGAAGGAGTGGCTGGAGAACGGCACCATCACCAACGCCGAGGCCGTGCGCGCCTACCAGGCCGAGGCCGCCCGCAAGAGCGACTTTGAGCGCACCGAGCTTGCCAAGGACAAGACCGGCGTGTGCCTGGAGGGCGTGAAGGGCATCAACCCGGTGAACGACACCGAGATCCCCATCTTCATCTCCGACTACGTGCTGGCCACCTACGGCACCGGCGCCATCATGGCGGTGCCCGCCCACGACACCCGCGACTACGCCTTCGCCAAGGCCTTTGACCTGCCCATCATCGAGGTGGTGGCCGGCGGCGACGTGGAGAAGGAAGCCTTCACCGACTGCGCCACCGGCGTGATGGTGAACAGCGGCTTCCTCACCGGCATGACCGTGGAAGAGGCTAAGAAGGCCATCACCAATTGGCTGGAAGAAAACGGCAAGGGCCACGCCAAGGTCAACTTCAAACTGCGCGACTGGGTGTTCAGCCGTCAGCGCTACTGGGGCGAGCCCATCCCCATGGTCTACTGCCCCCATTGCGGCTGGCAGCCCCTGCCCGAGAGCGAGCTGCCCCTGCGCCTGCCCGAGATCACCGACTTTGAGCCCGGCCCCGAGGGCGAGAGCCCCCTGGCCCGCCATCAGGAGTGGGTGAACACCACCTGCCCCAAGTGCGGCGGCCCCGCCAAGCGGGAGACCGACACCATGCCCCAGTGGGCGGGTTCCAGCTGGTACTTCCTGCGCTATATGGACCCCCACTGCGACACCGCCCCCGTGAGCAAGGAGGCCGTGGAGTACTGGGGCCCGGTGGACTGGTACAACGGCGGCATGGAGCACACCACCCTGCACCTGCTGTACAGCCGCTTCTGGCACAAGTTCCTCTATGATATCGGCGTGGTGCCCACCAGCGAGCCCTACAAAAAGCGCACCAGCCACGGCATGATCCTGGGCGAGAACGGCGAGAAGATGAGCAAGAGCCGCGGCAACGTCATCAACCCCGACGACGTGGTGGCCGAGTACGGCGCCGACACCCTGCGCCTGTACGAGATGTTCATCGGCGACTTCGAGAAGGCCGCTCCCTGGTCCACCCAGTCCATCAAGGGCTGCAAGCGCTTCCTGGACCGCGTCTGGGGCCTGGCGGACCAGATCGTGCCCGGCGAGGGCTACCGCCCCGAGCTGGAGAGCGCCATCCACCGCACCATCAAGAAGGTGGGCGAGGACATCGAGGTGCTCAAGCACAACACCGCCATCGCTGCCATGATGAGCCTGGTGAATGATTTCTACGCCGCCGCCGGCGCCACCAAGGATGAGCTGGGTACCCTGCTGATCCTGCTGAACCCCTTTGCGCCCCACATCACCGAGGAACTGTGGCAGCACTGCGGCTTTGAGGGCCAGATCGCCCACGCCGCCTGGCCCGTTTACGACGAGGCAAAGTGCGTCGAGAGCACCGTGGAGGTGCTGGTGCAGCTGAACGGCAAGCCCAAGGCCCGGTTGAACCTGGCCGCCGGCCTGGACGCTGCCGCCACCCTGGCCGCCGTGAAGGCGGCCCCCGAGGTGGCCGCTCTGCTGGAAGGCAAGACCCTGGTGAAGGAGATCGCCGTGCCCGGCAAGCTGGTCAACCTGGTGGTGAAAGGTTAAAACTTTGTGAACGATCGGGAAAACCCCCTTCCGGGAGGAATTTCCGGTTGACAGAATCCTCTGAGGCATAGTATAATCGGTATGTTGGGTACTTTTCTTTTAAAGTACCGGCAAAACTCCTGCCTCAGGTCCAAGGGAGGGAAGTAAGATGTCGGAAGTTCGTGTCAAGGACGGCGAGTCGCTGGAAAGCGCCCTGCGCCGCTTTAAGCGCTCCACCGCGCGCAGCGGCGTGTTGGCGGAAGTTCGCAAGCGCGAGGCGTATGAGAAGCCCTCCGTGCGCCGCAAGAAGAAGTCCGAAGCCGCCCGCAAGCGCAAGTATAAGTAAGCGGCGGTGCCGGTTAACCGGCTGACAACGCACCAAGCGTCCGGGCGGGCCCACTTCGGGCCCGCCCGTTTTCGCTTTTCCGAGACTATGAAGGGGGGGGCGCCTGCCCATGCTCATCACACCGGAATACCTCTTTTCCAGCGTCAGTGCCATCACCCCCGCCTTTTTGAAGGCGAAGGGGATCGCCGCGCTGGTGCTGGACGTGGACGACACGCTCACTGCCCACGGCAGCCAGCAGCTGGACGAGGAAGTGGAAACCTGGCTGGGCGGCATGCGCGCCGCCGGCGTCAAGATGATGATCGTCAGCAACAACACCAAAAGCCGGGTCAGCCCCTTTGCCGCCCGGCTGGGGCTGCCCTTTGTTTCCATGGCCTGCAAACCTCTCACCTTCGGCCTGGCCGCCGCCCGACGGCGGTTCGGCGTGAAGCGCCGGCAGATGGCCATCGTGGGCGACCAGCTCTTCACCGACCGGCTGGCCGCCAGCTTCTTCGGCATTCCGGCGCTGGTGGTGTCGCCCCGGGGCGGCCCCGCCCGCAAGGACATCCGCTTCAAACGGGTGCTGGAGCAGCCCTTCCTGCGCCGCTATTACCAAAAAGGAGGCAAATTGCTGTGAGCACGCCTTTGTTCGGCACCGCCGGCACCAGCGAGAGCTTCAAGACCATGGGTTATAAGACCAGCGCCCAGGTGCCTCAGTACACCGCGGCCATGGGCCTGGACGCCTTCGAGTACCAGTGCGGCCGGGGCGTGCGGCTGGGCGAAGCGCTGGCAAAGACCATCCGCGACGGGGCTGAGACCCACGGGATCTATTTCAGCCTTCACGCCCCTTACTACATCTCCATGAGCAGCATGGAGGAGGAAAAGCGCCTGAACAGCGTGGACTACATCCTGCAAAGCGCCGCCGCGGTGCGGGCCCTGGGCGGCCGCCGGGTCATTTTTCACGCCGGCAGCTGCGGCAAGCAGAGCCGGGAAGAGGCGCTGGCCAAGGCGTTGGACACCATGGCCCGCATGCAGTCCGCTCTGGACGAGGCCGGCTTTGAGGACATCACCTTGTGCCCCGAGACCATGGGCAAGGTGGGCCAGCTGGGCACTTTGGACGAGGTGCTGGCCCTGTGCAAGGTGGACAAGCGCATTACCCCCTGCATCGATTTCGGCCACCTGAACGCGAGGGACGGCGGCTGGATCAAAGGGGAGGAACAGTACGCCTTTATCCTGGACCGGATGGCCGAGGAACTGGGCGACGAGCGGGCGGTGAACTTCCACGCCCACTTCAGCCGGATCGAATACACCACCGGGGGCGAAAAGCGCCATCTGACCTTCGAGGACACGGTGTTCGGCCCGCCCTTCGAGCCGCTGCTGGAAGTGCTGCACCGCCGCGGGCTCGCGCCGGTGATCATCTGCGAGTCCGCCGGCACCCAGGCGGAGGACGCGGCGGCCATGAAACGGTATTATCAGAGCCTCAGCGAAGGCTGAACCAAAGCGGCTTTTTGCCAGAAAAGGGTTGCAAAACAGCCGCCCTTAGGGTAAAATATTTACGGATATGTCAAAGGTTCAGCTTTGAGATTATAAAAAGTATGGAGGATCCTTTATGATTTCTGCAGGCGATTTCCGCAACGGCGTTACCTTTGAAGAGGATGGCAAGGTGCTGCAGGTGGTTGAGTTCCAGCACGTGAAGCCCGGCAAGGGCGCCGCTTTCGTGCGCACCAAGACCAAGAACGTCATCACCGGCGCCGTCACCGAGACCAGCTACAACCCCAGCGCCAAGTTCCCCACCGCTTTCATCGAGCGGCGTGAAATGCAGTACAGCTACAACGACGGCGGCCTGTACTACTTCATGGACATGGAGACCTACGAGCAGGTGCCCATCAACGAGAAGGACCTGGGCGACGCTTTCAAGTTCGTCAAGGAGAACGAGATGGTCAAGGTGCTGAGCTACAAGGGCAACGTGTTCGGCATCGAGGCTCCCAACTTCGTGGTCCTGGAGGTCACCGAGACCGAGCCCGGCTTCAAGGGCAACACTGCCACCAACACCCTGAAACCCGCCAAGCTGGAGACCGGCGCTGAGATCCGCGTGCCCCTGTTCATCAACGAGGGCGACAAGATCCGCATCGACACCCGCACCGGCGAGTACATGGAGCGCGCCTGAGCCAAGCAACGCGATCAGCCCCGGGCGGCGGCACAGCCGCCGCCCGGCTTTTCATTTTTAAACCATTATAGGAGGAACATCCCTATGGAACTGAACGAGAGAGCCGCCTATCTGAAGGGCCTGATGGAAGGTCTGGAGATCAGCGAGGAGACCAAAGAGGGCAAAGTGCTCAAGGCCATGTACGACCTTCTGGCCGAGCTGTGCGACACCGTGACCGATCTGGACGACGATCTGGACCAGGTCTACGACGAGCTGGACGCCATGGACGAGGACATGGACGAGCTGGAAGAGTATGTCTACGGCGACGACATGGACGACGAGGAAGAGGAAGACGAGGACGGCGAGCTGGAGGCCGAGGTGGAGTATGAGCTCACCTGCCCCAACTGCGGCGCTGTGACCGTGGTGGACGAGGACACCCTCTTCAACGAGAAGATCAGCTGCCCCAACTGCGGCGCTGAGTTCGACATTGAGTTTACCGAGTGCGACGGCGAGTGCGACGGCTGCACCGACTGCGACGCGCCCGAAGAAGAATAAGCTGTAGCGCGGGCCGCGTTCCGGCCCGAAAGGCGGGTCCGGCCACCTCTCCGGGAGGCCGTGCCCGCTTTTTCCGTTTGCGGCAAAAGGAGGACTGAGATCGGTGCATACGATACTTCTGGCGCTGCGCGCCGGTGCCTTTTTCGCATGGCTGGGCTGCTGGTGTGTCTGGCTCAGCTGCCGGGCAAAGCTGCCGGCCGCCCTCACTCCGCTGGCAGCCATGTGCGGCGCCAGCCTGGTGATCTATGCCGCGGCCCTGCTGAACGTGATCTGGCCGGTGCAGCTGGCGCTGTATCTGGCGGGCCCGGTGCTGGCGGTCGGCTGCGTCATCCGGGAAAAATGGAAGGCGCTGCGCCCCTTCGTCTGCATTTCGGTGGTGTTGTTCCTTGCGGCGGCGGGAGCCACCCTGCTGCTGGAGCGGGGAAGGATCATCGACGAGCATGACTCCCTGGCCCACTGGGCCATCGCCGCCAAGACCATCCTGAACAACGGCCGCCTGCCCAACATGGGCGATCTGGCGGTGGAATATGTGGACTATCCGCCCGCGGCCGCCCTGTGGATCAAGCTGGTGTGCAACCTCACCGGCTTTTCCGACGGGAGCATGGTCTTTGCCCAGAGCCTGCTGTTTTTGGCGGCCATGCTGGCCTTTGCGCCGCTGTGCAAAAAGCGGTGGTACGCCGGCGCGGCGGTGCTGGGCTACGCCGTTTACATGGCCTGCGCGAGCATGGCGTATCGGGAGCTGCGGGTGGACGGAGTGCTCACCGTTCTCACCGTGGCAGCCTGGGCCGCCACCGCGGCGCTGCGCCGGGAACCCAAACGGGCCCTGGCGGCGGTGCTGCCGGTGCTGTGCTTTTTGGCCATCCTGAAAAACAGCGGCATGTTTTTTGTGGTGCTGTGTGGCATTCCCCTGGTGGTGCTGCTGGTGCGGAACGGGCAGAAACGCAGCCTCAAAGCCGCCGGCTTCGCCGCCCTGCCCCTGGCGGCGCCTGCCCTTACCTGGTGGCTGTGGCAGGTGCATGTGAAGCAGGTCTTTGTGGATGGGGAGAGCAGCAAGCACGCCGCCTCCCTCACGGCCTATGCCGAGCGGCTGGGCGACAAGACCCCCGAGTCCATTGCCGAGTTCTGGAAAGAGTTCGCCGGATTCTGGATGTCGGCGCTGGACCCGGCGGTGCTGCGCCTGTATGCTTTTTCGGCGGCGTTCCTGCTGGTGTGTGTGCTGCTGGCCGTGCTGAAGGCTGTGCGCTGGCGCGCGGCAGCGGGATTTGCCGCCGCCTGGGCCGCGACCACTGCCGTGTATGTGGCCGCGCTGGCCGGGACCTATTTGTTCTCCATGAGCGCGGAAGAAATGGTGGTCCTCGCCAGTATCGGACGCTATGCGGACAGCTATTTCGAGTGTCTGCCCGCGGCGGCGATCATTCTGGTGCTGGTGAATCTGGAGCCGGCGCTGGAGGAGCCGGGCCGCCTGCATGGGCTGCTTCCCGCCGGGGCACGCCAGTGGCAGGCATTCGTGCTTTGCGCCGTGCTGACCGTTTTCTCCGCCGGCTTTGCCGCGGCCTATGGAGACGCGTCCAACCTGTGGCGTTCCGCCCGGGCGGTGTCGGCCGACGCCCGCCAGAACTACTGGCTGGACCTGAAGGCGCAGTACGGCCTGCCTGACCGGGCGAGCTACCTGCTCTATACCAACGCCAACCAGGTGGATACCTGGAGCGAAAGATACGTGGCCCGCTATGCCCTGAACAGCAGCGACATCCTCTTTGTGCAGGGCGATGAGCTTCTCACCGCCGCAAAAGCCCTGGAATATGACTTCATCGTGTTCTGCGCGCCGGATGAGGTCAGCGACGCATTCCTGGAATGCCTGGACCTGAGCCCCGACACGCCGTATGTGGAGTTGTCGCCCTATCGGGGCAAACTGCTGCGCATGGAATGGGACGAGAGCGTGGCCGTGAAAGAGTTCACCCAGGAGACATGGCCCTCCGTGTGGGACAAGGTGCGCCTGGCGGATGACGAGACCTGACCGTAGGAACGGGCTGTGCCGCAAAAGGCAGCCCGCCCTGCTGCCCGGAACATAAAAACAAAGCCCCTGTGCCGGGAACTGCTCCGGCACAGGGGCTTTTTGTGTGGGATTCAGCAGGAAGCCGCCGCTTCCAGCACGTCGGCGCCGTGTTCGGGCGTGTTTCCGGCGAACAGGCGGGCCGCCTCCTCAAAGGGCAGCATTCTGGACCCGTTTTCCGCAAGGAACCGGCCCAGCCGCCCGGTAACATCGCCGCCCGTGCCTTCGCTCTCAAAAAGGCACAGAGCCAGCGGCCAGCGTTCAAAATAGTCAAGACAGGGGTCGTCCGCCCGCTTTGCCAGGTGGAGCACCGGTTTGCCCGCGGCAAAGTACTCAAACAGCTTGCTGGGCACCTGGTTGTCCAGGTCGTTGCCCAGGCTCAGCAGCACGTCCGCGCCCGCCAGATACTCCTCGGCCCGCGCCTTGGGCAGGGGCCCGGTGATGACCAGCCGCTCGCCCAGAACGGCCCGGCAGGCCTCGGGCAGATCGGCGGGGTAGTTGTCCCAGCCGCCGCCCACGAACACCAGCTCCCAGTCCGGGTCGTTCAGCGCCCGGAACAGCTCCAAGGCGTAGTGGGGGGTGCGCAGGGCGGGGTAGAGGCTGCCCACAAAAACGCACCGCCGCCGTCCGGCCTCGCTTTTCACCGCATTTGCGGCGGGGACGGGAGGCACAAGGCTGGGAAAGTCCAGCACCTGCATGCGCCCGGCAAAGCCCTCCAGCGGCGCGCCGGGGGCGTAGTAGCGGGCCATGGCAGGGGCCACCAGCAGCTTGTCCATCGCTTCCGCCAGCTGCCGCTCCCTGGCCCACGCGCCGGGGGCGGAATAGCTGGCGTTGGCCGCGTAGGGGTCCATCTGCCAGTCGATTTTGGTGCAGGGCACGGCGGCCTCGGCCAGCGCAAAGCTGCCGGCATAGGGGGCGGCCACCGCCACGGCGGCGTCAAAGCCGTGGGCCGCATCCAGCCGCTCGATGGCGCTGCGGGCGGCCACCAGGCGGCGGGGCCGCTTCAGGCCGATCTGCCGCACCGCCGCCAGCGCGGCGTCGGGTTTTGCGGCAAGACGGGCAAGGCGCAGGGGCACCGGCGTGCCCCCGGCGCGGCCAAACTCCAGCGCCTCGTTCATCCGCCTCTCGTCGCCAAAGGCCAGCAGGTGGCTTTCGCACCCCGGGGCGGCGGGCGGCGGGGTCTGCCCGTCCCACAATTCCAAAAGGTGCACGGTGTGGCCCCGCTGCGCCAGAAGGGCGGCGGCCCGCCGCGCCAGCGCGGGCGTGGGGGCCAGGGGAAACTCCACCGTGTCCAGAATAAAGAGCAGTTTCATAGAAAAACACCTCGCCCGGAACGCGGGCGGTCGAAGATCAGCGGCGGTCGGTGAGCAGCAGACGGCACAGCCACCGGTAGAAGGGCCCCGGCAGGCAGGCCGCCAGCGCCGCCCCCTTCATCTTGAGAGGCAGATCGGCGGAGGCAAGGGCCTGGACCAGCCCCGTGCGCAGCTGGCTGCGCAGCCGCAGATGGTCGGCGCAGAAATCCCGGGCGTTTTCCTGCCGCAGGATCATGCTGTCCAGATACAGCAGCTTTTCGTAATAAAAGGCCCGCACCGAGGGTTCCAGCGCGCCGCCCTCCGCTTCCGCCAAAATGGTGGAGGCCACGAACAGCTGGTCCTCCAGCGCCCGGCGGTTCAGGGGCCGGTGGGTGGTGGAGGCCGCGTGCTGGCGGTAGAAATAGCCCACCAGATCCACAAAGGCCATGCCCGGCACCCGCTGCAGGATGTGCCAGTTGAGATAAAGGTCCTCGTTGTAGATGACCGGGGAGGAGAAGTCGAAGTTTTCAAACAGGCTGCGGTGATAGAGCTTGTTGCACAGGCTGTATTCCACCCGCTTGTCGTGGAGCAGGGCGTCCAGCTGGCGGGGGGCCTCAAAGCGCAGCCGCTCGCCCGGCTCGTCCGCCACTTCGGGGGGCTGCCCGCCCAAGAAGGGCAGAAAACGGCAGCAGGCCACCGGCAGGCCGCTGGTTTTGCAGCCGGCCGCCAGCACTTCCAGCATGCGCCGGTGGAGCAGGTCGTCCGAATCCACAAAGGCCAGATACTCGCCCCGGGCGGCCCGCACTCCCGCGCCCCGGCCGCCGATAATGCCCAGATTCTCCTGGTGGAGCACCCGGCAGCGGGGTTCCGTTTTGGCAAAGGCGTCGCAGGCTTCGCCCGAGCCGTCGGTGCTGCCGTTGTCCACCAGCAGCAGCTCAAAATCGGTCAGGGTCTGGCGGGCAATGCTCGAAAGGCAGGGGGCAAGATAGTCCCCCGCATTGTAGACCAGCACGATCACCGTGATGAGCGGTCGTTCCATGGCGTTCACTCCTCGTTTTGCGCCGCGCGGGCCAGGTAGAAGTCCTCCAGCCAGCGGGCGGTATCCGCAATGTCATAGCCTGCCCCGCGAAGCGCGTCGGCAGGGCAGCGGCGGGCTTCAAACCCTCCGGCTGCCAGTTCCAGCGCGGCTGCGGCCCAGTCGCCGGCGGGCACGTCCAGCCCCAGCCGGCGCACCAGCGGCGTAATGCACACCTCGTCGGTGATGGCGCTGCTGGCGGCCACCGGCAGCCCCGCCGCCTGGGCCTCCACCAGCGTCACCGGCAGGCCCTCGTGGTGGGAGGGAAAGACAAAGCAGTCCATGGCGCTCAGCAGCGCCGGCACGTCCTGCCGCGGGCCGAGAAAACGAACTGCGCTCTCAAGGCCCAGTTTGCGGGCGGTCTCGGCTATTTTGGGCCGCAGGGGCCCGTCCCCCGCCAAAAGCAGGACGCTGTCCGGCCTGCGGGCGTGGAGCACGGCGAAAATTTCCAAAAGGAAGGCGTGGTTTTTTTGCTCGGTGAACCGCCCCACATGCCCGGCCGCAAAGGTGCTTTCGGCAATGCCCAGCTCGGCGCGGATACGGCGGCGGGTCCCGGCGTCGGGGGCGAAGTCCTCCGGCTGCACTCCGTTGAAGAGGATGTGCGCTTCGGCCGCCTTTGCGCCGAACATCCAGTCGGCGGCGGCCCGGCTGCAGGCAAACAGGTCGGTGGCCCAGGGCAGCACCATCCGCCCGTAGTGATCCTTCACCAGCTGGAAGGCAAGCCCGCCCTCGTTTTTGGTGTTGTGGCTGTGGGCAATGCGCACCGGGACGCCCGCCTTGGCGGCCCGCTTCATCACCAGGCCGCTGAATTTGTCCATGTGGGAGTGGACGATGGGGTAGCGGAGCGCGGAGCGCAGCACCCGGTCCAGGGCGGCGGTGTAGACGAAGGGGCCCTTCTGCGTGATAAAGGGAATGCGGTGGATGTGCCCGCCCAGCGCCTCGATCTCCGGCTCATACACGCCGGGGAAAGAGGCGACAAAGTCGAACTGCACCTTGTCCCTGTCGATGTTGCGGTAAAGGTTCATAATGAGGCTTTCGTAGCCCCCGTGGCCCAGGCCCGCCACGCAGTGAAGCACCCGGATCGGCGCCATGCGCACGCCTCCTTTTCAAGTCAGGATACACGCTTCAGTATAGCAAAAAGCCGGGGGCTTTGCAAATGAGCCCCGGCCGAAACGGCAAAAGAAAAGGGGCCCCGCCGCCCGGCGGAGCCCCTTGAAAGATCAGGGATTCACATAGTTGCGCACCAGCGCCTGCAAAAGATCGTCCCGGTCCACCCTGCGGATGAGAGAGCGGGCGTTTTTGTAGGTGGTGATGTAGGTGGGATCCTCCGAGAGGATGTAGCCCACCAGCTGATTGATGGGGTTGTATCCCTTCTCCTTCAGTGCGTCGTAAACCTCCTGCACCACGGCGCGAATCTCCCGGTCGCGCTCGTCGTAGATGGAGAATACAGCGGTAGGATCAGACATCTCAAAGCCCCCCTTTACCAAGGTAGTAGTTTATATGCATAGTATACAGGATAATTTCCCCGATTGCAAGCAGGGGAACACTACAAAACCGTGACACTTTTGTTAACTTTGCCAAAGAAAGGCGGCGCGCAGCTGCAGTGCGCGCCGCCTTTGTGCCGTTAGCTGCGCAGGGTCACGCCCATCTCGCCCAGGGCTTTCAGCACCCGGCCGATGGCGCCGTCCACCTCCTCGTCGGTGAGGGTGCGGTCCGCCGCGCGGAACACCAGGTTGTAGGCCAGGCTCTTCTTGCCTTCGCCCACCTTCTCGCCGGTGTACACGTCGAACAGGGTCAGGCTTTCAAGGTTCTCGCCGGCGTTGGCCTTAATGCACCCGGCCAGATCGGCGGCAGGGGCGGCCTCGTCGGCCACCAGGGCCAGGTCGCGGCTGGTGGCGGGGTGCTTGGGCAGCGGCGCGAACTGAGGCTCGCCGCCCCGCAGCTCGAACAGCTTATCCAGGTTCAGGTCGGCGGCCACAACGCGGGCCTTCACGCCGTAGTTGGCGCAGACGGTGGGATGAACTTCGCCCACGGTGCCCACCTTTTCGCCGTTCACAAAGAGATCGGCGGCGCGGCCGGGATGGAAGGCGGCGCCGGTGGTGTTGCGCACGGCGGTGAACTCCTTGATGCCGGCGGTGGCCAGCAGGCCCTCCACCACGCCCTTCATGGCCAGATAGTCCCACTGGGGGCCGTAGGCCGCCAGGATGAGCTTCTGCACCTCGGTGGGCAGCAGGTCGCTGGGGGTCTTGCCCTCGGCGGCCAGCTTCTTGCACAGGGCGGGGTAGTCGTTGAAGTCGTTGTCCGCCACTTCGTCGGCCAGGGCGCTGGGCAGATACTCGGTGGCCTGCTCAAACACCGCGCACTCGGCGGCGCGGGCGCTGTAGTTGCGGGCCACCACGTCCATCACGCTGGGCAGGGCGGTGGTGCGCATAATGCTGGTGTCCTCGCCCAGGGGGTTGGAGATGACCACCGCGTTGCGCAGAGGGTCGTTCGCCGGCAGGTTGATCTGGTCGAAGCACTTGGCGCTGTAGAAGCTGAAGTTCTCGCACTCCCACAGGCCGTAGCCTGCCAGGGTGCGGGTGAGCTTTTCGTCAAAGCTCTGGCGCGGGGTGGGCCGGGCCTCGGCCACGCCCTTCATCAGGGTGCTGGGCATTTTGTTGTAGCCCACATACCGGGCCACTTCCTCGGCCAGGTCGCAGTCCCGCTTGACGTCGTTGCGCAGGGTGGGGCAGACCACCACGTCGCCTTCAAGACGGAAGCCCAGAGGCAGCAGGATATCCACCATCTCCTGGCGGGAGAGGCTGGTGCCCAGCAGGCGGTTGATGACTTCGGGGCGCAGGGGCACATGGTTCTCGGTGCGGGGGGCGGGGTAGATGTCCACCACGCCGTCCACCACGTCGCCGGCGTCCAGCAGCTGCACCAGCTCCAGCGCGCGGGCCAGGGCCGGGGCACAGGTGTTGGGGTCAAGGCCCTTGGAGTACTTCGCGGAAGCCTCGGTCTGCAGGCCCAGCTTCTTGGCGGTGGTGCGGATGGAGGGGCCGTAGAACATGGCGCTCTCGAACACCACGGTGGTGGTGCTCTCGTAGGTGCCGCTGTACTCGCCGCCCATCACGCCGGCCACGCCGATGGGGCCCGCGTCGTCGGCGATGACCAGCATTTCCTCCGAGAGGGCGCGGTCCACGCCGTCCAGGGTGACGATGTGCTCGCCGGGCTTGGCGTTGCGCACATGGATGTGCTGGCCGTTCACATATTTGTGGTCAAAGCAGTGCATGGGCTGGCCATACTCCAGCATGACGTAGTTGGTGATGTCCACCAGGTTGTTGATGGGGCGCACGCCGCAGGCGCGCAGCCGGTCGCGCATCCACTTGGGGCTGGGAGCTACGCGCACGTTCTCCACCACCGCGCCGCAGTAGCGCATGCACAGCTCGCTGTTCTCGATGTCCACCTTCAGCAGGTCGTTCACGTTGCCGTGGCCGGGCTTCACAGTGGGGGTGTGGTCCTTGAAGGGCACGCCGAAGGTGGCGGCGCACTCCCGGCCCAGCTCCCGCACCGCCAGGCAGTCGGGGCGGTTGGGGGTGATCTCAAACTCAAAGACCACGTCGTCCATGCCGAGGGCTTCCACAGCGGGGGTGCCGGGAGCGGGCATGCCGTCGGGGTAGTCCCGCTCGTCCAGCACCAGAATGCCGTTCTCGATGGCGTAGGGGAAGTCGTGAACGGTCAGGCCCAGCTCGCCCAGGCTGCACAGCATGCCGCAGCTCTCCACGCCGCGCAGCACGCCCTTTTTGATCTCCACGCCGCCGGGCAGCTTCGAGCCGTCCAGCGCCACGGGCACAAGGTCGCCCACCTTGAGGTTGGCCGCGCCGGTGACGATCTGCAGCGGAGCAGCCTGCCCCACTTCCACCTGGCAGATGACCATGTGGTCGGAGTCCGGATGGGGCACGATGGACTCAATGCGGCCGATGACCACGTTTTCCACCGCGTCGGCGGCGTTTTCGTAGCACTCCACCTTGCTGCCGGTCATGGTGAGCCGGTCGGCCATCTCCTTGGCGGAGCAGTCAAAATCGGCGAATTCCTTCGCCCAGTTCATGGGTAATACCATTGGTGTTGTCCCCCTTGTCCTCAGTTAAACTGCTTTAAGAAGCGCAGGTCGTTTTCGTACAGAAGACGCATGTCGTCGATGCCGTAGCGCATCATCACCACACGCTCCAGGCCAATGCCGAAGGCGTAGCCGGTGTACTTCTCCGAGTCAATGCCGCAGTTTTCCAGCACCTTGGGGTGCACCATGCCGCAGCCCAGGATCTCGATCCAGCCCTCGCCCTTGCACATGGCGCAGCCCTTGCCGCCGCATTTGAAGCAGCTCATGTCCATCTCGGCGCTGGGCTCGGTGTAGGGGAAGTGATGGGGACGGAAGCGCACCTTGGTGTCGGGGCCGTAGAGCTTTTTGATGAACACTTCCAGCGTGCCCTTCAGGTCGCTGAAGGTGATCCCCTCGTCCACCACGAGGCCCTCGATCTGATGGAAGATGGGGCTATGGGTGGCGTCCACCGCGTCGGAACGGTACACCCGGCCGGGGGCGATGATACGGATGGGAGGCTTGCGCTTTTCCATGGTGCGGATCTGCATGCCGCTGGTCTGGGTGCGCAGCAGGATGTTCTCGGTGATGTAGAAGGTGTCCTGCGTGTCGCGGGCGGGGTGGGTCTTGGGAATGGTCAGCATTTCGAAGTTGTAGTGATCCAGCTCCACCTCGGGGCCGCCCACCACGTCAAAGCCCATGCCCAGGAAGATGTCCTTGAAGTCGTTCAGCACCAGATGGAAGGGGTGCAGGCCGCCCTGCTCCGGGCGCTTGCCCGGCAGGGTCACGTCGATGGTCTCACCGGCAAGGCGGGTGGAGAGAGCGGCGTCCGCCAGCTCCTTCATCCGCGCGCGGATCTGGGAGTCGATGTCCTCACGCACCTGGTTGGCCAGGGCGCCCACCACCGGGCGCTCCTCGGCGCTCAGCTTGCCCATCTGCTTCAGAATGCCGGTGAGCTCGCCCTTCTTGCCCAAAAAGCGCACCCGCAGCTCGTCCACCGCTTTCTCACTGTCGGCGGCGGCGATCAGCTGGCCCGCCGTTTGGCGGATCTGTTCCAATGCCTCTTTCATGTTGTTTCCTCACTTTCCTTTGGGGGCAACAAAAAACGGCCTCGCCCCCGTGTTTTTCACAGGGACGAAGCCGGTAAAAGCTCCGCGGTACCACCCGGATTCTTGCTCTTTGAGCAAACACTCAAGCTCCCGCTAACGGGGGAATGCCGTCTCTGCCTACTGCCGAAGGGTTCAGCAAAGCCGCTCGGAAGGGAACTTCACCTCCGCCCCCACCGCAGGGCCCTTGCAGCCGGGGGGCCCCTCTCTGTGCCGGGAGAACGGCGCTACTTTCCTTCGTCAGCGCGTTTTGTAAAACCAATCATAGCATACCCGGAGCGGATTTGCAAGCAAAACCCCCGAAAAAGCCACAGACGGTCAGCGCTTGCCCGTGCCTCCGCAGGCGGAGCAGTCGCCCGAGCCGTGGCAGCGGCTGCAGCTGGAGCGGATGTCGTCGTTGTAGGTGTAGCCGTCGCCGCCGCAGCGGGTGCAGTCGCCGCTGCCGCCGCAGGTCAGACAGTCCTGTCGGGCAAATTCGGCCACATTGGGCTCGCGGGAGCCGCCGCTGCTGCCGCTTTCGCCGCTGCCGCCCGGCGTCGCGCCGGGGATGTCGGCGGTGGTGTATACGCCCGGATCCTCAGGGGTGAAGGCACTGCTGTAGTGAATGCAAAGAGAGGCTTTGCCTGTTTTGGTGTAGCAGACAAGGAAAAGGTGCACATTGTACCAGCGGGTCTTGGAGCTGTTGGACACCTGGGTGACATCCAGATTTGTGCCGGTGTAATTGAAGTCGAAGCTGTCCGAATAGGTGGCGTCGCTGTGGTCATCCACAAAGGTGTCCGCCAGTTCCAGCTGGTAGCGGTCAGTCTGCAAAAGTTCAGAAAACTCGGCAAATGCTGTTTGACCCTGCTCCAGGGGAAGGTCGTTGAACTCCAGATACACCCCGTCCCGCCGGGGCTGATCGGTGTCCGGCTGCCGGCCTAAAAACAGGGCCGGGTCAGGAAACAGTGTGCTGTCCGGCGGCACCGGGGTCGCGGTGGGGGCGGGCGTCGGGTCAGGGGTGGGCGCGGGCGCGGAGGGAACTGCGCTTTCCACAACAGAGCCAGACTGAGCAGGCGCCGGGGCTTCAGGCGAAGGCGGTAAAGCGGAGACCGGCGCAGGCGCACCGCAGCCGGCGGCAAGCGCTAACAGTGCGGTAAGGACAAGAGAGAGGGATTTACGGCGCAGAGACATAAAAATTCCTCCTTCGGGGCCTGTTTATGGCTTTATTGTATCATGGGTTTGCGGCGGCGGGCAAGGATGACGATTGCACCGTGGGCGAAAATATGTTCTAATAGAATAAAAGGAGGCGGTGCGCGGTGATCGCAGGCGTCGGCGTGGATATGGTGCGGATCGAGCGGATGGAAAAAAGCCTTGCCAGCGAGGCGTTCTGGCAGCGGGTGTTCGGCGCGGAGGAGCGGGCTTTTCTGGAAAAGCTCTCCCCGGCGCGGCGGTGCGCCAGCGCGGCGGCGAACTTCGCCGCCAAGGAGGCATTTTTGAAGGCCTGCGGCGTTGGCCTGGGCGGCTTTTCCCTGGCGGACATCCAGGTGCTGCGTCTGGAAAGCGGCGCGCCCTACTATGCCCTGCGGGGCGCGGCAGCGGCCCACATGGCGGAAAAAGGGCTGCACGCAAGCCTTTCCCTGAGCCACGAAGGGGGCCTGGCCGCCGCCTTTGCGGTGCTGGAGCGGGAGTGATTAAAGGCCCGGCGCACCGGGCATACTACCACCGAGGCCCCGCACAAAAAGCGGGGGCAGCCATCGCCGCCTTTGTAAGGCGGGGGACATCGGAGGGTAGAATTACATGGAAGTACACAGAGGCGAAGTGTTTTACGCGGACCTCAGCCCGGTGGTGGGCTCGGAGCAGGGGGGCGTGCGCCCGGTGCTCATTTTGCAGAACGATGTGGGCAACCGCCACAGCCCCACGGTGATCGCGGCGGCCATCACCTCCAAGCAGGACAAGACCCGCCTGCCCACCCATATCCAGCTTCCGGCTTCCACCTGCGGCCTGACGCGGGACAGCATTGTCCTGCTGGAGCAGATCCGCACGCTGGACAAGCGCCGCCTGCGGGAAAAGACCGGCAGCCTGCCGCCGGAGGCCCAGCAGAAGGTGGATCAGGCGCTGGGGATCAGCGTGGGCCTGCGCACCACTTGAATCGGCAAAAAAAGACCCGCCGGGCAAACGCCCGGCGGGTCTTTTGTGTGTTATTGCAACATCATACGGGCGGCTTTGTAAACATCGCCGCAGCCCAGGGTCAGCACCAGGTCGCCCGGCTCGGCGTTGGCCTTGATGTAGTCGGCGGCCTCCTTGAGGCCCGGCACCGTGACGCAGCCGGGGATCAGCGCCGCCAGGTCTTCGCTCTTCACGCTGCCGTCGTCCACCTCGCGGCTGCCCATGATGGGGGTCAGCACCACCCGGTCGGCGGCCTTCAGCACCTCCGCAAACTCATGCAGCAGGGTGCGGGTGCGGCTGTAGGTGAAGGGCTGGTGCACCGCCCACACCTTTTTGAAGCCCAGCTTTTTGGCGGTGGCCAGGGTGGCGGCCACCTCGGTGGGATGGTGGGCGTAGTCGTCGGCGATGGTCACGCCGTTTTCCTCGCCAAGGATCTCAAAACGCCGCCCCGCGCCGGCAAAGCTGCGGGCCGCCGCCTCGGCGGCGCTGGCCTCCAGGCCCAGCACACGGGCGCAGCTGACCATGGCCAGCGCGTTGTAGATGTTGTGGTAGCCCGGCGCGGCCAGGCACAGGTGGGCGTAGTAGTTGTCCCACTCCAGCACGTCAAACTCGTAGAAGCCGGGCTTATACTCCCGGATGTTGGTGGCCCGGTAGTCCGCCGATTTTTGAATGCCGAAGGTGCGCACGTTGCGGTCAATGCTGTTGATGACCTGGATGACGCCCTCGTCGTCGGCGTTGGCCACGATGGTGTTGGTGGCCATCAGCGCGAACTTCTTGAAGGCCAGCTTCAGCTGGCCCATGGTGCCGTAATAGTCCAGATGGTCGTTGTCAATGTTCAAAAGCACCGCGATGTGGGGCGTCAGCCGCAGGAAGGTCTCGGCAAACTCGCAGGCCTCCACCACGATACAGCTGCCGGTGCCGGCTTTGCCGTAGCCGCCGATGAGGGGCAGCTTGCCGCCGATCACCGCCGCGGGGTCGCGGCCCGCCAGCTCCAGCATGGTGGTGATCATGCAGGTGGTGGTGGTTTTGCCGTGGGTGCCCGCCACACACACGCTGTGGGGGTAAAGCCGGCTCACGTAACCCAGCAGCACACTGCGCTCCAGCGTGGGAATGCCCCGGGCGTCCGCCTCCTGCAGTTCGGGGTTGTCGTCGTGGATGGCCGCGGAATAGATCACCATATCCGCCCCCACCACGTTCTGCGGGTCATGGCCCATATACACAGTGATCCCCAGGGCGCGCTCCGCGTCAATGATGGAACCCTCGTTCACGTCGCTGCCGCTGATCTCGTAGCCTCTGGAGTTGAGGATCTGCACCAGCGGATACATGCCGCTTCCGCCGATGCCGATGAAATGCAGATGTTTCACGCCCCGGAGAAGCCCGGGATTGTAACCGCCGATGTAGCTCATTTGGGTCACCTCAAAAACGATATTCCGGCGAAGCGCGCTTGGCCCGTTGCCGGGGAAAGTGTTATCCTGATTTCCATTATATAATTTTTTTGCGGCGAAATAAACACTCAAAAGGCAAAAAATGCCGCTGTTTTTGCAAATTGTCTTTTTCGCCCCCCGCGCGGGGGCTTTTTTTCGGGATTTTGCCCTCTGCGGCCAAAGGGAGCCGGAAAAGCAAAAGGCCGCTTTGGCGTTCACTTTTGCGCGGCGCGGCGCATACCATGGGTCAAATCGGCACAAGAGCGGCCCGGGCACACAAATGCCCGCGTCCGGTGCGAGGGGGGAAGGGCGATGGAAGAAAAACGGCCCGGGGTGTTTGCGGTGATCGGCGAGGACGCCCGCCAGCGGGCGGCGGCGGACTACCTGCGGGAGAAGGGGTTCAGAGTGTGCGGCCCGGAGGGGCTGGCGCAGGCGCGCTGGGCGCTGCTGCCCATGCCGCTGACGGCGGACGGGGCGGCGCTGGAACAGCTGCTGGCGGAGGCAAAGCCCGGCACGCTGGCCTTTGGCGGCCGGGTGAGCGAAGCGGCAAAGGCGGCCGCCGCCGCGGCGGGCATAGAGCTGAACGACTATCTCGGCCGGGAGGAGCTGGCCCGCCTCAACGCCATCCCCACGGCGGAGGGGTGCATAGGGCTCATCCTGCAGAACCGGCGGCGCACGCTCTGGGACAGCACCGTGCTGGTGCTGGGCTACGGGCGCTGCGGCCAGGCGCTGGCGGTGCGGCTGGCGGCGCTGGGGGCCCGCGTCACGGTGGCGGCCCGCAGCCCGGGCCAGCGGGCGCTGGCCATGAGCCAGGGGCTGAACGCCGTGCCCATGGAGGCGGCGGACGGCCTGCTGGAAACCACCGATGTGGCGGTGAACACGGTGCCCGCCCCGGTGCTGGGCGCGGCCCGGCTGAAGCGTTTGCCGAAGGACGCGCTGGTCATCGACCTGGCCAGCCTGCCCGGCGGAACCGATTTTGAGGCGGCGAAGGAGCTGGGGGTGCGGGCCATCCACGCCCTCAGCCTGCCCGCCCGGTGCGCGCCGGTGACGGCGGGCCAGTTTGTGGCACGGGCGGTGCTTGCCATGCTCAGAGAAAGGGGAGAAGAGATCGGATGAAAGTGGAGCGCGTGGTGTGGGCAATGTGCGGCAGCTTTTGCACCTTTGAAAAGACGCTGGGCTTCATGGAGGAGATGGTGCGCAGCGGGGTGGAGGTGCTGCCGCTGATGAGTTTCAACGCCGCCGGGCTGGACACCCGGTTCGGCACGGCGCAGGCCTGGAAGGACAAAGTGGAGGCGGTCACCGGCCGCCGGCCCATCGAGGCCCTGCAGGGCGCGGAGCCGCTGGGCCCGCAGAACATGGCGGACGCGATGATCATCGCCCCCTGCACCGGGGCCACGCTGGCAAAGCTGGCCGCCGGGATCAGCGACACGCCGGTGACGCTGGGGGCCAAGAGCATGCTGCGGGGGTCAAAGCCGATGGTGCTGGCGGTGAGCACCAACGACGGGCTTTCCGCCAGCATGGAAAACCTGGCGAAACTGCTCAACCGCAAAAACTACTATCTGGTGCCCTTTGCCCAGGACGACCACCTGAAAAAGCCCGCCAGCCTGCAAAGCGATTTCGGCCTCATTGCCGACACGCTGGCCTGTGCCCTGCGGGGCCGGCAGCTGCAGCCGGTGCTCAGCGACTGAACAAAAAGACGGCCCCCGGCGGAACAGCGCCGGAGGCCGTTTTCATCTGTTCACAGAATGCCCCGTTCGGTGATGACCAGGTCGGCGGGCAGATCAAACTCGCCGGCGGGCAGCCGGGGAAACACCGCCGCCGACGGGCAGAACACCACCCGGGCCGCCCCGCTGCGGGCAAAAAAGCGGTCGTAGAACCCACCGCCGTGGCCCAGACGCGCGCCGTTTGGCGCGGCGGCAAGGCAGGGGGCCACGATGAGGTCGATGGCCGCCGGGTCCACCACCGGCAGGGTGTAGGGCGGTTCCAGAATGCCGTGAGGGCCGGGCCGCAGGGCGAACAGCGCCGCCACCCGGTGGGCCTCCATCCAGCCGCCCTCGCACTGGCGGGGCAGGCAGAGGGTGCGGCCTTCCCGCAGCGCCGCCTGCAGCAGGGGCTGGGTGTCCGGCTCCGCGGCGGTGCTCACAAAGCACATCACCGTGCGGGCGGTGTTCCACACCGGAAGCACCCGCAAAAATTCGAACATGGCCTCGCCCCAGCGGGCCGTGTCCTCCGGCGTGCAGCCCGCAAGGCGCGCCCGGGCCTGAGCCCTTGCCTCGCGCTTTTGTTCAGCGATCGTTTTCTGTTCCATGCGGGGCCGCCTCTTTTCCTGCCATATCCACCCCATTATACCACCGTCCCCCTCGTTTTTTAAACAAAATGTGGAAATTTTGTGCAGCCCTTGTGCCGCACAGTAAAATTTATGTATAATATTTCAGAACATGCCCGTGCCCGGCCTGCGCGCCGGGGCGGTTTCGGATATTTGAAAAGCAAAGGGACGTTTGGTTTGAAAAAGTTTTTCTCCGCACTTTGCGCGGCGGCGCTCACCGCCGCTGTTTTCGCTCCCGCGGCGCTGGCCTACCAGGGGCCGTCCGTGAGCTGTGAGGCATACATCGTGATGGACGCCGACACGGGGCAGGTCATCATGGAAAAGAACGCCGACGAGGTGCTCTATCCCGCCTCCATCACCAAGATCATGACCATGGCGCTGGCGCTGGAAAAGGCCCAGGGCCAGCTGGACACCCAGCTCACCGTGAGCTATGAAGCGGTGCACCAGCTGGAATACGGCTCTTCCCACATTGCATTGCAGGAAGGGGAGGTGGTGCGCCTGGAGGACGTGCTCTACGGCACCGAGCTGGAGAGCGCCAACGACGGCGCCAACGTGCTGGCCGAGTACATCGGCGGCACCATCCAGGGCGGCGTGGACGCCATGAACGCCAAGGCCGCCGCGCTGGGCCTTGCCAACACCCACTACATGAACCCCCACGGCCTGCACGATGACCAGCACTACACCACCGCCCGGGACATGGCCGTCATCACCCGCTGGGCGCTGAGCGTGCCGGGCTTTGAGGACATTTTCTGCCGCACCGACCCCTGGACCATGGAGCCCACCAACAAGCAGCCCCAGCAGCGGGTGTTCCACTGCACCGACTGGATGCGCATTTCCGGCGACTATCTGCGCAGCTACGCCAAAGGCTCCAAGAACGGCTTCCACGACCAGGCCCTCACCACCTTTGTGAACTACGCCGAGCAGAACGGCATCCGCCTCATCTCGGTGGAGCTGAAGTGCCAGCGCCTGGAGGACAAGTTCCGGGACGCCTGCGCCATTCTGGACTATGCCTTCGAGAACTTCTCCAAGGTGGAGATCCCCGCCCCGGACGAGGCGTTCCAGGTCCCGGTGGTGGGCGGCGGCGAAGCGCTGGGCAACGCCCTGGTGCAGCCCCAGAGCGCCACGGCGCTGCTGAACAAGAATCTCTCCACCGACGGGATCACCGTGGACTACCAGATCCCCGACCAATATGTGCTGGGCCAGCCCTTTGAGGCCAGCGTGACCTACACCCTGCCGGAAAACGACTATCAGCCTTCGGCGCTGGGTTCGGCCCAGCTCTCGGTGAGCGGGATCGACGAGGTTTTGGCGGCCAGCACCTATGTGCCCGCCTCCTCGCTGCAGCCGGACAAAAACCCCGTGGGCATTGCGGTGGCCGCGGCGGCCGCGGTGCTGGCCCTGGTGCTGGGCATGCGGCTGTGGCGCAAGGCCGGCGCGAAGCGCACGCCTTCCGGCCCCACCCCCGCCCAGTGGGAGATCATCACCCGCAAGCCCCTGCCCGCCGAGCCGGCCCCCTGGGAAAAAGAAAAGGACAAAACCCCGCCCCGCAGCAACACCAAGCCTGCCGGCCGGGACTGATACCGCACAAAAACACAGCGGCCCCGCCGCGGCCTTTCGCCGGCGGGGCCTTTTGCCGCCCAGGCATGCGGGCGGCTTTTTGTTGCGTTTTGACACGGGATGGGGTAAAATATAATTTGGTGAATTTTGTGCGGCTGCAGCCGCGGAAAGGCAAGGGACCAAGATGAACATTCTGCCCAACGATCTGGGCCGTCAGTACAGTCTGCACGCCGCCGAGTACGAGGCGAAAGCCCTGGAAGTGCTGCGCAGCGGCTGGTACATTCTGGGCCGCGAGGTGGAGCAGTTTGAAAAGGAGTGGGCCGGCTACATCGGCTCCAAATACTGCGTGGGCCTGGCCAGCGGGCTGGACGCGCTGTGGATCAGCTTCCGCCTTCTGGGCATTGGCCGGGGCGACGAAGTCATCGTTTGCTCCAATGCCTACATCGCCTGCGTCATGGGCATTTCCATGAACGGGGCCACCCCGGTGTTTGTGGAGCCGGACGAATACGACAACATCGACGCGGAGAAGATCGAGGCCGCCATCACCCCCCGCACCAAGGCCATCCTGGCGGTGCACCTGTTCGGCCAGGCCTGCGACATGACCCGCATTATGGACATCGCCCGCAGCCGCGGCCTCAAGGTGGTGGAGGACTGTGCCCAGAGCCACGGCAACCACTGGGAGGGCCGGACGGTGGGCACCTTCGGCGACGTGGGGTGCTTCTCCTTCTACCCCACCAAGGGCTGCGGCGCCTTTGGCGACGCGGGCTGCATTGTCACCGACGACGAGGCCCTGGCCCGGAAGTTCCGGGTGTACCGCAACTACGGCAGCGAAAAGCGCTACCACAACCAGGTGGTGGGCACCAACTCCCGCCTGGACGAATTGCAGGCGGGTCTTCTGCGGGTGAAGCTTTCTCACCTGCCGGAATTTGACGCCGAGCGCCGGGCCATCGCCGGGCGGTATCTCGAAGAGCTGAAACACCCCCTCATCCGGCTGCCCAAGGTGCGCCCGGGGGCCGACAGCACCTGGCACCAGTTCGTCGTCCATGTGGAAAAAGACCGGGACGGCCTGGCCGCCTATCTCAAGGAAAAAGGGATCGGCACCATCATCCACTATCCCATCCCGCCCCATCTGTCGGAGGCCTACCGGTACCTGGGCAAAAAGCGGGGGGATTATCCCATCGCCGAGCGCTACGCCGACGAGGTGCTCAGCCTGCCCATGTACAACGGCATGACCGAAGAAGAACAGACCTATGTGATCGAGGCCATCAACGCCTGGGAGCCGTGATATGATGAAAAACGACAACTACGACCGGGTGAGAATGCTCTCCTTCGCTGACCTTGGCGACGAGCGGGGCAGCCTCATCGTGGTGGAGGGCGCGCAGCAGGTGCCCTTTGAGATAAAGCGCGTGTTCTATATGTACGGCAGCGACGCCGAGGTGGTGCGCGGCCAGCACGCCAACCGCCGCACCGAGTTCGTGCTCATCAACGTGGCGGGCCGCAGCAAGGTGCGGGTGGACGACGGCTGCGGCCGCGAGGAGGTCTACAGCCTGGACAAGCCCAACACCGGCATTTACATCCCCCGCATGGTGTGGAAGGATATGTACGATTTTTCGCCGGACAGCGTGCTGCTGGTTTTGGCCAGCGAACACTACGACGGCAGCGAGTACCTGCGGGACTACGAGGGCTTCAAGGCCGCGCTGGCAGCGCAGAACGAAGAGGAATAAGGGGTAAGGAATCATGGGTAAATTCAAATTCATCGAGACGGAGATCCCGGGCGTGCTCATCGTGGAGCCCACCGTGTTCGGCGACGCGCGGGGCTACTTCATGGAGACCTTCCATAAGGAGGAGTTCGCCGCCGCCGGTATCACCGACGAGTTCGTGCAGGACAACCAGTCCCGCTCTTCCCGGGGCGTGTTGCGGGGCGTGCACTTCCAGAAAGAGCACACCCAGGGCAAGCTGGTGCGGGTGACCAAAGGCGAGGTGTTCGATGTGGCGGTGGACTGCCGCCCCAACAGCGCCACCTTCGGCAAGTGGACCGGCGTTATTTTGAGCGAGGAGAACAAGCGCCAGTTCTATGTGCCGAAAGGTTTTGCCCACGGCTTTCTGGTCTTGAGCGACGTGGCGGAGTTCTGCTACAAGTGCACCGACGTCTACGACCCCACCGCCGAGGGCGGCATTCCCTACGATGACCCCACCGTGGCCATCCAGTGGCCGGACTGCGGGTGCGAATACCTCCTGAGCGAAAAGGACAAAAAGCACACCCCCTTCGCCGCCCAGACCTTCGAGTATTTTGAGAGGTGGTAAGCCCCTTGAACACTGTGAAACTGTATATCAAGGATTTTCTGCGCTACCGATATCTGCTGTATAACCTCATCAGCCGGGACTTCAAGCTCAAGTACCGCCGCAGCGTGCTGGGCGTGGCCTGGAGCGTGCTCAACCCGCTGCTGATGTGCGGCGTGATGGTGGTGGTGTTCGGCAGCCTGTTCCAGTTCCGGGGCGAGGGGATCACCAACTATCCCGTCTATCTGGTCATCGGCCAGCTGATGTTCACCTTCTTCCGCGAGTCCACCACCATGGCCATGGGCAGCGTGATGGCCAACGCCATGCTGCTGCGCAAGGTGTACATCCCGAAGTATGTGTTCCCGCTGGAAAAGACCTGCTTCGGCCTGGTGAACTACTTCTTCAGCTTCATCGCCCTCATCATCATCATGCTCATCACCCGCAGCCCCCTGCATGCCACGGTGCTGCTGGCGGTGTATCCCATCCTCACCATGTTCCTGTTCAGCCTGGGGGTGGGGCTGGTGCTCTCCACCATGGCGGTGTTCTTCCGGGACGTCATCCATCTGTGGGAAGTGTTCACCACCGTGCTGATGTACTTCTCCGCCATTTTCTACGACCCGGCCCAGTTCGGCAACGTGTATCTGGAGACCCTCATCAAGTTCAATCCCATCTACTGGTACATCACCGCCTTCCGCGCCGCCGTGCTGGACGGCCAGCTGCTCACCTTCAACATGGTGATCATCTGCGGCGCGTGCAGCCTCGCCATGCTGGCCTTTGGCCTGTTGGTGTTCAAAAAGAACCAGGACAAGTTCGTCCTGTACATGTGAGGGAGGGCGAACGATGGAACCCATCATCCAGGTAAACGACGTCTCCATGCGCTTCAACCTCGCCAAGGAAAAAAGCGAGAGCCTGAAGGAATATTTCTTGCAGATCGCCCACGGCAAGCTCAAGTTCGACGAGTTCTACGCGCTGAAAAACGTCAGCCTCGACGTGCAGCCGGGCGACTTCTACGGCCTCATCGGCCTGAACGGCAGCGGCAAATCCACCCTGCTCAAGGTCATCAGCGGCGTCTACAAGCCCACCACCGGCAATTGCACCGTGCGGGGCACCATCGCCCCCCTCATCGAGCTGGGCGCCGGCTTCGACATGGACCTCACCGCCCGGGAGAACATCTTCCTCAACGGCGCGGTGCTGGGCTTTACCCCCAAGTACATCCGGGAAAAGTTTGACGAGATCGTGGAGTTCAGCGAACTGCACGACTTTCTGGACGTGCCGCTGAAGAACTACTCCAGCGGCATGGTGGCCCGCATCGCCTTTGCCATCGCCACCATCACAAAGCCGGACATCCTCATTGCCGACGAGATTTTGAGCGTGGGCGACTTTTTGTTCCAGCAAAAGTGCGAGGACCGCATGCAGAAGCTGATGAGCGGCGGCACCACCGTGATTTTGGTGAGCCACTCCATCGAGCAGATCGAGCGCATGTGCAACAAGGTGGCCTGGCTGGAGCACGGCCGCATTAAAATGAACGGCCCCACCGAAGAGGTGTGCGCCGCCTACAAACATACCACCCGGGACGCCGAGTGAGACCCCGAACAGCCAGGAGGCAGGCCCCCTGGCTGTTTTCCGCACCCGGGACAAAGGAGAGAACGACCCCATGCCGGACAAAAAAGAACTGGAGGCCCCCCTGCCCGCAGACGTTGCCCGAGAGGACAGCGTGGGCGGCATGGCCCGCCGCCTTCTGGACCCCGCCCACATCAAACAGGTGGCCGCCTGGTGCGCCCAGGTGGGCCGGGAAGAGGGCTTTGAAGCCCTCTGGCGGGAGGTGGAATTCCGTGTGCGCCTTGCCCTTCACCGGGACACCTGGCGCTACCGGGCCGACCTGCCCACCCGCCGCCAGCTGAAAGCCCAGCGGGCGGAAAACCTGGCCGGGCCCACCATCAGCGTCTGCGTGCCCCTTTACAACACCCCTGTGCCTTTTTTGCGCCAGATGATACAAAGCGTGCTGGCCCAGAGCTACCAGCGCTGGGAACTGGTGCTGGCGGACGCCTCCGACGGCGCTCACTCCGAAGTGGGCCGCATCGCCCAAAACTTTGCCAAAAAGGACGGGCGCGTCCGCTATCTGAAACTGGCGGAGAACGGCGGCATCGCCGCCAACACCAACGCAGCCCTGGCCGCCGCCACCGGCGAATGGCTCACCCTTTTGGACCACGACGACGTGCTCTACGCCAATGCCCTCTACCGGGTGGCCAAGGAGGCGCTGGCCGGGGCGGACTTCGTCTATTCCGATGAAATTGTCCTCTCGGCGGATTTGAAGCACCTGGTGGATTACCACTTCAAGCCGGACTTTGAGCCGGACTATCTGCGGGGCTGCAACTACATCACCCATCTGGCCGCCTTCTCCCGGGCGCTCTTTGAGCGGGCGGGCGGCGGCGAGCGCAGCGAGTACGACGGCAGCCAGGACTTCGAGCTCATCCTGCGCCTCACCGAGCACGCCCAAAAGGTGGCCCACATCCCTTATGTGCTCTACATCTGGCGGAGCCATTCCGGCAGCACCGCCAGCGGCATGGAGGCCAAGCCCTACGCCCTGGCGGCGGGGGAGAAGGCTATCGACGACCATCTGAAACGGGTGGGCCTGGAAGGAAGCGCAAAGCGTATCGAGGGCTGCCCCGGCGCCTACCGGGTGAAGTACGCCCTCACCGGCACGCCCCTCATCAGCGTGCTCATCCCCAATAAAGACCATGCGGCCGACCTGGACCGCTGCCTTGCCAGCCTCTACGAAAAGGCGGGCTACGAGAACTTTGAGGTCATCGTGGCGGAGAACAACTCCGCCGACCCCACCACCTTCGATTATTACGAAGAAGCGAAGAAAAAATATCCCCGGCTGCAGGTGGTCACCTACGAGGGCGGCTTCAACTTCTCGGCGGTGAACAACTTCGCCCGCCGGTTCGCAAAGGGCGAACAGCTGCTGCTTTTGAACAACGACATCGAGCTGCTCAGTGAGGGCTTTCTGGCCGAGATGCTCATGTTCAGCCAGCGGCCGGACGTGGGCTGCGTGGGCGCGAAACTCTACTACCCCGACGACCGTATCCAGCACGCGGGCGTGTTTTTGGGCATCAACGGCACCGCCGGCCACAGCCACAAGAGCCACCCCCGGGCCTCGGCGGGCGACCTCTACCGGCTGGCTACGCCCCAGAACCTGCTGGCGGTCACCGGCGCCTGTCTGATGGTCAAGACCGCTCTCTACGACGGGATGGGCGGCCTGGACGAAGAAAACTTCGCCGTGGCCTACAACGACATCGACCTGTGCCTGAAGCTTTGGAAGAAGGGCCTCACCAACGTGTTCACCCCCCACGCCGAAGCCTACCACTACGAGAGCAAGAGCCGCGGGCTGGACACCTTGAGCGAGAACGCCCGCCGCTACGAGGGGGAAAAGGCCCGGTTCATCGCCAAATACAGCGATATGATCGCCGCCGGCGACCCTTACTACAACCGCCATTTCAACCTGCTTTTTGAAAACTACGGCCTGAAATAAGGGCCTTTTGGGGGCGTTTTGCCATGAAACTGAAACTCAAACGCATCCGGGAGCTGTTCGGCTATGCCTTTGACCTTGTGAAAAGCGAGGGCCTTTTCGCTATGGTGCGGCGGGCGCTGGGCTTTTTCCGCCGCCGCTTCTTCGGCAAACGGGCCCGCTACCTGCCCAAGAAAAAGGTGCTGCAGGCCCAGCGGGCGGATCTGGCCGACCGGTGGGAGAACGGCGCGGCCCTGCCCCTGGTCAGCATCTGCGTGCCGCTCTACAACACGCCGGAGCCTTTCCTGCGGCAGTTTTTGGCCAGCGTTTTTGACCAGACCAGCACCCGGTGGGAGCTGTGCCTGGCGGACGCCTCCGATGAGGCTCACGCCTATGTGGGCGAGATCGTGAAGCAGCGGGCGGCCTTTGCGGAAAAACTGGTGCCGGCGGCTGACCGGGTGAAGTACGTCAAGGTGGAAAACAAGGGGATCAGCGCCAACACCAATGCGGCAGCCGACCTGGCCACCGGCGAATATCTGGCCCTGGCGGACCACGACGACATCCTGGCTCCCCACGCCGTTTATACCTTGCAGATGGCTATTCTGGACAGCGGCGCGGATTTCCTCTACAGCGACGAGGCCCTCTTCAAAAAGAGCATTCGCCGGCCCATGGTGGCCCACTTCAAGCCGGATTTCGCCCCGGACTATCTGGTCTGCTGCAACTACATCTGCCATCTTTCCGCCTTCAAGCGCAGCCTGTATTTCGAGGCGGGGGGCGAGCGGACGGAGTGCGACGGCAGCCAGGACCACGATCTGTTCCTGCGGCTCACCGATCGGCTGGACGAGACCCAAATCTGCCACATCCCCCAGGTGCTCTACTACTGGCGGGTGCACGGCGGCTCCACCAGCGGCGGCACCGCCGCCAAGCCCTATGTGGCCAAGGCGGCCAAAAAGGCCATCGCCGATCATCTGGAGCGCACCGGCCAGCGGGGTACCGTGCGGGACGGCCTTTACCCCAGCACCTACAAAGTGGACTATGAAATTGAGGGCGAGCCGCTGGTGAGCATCCTCATCCCCAACATGGACCACACCGACGACCTGGAAAAGTGCCTCTCCTCGGTCTATAAAAAGACCAGCTGGCACAACTTTGAGGTCATCGTCATCGAGAATAACTCCAAAGAGGCGGCCACCTTCGACTATTACAAAAAGATCACCGGCCCCGAGGGCTATCCCCGTTGCCGGGTGGTGGAGTACAAAGCGGAGGGCGGCTTCAACTTCTCCGCCATCAACAACTTCGGCCGCAAGGCGGCACAGGGCGACTATCTGCTGCTTTTGAACAACGACGTGGAGGTCATCAACCGGGAGTGGCTGACTGAGATGCTCATGCAGGCCAGCCGCCCGGGAGTGGCCATGTGCGGAGCCATGCTCTACTATCCCGACGACACCATCCAGCACGCGGGTATCGTCACGGGTCTCGGCGGCTACGCCGGCCACAGCCACAAATACCGCCCCCGCACCTCCGGCGGCTACATGTTCCGCGCCGCCACCGTGCAGGATTTTTCCGCCGTCACCGCCGCCTGCCTGCTGGTGCGGGCCGAGGTGTTCGACGCGCTGAACGGCCTGGACGAGGGCTTCACCGTGGCCTTCAACGATGTGGACTTCTGCCTGCGGGCCCGGCGGGCCGGCTGGCGGGTGGTGTGGACCCCCTACGCCCAGCTGTATCACTATGAGAGCAAGAGCCGGGGCATTGACGAGAAGGACAAGGCCAAAAAGGCCCGTTTTGCCGGCGAGCAAAAACGCCTCACCGAGCGCTTCGGCCGGGAGAACCTCACCCGCGACCCCTACTATAACCCCGGCCTCACCCTCGACCGGGAGGACTTTTCCGAAAGCGGCGACCTTCGCCATCTGCAAAACTGCATGCCGGGCTGAGCGGCAGATATTGTGTGTTGACAAGGCAAAAACGCTGCTGTATACTGAATATTGTTTTCAAAGCAAAACACCGCCCTCACAACTGACGGAATTTCGTGGGAGACCACGGGGGAGTGAGGCGCGTTTTATGCCGACCGTCTGGGCAACATCGCATACGCGGTGCTGCCCTTTTTTATTTTTCCGGGCGGCACAAAACACACCGAAAGGGGCTTTGCAAGATGGAACAGTGGAAGAATTTCGTGCCCGGCGCGTGGCAGGAGAAAATCGACGTTCGGGATTTTATCCAAAAAAACTACAAACCGTATACAGGTGACGACAAGTTTCTCGCCGGTCCCACCGGCCGCACCCGGCGGCTGATGAAAAAGCTGGAGGCCCTGATGGCCGCCGAGCGGGAAAAGGGCGGCGTTTTGAAGGTGGACACCGAAACGGTGATGAGCCTTTTGACCTTCGCCCCCGGGTATCTGGACAAAGAGGACGAGCTCATCGTGGGCCTGCAGACCGACGAGCCGCTGAAGCGGGGCGTCAACCCCTTCGGCGGCATCCGCATGGCCCGCAGCGCCTGCGAGGCCTACGGGTATAAGCTCTCGGACAAAATCGAAGAGGAATTCCGCTACCGCACCACCCACAACGACGGCGTGTTCCGGGTCTACGGCCCCGAGACCCGCGCCGCCCGCCACTGCGGCCTCATCACCGGCCTGCCCGACGCCTACGGCCGGGGCCGTATCATCGGCGACTACCGCCGGGTGGCCCTCTACGGCGTGGACAAACTGGTGGAAGAAAAGCGCAAGGACATGGCCCAGCTGCACGCCCAGCCCATGACCGACGAAGTCATCCGCCTCATCGAGGAAGTGTGGCGGCAAATTGACTTTCTGAACAAGCTGGCGGGCATGGCCGAACTGTACGGCTTCGACATCCGCCGCCCCGCCGCCAATGCCCGCGAGGCGGTGCAGTGGCTGTACTTTGGCTACCTCGGCGCCATTAAAGAGCAGAACGGCGCGGCCATGAGCCTGGGCCGGGTGAGCACCTTCCTGGACATCTACTTTGAGCGGGACCTGGCCGCCGGCATTCTGGACGAGCAGGGCGCCCAGGAGCTGATGGACCACTTTGTGATGAAGCTGCGCATGGCCCGCCACCTGCGCACCCCTTCCTACAACGAGCTGTTCGGCGGCGACCCCATGTGGATCACCGAGGCGGTGGGCGGCATGGGCGAGGACGGCCGCACCCTGGTGACCAAAAACTCCTTCCGGGTGCTGCACACCCTCTATGATCTGGGGAGCGCCCCTGAACCCAACCTCACGGTGCTCTGGTCCGGCGCGCTGCCCGAGGGATTCAAGAAGTTCTGCGCCAAGGTCTCCTGCGACACCGACGCCATCCAGTACGAGAACGACGACCTCATGCGCCCCATCTACGGCGACGACTACGCCATCGCCTGCTGCGTCTCCGCTATGCGGGTGGGCAAGGACATGCAGTTCTTCGGCGCCCGCACCAATCTGCCCAAACTCCTGCTCATGGCCCTCAACGGCGGGCGGGACGAGGTGAAAAACGAGCAGGTGGGCCCGGTCACCGAGCCGATCAAGGGCGAATATCTGGACTACGACGAGGTCTGCCGCCGGCTGAACGATTACCGCGCCTGGGTGGCGAAGGTGTACGCCAACACCATGAACGTCATCCACTACATGCACGACAAGTACGCCTACGAGAAGCTGCAGATGGCCCTCCACGACACCGAGGTCCACCGCTACATGGCCTTCGGCATTGCCGGCCTCAGCGTGCTGGCCGACTCCCTCTCCGCCATCAAGTACGCCAGGGTGCGCTGTGTGCGGGACGAGGCCACCGGCCTCATCAGCGACTTTGAGGTGGAAGGGGAGTACCCCGCCTTTGGCAACGACGACGACCGGGTGGACTCCATCGCCGCCGAGCAGGCCCGCCTCTTCTTTGAGGAGCTGAAAAAGCACCCCCTCTACCGGAACGCCGAGCCCACCCTCTCGGTGCTCACCATCACCTCCAACGTGGTCTACGGCAAAAAGACCGGCTCCACCCCCGACGGCCGCAAGGCGGGCGAGCCCTTCGCCCCCGGCGCCAATCCCATGCACGGGCGGGAGAAGAGCGGAGCTTTGGCCAGCCTCAACTCGGTGGCCAAACTCAAGTACGACTGCTGCAAGGACGGCATTTCCAACACCTTCTCCATCCTGCCGGAGGCCCTGGGCAAGACCGAGGCCGAGCGTCACGGCAACCTGGTGGCCCTGCTGGACGGCTACTTTGCCCAGATGGCCCATCATCTGAACGTGAACGTGATGAACCGCCAGATGTTGCAGGAGGCCTACGAGGACCCCTCCAAGTATCCGAACCTCACCATCCGCGTCTCCGGCTACGCGGTGAACTTCCACAAGCTCAGCCGGGAACAGCAGCAGGAGGTCATCCGCCGCACCTTCCACAGTGCGATGTGAGGCCGCAGCGCCATGTGAAAGGAGGCCCCGCCCATGGAAAACAGTGCCCTTTCCGGCCGCGTCCACTCCTTCCAGTCCATGGGGGCGGTGGATGGCCCCGGCCTGCGCTATGTGGTGTTCTTTCAGGGGTGCCCCCTGCGCTGTGCCTACTGCCACAACCCGGACACCTGGGCCTTTGAGGGCGGGCAGGAAGTCACGGTGGAGGAAGTGCTGCAAAAGGTGCGCCGCTGCGCGCCCTATATCAAAAAGAATGGCGGCGTTACCCTCACCGGCGGCGAGCCCCTGGCCCAGAGCGCCTTTGCCGCGGCGCTGCTGGCGGCCCTCAAGGCCGAGGGGTTCCACACCGCGCTGGACACCTCCGGCGCGGCCAGCCTTGAAAGCGCCGCAAAAGTGCTGGAACACACCGACCTGGTGCTGGCCGATCTGAAGTTCACCACCGAAGAGGACTACCGCCGCCACACCGGCGGCAGCCTTGCCCACACGTTGGAATTCCTCGGCCTCTGCCGCGAGATGGGCCGCCCGGTGTGGCTGCGGCACGTGGTGGCGCCCGGCCTCAACGACGGCCCCGAGGCCGCGGCCCGGCTGGCAGCGCTGGCAAAGGGATACGAAAATGTGGAAAAGGTGGAACTGCTGCCCTTCCGCACCCTTTGTATCGAAAAGTACGCCGCGCTGGGTTTGCCCTTTCCGCTGGAAGGCACGCCTCCGGCGGGCAAGGAGCACCTTGCGCCCTTTTACGAGGCGCTGGGCCCTCCAAAATAAAAAGAAAAGCGCCCTTTGGAGTGTTTCTCCAAAGGGCGCTTTTTCGTCGGTTCATTTGCGGGGCCGCCGGGGGGAGGAAGAACTTTGGGGGCGCGCACCCGGCTTTTTGGGCGCGGGCTTTTTCTTGCGCACGCTCCAGCCGAACTTGCCCAGCTGCTTGCCCAAGGCGTAGTAGTCGCCGTGGGCGTAGGCCAAAAGGCCCGCCCTTTCCAGGTGCAGCTTGCCGGCGCTGTCCAAAAGGGCCTCGTCCACGTCCACCGCCACCACGTCCGCCAAAAACAGATCGTGGCTGCCCAGTTCAAGGCACTGGAACACCTTGCACTCCAGGCTCACCGGGCTTTCCGCCAGCAGGGGGCAGCCCACCTTTGAGGCGGGGGCGGCGTGCAGGCCCATGGCGGCGAATTTGTCCACGTCCCGGCCGCTTTTCACGCCGCACCAGTCCACCGCTTTGGCCAGCGCCGTGGTGGGCAGGTTGATGACGAACTCGCCGCTCTCTTTGATGAGGCCGTAGCTGTGGCGGGTGGGACGCACCGAGATGGACACCCGGGGCGGCTGGGTGCAGATGGTGCCCGCCCAGGCGACGGTGATGAGGTTGGCGGTTTCGCCCTCGCCGCAGCTCACCAGCACCGGGGGCACCGGACCCAGCAGGGCGCTGCCGGGCCAGACAAGCTTTTCTTCACTCATGGGCCTTCTCCTCAAAGGTGGTCTCGCTGATGATGAAGCGGGGCCGGGCCTTGGTCTCCATGTAGATCTTGCCGATGTATTCGCCGATCACGCCCAGGCACAACAGCTGAATGCCGCCCATGAAGCAGACGATGGAGATGGTGCTGGCCCAGCCGGCCACCGTGTGGCCCAGCAGCGCCGCCACCACCGCCCAGATCACCCCGATGAAGCTGATACAGGACACCAGCACGCCAAAGCCGGTGATGAGGCGGATGGGTTTCACCGACAGGCTGGTGATCCCGTCGAAGGCCAGAGCCAGCATTTTCTTCAGGGGATAGTGGCTCTCGCCCGCCAGCCGCTCGGCGCGCTCGTAGTAGACGCTGGTGCTCTTGAAGCCCACCAGCGGCACCATGCCCCGCAAAAAGATGTTCACCTCTTTGAAGTTGGCAAACTCGTTCAGCACCCGGCTGCTCAAAAGGCGGTAGTCCGCGTGGTTGAACACCACCTGGGCGCCCATCCAGTTCATCAGCTTGTAAAAGCTCTCGGCGGTGAAGCGCTTGAAGAAGGTGTCGGTGGTGCGCTTGGAGCGCACGCCGTACACCACCTCGCAGCCGTCGTGGTAAGCCTTCACCATCTCGTCCATGGCGTTGATGTCGTCCTGACCGTCGCAGTCAATGCTGATGGTGATGTCGCAGCGGTCCTTCACGGTCATCAGGCCGCCCAGCAGGGCGTTCTGGTGACCCCGGTTGCGGGACAGGCACACCCCCTCCGCCAGCTCCTCTTTGGCGGCCAGGTCCTGGATGATGGACCAGGTGCTGTCCTTCGAGCCGTCGTTCACAAACACCGCCCGGCTCTCCGGCGCAATGAGGCCGGCGGCCATCAGCCCGCGCAGCTTTTCAAAGAACATGGGCGCGGTGACGGGCAGCACCTGCTGCTCGTTGTAGCAGGGGATGACGATGTACAAAACCGGCAGTTCCTTCATTTTCCGTTCCTCCAAAATTCAGCGCTGGTACTCCCGGGCGAGGGCCGCCCGGTCCAGGATCTTAAAGCTGTTTTTATAAGTCTCGATCAGGCCCTGGGCCCGCATGCGGGAAAGCTCCCGGCAAAGGGCGCTGCGCTCGCAGTTCAGATACTCCGCCAGCCCCGCCCGGGAGAAGGGGATGGAAAAGGTGTCCGCCCCGGCGGCCTTTGCCTGCCCCAGCAGGTAGGCGCACAGCTTGGAGCGCAGGCTTTTGAGGATGAGCAGGTCCACCCGGCGGCTCAGGTCAAAATATTTTTCCGAGATGGTGCGCACCAGATTCTGCATCAGCTGGTTGTGCTCCGGGTGCATGGCCGCACAGGGGCACAGCAGCCTGCGGCAGGAGATGAACATCGCCTTGGAGGGGCTGCGGGCGGTGATGGTCACCGGGCTTTTCACCGCGCTGCCCGCCAGCACGTCGCCAAACACGCTGCCCGGCACAAGGTCGGTGATGGCCACCGCCGAGCCGTCCGGCGTGGTCTTGAGGGCGGTGGCGCTGCCTTCCAGCAGCACGCCGATCTCGCCGGTGTCGTAGCCCGCCAGCAGCAGGATGTCTCCTTTTTCATAGCGGCGCACCGCCGGGGCAAAACAGCCCAGCAGGCGGTCAAGGCCCTCCGGCGGAATGTCGGCAAACAGAGGCGTGGCCGCCAGCAGGGGGTAATATTCTTCCACGGGGGCGGCTCCTTTCTTTGCCAAAGATAAACAAAAAAATCACAACTGTTGCGGCGGCAACAGCAATCTATCCCTCATTATAGTAAAATCTACGAGGAAAAGCAATGCAAAGAGGGGCGAAGGGGCCCCGGGAAAGGTGGAATTTTCATGAAACAGTTTTACACCCGTATGCTTACCCGCACCGCGCTGCTGCTGGCGCTTTGTGTGGTGGTGCAGCAGTTCAAGACCGTCAGCCAGTTCATCACCGGTCCGCTGGTGAACCTCATTCTGCTGCTGGCCGCCCTGGCGGTGGGCCTTGGCAGCGGTTTGTGTATCGCGGTGCTCAGCCCCATCCTGGCCTTCCTCATCGCCCCCAGCCCCGTCATGCAGCTCATGCCCCAGCTCATCGTGCTGGTGGCGGCGGGCAACGCCGCGCTGGTGGTGTGCGCCTGGGCGCTGCGCAAACAGGATAAGCTCTTCTGGCTGGGCTTTCTTTTGGGCGCGGCGGCCAAGGTGGCCGTGATGGCCGGCGGGTTGCAGTTCGTGCTGCTGCCCCTCTTCGGCGGCGTGCTCAACGAAAAGCAGGTGGCCACCGTCAGCACCATGTTCGGCGTGAACCAGTTCATCACCGCCCTCATCGGCGGCGTGCTGTGCGCCATCCTCTGGCCGCTGCTGCGCAAGGTGAAGGGCTTTGTGCTGCAAAAGGCGTGAGAACCGCCCAAAAACAAAAAAGGGAGCCGGCCCCCGCAAGGGGCCGGCTCCCGCCGTTTTATTGCGCTTTTTTTGCCTTCACCAGTTCGATGGCCTCTTTGCCGGTCATGTGGTCGATGGTCATCTCCAGCATGCACAAAGGCGCCCAGTCCCGCTGGATGGCGGCTTCCATGCCCTCGGCGGTATCATTGGGCACATACTTGCGGGCCAGCTTTTCAATGGCCGTCCGCTTTTCGCCGTCGCCTTCCAGTTCCCGGATGGTGCCGAAGGCGATCACGCTGCGGAAATAGCTGGTGTATTCCTCGGGCACGATCTGATCCTGGTCGATCACGCAGAAGGAAGCCTTGGGGCAGCGGCGGATGGCGTCCAGCTTGTGGCCGCTCTTGGCGCAGTGGAAATAGAGCTTGTTTCCGTCAAACACATAGCTGATGGGCACGGCATAGGGGTAGCCGTCGTCACCAGCAAGGGCCAGCACCCCGGACGTGCCTTTTTCCAGCACGGCGGCGGTCTCTTCGGCGCTCAAAAGCTGCTTGTTGCGGCGCATTTCACGAAACATCATAAACACCTCTCCTGACTGATAAAAAATTAAGCGCCCTGTCTCCATTCCTTCAATGGCCTAATGGAATGGGACCAAGACGCAAAACCCGGCGGCTTTATTATTTATAAGAAGCCGCCGCAAGCGACACATCACTTGCGGCGAACTGGTGAGCCATCGGGGATTCGAACCCCGGACACCCTGATTAAAAGTCAGGTGCTCTGCCAACTGAGCTAATGGCTCATATCTGAATACAGCTTAACAATTATAGCAATCACCCGACGGTTTGTCAACACAAAAGCCGAAAAAGAAAAAAGGTTATTCCGGCAAAAAGAAAAAAGCGACATGAAATTGAAATTTTTGGGGCCGCTGAAGCGTCTAATTGTTACAGAGAGTTTACAAAACGGGCAAAAATGAGTATGATAAAAAGAGATACACCGTTTCAGCGAAGGGGGGAACACCCATGAAACGACTGCCCGCACGCGCTGCGGCGGCGCTGCTGTGCGCCGCTGTGCTCAGCGGCTGCGTTTTTGCCCGCACGGAAGAGCCCCAGGCCACGCCCACGCCCGAACCGGACGCTGCGCCCGAGACCCTGGTGGACTATGAGGTGCCTCAGGACATCGACCCTTACACCGGCCTTGCCCGGGGAGAGAATTATCCCCTTGGCCGGCGCGGTGTGGCGGTGATGATCAACAACGTGCGCGCCGCCTGGCCCCAGAGCGGGCTGAACAGCGCGGACCTGGTCTATGAGATCGTCACCGAAAGCGGGATCACCCGTCTGATGGCCGTCTACCGGGACTATGCCGCCATGCCGGTGGTGGGGCCCATCCGCTCCGCCCGGGACCAGCATGTGCAGCTCATGCTGCCGCTGCAGACGCTCTATGCCCACATCGGCACCTCCAATGTGGCGGCCCAGTATCTGGATCTCTACAAATACACCGAGACCAAGAGCATTGACGGCAAATACCGCAACTTCTACTGGATCGACACCGAGCGCCGCAGGACCAAGGGCCAGGAGCACTGCGTTTACACCGACGGCGCCGCCTTTTCCCAGGCGGTGGAGCAGTTCGGCCTGCAGGCTTCCACCAACTACGAAGCGCCCCCGGTGTTCGACTTCGTGCGCTACGACCAGCCCGACCGCGTGCTGGAGGGCGGCGAGGCGCAGGAGGTCTATCTGCGCTTCTCCGGCTATGCCGACGCCACCTTCCGCTACGACGCGGCCTCGGGCAAATACCTCAAGTGGCAGTACGACCAGCCTCAGACCGACGCGGCCGACGGCGGCGCCCAGTACGGGGCGGACAATGTGTTTGTGCTCTTTGCCAAGATCGACAAATACCCCGACGGCGTGCTGGCCCATGTGCAGTTCGACCAGGGCGCGGGGCTCTATTTCAACGGCGGACGCTACGAGCGGGTGCGCTGGATCAAAGAGGACCCGGCCAGCCCCCTGCGGATCGTGGACAACGAGGGCAAGGAGATCGACGTGAAGGTGAACCCCGGCACCAGCTACATCGCCGTGGTGGCCGACGAGCAGATCGAAAACTGCCGTATCGACGGGCAGGCGCTGGCAGAACTTTTCGGTCAGTGACGCCCATGAAAATTCGCCGGGCCGGTTGCCCGGCAGCAGCGTGCCTGCTATAATAGAAAAAGGAATCGGGCGGCGTGCCGCCTGCAATAAAAAGCGGAATACGAGGGAAACAGTACATGAAACGTTTGTTGTGCATCCTGCTGGCGCTGACCATGTCGGTCAGCCTGTTCACCGCCTGCGGCGGCGACGAGACCACCACTTCCGGCGGCAAAGGCGAACCCGCTGTGGAAGCCACGCCCGAACCCACGCCCGAGCCCTATGAGGCCAACGTGCTCACCGGCTACGAAAAGACCGCCGACTACGCGGAAGGCCAGCGTATCACCGCCGTGATGGTGAACAACATCCAGACCTGCCGCCCCCAGCGGGGCCTGTCCGCTGCGGACATGCTCTTTGAGATCAAGGTGGAGGGCGGTATCACCCGTTTCATGGCCCTCTTCACCGACTACAACAACATCCCGGACATCGGGCCCGTGCGTTCTGCCCGTGACCAGTTCTTCCGCCTGGTGCTGCCCTGGCAGCCGCTCTACGTCCACATTGGCCAGAGCGTGGTGCAGAAGGAGTACATCACCAACTACAACTACGACGAGTGGAACCTGGAAGGCAACTTCGACGGCAACCTCTACTACCGCAACCGCGACCGTGTGAACTGGGCGGGCAACCATGTGGACACCGAGCACACCGCCTACACCAACGGCCAGCTCATCGCGGAGTACATCGAGCGCCACGATGTGGACGACCGCCGTATGTACAACTCCACCTTCTTCGATTTTGTGGACTACCGTGACCCCGCCAAGGTGCTCACCGGCGAACACCTGGACGGCGGCGCCAGCCCCGACGCGGGCCGTGTGACCATCCGTCACTCCCAGTCCTACCGCACCCAGTTCGACTACGATTCCAGCCTTGGCCAGTACGCCATGGCCCAGTGGTATTACAGCAAGGGGTCCTACATGGACACCATCGACGAGAACAACGGCCAGCAACTGATGTTCGACAACCTGCTCATCCTCTTCACCGACATCCACACCTATCCCGGCCATGAGGCCAAGGACCTGCAGTATGCCGAGTACAGCTGGGGCGGCGTGGGCTACTACTGCTACGGCGGCAAGATCGAGCGGATCCGCTGGCAGAAGGGCACCCCGCTGGACACCCTGCGGATCGTGGACTTCGAGACCGAAGAGCCCTTCGAGATCAACTGCGGCAAGACCTATGTGACCGTGGTGGACGAGGACGAGATCCCGAACTTCAGCTGGGAGCCGCTGGAGACCGCGCAGGACGTGCAGGAGGCCCCCACCACCAACGATTTCGTGGAAAACGAAGATTAAACCATTTGCAGTCTGGGGCCCCGGCCGGCATCGGCGGGGGCCCTTTTTGAACAGGACAAGGAGAACACACCCATGAAACTTGCAAAGCGAGCTGCTGCCGCGGTGCTGGCCGCACTGCTGCTGGCGGGCTGCGCAGGCGCGCCCGCCCAGAGCGGCACGGACGCCTCCGGCGCTTCCCAGAGCGCCAGCCAGCCGGCAGAACCTACCCCCGAGCCCCACGAGGCCAGCACGGAAATGCCGCTGCCGGCCGAGGGGATCAGCGCCCTCACCGGGCGTGCGGCGGAACACCCCAGCCGCCGGCCGGTGGCGGTGATGGTGTCCAATGACGCGGCCGCCCGGCCCCAGTGGGGCATTGGCACCGCGGACCTTCTCATCGAGGCCAACACCGGCGGCGAGAACACCAGCCTGATGGCGGTGTTCGACAGCATGGAAAGAGCGGTGAAGGTGGGCCCGGTGTGCCAGGGGCGGGACCTGTTCCTGCAGATGGTGATGCCGGTGAACGCCATTCCCATGTACATCGGCAGCGACATCTACACCTCCAATCTGGTGAACTGGTACACCTACCAGCCGCTGGACGGCGTTTACATCGGCGTGAACGCCTACAATCTGGACGGCGAGCGGGACCTCACCGCGCCCCAGGAGCTGTGCTGGTATGCCGATTCCCGCCTGATCCAGAGCGCCATGGAGAGCTATGGCCAGTCGGTGGACGGCGAGACCCCCACCTACTTCTACTTTGACGAGGCCGCCGCGCCCGCCAAGGGCAACGGCTACCGCCTGGACATCGGCTACGGCGCCCAGCGCACCGCCCAGCTGGTGTATGACGAAGCGGACGACCGCTATTTCCTCAAGGAGAACGACCAGGATCAGCTGGACGGTGCCAAGGAGGACGGTCTGGTGCGCTATACCAACGTGCTGGTGCTGATGGCTTCCTCCGGTCTCAAGGACGACGGCGCCACCCGCGATTATGACATGACCGGCGGCGACGGACTGTATCTCTCCGGCGGCGGCGCGGTGCAGATCAAATGGAAAAAGGGCGAGGCGGACCAGCCGCTGCAGCTCTTTGACGCGGAAGGCCAGCCCCTCTCGATGCGGCCCGGCCGCAGCTACATCGGCATTTGGGGCGGCTTTGAAGGCCAGAGCCTGCGCATGCTGGACGCGTCCGGCGCGGAACAGCCTCTGCCCGGGGCTCCCGCGCCCATGGCCTCCGCAGCGGGCGCTGACGCCGGGACGTCCGTGCCCGGCGAGCCCGCCTCTGCGCCTGCGGAGCCTGCCTCCGCGGCCGGCTGACGGGGGAGCGTATGGAAAACGCTCTCACGCCCAACACAAAAAAGCAGTGGCTGGCGGCGGCGGTCTGCGCCGCTGCGGTGCTGGTGATCTGCGCGCTGCCCTTTGCCGACCGGGACCTGGTGGCCGGCCATGACGCGGTGTTCCACGTCCTCCGGCTGGAGGGCCTTGCCGCCGCCCTGGGGGGCGGCGCGTCCGTCCCGGTGCGGGTCTACTCCCTGCTGCTGGGCGGCTACGGCTATGCCGCCGGGCTGTTTTACCCGGACCTGCTGCTCTATCCCGCGGCGCTGGCCCGGGTGGCGGTGCTGGGGCCGGAACTGGCGTTCAAATTCCTCATGCTGGGCTGCGTGGCCCTTCAGTGCGTCACCAGCTATTTCGCGGGCCGCGCCATCGGCAAAAGCCATTTTTCCGGCTGCGCCTTCATGGTGCTCTACGGCCTGTGCCAATATCACTTCACAAACCTCTACATCCGCAGCGCGGTGGGCGAGGTGCAGGCCATGGCCTTTCTGCCTCTGGCGGTGTGGGGCCTGTGGGACCTCACCGAAGAAGGGGCCAAAAAGCCCTGGCTGCTCTTTCTCGGCTTCACCGGGCTGGTGCTCAGCCACACCGTCAGCCTGGCGCTGATGGGCCTTGTGGCGGTGGTGTGGGTGCTGGTTCGGCTGCCCAAGGTGCTGAACCGGCGCGCCATCCTGAGCGGCGTGGGCGCTGCGGCGGCCTGTCTGGCGGTGAGCTGCTATTACTGGCTGCCGGTGCTGGAGCAGTTTTCTGCCGACACCTTCAAGGTCACCGCCGAACTGCTGACCCGCCTTGCCTACAACTATCTCACCCTTTCCACCATCTTCGACCCCAGTTCTTACATGGGGCTGGGGATCGGCGGCATGATCCTGGTGCCGCTGGTGGTGGCGGCAGGGGCGTGGCTGGCCCGCAAGGGGCGGCGCTGCCGCCGGGGCTGGGTGTTCCTGGCGGTGGGCACGACGCTCACCTTCGCCACCCTGAACTGGGTGCCCTGGTCCAGGCTGGACGAGACTTTCCTCACCAGCGTGCAGTTCCCCTGGCGGCTCAACGCCTTCGGCCAGATGTTCCTGTGCCTGGGGGCCGCCTGCCTGCTGGCGGGCCTTGCGGGCAAAGGCCGCCGGGCGGCGGCGCTGGCGGTGTGCTTTGCCCTTTCGCTGGCCAATCTGGCCTGTCTGTGGCCCACTTTACCGGAACTGGTGAACTACGACCGGAACTACTTCACCGGCCAGCGGGGCGAGACCTTCTATCTGGTGGGGGCCGAGTGGCTGCCCGCCGGGGTGAACGCCATCGAGTACGCCTTTGAGCCGGGCGCGCAGTACACCAACGGCGAGGGCGTGTTCATCGGCAACTACCTGCCCAACGGCGATTTCGTGGCTGAGTTTGACGGCGCCGCCGGTCTGTGGGGCATTCCGAAACTGTGGTACAAAGGCTATTCCGCCTGGGTGGAGCCGGCGGACGGCGGCGAGGCCATTCCCGTGCCGCTGCACAAGGACGCCGGCGGCCGGGTGGAACTGGATGTGCCCGAGGGCCTGCCGGAGGGCCGGCTGGTGGTGAGCTACACCGGCACCACCCTTCAGCACGTTTCCGACTGGGTGAGCGGTCTGTCGGCCCTGGCGCTGGCGGGCGCAGCCGCAGGGTGCGCGCTGCGCAGAAGACGCAAAAAGTAAACAACGGGGCGGCGCGCCGCCCCGAAGAAGAGAGGAGAAAGCCCATGTCCCTGTTTGAACCCCGCACTCCCGTTTACAGCGGCGAGGGCGACGAACTGAAAAAGGTGGAAAAGCTGCTGCACGACCACCAGATCGACTACAAGCTCAAGGCCGGCAGCACCGGCACGCTGGTGATGGTCAAGCGCAGCCGCGCCGACGAGGCGGAGATGGAGATCCGCGAAGCCAAGGCCCGCAACTGGCTTTGGTAACAAACAAAAGCAAAAGGCCCGCTGCCGTTGGCAGCGGGCCTTTTTGTATGGGGCAGGGTCCTTAGTTTTTCTTGCCCTTCAGTTCTTTCATGCGCAGGTCGTGGCTCAGGATCCGCTTGCGGATACGCAGGCTCTTGGGGGTGACCTCCAGCAGTTCGTCGGGGGCCAGGAACTCAAGGCACCCTTCCAGGCTGAACTTGCTCACCGGCACCAGACGCAGCGCGTCGTCCGAGCCGGAGGCGCGGGTGTTGGTGAGGTGCTTGGTCTTGCACACGTTCACGGTGATGTCCTCGCCGGTGGGGGTGTAGCCCACCACCATGCCGCCGTAGACCTTCTCACCGGGGGTCACGATCAGAGTGCCGCGGCCCTGGGCGTTGAACAGGCCGTAGGTCACGGCGTCGCCGGTCTCAAAGCTGATCAGGCTGCCGGTGCTGCGGCAGGTGATGTCGCCCTGCCAGGCCTCGTAGCCGTCAAAGATGGTGTTCAGAATGCCCTCGCCGTGGGTATCGGTGAGGAACTGGCTGCGGTAGCCGAACAGGCCGCGGCTGGGCATGCGGAACTCCAGACGCACCCGGCTGCCGATGGGCTCCATCTGCTGCAGAATGGCCTTGCGGGCGCCCAGAGCGGTCATCACCGCGCCCTGGTAATCGGTGGGCACGTCCACGACCACCCGCTCCATGGGCTCCATGGTCACGCCGTTTTCCACATGGGTCAGCACCTTCGGGGGGCTGACCTGCAGCTCATAGCCTTCGCGGCGCATGGTCTCGATGAGGATGGACAGGTGCATTTCGCCGCGGCCCATCACACGGAAGGAATCGCTGGTGGCGGAGTCCTCCACCCGCAGGGCCACGTCCTTCAGCAGCTCCCGCTGCAGCCGGTCGCGGATCTGGCGGCTGGTGACATACTTGCCTTCGCGGCCGGCGAAGGGGCTGTCGTTGACGGAGAAGGTCATCTCCACGGTGGGATCGTTGATCTTCACAAAGGGCAGCGGCTCCACGTTGGCGGGGTCGCACAGGGTGTTGCCGATGGTCACGTCGGCCAGGCCGCTGAAGGCCACGATGTCGCCGGCCTTGGCCTCCTCGACGGGCTCGCGGCCGTTGGCCTTGAAGTCATACAGCTTGGTGATACGCCCGCGCAGGGAAACGTCGGGGTTGTGCCAGTCGCACACCTGCACGTCCTGGCCCACCTTGGCCACGCCGTTCTGAATGCGGCCGATACCGATACGGCCCACAAAGTCGTTGTAGTCCACGCTGGAGCACAACATCTGGAAGGGGGCCTCAGGGTCGCCCTCGGGGCACTTGACGTATTCCAGAATGGTGTCGAACAGGGGCTTCAGGTCGGTGCCCGGCACGTCGGGGCTGTAGCTGGCGGTGCCGGCGCGGCCGGAGCAGAACACCATGGGGCTGTCCAGCTGCTCGTCGGTGGCGCCCAGGTCCATCAGAAGCAGCAGCACCTCGTCGATGACTTCCTTGATACGGGCGTCCGGCCGGTCGATCTTGTTCACGGCGATGACCAGGCTCAGGTTCTGCTGCAAAGCCTTCTGCAGCACGAAGCGGGTCTGGGGCATGCAGCCCTCGGCGGCGTCCACCAGCAGCAGCACGCCGTTGACCATCTTCAGAACACGCTCCACCTCGCCGCCGAAGTCGGCGTGGCCCGGAGTGTCCACGATGTTGATCTTCACACCGTTGTAAACGGTGGAGCAGTTTTTGGCCAGAATGGTGATGCCGCGCTCCCGCTCGATGTCGCCGGAGTCCATCACGCGCTCGGCCACCTGCTGATTTTCCCGGAACGCGCCGCTTTGCTTGAGCATCTGGTCCACCAGGGTGGTCTTGCCGTGGTCGACGTGGGCGATGATGGCAATGTTGCGCAGATCTGTACGTTCCATGTGCGTACCCTTCCTTTCGTCACGATCAGCCGCGCTCAAAGCGCGGCCTTATCTATTACTTCTATAATGCACAGTAAAAAGCACGCTATTTATAGTACGGCACGCCCTGCGGTTTGTCAAGAATATACAAATAAATTTTAAATGTTCGGCCAAACAAACAAAATCCTCGGTTTTGCTTGTGCTTTCGGCCCTGCCGCCGGAGAAAAAACACTGTTTTTTTGAAAAAAGGGCTTGCAAAACCCGCGCCCGTCTGCTATAATAACGAAGCTGTCATTTGACATGGGCGGTTAGCTCAGCTGGTAGAGCATCTGCTTGACGTGCAGAGGGTCAGGGATTCGAGTTCCTTACCGCCCACCAAAAGCCCCGGAGGCGCAAAAGCGCCGCCGGGGCTTTTTCTGCATTTTTCACAGAAGCTGCCCTTGCGGCAAAAACCAAAAAATGGTATAATTATATTGTTCCAAGAAAGACCCTCCGCGCTTCGGCGCGGGGCAACCGTTGAGCCGTGGATGATGTGCGTGTCATCTTCGGCCTTTTTTGCGCAAATGCGCGAAAACAGGAGGCAAAAGCATGAAAAAACGCAAATGGATCGCTTTTGGGCTGGCGGCGGTGCTGGCCCTGGCCGTGACTGCCTGCGGCGCGAAACTGACGGGCGTTGCGCTGCCTGAAGAAACTTTGAAACTGACGGTGGGCGGCACGGCCGTCCTGGAACCGGACTTCTCCTATGACGGCGAAGCGCCCGCCGAAGGCCCGGAGGTCACCTGGACCAGCGCCGACGAGGCGGTGGCCACCGTGGATGAAACGGGCACCGTGACCGGTGTGGCGGCAGGCGAGACCACCGTCACCGCCGCGGTGGGGGAACTGAGCGCCACCCGGACGGTGGTGGTGAACATCGCCACCGAGACCCTGACAGTGGAGGATATGTCGCTGCATATGGCCGACGGCGCGGCCCAGGCCAGCGTGACCGTGGAGCCCGCGGAGCTGGCGGACCAGCTGACCTTCAAGACCGGCGACGCGGCCATCGCCACGGTGGACGAAAGCGGAAATGTGACCCCGGTGAAGGAGGGACACACCAGCCTGCTGGTGCTGGCGCCGGACGGCACCCGGGCCAAGGCGATGATCACCGTGTGGAGCGGCCCGAAGGAGCTGACCCTCACCGCCGAAAAGAATGAAGTGACCGTGGGCGGCACCGTGGCCGTCACCGCCGCCGACGAGACCGGCGCGGCAGTGGACGCCGCCACCCTCACCTGGGCCTCCAGTGACGAGGGCGTGGCCACCGTGGACGAGACCGGCACCGTGACCGTGGTGAGCGCCGGCGAGGTGACCATCACCGCCGAGACGGCCTACGAGGTGGCGGGCAGCGTCACCCTCACCGGCAAGGAAGCCGCCAAGTCCTCGGGCAGCGGCTCTTCCGGCAGCAGTTCTTCCGGCGGCGGCAGCACCGCCGCCCCCACCGAGGACGCCCCCGAGGGCTGGGGCACCCACGGCTGGTTCTATGTGGATGTGGACACCACCGCCTTTGACCTGCAGAATCAGCTGCGGTCGGCGGTGGGCGCGCCGGCCCTTGCCTGGGACGACAGCCTGGCCTCCATCGCCCAGAGCCGCTGTGAGGACATCGCGGTGGACTTCAGCCACAACGGCGCCCAGACCAGAGGCGAGAACATCGCCGTGGGCTACGCCGACGCGGCCTCGGTCATCGCCGCCTGGCAGGGCAGCTCCGGCCACTACCAGAACATGATCAGCACCGGCTACACCCGGGGCGCCATCGCCCACATGTACGACGGCGACGGCTGCCACTACTGGGTAGCGGTGTTCGAGTGAGCGCGGGCAAAATATGGATCCACCGGCCCGGCGGCCCTTGAAAAAGGGCCGCCGGGCTTTTCCTGTTTTGAGGCGGAAAAAACGCCATTCGTTTGCCCTGGACGCAGTTTTGTGGTATACTATATCGGATATTGTGGAGAAGTGTGGCCGCAGGGCCAAAGAGGGAAGAGTTTATGCGCGTTTTGGGCATTGACCCCGGCTATGCCATCGTTGGCTGGGGGGTCGTGGAATACATCGGAAACCGGTTCTCTCCGGTGGACTTCGGGGCCGTGACCACCCCGGCGGACATGCCCTTCGAGCAGCGCCTGGCGGCGGTGTACGAGGGGGTCTCGCGGGTCATGCGGGACTACGCTCCCGAGGCGCTGAGCATTGAGCAGCTGTTCTACCAGCACAACCAGACCACCGTCATCGGCGTGGCCGAAGCCCGCGGGGTCATTCTGCTGGCCGCCGCCCAGTGCGGGGTGCCGGTGTTTGAATACACCCCCATGCAGGTCAAGCAGGCGGTCACCGGCTACGGCAAGGCGGTGAAAAAGCAGGTGCAGGAGATGACACGGGTGCTGCTGCGCCTGGAAAAGGTCCCCAAGCCCGACGACACCGCCGACGCGCTGGCCATGGCCATCGCCCATTGCCATTGCAGCCGCAGCCGGCTGCAGAACATGCCCTTGTGCTGATAAAGGAGGCGTTTCGCCGTGATCTATTGCCTGAACGGAAAGATTTTGAAAAAAAGCCTGGACCAGGTGGTCATCAGCTGCGCCGGGGTGGGCTATCAGGTGCAGGTGCCCTCCAGCGTGGCGGGCGCGCTGCCCGCCGTGGGCCAGGAGGCCATCCTCTACACCTGCATGAACGTCACCGAGAGCGACGTGTCCCTTTTCGGCTTTGCCGACGAGGAGCAGCAGGCCTGTTTTAAAATGCTCACCGCCGTGAGCGGCGTGGGCCCCAAGGTGGGGCTGGCCATTCTGAGCGTGCTCACCCCCCAGCGCATTGCGCTGGCCGCCTCGGCGGGGGACCACAAGGCATTCACCGCCGCCAGCGGCGTGGGGCCGAAGCTGGCCCAGCGCATTACGCTGGAACTGAAGGACAAGGTGGGCAAGGGCCTGGCGGAAGGGCTTTCCCTCTCCGACCTGGGGCCGGCGGCCCCCGCCGCGGGCAGCAATCTGGCCCAGGCGGCCGCGGCCCTCACCAGCCTGGGCTACACCTCCGGCGAGGCAGCGGCGGCGCTGACCAAACTGGACGACACCCTGCCGGTGGAAGAACTCATCAAACTGGCGCTGCGCGGCATGGCAAGGAGGTAAACCGTGGAAGAATTCGATCGCAACGACCGGCTGGTCAGCCCCGAGATGAACCGGGGCGAAAGCGAAGAGCTGAACCTCCGCCCCCGCACGCTGGAAGAGTATGTGGGGCAGGAAAAAGTCAAGGAGAACCTGCGCATTTATCTGGAAGCAGCGAAGCGCCGGGGCGAGCCCATGGACCACATCCTGCTCTATGGCCCTCCGGGCCTGGGCAAGACCACCCTGGCCGGCATTGTGGCCCAGGAGATGGGGGTGCAGATCCGTATCACCAGCGGCCCCGCCATTGAAAAGCCCGGCGACCTGGCCGCCCTGCTGACCAACCTCCAGGAGGGCGACGTGCTCTTCATCGACGAGATCCACCGCCTCTCCCGCCAGGTGGAGGAGGTGCTCTATCCCGCCCTGGAAGACTACGCCCTGGACATTATGATCGGCAAGGGCCCCAGCGCCCAGTCCATCCGGATCAACCTGCCCCGGTTCACCCTCATCGGTGCCACCACCCGGGCCGGGCAGCTCACCGGCCCCCTGCGCGACCGGTTCGGCGTACTTTTGAAGCTGGAGCTTTACAGCCCCGACGAGCTGGCCCGTATCATCCGGCGCAGCGCCGGCATTCTGGGCCAGCCCTGCACCGAGGAAGGGGCTCTCGAACTGGCGAAGTGCAGCCGGGGCACCCCCCGTGTGGCCAACCGGCTGCTCAAGCGTGTGCGGGACTTTGCGGTGGTGCTGGGCGACGGCACGGTGGACGGCGACGCCGCCCGGCTGGCCTTGAAGCGCATGGACATCGACGCGCTGGGCCTGGACGAGCTGGACCGCAGCCTTCTGCGGGCCATCATCGAGCTGTACGGCGGCGGGCCGGTGGGCCTGGACACCCTGGCCGCGGCGCTGGGCGAAGAGGCGGTGACGCTGGAGGACGTGTGCGAGCCCTATCTCATGCAGATGGGCTTCCTCACCCGCACCCCCCGCGGGCGGTGCGTCACCCGGCTGGCCTACGACCACCTGGGCATGCGCGCCCCGGCCCTTGCCGAGGAGAACGGCCAGCAGAGCATGTTCTGAGCGCCCCGCCGCGCAAACCAACAAGAAATATTCACATTTACAGGTTACAATATAGAGTCCACAGTTTTGGGCTGTGGCGGAGAAAAAAGGAGAAGTGCCTATGCGAGCCGCCAGTTCCTGGCAGGATTATGAACTCATCGACGCCACCGGCGGCAGCCGGCTGGAACGGTGGGGCGACACGCTGCTGGTCCGCCCGGACCCGCAGGTGGTGTGGAAGAACGCGCGCACCAGCCCCCTGTGGGCCAAGGCGGACGCGGTCTATCACCGCAGCGACAAGGGCGGCGGCCAGTGGGAATACCGCCGCCGCCTGCCCGAAAAATGGCAGATCGGCTGGGAGGGCCTGCGCCTGGTGGTCAGCCCCACCGGCTTCAAACACACCGGCGTGTTCCCCGAGCAGGCGGTGAACTGGGCCTTTTACCAAAAGGCCATCGCCGCCGCGGACCGGCCCATCCGGGTGCTGAACCTCTTTGGCTACACCGGCGGGGCAACCCTGGCCTGTGCTGCCGCGGGGGCCAGCGTCTGCCATGTGGACGCCTCCAAGGGGATCGTGGCCTGGGCGCGGGAAAACGCCGCCGAAAGCCGCCTGGCGGACAAGCCCATCCGCTGGATCGTGGACGACTGCTCCAAGTTCGTGGCCCGCGAGGCAAGGCGGGGCAACGTGTACGACGCCATCATCATGGACCCGCCCAGCTACGGCCGCGGCCCCTCGGGCGAGGTGTGGAAGCTGGAAAACTGCATTTATGACCTCATCGCCCAGTGCACCGAAGTGCTCAGCGACACGCCCCTCTTTGTGGCGGTGAACAGCTACACCACCGGCCTGTCTCCGGCGGTGATGGAGTACATTCTCAAGACCCTTCTGTGCCCGGCAAAGGGCGGCATGACCCGCTGCGATGAGATCGGCCTGCCGGTGTCCAGCACCGGCGGCGTGGTGCCCTGCGGCGCCACCGCCTTCTGGCTGGCGGAGGGCGTGCAGGCAGGGGAGAAAAAGAGTTCGATGAACGCGCCCATCGTTCTCAAACCCTGGACGCAGGGAGCGCAGACGGGGGAGGAATGAAGATGGACCATATGATAAACGCCCGGGACATCCGTTTCCGCTACACGCCGGAGGGCCCCTGGGCCGTGGACGGCGCGAGCGTGGCGGTGGACAAGGGCGAGTTTGTGGCGGTGCTGGGGGCCAACGGCTGCGGCAAAAGCACCCTGGCCAAGCACTTCAACGCCATCCTGCTGCCCGAGGCCGGCACCGTGCTGGTGGAGGGCATGAACACCGCCGACGAGGAGCACCTCTACGACATCCGCCAGAAGGTGGGCATGGTGTTCCAGAATCCGGACAACCAGATCGTCGCCACCGTGGTGGAGGAGGACGTGGCCTTCGCCCTGGAGAACCTGGGCGTGCCCCCCGCCGAGATCCGCACCCGTATCGACGACGCCATGCAGATGGCGGGGATCTACAAGCACCGGGAAAAAGCGCCCCACAAACTGTCGGGCGGCCAGAAGCAGCGGGTGGCCATCGCCGGCGTCATCGCCATGCGGCCGGACTGCCTGGTGCTGGACGAATCCACCGCCATGCTGGACCCCCGGGGCCGGGAAAAGGTGATGGAGACCATCCGCCACCTCAACCGGGACTTTGGGATCACCGTGGTGTCCATCACCCACTATATGGACGAGGCCGCCCAGGCCGACCGTGTGGTGGTGATGAGCGAGGGCAAGGTGGTGATGGAGGGCACTCCCCGCCAGGTGTTCAGCCGGGTGGAGGAACTGCACCGGCTGCGGCTGGACGTGCCCCAGGTCACCGAGCTGTGCTGCCAGCTGGCCGAGGCCGGGGTGGACATCGCCACCGACATCATCAACGAGGAAGAATGCGCCGCCGCTCTGTATGAGCTTTTGAAGTAAGCGCGGCGGTTTCGGGGCAAAAGCCCCGCAAGAGGGAGGGAAAGGCGGCCTATGGCAGCCATCATCGAAACAAAGGGTCTGACCCATATCTATAACCCCGGCATGCCCGACGCCACCGTGGCGCTGGAAAAGGTGGACTTTGCCGTGGAAGAGGGCGACTTCGTGGGCATTATCGGCTCCACGGGGTCGGGCAAAAGCACCCTCATCACCCACTTCAACGGCATTCTGAAGCCCACCGAGGGCCAGGTGCTGGTGGACGGCCAGGACATCTGGGCAAAACCGGCGGACATCCGCAAGTTCCGCTTCATGGTGGGGCTGGTGTTCCAGTACCCCGAATACCAGCTGTTTGAGGAGACGGTGTATAAAGACATCGCCTTCGGCCCCAAAAACATGGGCCTGGACGAGGCCGAAATAGACCGGCGGGTGAAGAGCGCCGCCCGGTTCGTGGGCCTCAAGGACGAATATCTCGAGCGCAGCCCCTTTGAGCTCTCCGGCGGCCAGAAGCGCCGGGTGGCCATTGCCGGCGTGATGGCCATGGAACCGAAAATTCTCGTATTGGACGAGCCCGCCGCGGGCCTGGACCCGGAGGGTCGGGAAATGATCCTCTCCCAGGTCAAGCGCTTCCACAAGGAGACCGGCACCACCGTCATTCTGGTGAGCCACTCCATGGAGGACATCGCCAAATACGCCGACAAGGTGCTGGTGATGGACCAGCGCCGCATTGCCATGTACGACACGGTGGAAAAGGTCTTTGCCCGGGCGGACGAACTGCTGGAGTTGGGCCTCTCGGTGCCTCAGGTGACCAAGGTGTTCCTGCGGCTGCGGGCCATGGGGCTGGACCTTCCCCAGGACGTGTACACCGTGCCCTACGCGGTCAGGACCATCCAGGCCGCCCTGGCGAAAAAGAACGGGGGAGGTGAGGCGACGTGCTGAAAGACATCACCATCGGCCAGCACTTCCCCGGAAACTCCGCGGTGCACCGCTGTGACCCCCGGCTCAAGATCGTGCTGGTCATCGCCTACATCGTCATCCTGTTCACCGTCACCAACTTTTTGGGCCTGGCGCTGAGCATTCTGCTGCTGGCGGGGCTTTACCTGATGGCAAAGATCCCCCTTAAACTCATTCTCAAAAGCCTCAAGCCCATCATGCCCATCGTGGTGTTCACGGCGGTTTTGAACCTCTTTTTCATGGGGGGCGAAGGGGAACCGCTGGTGGCGTTCTGGGTGTTCCGCATTTATAAAGAGGGCGTGGCCTACGCCATCTTCATGGCGGTGCGTATCGTGGCCCTCATCGCGGGCACCAGCCTGCTCACCTACACCACCAGCCCCATCGTCCTCACCGACGCCATCGAGCGGCTGCTGCGCCCCTTTGCAAAACTCCATCTGCCGGTGCACGAGCTGGCCATGATGATGACCATCGCCCTGCGCTTCATCCCCACCCTCATCGAGGAGACGGACAAAATCATGAACGCCCAGAAGGCCCGGGGCGCCATGCTGGACAGCGGTTCCCTTTCCGATCGGGTGAAGGCCATGGTGCCCATCCTTATCCCGCTGTTCATTTCGGCCTTCCGCCGTGCGGACGAGCTGGCCATGGCCATGGAGTGCCGCTGCTACCGTGGCGGCGAGGGCCGCACCCGGCTGAAAGTGCTCCGCTTCGGCGCGCTGGACTGGCAGGCCCTGGTGTTCTGCGCCCTGGCCTTCGCGGCCCTGTGGGCCACCCGCTTTTTAATGCCGGGGGTCTTGTAACATGAACATCCTGCTGGATATCAGCTACGACGGCACGAACTTCTGCGGCTTTCAGGTGCAGAAGAACGGCGTTTCCGTCTGCGAGACCCTTCAAAACGCGCTGGAAGCCCTTTTCGGCGCCCGGCCGGACGTGAAGGGCTGCGGCCGCACCGACGCGGGGGTGCACGCGCTGCACTACGCGCTGAACTTTTGGGCGGACACCTCCATTCCGGTGGAAAAGCTGCCTCTGGCCCTCAACCGCCACCTGCCCGACGCGGTGCGGGTGAACGCCGCGCGCCGGGTGCCGGAGGAATTCCACGCCCGCTATTCCGCCCATCAAAAGACCTACGTCTACCGGATCTGGAACAGCCCGGTGGAAAGCCCCTTTGAGGCGGCCTACCATCACCGGATCAGCGCGCCGCTGAATGTGGCGGCCATGGACGCGGCGGCGGCCAGGTTCGTGGGCACGCATGACTTTCTGAGCCTTTGCTCGGCGGGCAGTTCGGTGGCGGAGAGGGGCGATACTGTCCGCACCATCACCGCCTGCAAGGCACAGCGGCAGGGCGAGCTCGTCACCGTCACCGTCACCGCCGACGGCTATCTCTACAACATGGTGCGCATTCTGGCCGGCACGCTGGTGGAAGCCGGCCGGGGCGTTCTCGACCCCGAGGCCGTGCCCGCCATCCTGGCCGGGCGCGACCGAACCCTTGCCGGGCCCACCCTGCCGGCGAAGGGCCTGTTTTTAAAACAGGTGGATTATCCCCCCGAGGCTCTGGGCCTCTGAACGTTCAATGAAAGGAGGCGCCGCCGTGAGCGAAGAACACACCGGGTCCAACGTGACCCGTTTGCAGGAACTGCGCCGGCGGCGGGCGCTGCGGCGGCTGCGCAGGCTGCTGCTGGTGCTGGCCGCCGCGGGCGCGGTGGCCCTCTATTTCACCGGCGCGTTCAGCCAGGCGGCGCTGGCCGCCCGGGAGACCTTCGATTCGGTGCGCATTGCCCTGTCGCCCGGGGCGGGCTGGCCGGTCAAGACCGGCATTCCCGAGGTGTTGCAGGCCGAGCCTCTGTCCGGCGGCTTTGTGCTGCTGGGGCAGCAGGACGTGGGCGTCTGGTCGGCGGGCGGCACCGAGCTGCGCACCATCCAGCACGGCTACGCCCGCCCGGCCGTCAGCGCGGGCAACACCCGCTTTTGCCTCTACGGCCGTTCCGGCTATGAGCTGCGGGTGGAGGGCCGCACCGACACCCTTTACAAGCGCACCTTTGAACAGCCCATCCTGCTGGCGGAGATGAGCACCGGCGGCAGCGTGGCGGTGGTGACCCAGTCCGAGCGGTTCGCCGCCGAGCTCACCGTGTGGGACGCCTCCATGGAGTTCCGCTACGGCTGGAACCCCACCGACACCGAGGGCACCCCGGTGCGGGTGGCCTTCGCACGGGACAACAAGCGCCTTGCGGTGGCCTGCCTTGTGGCCCAGGGGGGCAGCTTGCAGACCAACCTCTATTTCCTGGACATCCGCAGCGACGAGGTCACCGCCTCGGCCAGCGCCTCCGGCCAGATCCTGCAGCTGCACTGGCTGTCGAACGACCGGCTGCTGGCTGTCTATGACCGCACGGCCGTTGTTTACGACGCGGCCACCGGCCAGCAGACGGCGGTGTTCAGCTTTGAAGGCGAGAGCCTGGGGGCCGCGTCGGTGTCCGGCCAGAACTGCGCGCTGCTGTTCAGCCCGGACGCCAGCGATTCCCCCGCCCGGCTGGTGATCCTGGACCCGGGAATGCAGGTTTTGGGCGAGGCCAGCGTGCCCGCTCCCGCCGCGGGGGTGGTGTGCACCCGCACCGCGGCATATGTTTTAAGGCAGGAGAGCGTTGCCGCCTACACCCTTGCCGGAGAGCTTCAGTGGGAAATGCCCACGCAGACGAAGCCTCTGGCGGTGCTGGACGCAAAGCAGCTGGTGGTGGTCACCGGCGGCCAGGCGGACCTGCTCACCCAGCCGGACGACGGGCCCGCCGCCTGAAACGCCCGGCAAAATCCAAACCCAAAAGGAGTGATCGGATGAACGCGGCCATCGTGTTCGACCTTATCATGCTGGTGCTGCTGGTGACAGTGGCCCTCGTTTACGCCCGCCGCGGCTTTGCCGCGGGGCTGGTGCAGTTCATCGGCAACCTGGCCAGCCTCATCGGGGCGCTGGTGCTCAGCCATGAAGCCTCGCCGGTGCTGTTTGAAAAGTTTTTCCAGAACGGCTTTGTAACCAGCATTCAAAACACCATTTCCGCCGAGGGAACGGTGAACATCCAGACCACCATCGAAAAGTACGCCGGCTTTTTGCCCGCAAGTATCAAGGAGAGCCTCACCGCCTCCGCCGCCGGCCTTTTGGACAGCGGCGCGCCGGACCTGGCGGCCAAACTGGTGGACGAGATCATCGCCCCGCTGCTCACCCCCATCATCGCCATCGTGCTGTTCTTTGTGGCGTTTGCCCTGTGCAGGCTTCTGGTGGCGCTGCTGGTGGCGGTGCTCACCAACGTCAACCGCATTCCGGTGATGGGCTCGGTGAACCGCTTCTTCGGTTTCCTGATGGGCCTTTTGGCCGGCGTGGTGGACCTGTATCTGGTGCTGTGCGCCGTGTGGGCCATCATCGTCATCACCGGCGGCTCCATTGAGTTTTTGAACGACCAGGCGCTGGCGGGCAGCGTGACCTACAACATCTTCGGGCGGTTCAATCCGTTTTATTAAAGGGGCCGCGGGCCCCGTGACTCGAGGCCTTGGGAAAAGGCAGAGAGGGAGAGAGACCTATGCTTTGTGTAAAATGCAAAAAACGCACCGCGGTTGTGTTCATCCAGCGCATGGAGGACGGCCAGCCCAAGCAGGAGGGCTATTGCCTCACCTGCGCCCGGGCGCTGGGGATCAAGCCGGTGGACGATTTGATGAAACAGTTCGGCATGCGCGACGAGGACCTGGAGGCCATGGAGGAGCGCATGAACAGCTTCATGGAGGAAGCGGGGGAGAACGGCATGTCCGGCATGTTCCCCTTTGCCCCCATGGGCGGGGAAGAAGAGGACGGCAAGGACGGTGACTCGGAAGAGGAGTTCACCCCCGGCGGCTCCGCCACCTTCCCCTTTGGCTTCGGCGCGAAGGGCGACAAGAAAAAAGAGAAGGAAAAAGGGCCCGGCAAGCTGAAATTCCTGGATAAATACTGCGAGAACCTCACCGCCCGCGCCGCCGCCGGCAAGCTGGACGAGATCGTGGGCCGCGACCAGGAAATTTACCGCACCATCCAGATCCTGGCCCGCCGCCAGAAGAACAACCCCTGCCTCATCGGCGAAGCCGGCGTGGGCAAGACCGCCATCGCCGAGGGCATTGCCCAGCGCATTGCCCGGGGCCAGGTGCCCGCCTGCCTCAAGGGAAAAAAGCTCTACCGGCTGGACCTCACCGCCCTGGTGGCCGGCACCCAGTTCCGCGGCCAGTTTGAGCAGCGGGTCAAGGGCCTCATCGACGAGGTCAAACGCCTGGGCAACGTGATCTTGTTCATCGACGAGATCCACAGCATTACCGGCGCGGGCGACAGCGAGGGCGCCATGAACGCGGGCAACATCTTGAAGCCCGCTTTGTCCCGCGGTGAAATTCAGGTCATCGGCGCCACCACCTTCACCGAGTACCGCAAGTTCATCGAGAAGGACCAGGCTCTGGAGCGCCGCTTCCAGCCTGTGAAGGTGGGCGAGCCCAGCATTGCCGACGCCATCAACGTTTTGAACGGGATCAAGAAGTACTACGAGGCCCACCACGGCGTGGAGGTCACCCCTCAGATCGTCTCTGCGGCGGTGAACCTCTCCGAGCGGTACATCACCGACCGCTTTTTGCCGGACAAGGCCATCGACCTGCTGGACGAGGCCTGCGCCTGCTGCAACCTGCGCCACCCCGAGATCAGCGAACTGGCCGAGACCCAGAAGGAGCTGGCCGCGCTGGAGGCGGAGGAACTGGCCCAGGAGCAGGCGGAAAACGGCCCGAACTACGAGCGTCTGGCCCAGCTGAAGACCGAGATGGCCCAGCTGCGGGAAAAACTGCCCGAACTTCAGATGAAGGCGGGCGGTATCAAGGTGGAAATGCAGGATGTGGCCAAGGTGGTGGAGCTTTGGACCGGCATTCCCGCCGTGAAGGTGGAGCAGAGCGAGTTTGCAAAACTCGTGAGCCTGGAAGATGAGCTGAAAAAGCGGATCATCGGCCAGGACGAGGCCGTGGAGGCGGTGGCCCGCGCCATGAAGCGCGCCCGGGCCGATCTCTCCGGCAAGCGGCGGCCCGCCAGCTTCATCTTCGTGGGCCCCACCGGCGTGGGCAAGACCGAGCTGGTGCGCCAGCTGGCCCAGCAGCTGTTCGACACTCCCGACCCGCTCATCCGCATTGACATGAGCGAGTATATGGAAAAGCACACCGTCAGCCGGCTCATCGGCGCCCCTCCGGGCTATGTGGGCCACGACGAGGCGGGCCAGCTCACCGAGCAGGTGCGCCGCCGGCCCTACAGCGTGGTGCTCTTCGACGAGATTGAAAAAGCCCACCCGGACGTGATGAACATCCTGCTCCAGATTTTGGACGAGGGCCGTATCACCGACAGCCAGGGCCGCACGGTGAACTTTGAGAACACCGTCATCTGCATGACCAGCAACGCCGGCAGCACCGAAAAGACCGGCGAGACCGGCTTTGCCAAAACGCCTGAGCAGATCAGCTCCAACAAGGCCATGAAGGCCCTGGGCGAATTCTTGCGCCCGGAGTTTTTGGGCCGTGTGGACGAGGTCATCGTGTTCAAGCCTCTGGGCGAAGAAAGCCTGGAGCGGATCGCCGCCCTGGTGCTGGACGAGTATGTGCAGCCCCTGGCGGACAAGGGCGTGGCTTTCACCTACACCCCCGCCGCCTGCAAGGCGCTGGTGGCGGAGGCCGGCTCCAAGTTCGGCGCCCGCGATTTGCGGCGCACCATCCGCAAGCGGGTGGAGGACCCCCTGGCCGAGCGGTTCGTGGCGGGCACCCTTTCCGGCGCCGTCACCCTGGACGCGGTGGAGGGCCGGCTGGAGCTGGTGTAACGGAGTTGTCTCCGAATTGTAATCAAAAGTTTACGAAAAACTGACAAGAGCGGTGCAAAGTTGAAATATTTCCGGTGGGTCGGTCCGTTACAGGGGTGTAAGCCTCTCGCGGCGGGCCGCCGCAGAGGAGCGTGAGGGAATGGTGGAGCAGCCGGTGTGTGAAAGCACCGAGATGGAACGGCTGGTGGACGTGTACGGCACCGGCATGCTGCGCATGTGCTGCATGTATCTGGGGGATGTACATCTGGCCCAGGACGCCGTGCAGGACGCTTTCATCAAGATCTACCGCGCCTGGCGGCCCATCGCGAACCCCTCGGCGGAAAAAGCCTGGGTCATGCGCATTACGGTGAACGTCTGCAAAGATTATCTGCGCAGCGCCTGGAAGCGCAAGGTCAACCTGGTGGAGCAGTATCCCGAACTTCCCGGCATGGAAGAGCCAAAGGACGGCCAGGGCCGCCTGTTCCAGGAGATCATGGCCCTGAAGCCAAAGTACAAAGAGGTCATTCTGCTGCATTATTACCAGCAGCTCAAGGTGGGCGAGATCGCCGCCGTGCTGGGCGCGCCCCAGTCCACGGTGAGCATTCGGCTGCGCCGCGCCCGTGAGGCACTGAAAAAACGATTGGAGGGAGGGCCACATGAAGATCTGTGACGAAACCGTCCGGGCCGCTGTCGACAGCGGCTTGAGCAGCGTCCGGATGGACGCTGCTCAAAAGCAGGCTATCCTGGCCCAATGCCGGCCCACCGTGGCCGTGGCGCCTCCGGCGAGGCGTCTGGGGCCAATGCGCCGGGCGCTGGCTCTGGCGGCGGCCTTCGCCCTCGTTTTGTGCCTGGGCGGCGGCGTGCTGGCCGCGGCCCCCGAGCTGCAGCAGAAACTGGCCGTGCTGGGCGAGGAAACGCTGCAAATGCTCCAGCCCATCAACCAGGTCAGCGAGGACGAGGGGATCCGCATGGAGGTGCTGGCCGCCATGAGCGACGGCCAGGTGGCCGCGGTCTACATCGGCCTGCAGGACACCACCGGCCAGGGCCGCATCGGCCCGGACGCGGACCTTTACACCCCGCAGGTCACCAGCACCATGTTCACCAGCGGCGAGACGGTGGACTACGACGAGACCACCGGCACCGCAATCCTGCGCCTCACCGCCAATGCCAGCCAGCAGCTGGCGGGCAAAAAGATCACCGTGGGCAGCACCAGCATTACCTCCGGGCTGTCCTTCAACGACCCGGTGGATCTGGGCTACACCATGGAGGAAGTCCGCAGCCTCACCGGGAACATCCCGGTGCAGTATGACCAGGAGATCAATGTCTGGGGCGCTTCCGGCCCCGGCATGGAGTGCTACACCAAGCTGCTGGACGAGGGCAAGATCCCTGTGCTTTCCGGCTGGGAAGAGCCCATCTCCCTGCCCGGCGTGGACTGGGCCACCGTGAACGCCGCCGGCGTGGTGGACGGCCAGCTGCACATCCAGGTGAACAACCTGGGCGGCATGGGCCGGGTCAACCGCCTGTCCTTCTCCCTGTGGGACGCTTCCGGCGAGCGGGTGCCCTGCACCGAACTGGAACTGGACCTGGGCGAAGAGCACAAGATGGGCACCTTCCAGAGTTACAACGATCTGGTGGAATATGTGCTCATCCCGCCGGAAGGCTGCGACATGAGCGAGCTGTCGGTGCGCATGGAGACCATGACTTACGACTGGCTCATCGACGGCAACTGGTCCACCACCTTCCGCCTGGAAGAAGCCAGCGAGTCGCTGGTCATCCCCTGCAATAAGGACATGAAGCCCTGGACGCTGAGCGAGGTGCAGCTGTCGCCCATCTCCATCACCGCCTTCGGCACCGGCGAGATGACCGCCGAGAGCGAGGCCGCCGATCTGCAGGTCTTCTTGACCGACGGCACCGAGGTCTCCTGCAGCAGCGCCAGCGTGAGCACCGGCGACGGGACCATCGTCTACCGCAGTATCTTTGACCAGGTCATCGACCTGGAATCGGTGGCGAAAGTGACCCTCAACGGCGAAGAACTGCCGCTGCCCTGACAACAGTAAAAAAGCCCCCGGCTTTCAAGGCCGGGGGCTTTTTTGGGCCCCAAAAACGTCAGAACAGGGAACGAGTTGTAGAAATAAATCAGATTATACAAAATGTAAATGATGATCCCGCCGCTTTTTCTCCCCGCGCCTTTGTGTTACAATGAGAAAAAAGCAGAGGAAGGGAAGGATGAAGCATGAAGATCGTGGTGCTGGACGGCCATGCCCTTGACCCGGGGGACCTGAGCTGGGAGGGCTTTGAGGCGCTGGGAGAGTTTGAGCGGTATGACCGCACCCCGGCACAGCTGATCCTGCCCCGCATGGCCGGAGCCGGTGCGGTGCTGGTCAACAAAACGCCCATCACCGCCGCCACGCTGGCCGCCTGCCCCGATCTGCGCTACATCGGCGTGCTGGCCACCGGCTACAATGTGGTGGACACCGCCGCCGCGGCGGCAAGGGGCATTCCGGTGTGCAATGTGCCGGACTACGGCACCGAGGCGGTGGCTCAGTTCACCTTCGCGCTGCTGCTGGAACTGTGCCACCGGGCGGGGGACCACAGCCGCGGTGTGCACGGCGGCGAATGGTGCCAAAAGACGGATTTCTGCTATTGGAACACCCCCCAGCGGGAGTTGGCGGGCCTTGTCTTCGGCGTGGTGGGCTACGGCCGGATCGGCCGGGCAGCGGCGCGCATTGCCCGGGCCTTCGGCATGAAGGTGCTGGCCTGCGGCCCCCACCTTGCACCCGGCCTTCTGGAGGACGGGACGCTGGCGGTGACACAGGAGGAGCTGTTTGCCGCGTCGGACGTGGTCAGCCTCCACTGCCCCCTCACCGCCCAAAACGCCGGCATGATCGACGGAAAAGCCATCGCCGCCATGAAGCCGGGGGTGCTGCTGCTGAACACCGCCCGGGGCCCGCTGGTGAATGAGGCGGACCTGGCCGCCGCCCTGAAAAGCGGGCGGGTGGCGGGGGCGGCGCTGGATGTGGTGAGCGCCGAGCCCATCCGGCCGGATAACCCCCTGCTGGGCGCTCCGAACTGTATCCTCACCCCCCACATGGCCTGGGGAGCAAAGGCGGCCCGCCAGCGCCTGATGGACACGGCGGCGGAGAACCTGCGCAGTTTTCTGGCGGGAAAAACCGTCAACGCCGTCAACCTGTGAGCGGCTGCAAAACAAACAGAGCCCCTGCCCAAAAGCGGCGGGGGCTCTGTTCTTCTTATTTTTCCTGTTCCAGCAGCGACTGGCGCAGCGAGAGCACCGCCGCCTTTTCAATGCGGCTGATGTAGCTGCGGCTGATCCCCAGAAGGTCGGCCACCTCCTGCTGGGTCATGGGCGGCTGGCCGCCCAGGCCGTAGCGCAGCAGCACCACCTGCCGCTGCCGGCCCGACAGGCCGTCCACCAGCCGCCGCAGCCGGGCGGTCTCGTCCCGGCGCTCACAGTCCTCGTCCAGCAGAAAATCGTCCGGCACCACGTCGATCACCGTCAGGGCGCTGCCGTCCTTGCCTGCTTCGATGGGCTCGTTCATGCTCATGGTGGCGGGCGCCTTCTTCTGTTTGCGGAAACTCATGCGCACCTCGTTGTCGATACAGCGGGAGGCATAGGTGGAAAAGCGGGCCTGCTTTGTGTTGTCAAAGCTGTTCACCGCCTTGATGAGCCCGATGGTGCCAATGCTGATGAGGTCCTCGGCGTCGCCGGGCAGGGAATAGTATTTCTTCACCACATGGGCCACCAGCCGCAGGTTGTGGCGGATAATGCGGTCCCGGGCGGCCATATCCCCCTGCTTGAAGGCGGCAAAAGCCTCCACCTCCTGGCGCGGCGTCAGAGGCCGGGGGAAGCTGCCCGTTTCCAGGTGCAGCGCAAGATACAGAATGTGGGACGCGATAAAGCTGAAAAATACCCCAAACATAAAACAACCCTCCCTGCCATAAAGGTATGGCGGGAGGGCGGTCTTGTATGCCGGGGGCGGGGCTTATTTCAGCTGCAGCCCGTCGTGAAAGGCGCGACCAACGGTCTCGCCCAGGGCCCGATAGACGTTGTGGATGGGGTCGAAGGTGATGGGCCGCAGTTTGGCCGGGTCGATCCTGCCCGCTTCGTCCAGCACCGTTTCGTCGGCGCTGACGTTCACGATCTCGCCCACCAGGCGGCAGCTCTCGGGGTCGTAGCTCACCAGGCGGCACTCCACCGCCATGGGCAGCTCGTCGATGAGAGGAGCGTCCACAAAGGAGGAAGGCGTGACGTGCCAGCCGGCCCGCGCCACCTTGTCCTTCACCTTGCCGCCCGACACAACGCCCACATAGTCGCAGGCGGTCATCTGGTCCGCGGTGGCCATGCTCACGGTGAACGCTCCCCGTGCCAGGATGTTGGCGGTGGTCTTGTGTTCCGCACTGATACAGAAGGAAAGCTCCTTGTCATCGCTCACGCCGCCCCAGGCGGCGTTCATGGCGTCGGGGGTGCCGTCTTCGTCCCAGCTGGCCAGAATGAACACCGGCTGGGGATAGGTCCAGGGTTTTGCTCCAAAATTTTTGCGCATGGTCTCGTCCTCCTTTGCCGGCGTCAGTTTGCCGCGGAGCCGCCCTGCCGGCGCCGGCGCTGCTCCACCATCTCTACGAACCATTCTACCATATGCGGGTCCTGGTGAGAGAAAAAAGCGCTCTGTTTTTTGTCCAGCGCGGCGATGGCCCCCATCTCCTCTTCGCTGAGGGAAAAGCCGAACACGTCCAGGTTTTCCCGCATGCGCTCCACATGAGTGGATTTGGGGATGACCACCACCCCGCGCTGCAAATGCCAGCGCAGCATGATTTGGGCGGCGGTCCTGCCGTGGCGCAGGCCGATGTCCGTCAGCACCGGGTCGGTGAACAGGCCGCCCCGTCCCTCGCCGAAGGGGGCCCAGGCCTCGGGCTGTGCACCGTATTTTTTCATCCACTTCATGGCCTCGGCCTGCTGGTGATAGGGGTGCATTTCCACCTGGTTCACCATGGGCCGGATACGGGCGAAGCTGGCCAGGTCCACCAGCCGGTCGGGATAAAAATTGGACACGCCGATGGCCCGCACCAGTCCCTCGTCATAGAGTTCTTCCAGCGCCCGCCACGCGCCGTAGTAGTCGGCAAAGGGCTGGTGCAGCAGCACCAGGTCCAGATAGTCCACGCCCAGTTTTTGCATGGAATCCAGAACCGAGGCCCGGGCGGCTTTTTGGCCGTAATGCTCCACCCACACCTTGGTGGTCAGAAAGATATCCTCCCGCGGCACGCCGGACTTCCGGATGGCGCTGCCCACCTGCGCCTCGTTGAAATAGCTCTGGGCGGTGTCCAGCGAGCGGTAGCCCGTGTGCAGAGCGTCCAGCACGCAGCGCTCGCACTCCTGCGGGCTCACCTGATAAACGCCGTAGCCCAGCATGGGCATTTTCACCCCGTTGGAAAGGGTCGTGTATTCCATCGTTTGTTCCTCCGTTTCTGCGCACATTTTTCCCCCCTTGCACTGCGCCGGGGGGATGTGGTATCCTCAGTGTATCATCCGGTAGTTACTACCGGTCAACCCCCGGTTTGCGAAAAAAGCGTGAAAGGAGAGGCTCCATGCTCTATTCCATGAAAGAAGTTTGCCAAAGGACCGACATGAACTATGAAACGCTGAAATTCTACTGCAATCAGGGCCTTGTGCCCAACGTTAAGCGGGACGGCGGCAACCGCAGGGTGTTCGACGAGCGGGACCTGGCCTGGCTGGAGGGATTGGGGTGCCTGCGCCGCTGCGGGCTGAGCATTCGGGAAATGCAGCATTATGTGCAGCTTTGCCTGCAGGGGGAAGCCTCCATCCCGGAGCGCAAGATCATTCTGGCCGAGCGGCGGCAGGCGCTGGTGGAAGAAATGGCCAGGCTGCAAAGCGCCGTGGAATATCTGGACCGTAAACAGGAATTCTACGATGAGGTCCTGGCGGGCCGCATGCCTTATGTGAGCAACCTTCTGCCTCAAAAATAAAACAAACCCCTGCGGCCCGGCAAAAGGCCCGCGGTTTTTTTTCAAAGGGAAAGCGGTTCAAACGCTCTCTTCAAGCTTTTTCAGCGCGGCGGCAAAAACGGGATGTTCCAGCAGTTCCGGGGCGTTTATGTCCCGGCGGATATTTTCCAGCAGCATGCGCCGCATCCCGGCGGGGAATGTCCCGCCGGGCTTTTTTTCGCAGTCCAGCCCCGGGGAGAAAAGGTCCGGGTCCGGGCATGGCAGGGGAGCAAGAAGCTGGTCCACATACAGGGCAAAGTGCTCCGCCGCCGCGTCCCATTCGCCGGCCTGCCGGTGCAGCTCCACCAGGAACCCCTCGCTCAAATCGGCCAGGCCGAAGGTGCGGGCCAGCGAGCGGTAAGCGGCGGCCATCTTTTCCTGGCGCCGGAGCTCTTTTTCACCGCCCAGCAGCATGGCGAGGGTGGTCATCGCCTTGCTCACCGCCGTGTAAAGCTGGGTGTGAAGCAGCTTTTCGGCCTCTTCCTCCTGCCCCCGCTTGCGATACAGAAGGGCCCGCACGGCGGTGGCGTCTCCCGGGTGGTCGGGCAGTTCGTCCAGCAGTGCCTGGGCCTTGTCCGGGTCGTCCACGGCCAGCGCCAGGCTGGCCAGCTGGATGGTGGCCGCCTGCCAGTAGGCCGCCGCGCCCGAAGCGCGCACCCGCTCCAGCAGTTCCCGCTTGAAGGCGCGCCAGCGGGATTTCTGTTCTTCTCCTGCGTCGGGGGAGAACATCTCAAAGCTGTCGCACACCATGGCCGCGTTGAACTGCAGGGCGGTGCAGCCGGGCCAGCGGCAGACCAGCCGCCGTAATTCCTCCTCGCAGGCGTCGGGCCCCTTTTGCGGCAGGCTTTCCATCAGGGCGTTGATCTGACGCACCACTTCCTCGTCCGGCAGGGCGGCCTCAAACTGCAAAAGCGCGTCCACGGTGGTGTCCAGCGCCCGCGCCAGGGGGCACAGCAGCGCCACATCCGGGCAGGAGGCGTCGGTCTCCCACTTGCTCACCGCCGGGCCGCTCACCCCCACCAGCGCCGCCAGCTGTTCCTGGGTCAGGCCCCGGGTCTTGCGCAGCGACGCGATGGTGGCGCCCATTTTTAATGTGTTCGGCGGTTCCATATGTCTCGTCCTCTCTTTGCTGGCCCGCGCGCGCCGTTTCTGCTTTTATTGTATCCCACGCCGCGCGCCGCGCCAAGAGAGGCGGATTCAAGCGCCGGGCAGTTTTTTCTGAACGGCGCTCAAGTTTTTCGGTGTCACGCGCGCTTTCCTCACAGAAAACGACAAACGATGTCCCGCAAAGCAGCATGACAGCTGCCGTTGGAGGCGAGAATGCCGGTGGGCTGCAGCTCGTCCAGCGAGTGTTCGGTCATGGCTTCCACCGTGCCGTGCGCGCCGCGGACGATGATGGCTCCCGCGGCGTAGTCCCAGGGCTGCAGTGTGTGCTCGTAAAAGGCGTCGATCCGGCCGCCCGCCAGGTAGCACAAGTCCAGGGCGGCGCTTCCGCTGCGCCGGATGTCGCGGCTGTTCAAAAACAGCTCTTTCATAATTCCGAAGGTCTTGTCCGCCAGCGTTTTGTCGTAAGGCGAGGTCCCCGTCATGACCAGGGCGTTTTCCAGGCTGTTTCCGGTGACGCGGAGTTCCTTTCCGTTGCAGGTGCTCCCCACGCCCTCGATCCCCACAAAACATTCATCCAGATAGGGGTCATACACCACCCCCACCACGCCTTTTTTCTGATAATACAGCGCGATGGAGACACAGGAGTGATGATAATCGTAGAGGTAATTGGTGGTTCCGTCGATGGGGTCGATGACCCATGTGAACCGGTCGCTGATTTGGCGGGCTTCCCCTTCCTCCGCCAGAATGCAGCTTTGGGGGAGGAGCTTGAGGCACTCCGCCACCACGAACTGCTGGCATTTCACATCAATGTCCGTTACCACATTGGCCGAGCCGCCTTTTTCGGTGACGCTGCCGATCTTGCTGTTCAGGATCAAAGCCCCGGCGCGTTTGGCGATGGCCGCGGTCTGCCGCGCCCAGGACTGCTTCATTTCATTTGTGATCATCATGGTCCGTCCCTTTCCCGGTGCAGTTTTTTCTATTATACCAGCAATCGCCGGGAACGGCAAAAAGCCCGGGGAAACGGCAAGGGCCGCCCCCGGGCGCAAAAGTTTATTCGCCGGCCAGCCGCTCCAGTTCCCGGCCGATGAGGTCGCTGGCAAGACAGAACGCCTCGATACGCCGCCGCGCCAGGGTGAGCTGGGATCTGTAGCGGACGGGGTCGCCCTTGGCCTCCAGCGTGAGCACCGTCTGGCGCAGTTTGTGCACGGTGGAGTCGATCTGACGGCGTGCCTCAGTCAGCTGCTCTTTGGAATAGTTCATCGCTTCTCCTTTCAGGCGCGGCCCTGCCACACCCGGGCCAGAATGTCCTTGAACACCAGCAGGGCGTCGGTCTCGCTGTAGCCGTAGTCCGCCCGCAGGCGGGCCAGCAGCTCCCGCAGCTTCGGCGCATAGTCCCCGACCCGCACCGTCTGCTGGTAACTGGCCAGCACCGGGTATTTCTTGCTCCAGACCTTGTTCCAGTCCACCTTGGCCTGCGCCTTTTCGCTCACGCTGTCGATCATCTCCTGGGCCTGGCGCTCGTCAAAGTCGTATTCCACCAGTTCGTCCAGCGTCACATGGTAAAGCATGGCCAGCCCTTTGGACTGGCGGATGTCCGGCAGGGTCTCGCCCGTCTCCCATTTGGAGATGGTCTGGCGGCTGACCCCCAGTTTTTCCGCCACCGCCTCCTGGGAAAGGCCGCTCTTTTTCCGCGCTCCGTAAAGGCCGCTGGCAAAACTCATATTCTTCGCCCTCCTTTGCTGTTCTGCCTGTCAGTATACCACGCCGGCGGGGCGATGGCCACCAGCCAAAAGCGCCAGTTCCGCCCGTTTTCTTAACGGAGTTTTGCCTTGACGGGCGGCAGCGCCCGGCGTATAATCTCTCTATTAGATATATTAAGGAGGCAGCCATGGAATATCTTATCCTGGGGCTGCTGCTGCTCACGCCCATGACCGGCTATGAGCTGCAGCGGTTCATCAAGCAGAACCTGGCGCTTATCTGCTCTTCCAGCGCGGGCAGCGTGCAGACCGCGCTGGCCAAGCTGGAAAAAGAGGGCCGCGTTGCAGCCGCCGAGACCATGGAGGGCCGCCGGAGAAAAAAGACCTTTTCCATCACAGAGGCGGGGCGGCTGGCCTTTGAGACATGGGTGGCCCAGCCCATGCAGGCGGGCAAAGTCAAAAATATGGAGCTGGCCCGGATGTTCTTTCTGGGGCTGGCGCAGCCCGGCCAGCGCACCGCCGCCATCCGGGACTACATCCGCCAGATGGAAGAGACGGAGGCGGTGCTCACCGCCCTGCGCCAGCAGCTGCGCAGCGCCCAGGCGGGGCCGCTGCCCCCCGGGCGGGACTGGGACGAGGTCTTTCGTTTTCAGGGCTGCACCATCGAATACGGCATTGCCGCCGCGGCTTTTGAGCGCCAGTGGTACGGCCGCCTGCTGAAAGAATTGGAGGAAGAGGAATGAACATCCTTGTTTTGAACGGCAGCCCCAAAGGAAAAACGTCCGCCACGCTGCACACGGCGCTGTATCTGGAGGCGCTGCACCCGGAGCACACCTTTGAATATCTGCCGGTGGCAGTGCGGATCAAAAGCTATGAAAAAGACTTTGCCCCCGCCCGCGCCGCGCTGGAACGGGCCGACCTGGTGCTTTTCTGCTATCCGGTCTACACCTTCCTGGCACCCTGTCAGCTGCACCGCTTTGTGGAGCTGATAAAGGCCGACGGGGTGGACCTTTCGGGCAAATTTGCCAGCCAGATCACCACCTCCAAGCACTTCTACGACGTGACCGCCCACCGCTGGGTGGAGGAAAACTGCTTTGATCTGGGGATGAAGCCGGTGCGCGGCCTCTCGGCGGACATGAAGGACCTGCTGAACGAAAAGGGCCGCCGTCAGGCCCGGGACTTCTTTGACCAGCTGGTCTTTGCCTGCGGGCACGGGCTCTTTGTCACGCCGCCGCCTGCCGCCCCGGCAGCGGAGCGCCCCCCTTACCGGGCAAGCCTGACGCAGACCCCCAAAACCGGAGGCCGGGACGTGGTCATCGTGACCGACTGCGCCCCCGAAGACGAGGGCCTCGCCGCCATGATCGCTGACTTCCGGGCCGCCCTGCCCTTTGAGAGCCGGGTGATCGATCTGCGGGACTTTCCCTTTGCGGGCGGGTGCCTGGGGTGCATGAACTGCGCGGTCACCGGCAAGTGCGTCTACAAGGACGGGTTCGAGGATTTTCTGCGGGGCACCATCCAGACCGCCGACGCTTTCGTTTACGCCTTTTCCGTCCGGGACCACTCCGCCGGGGCCTTGTTCAAATGCTTTGATGACCGGCAGTTCTGCAACGGTCACCGGGCCGTGACCCAGGGCAAGCCGGTGGCCTACCTTATCCGGGGCGATTACCGCAGCGAGCCCAACCTGCGGATGGTGCTGGAGGCCAGGGCCGAAGTGGGCGGCAACTACCTGGCGGGCGTTGCCGCCGATGAGGGCGGCGCGGCGGAGGTGGCCGCTCTGGCCGCGGGCCTGGCGTTCGCACTGGAGCGGGAACTCTCCCGCCCGGCCAATTTCTACGGCGTGGGCGGCAGCAAGATCTTCCGGGACCTGATCTATGTCATGCGGGGCATGATGAAGGCCGACCACAAATTCTACAAGGCCCACGGCGCCTACGACTTCCCGCAAAAGCAAAAAATGCGCATGCTGCAAATGCAGCTGGTGGGTGCGCTGCTGGCGGTGCCCGCGGTGCAAAAGCAGGCAAAAGGCAAAATGACAGAGGCCATCGTCGGGCCCTACCGCAAAGTGGTGGAGGCGGCGAAGGCCCAAAACGGCAAAGGAGCAAAAGAATGAAATTCACACCCATCGACCTGGCCCAATGGCCCCGCCGGGAACATTTTGAACATTATCTCGCTCAGGTGCCCTGCACCTACAGCGCCACCTTTTCGCTGGACGTCACCCGCCTGCGGGCGTGCGGCAAAAAGTTCTATCCGGCCATGCTGCACCACATCGCCTCGGTGGTCAACGCCCACCGGGAGTTCCGCATGGCGCTGGACGAAGAGGGGCGGCCGGGCTTTTACGATCTTGTGCACCCCTGCTACACTGTGTTCCACGAGGACACCGAGACCTTCTCCAATCTCTGGACCGGATACGACCCCTCCTATGAGGCGTTTTACGCGGCCTGGCTGCGGGACAGGGAGGAGTTCGGCGGCTGCCATGCCATGGAGGCAAAACCCGGCACGCCGGAAAACAGCTTCCCGGTGTCCATGATCCCCTGGGCGTCCTTTGAGGGCTTCAATCTGAACCTGCAAAAGGGCTACGGGTATCTGGCGCCCATCTTCACCATGGGCCGCTTTTATGAGCGGGACGGCCGGGTGCTGCTGCCGCTGGCGGTGCAGGTGCACCACGCCGTCTGCGACGGGTTCCACCTGTGCCGGCTGGTGAACGAGCTCCAGGCGCGGCTGGACCGGGAAGAAGCATAAAAAACGCCCCCGGGCGTAAAAAAAGCCGGGGGCGCGGAGAAATTCACTCCCTGTCCTGCCGGGGCAGCTGGGAGAAAAAGCGAAGAAGGAACGGCACGCTGGTGATGAAGGTGAGCACGTCCGCCAGGGGCTGGGCGATCTGCACGCCCCGCAGGCCGATGACCAGCGGCAGCACAAACATCAGCGGCAGATAATAGAGCCCCTGCCGCAGGCTGGACAAAAAGGTGGCCGCGGCGCTCTGGCCGGTGCTCTGGAACAGCATGTTGGCGCAGGTGCCCACCGGCACCAGCAGCATGGCGCAGCACTGCAGCCGGCAGGCCAGCACGCCGATCTCGATGACCTGCGGGTCGTTGCGGAAAGCCTGGATGAGCCAGGGCGCGGCCCAGAAGGTGCCCAGCGCCACCACGCAGATACAGCCCTCGCCCAAAAGCAGGGTGAAGCGGAACGCCTGACGCAGCCGGTCAAACTTGCCCGCGCCGTAGTTGTAGCCGGCCACCGGCTGGAAGCCCTGGCCGATCCCCAGCATGACCGCGAACACGAACATGAAGATCCGCCCCACCACGCTCATGGCGGCCACGGCGGCGTCGCCGCCGCACTGGCCGGCCTGCCAGTTCAAAAGGGCGGTGGCCACGCTGGCCAGCGCCTGGCGGGCAAAACTGGGCAGGCCGCAGGCCAGAATGTTTTTCAGGCCGGGCAGATCCCGCCCGATGAGCCGCACCGAAAGGTGCAGCTGGCTTTTGCCCGAGAGGAACATCGCCAGCAGAAGGCAGAAGCTCACGCACTGGGAAAGGGCCGTGGCCAGCGCCGCGCCGGCAATGCCCATGCCGAAGACAAAGATGAACAGCGGGTCCAGCAGGATGTTCAGAATGCCGCCGGTGGTCAGGCCGATCATGGCAAAGGCGGCCTTGCCCTCATAGCGCAGCATGTTGTTCATGGTGAAGCTGGCACACATCAGCGGCGCGGCCGCCAGGATGTAGCGCCCGTAGTCGCAGGCGTAGGGCAGGATGGTGTCGGTGGCGCCCAGCAGCTTCATCAGCGGCTCCAGAAAGAGAAGGCCGCCCACGCCCAGCAGCGCGCCGCAGCTCAGCGAGGTGAAAAAGCCCATGGAGGCGATGTGGCTGGCCCGGGCCGATTCCTGCTGGCCCAGCAGGCGGCTGATGACGCTGCCCGAGCCCATGCCCACCATGAAGCCGAACGCTTGCAGGACGGCCATCAGGCTGAACACCACGCCCACCGCGCCGGTGGCGCTGTTGGTGTTCAGCTGGCCCACGAAAAAGGTGTCGGCCAGATTGTAGATGGAACTCACCAGCATGCTGGCCACCGTGGGGGCGGCCAGGGTGACGATGAGCTTTGGGATGGGCGTTTGGGTCATCTTGATGAATTGGGCGCTGGACGCGCCGGCGGACTGCTGCATATTCAATTACCCCCCTTGCACAAACGGGCGGCGGGGGCTTCGTGCCCGGCCCGCCGGCCCCGGCGGGATCCGCGCGGCGCTTTTGCGGCGCGTGGCCCGTCTCTCATTTTTCCGTATCGTTCCTTTTTATCATAGCATGTCCGTCAATCACAGGACAAATTTTACATTTTGAGGCACAGGTTTTCCCCCTTCTCAAATTGCCTTTTCGCCCCAAAAAGACTATACTGTGATTTGTGCGTCAAGGGGCGGGAGCGCCCGTTCCCTTTTGAAAAGAAAGAGTGAGTCTATGTCGAAATACTGCGTCAAAAAACCCTACACCGTGGTGGTCGCGGTGGTGATGGTGATCGTTCTGGGCGTCATCAGCTTTATGAACATGGTCACCGATCTGCTGCCGGCCATGGAACTGCCCTATGTGGTGGTGGTGACCACCATGCCGGGCGCCAGCCCCGAACAGGTGGAAAGCCGGATCACCGCCCCTCTGGAGGCGGGCCTGGGCACCGTGAACGGCGTGACCAACGTCACCAGCACTTCGTCGGAGAACGTGAGCACCGTGGTGCTGGAGTTTGACGGCGGCACCAATATGGACAGCGCCATGGTCAACCTTTCCACAGCGGTGGACCAGGTGCGGGGCGCTCTGCCCGACACCGCGGGCAACCCCATGCTGCTGCAGATCTCCCCGGACATGCTGCCGGTGATGATCGCCGCGGTGGACATGGAAGGCATGGACATTTATCAGCTCACGGATTTTGCCTCTGAGACGGTCATCCCCGCCTTTGAGCGTCAGCCGGGCGTGGCCAGCGTCAGCGGCACCGGCCTGGTGGAAAAGAGCGTGGAGATACGCCTCAGCGAAGAGAAGATAGAGGCCATCAACACCAAGGTGCTGGCCAGCGTGGACGAAGAGCTGGCCGACGCCAAGGCCGAACTGGACGACGCAAAGAAAAAGGTGGACGACGGCCGCGCCGAACTGGAAAGCGGAAAGACCGCCCTGGAAAACCAGCAGGGCGATACCGCCGCCGAACTGGCCGACGCCAGCGCTCAGCTGGACTCCGCCATCGCCCAGGCCCAGGCCCTTGCCAGCCAGCAGACCGCCCTCGAGGCCAGCAAGGCCGCTCTGGAAGCGGAGAAAAAGGGCCTGGAGCAGGCGAAGGGCATGCAGGCTGAACTGCAAAAGGCGGCCGCGGGCATTGTGTTCAGCGCCACCACAGACATGGGCGGCGGCGCGCTGGTGCCCGCCCCCACAGACCCGGAGGAACTGGCCCGGTGGGAAGCCGCCAAAGCCGTCCCCGCCGTTTTTATCAAAGAGTATATTTCCGACGAGGTGTGGACCACCCTTTGGAGCGCCATGGCGGGCAGCATGCCCGACGCGCTCAAAACCATGTCCCGCACCCAGTTCCTCACGGCCCTTGATCCCGACGCCCGCATTGCCGAGATCGACGTGGCCCTGGCAGACCTTTCCACCGAGCTGATGGCCGCCCAGGTGATGGCCGAGCAGGCCAAGGCCGGCGTGGAAAAGGCCAAGGAAGCCTACAAGAAGCTGGAAGAGGGCAAGATCCTGGCCGCGGCGGGCTTCGGCAGCGCCTCGGCTCAGCTGGCCGCCGCCGAGAGCGCCCTCAAGGAGGGCGAAGCCCAGCTGGAGGACGCCCAAAAGCAGTTTGAGGACGCCCGAAAGGCGGCGCTGGAACAGGCGGACGTGAGCCAGCTGCTCACCAAGGACCTGGTCTCCAGCCTGGTGATGGCCCAGAACTTTGCCATGCCCGCCGGTTACCTCTACCAGGGCGAGGACCAGTATCTTCTGAAGGTGGGCGACGCTTTCTCCAGCGTGGAGGAAGTGGAGAACGCCCTGCTGCTGCACATGGACGCAGGCGACGTGGGCGACGTGCGGCTTTCTGACGTGGCCGACGTGACGGTCATCGACAACTCCGGCGAGAGCTACGCCCGCATGAACGGCAACCCCGCCGTGGCGGTGAGCATTCAAAAGGCTTCCACCGCCTCCACCAGCGAAGTGTCCAAAACGGTGAACGAGGCCATTGAAGAGCTGGAAGCAAAATATCCCGGCCTGCGTATCACCCCGCTGATGGACCAGGGCGTTTACATCCAGATGACGGTGGACTCGGTGCTCTCCAACCTGGGCTGGGGCGCTGTGCTGGCGGTGCTGGTGCTGGCGCTCTTCCTCAAGGACCTGCGCCCCACCCTGGTGGTGGCCTTCAGCATTCCCATCAGCCTGATGTTCGCCGTGGTTCTGATGTACTTCTCCGGCGTCACGCTGAATATGATCAGCCTTTCGGGCCTTGCCCTGGGCGTGGGCATGCTGGTGGATAACTCCATCGTGGTGGTGGAGAACATCTACCGGCTGCGCAGCCAGGGCGTGCCGGCGGCAAAAGCCGCCGTGCGGGGCACCAGACAGGTGAGCGGGGCCATCGCGGCCTCCACCCTCACCACCGTCTGCGTGTTCCTGCCCATCGTCTTTACCGACGGCCTCACCCGCCAGCTCTTTGTGGACATGGGCCTCACCATCGCCTATTCGCTGCTGGCCAGCCTCATCGTGGCCCTGACCCTGGTGCCCACCCTCAGCGCCACCATGCTGCGGGAAAGCAAGGAAAAGCGCCACCCCTGGTTCGACAAAATGCTGGCGGTTTATGAGCGGGCGCTGGACTTCTGCCTGCGGGTGAAGGTGGTGCCCCTGGCGCTGGCGGCCGCGCTGCTGGCGCTGTGTGTGTGGCACACCACCCAGATGGGCATGGAGTTCATCCCCAACATGAGCGCCAACCAGATCAGCGCCACCCTCACCCTGCCCGAGGACACCAAACGCGCCGACGCCTACGCCCTCACCGACGAGGCCATGGCCCTAATGCAGCAGGTGGAGGGCGTGGAAACGGTGGGCGCCATGGACGGCGGCACCGGCATGAGCATGATGGGCATGGGCGGCGCAGGCGGCTCCGACACCGTGGAGAGCATGAGCTTCTATCTGGTGCTGGACGAAAACGCAGACAGCGAAAAGACCGCCGACGACCTCACCGCCCTTTCGGCCCAGCTGCCCGGCTGTGAGGTGAGCGTGACCACCTCCAGCATGGACCTTTCGGTGCTGGGCGGCAGCGGTGTGGAGCTGATCGTGCGCGGCCCGGATGTGGACGAACTCAACCGGATCACCCACGACCTGATGGACATCCTCCGGGGCGTGGAAGGGCTGGAAGAGCCCACCAACGGCCAGGAGGAGGGCACGCCCCAGCTGCGGCTGGTGGTGGATAAGGACGCCGCCATGCGCTGCGGGCTCACGGCGGCGCAGATCTACAGCGAGCTGGCTGCCGCTTTGACCACCGAGACCACCTCCACCACCCTGACGGTGGGGGCCGAGGACTATGAAGTGGTGGTGGCGGACGAGCGGAACAAGCTGGACCGCGACACCCTGATGCAGTATGAGTTTGAGGTGACGGGCACCGGCCCCGACGCGGAGACCGAGACCCACACCCTTTCCGAGTTCGCCAGCCTGAAGGACGACTTCAGCCTTGCTTCGGTGGCCCGTGAGAACCAGCAGCGGTATATGACGGTGACCGCGGCGGTGAAGGAGGGCTACAACGCCACCCTCATCAGCCGCGACATCCAGCCCACCCTGGACAGCTACGACCTGCCGGACGGCTACACCCTTGAAGTGGGCGGCGAGACCCAGACGGTGGCGGACGCCATGCAGGATCTGGTGCTGATGATCCTGCTGGCGGTGGTGTTCATCTATATGATCATGGTGGCTCAGTTCCAGAGCCTGCTGGGCCCCTTCATCGTCATGCTCACCATGCCGCTGGCTTTCACCGGCGGTCTGGGCGCTTTGTGGATCGCGGGGCTGCCCCTCTCGGTCATCTCCATGCTGGGCTTCCTCATCCTGGCGGGCGTTGTGGTGAACAACGGCATTGTGTTTGTGGACTACGCCAATCAGCTGCGGCTGGAGGGCATGGAAAAACGCGCCGCCCTCATCGAGACCGGCAAGACCCGCATGCGGCCCATTCTGATGACCGCCCTCACCACCATTCTGGCCATGAGCACCATGGCCTTCAGCACCGGCATGGGCGCGGAGCTCTCCAAGCCCATGGCCCTGGTCACCATGGGCGGTCTTGGCTATGCCACCCTGCTCACCCTCTTCATTGTGCCGGTCTTTTATGACCTTTTGTTCCGCAAACCCTTGAAAAAAATCGACGTGGACGACGCAGACTGACCTTTGCGCTGCCCAAAAGAAAGGATGTCAAAACAGGATGACGATGTTTTTTAACTGCCTTGTGCTGGTGGCCGGTTTTGTGCTGCTGGTCAAAGGCGCGGATTTCTTTGTGGACGGTTCCTCCGGCGTGGCCCGCCGCCTGCGGGTGCCCGGCGTGGTGATCGGCCTCACCGTGGTGGCCATGGGCACCAGCCTGCCGGAAGCCTCGGTGTCCATCACCGCCGGCCTCACCGGCAACAACGGCCTGAGCCTGGGCAACGTGATCGGCTCCAACATCTTCAATCTGATGGTGGTTGCCTGCTTCTGCGCCCTGGTGATGAGCTTTGTGCCGGACAAAGAGCTGATGGTGCGGGACTTCCCGGTGTGTATCGGAGCCAGCGCCCTGCTGGTGCTGTTCATGTGGGACGATGTGCTCCAGCGCTGGGAGGGTATCGTCATGCTGGGCCTGATGGCCGCTTACATCGCCCTCACCGTGGTGCAGGCGCTGGCCGCCCGTACTCCTGAGACCGAGGAGGAGCCGGTCAGCCTGCTGCGGTGTGTCGCCTTCATCCTGCTGGGCATGGTGGCCATCATCTGGGGCGGCGACCTGGTGGTGGACAGCGCCAGCAACATCGCCGCCGCGCTGGGCCTTTCCCAGACCCTCATCGGCCTGACCATCGTTGCGGTGGGCACCAGCCTGCCGGAACTGGCCACCAGCATTGTGGCCGCCCGCAAGGGCGAGAGCGGCCTTGCGCTGGGCAACGCGGTGGGCTCCTGTATCTTCAACATCCTGTTCATCCTGGGCGCGTCCAGCGCGCTGACCCCCATCGAGAGCGCCCGCGGCGTTCTGGTGGACGGCGTCATTATGCTGGTGCTCACCACGGCGCTGTTCATCTGGTGCCGTATCAAGGGCCGGATGACCAAACCCATGGGCGCGGCGGGCCTGCTGGCCTATGTGGCTTACACCGCCTACCTCATCGTCAACGCGTGATATACCCCATTCAATAAAAGGATCCCCGCTTCGGCGGGGATTTTTTTGTGGAAATATCTGAAAATAAAAGGTTAAAATACTTGTGAAAAATAAAATTAAATAGTATAATATTTAACTGTTGACACGCCTGCGGGTGTGCGGCACCGCGAAAACAAAAAACTTTGTGACAGAGAGCACAGAAAAGGGGGATTTCGTGTTCATGAAGAAGCAACAGTGGATGAGCCTGCTGCTGGCCGCGGCCATGGCGGTCTCGGTGCTGCCGGCGGGGGCTTTTGCCGAAGAGGCGGACGAGGCTGCCGGCGGAACGCAGGCGGCCGTCGTGTCGCAGCAGGAGCAAACGGCACCGAGCACAACGGAGGTGCAGCCTGCCGGAACGGTTTCGGACGAGGTTGACCCGGAAGCGAACATCGGCGGTGAATCGTACGATACGCTGGAAGCGGCAGTCGCTGCCGCGAGAAAGGCGCAAGGTGCGGCCACCATCACTCTGAACAGAGACGTGGTGCTGGAATCGAAACTGGTCCTCGACGCCGCGGGCCTCACCCTGGACCTGAACGGCAAGACCGTTTCGGCCGGCCCAGGGTTTGAAAGCAGCGACGGGCAGCCCCATCTTGTGGACATCACCGCTGCAAACGTAACGGTGAAAAACGGCACCATCAAGACTGGCGCTGAAAACAGGCACGGCGTGAATGTTTACCGGGCCGCCAACACGGTTTTGGAAGGATTGACCATCGACCACACCGCGGCGGTCACGGGCGCGCCGCTTGTGGTGAACGGCTCCGACGTTACCGTGCGTGGGCAGCTGAACATTCTTACAAGCGGGCAGTCCTGGTACGGCGTTAATTTGGACAGCACCGACGCGGCAGTTTCCGCGCGGCTGACCATCGCGGACAATGCGGCTGTGAAATTCGGCGGGGCAATGCCCGGGACTCCGCTTGGCATTGCGGTGCAAACATCCCAGGGCGCGGCGGTCACCCTGTGCTTTGGCGCAAACTCTGCGCTGGACTGCCAGCCGGGGATGATCCCTGTCGGGGCGGCCGAGGGCACCACGGTGCAGGACCCGGAGAATGCGGGCTTGCAGGCGAACGGTGACGGCACCTACACCGCGAAAGAGGAACCCGGCGACGGCGGCGAGACCGGGGCGGTCGCGCTGGTCAACGGGGAGGCCTGTGCTGACCTGCAGGCGGCAGTGGAAAAAATCACCGAACTGGCCCAGGCCGGAACGGCGGTGACCGTTGTGCTGCAGCAGGATGTGAATGTGGGCAAGGGCCTTACCATCAGTGAAGGATGGAACGTCACTCTTGACCTGAACGGAAAAGCGGTCACCACGGAGTACAACAGCGGGAACGAGAAAAGCGCCTACGCGGTGAGCAATTACGGCACCTTCACCCTGAAAGACGCCGCGGGCGGCGGCAAGATCACCGCCCGGGGCGTGCAGAACAAGAAGAACGGCACGATGTACATGCAGGGCGGCGAGATCGTCGCCTGCGACAAAAACGGCGGCGCCGCCATATGGAACGAAGCGGAACTGACCATGACCGGCGGCACCCTGCGGTCCAGCTATGTGGGAACGCCCAACGATACCTACGGCGCGGGCTGCCTGAACAATTCCGGCACTGCGCTGGTGACTGGCGGCAGCTTTGAAGGGGCCAACCGCCGCACCTATGCCATCATCTCCACCGGCACGCTCACCATCCGACCGGCGGAAGGTACCCCGGTCACGGTGAACGGCGCACACGGCGCTCTGGCTGTGGACAGCGGCACCGCCGAGGTATACGGCGGGTCCTATGCTTCTTCTGATTATTACGGCCTGTATGTCTCGAACGACGGCATGGGCGCGGACCCTGAAAAAGCGGCCGTGACGATTTACGACGGGACCTTCACGGGCAAAACCTATGCTGTGTGGATCGGCAGCGACTACAACGACCCGGTGAACAGCACACTGGAGATCCGCGGCGGCCGGTTCAATAAACCCCTGAACGCCCAGGACAACACCCGCGAGGGTGCCATCCGGGTCATGGGCGGCACGTTCATGGACAAAGAAAACGCCGGGAAATTCCTGGCCGAAGGCTATGAACTCACAGACAACAAAGACGGCACCTGGACGGCGGGCGCTGTCCGCTCCGTTGCCATGGTGAACGGGGTGGGCTATCCCACTCTGGTGGCTGCGGTGGCAGCGGTGACGGGATCTGAAACCAAAGCCGGCACCGTGACCCTCCTTGAGGACGCTCAGGGCGGCGGGATCGGGCTGTTCAACGCGGATGGCGCTGTGGGCGTGGACCTGACCATCGACCTGGGCGGCCACACCTATACCTGCGTCGGCCCCGCCGTGGGTTCGTCCGGCACGGAAAGCCAGGCGTTCCATCTGGAAAAAGGCAACAAGGTCACCGTGAAAAACGGAACCGTAGCGATCAGCGAGGAAAACAACGGCGTTCAGATGATGTTCCAGAACTACGGCGGCCTGACGCTGCAGGACCTTTCGCTGAAAGGCGCGCGGAACACCCAGTACATCATCTCCTGCAACTACGGCGACACCGTGCTTACCAATGTGAACATCGACGGCACCCATGCAAATCTGGTGGCGCTGGATGTGATGCACTGGCTGGGCACCACCTATGAGGACAAGGCCCCCACGGTCACGGTGAACAACACCAAGGCCAACACCATCAACGGCAAGCTGGATGTTTATTGCTATGGCGCGGGAGCCGAAAGCTGCACGGCAAAACCCACCCTTTCCATCACCGGCGGCACTTTCAGCAACGATCCCAGCGCCTATGTGGCCGACGGTTATGTGGTCAGCGGCAACGAGACCGAGGGCTACACCGTGAGCAAATACGTTGCACCCACTCCCACCCCGGATCACGGCCAGGGCGGCGGGTCCCAGGCTACTCCCGCGCCCACTGCAACCCCGGCGCCTGTGCCCACGGCCACGCCTGCGCCCACGGCTACCGCCCGGCCGCGGCCCACCGCCACGCCTGCGCCCAGCGAGACACCGGTGGTCACGGACGGCACCGTGACGGCCTCCACCAAGACCGACGCGGTGGTGGAGAACGCCACCGCAGTGGCGGCCATTGAAAATGAGCAGCTGGCAGAGGCCGTGGAAGCGGCCCTCAGCGATGCTGAAGCAGCCGGCGCTGCCCCTGTGGTGCAGGTGGAGGTGAGCCGCACCGAGGGGGCGGAAGCGGTGGAGGTCACTCTGCCCGCCGACGCGCTGACTACCCTTGCCGCCCGGGAGGACGCGGAACTCGTGGTGACCAGCGATGTGGCTCGGGTCGCCTTTGACTCGGCCGCTCTCACGGCGATCATGCAGCAGGCGGAGCAAGAGATCGTTCTGTCGGTCAGTCCCGTGGCGCCCGCCCAGCTGAACGAGGCGCAGGCTGCCGCAGCGGACGGTTTCCCGGTGGTGGAACTGACCCTGCGCAGCGGAGACACCGTCATTTCCGACTTCAGCGCAGGCACGGCCACTGTCACCCTGCCCTATGCCCTGGCCGACGGCCAGCAGGCGGAGGGCGTGGTGGTCTGGTATGTGGACGACAACGGCGGCACCACCCCCTGTGACACCAGCTACAACGAGGCGGAGGGTCTGGTGACCTTTACCACGCCCCACTTCTCCAAGTATGCCATCGCTTACGACGAGACCCTGGTGCCCGCAGCGCCGGAGGAGCAGCCGGTGATTTCTGTGCCTGACCCCGAGGCTGACAAGGGCGGCCTGCCTGTGCTGCCCATGGCCATCGGCGCCATCGCTGTGGTGCTGATCGTTCTGGCTGTTGTGCTGCGGCTGCTTTTCAAGCGCCGTGACGACGGGCAGGGCTATTGAGAAACGGGAGCACAAACAACAAATAAAAGGCCGAGGGCCCGGTGAAAACCGGGCCCTCGGCCTTTTTGTGCGGATTCAAAGATTCAGCAGCCAGCACACCGCCATGCACACCGGCTGGTGGATGAGATAGAGCGCCAGGCTGTGCCGCCCGATCCATTCCAGCGGCGGGCAGGAAAGGCGGGGAAGAAAACCCTCCAGCCGGGGGCGGGCCAAACGGCAGAAAAACCATCCCGCCAGGAACAGGAAAAACCAGGGCGCCAGCGGAAAGTAGTCGCTGCTGGCGAACGTGGGCCCCGGCAGGCCCAGAAAGGCCAGCGCGTTCCATCGGTAGAGCCCGGCGGGCAGTTCCAGCCGCCACAGACCCAAAAGCCCCAGATACCCTTCGGGCAGGTGGCGGGTGAGGGCGAAGAGGAACAGGCTGACACAAAGACCCGCGGCGGCGGGCAGTTTTTCCAGCGCCGGGCGCAGCGCCCACACCAGCAGCACCGAGCAGCCCAGCAGGTTCAGAATGCCGAATAATACTGCCTCGCTGGGCAGGGCAAGAAGCGTCACCGCGCTCACCGCGAAGCCGCACAGATTCAGAACAAGGCCGTGGCGCAGCGCCCGGCGGCCGAGATAAGCGGAAAACCCGGCGGTGAGGATGAAGGTGCAGCAGATGGCCTGCTGCCAAACGCGGCTGGGCCAGAGGAAATACCAGCCCGGCTGCCGGGCGAACACCTCAAACCAGTCGTAACAGAAGTGGAAGACCACCATGTTCACCACCGCCGCGCCGCGCAGAACGTCCAGCCAGCGGTAGCGGGTCTTTTGAGCAACGGCCATGGCTCACACTCCTTCCGGCGGCGTCAGGTCGATGGGCACCGGCGCGTCCAGCACCATGCTGTCCGGCGTCACCAGGCAGTCCATGGCCAAAAGCTGCACCCCGGCGGCCTGCGCTTCGGCCAGCGCCGTGCCGAAGGCGGGCTGGGTGGCCCAGTTGGGCCGGAACAGCCGCACCCCCTTCATCTGGATGACCACCAGCACGCAGCACTGCCAGCCCTCGGCCGCCAGCGCCGTCAGTTCCCGCACGTGCTTCAAGCCCCGCAGGGTGGGCGCGTCGGGAAAAGCGGCCACGCCGTTTTCTTCCAGCGTGCAGCCCTTCACCTCCACCAGCAGAGGCGCGCCGCCGCGCCGGGCATGAAAATCAAAACGGGAATTCCCCACGGTGAACTCCGTCCGCAGCCCTTCCAGCGGGCCGAGCCCCCCGGCGGCCAGCCACTCGCCGGCGGCCTTGTTGGGGGCGGCGGAGTCCATGTTGATGAGCAGCGGCCCCTTTTCCACCGCCACCAGATCCCAGGCGGTCTTGCGGGCGGGATTCTCCGCCCCCGCCAGATACACCGTGGCCCCTTTCACCAAAAGCTCGGCGCAGCGGCCGGTGTTCTTCACGTGCACCCGCACCGGCGCGCCGTCCAGAAGCACCTGGGCGGTGAAGCGGTTTTCCCGCAGGAGAAACTGTGCCGTTCGAATGCGCTCGTATGTCATAAAAAGACCCTTTCATGGTGCAGTTTGCGTCGCAAAACGGCATTTTAGGCCGATTTGCTTGACGGATTTCGCGGTGGTGCTATAATAAAATGCAAGGTTTCCGAATGGGGGAAACATGTGAAAAAGAATGGAGGACATTCATATGAAAAAGACTGCTCAAACCGTGATCAGTGCTGATAAATATTATACCATCACCGCCGCCAATGGCAAGGTCGTGGAGGTCGCCGACTACAACACCGAAAACGGCGCCGCCATCCAGCTGTGGGACTACGCCGGCGAGGAGTGGCAGCAGTGGAGCTTTGTGCGCGCGGGCGACGGCGTGTACCGGATCTGCAACCGCTTCACCGGCAAAATGCTGGACCTGATCGCCGGCGGCGTGGTGGATGGCACCTGGGTCCACCAGTGGGAGGGCGCCAGCGGCTCCAGCCAGCTGTGGGTGCTGGAGTCCACCGGCGACGGCCGCGTGAAGATCAAGTCCAACCTGTCCGGCAAGTGCCTGGACGTGGTGGGCATGAACCAGGACAACGGTGCCCGCCTGCAGATCTGGCAGGACGTGGGCGGCGAGAACCAGACCTGGACCGTGGCCGAGGCCAAAGCGGTCAAGAAGGCTGCCGTCAAGGCCGAGCCGGTGAAGGAGGAGGCCCCCAAGGCCGCCAAGAAGCCCGCCGCGAAGAAACCCGCGGCCAAGAAGCCCGCGGCTAAGAAAGCTGCTCCCGCCAAGAAGGCCGAGGCTGTCAAGCCCGCCGCCAAGGCCGAGCCCACCAAGAAGGCTGAGGCCGCGAAGCCCGCCGCCAAGGCCGAGCCCGCCAAGAAGGCCGAGGCCGCGAAGCCCGCCGCCAAGGCAGAGCCCGCCAAGAAGGCTGAGGCTGCGAAGCCCGCCGCCAAGGCCGAGCCCGCCAAGAAGGCCGAGGCTGCCAAGCCCGCCGCCAAGGCCGAACCCGCCAAGAAGGCTGAGGCTGCCAAGCCCGCCGCCAAGAAGGCCGGCAAGTAAATCAAAACGCCGAACCCAAGCCCCCGGCAGCCTGCCTGCCGGGGGCTTTTCCGGCCCCGTTGGTGACTTTGCTACGGTGGCCCGGGCCGTTTTGTGATATCATACCCCCACACCCCCGCAGTGAAAGGGGAAAGGAGTGTTTTGAATGGGATTTACCGTAGAGACAAGCGTTTCGGCGCTGGCTGTGTTTGCCCAGGGCCTTTTGAGCTTTTTCTCGCCTTGCGTGCTGCCCCTCATCCCGCTGTATCTGGGCTATCTGGCGGGCGGCGCCTCCGCTGAGGAGCTCACCGACCGTCAGCGCCGCCGCCTGGCACTGCGCAACACCCTGTTTTTCATTTTGGGTATCAGCTTCGCCTTTTTTGTGCTGGGGCTGGGCTTCACCCAGCTGGGCCGCTTCTTCACCGGCAACCGGGCGCTGGCCGCCCGGATCGGCGGCATTCTGGTGGTGCTGCTGGGCCTGGTGCAGCTGGGTTTTCTGGAAAGCCGCTTTATGCAGCGGGAATGGCGGCTGCCCTTTGACCCCAAAAAGTGGGGCGCCAGCCCCCTGGCCGCGCTGGTGCTGGGCTTCACCTTCAGCTTTGCCTGGACTCCCTGCGTCGGCCCGGCCCTCACCAGCGTGCTGCTGATGGCCGCCAGCGCCGGCACCCGGGGCATGGGCTTTTTGCTCATCGGGGTCTACACCCTGGGCTTTGTGCTGCCCTTCCTGGCGGTGGGCCTGTTCACCAGCCAGGTGCTGGCTTTCTTCAAGCGTCACACCGGCTGGCTCAAATGGACCGCCCGGGCGGGCGGCGTGCTGCTGATTTTGATGGGCGTGATGATGTTCACCGGCTGGATGAACGGCTTCACCGCCTACCTCAGCGGCGTTTCAGGCACGGGCGGCCAGAGCACCTCGGTCAGCCAGAGCGCTTCTCAGCCTGAAAGCGCGCCTTCTTCCGCCCCGGCCAGCGAAAGCCAGAGCGGCAGCACCGCTTCCTCCGCGCCGGAGAGTGGTTCCTCCTCCGGCAGTGAGCTGCCCCCCGCGCCGGACTTCACCCTTGTGGACCAGAACGGTGAGGAGCACACCCTGTCTGACTACGAGGGCAAGGTGGTATTCCTGAACTTCTGGGCCACCTGGTGCGGCCCCTGCCAGCGGGAAATGCCGGAGATCCAGCAGCTCTACGAGGATTGGGGCGAGAACACCGGTGAGGTGGTGGTCCTGGGCGTGGCGAACCCCCACGACCCCGACCACCCCGGCAACGCCGACAGCCTCACCGCCGAGGAGATCGGCGACTGGCTGGGGGAGAAAGGCTACACCTACCCCACCTTGATGGACGAGACGGGCGAGGTCTTCGCCCAGTACGGCGTCAGCGCCTTCCCCACCACCTTTATGATCGACACGGAGGGCAATGTGTTCGGCTACATCACCGGCAGCCTCACCCGCGACATCATGGACAGCATTATCGAGCAGACCCGCAGCGGCGTGCGCGTGCAGTGAACGCCCGGAACAAAAGGCAAAGCCCGGCCCTTAGCCGCGGTGCCATAAGAAAACGGCGCCGGGAAGCAGGCGCTTTTGCGGTATCGCGGCGTCAAAGCGCCTTGACAACCACCAAGGGTGCCTGCGGCGCTTTTCCTTGCGCTCCCATCAAAATCGCCCGCTTCCTGGTGCTACGC
>DXFW01000038.1 GCA_019114225.1 Candidatus Allofournierella pullicola | reverse complement strand
TGCCACAAGGCCGCTGTGGTGGGCGACACCGTGGGCGATCCCTTCAAGGACACCTCCGGCCCCGCCATCAACATCCTCATCAAGCTGACCAGCATGGTCTCCATCGTGTTTGCCGGCCTGATCGTGGCGGTACATCTGCTGTAAATCCTTTGCGCAACAAGAGAGCCCCGGGGCGTTTGCCCCGGGGCCCTTTTTTATTTCTGCTCCAGCTTTTCCAAAAGCTGCGCCGTGGTCATAAAGCCGGTGCGCTCAAAGCGCCCCAGAAGAAACAGGCACTCCGGCGAGCGGGTGAGCCGGTTCAGGTGCTCTTCGCTGGTCATGGTGGCCTGCACACCCGCCGCCCGCAGCGCCTTTTCGGCGCAGGAGTCCAGCGCGCCGTAGGGATAGGCGAAGGCGGGCAGCAGCGCCGCCCCTGCCTCGTTTGCCATGGCTTCCATCCGCTTTGCGTCCGCCGCCAGCAGGGCGGCGTGGTCCGCTTCGCTCTCGCCGGCAAGGCGCGTTACCCCCGGGCGGGCGTAGGTGTGCAGCGAGGCGGAATGGCTTTGCAGCTCCACAAGGCCGGTCTGCTCCATTGCCGCCAGCTGGCTCCAGGTCAGAAACTCCCCGGCCTCGCCCTGGGTCCCGGCGGCCGCGTCCCCGATCACCGAAACCACCGCCGGCACGCCGTATTTATTCAGCACCGGCAGCCCCCAGTGGCCCAGCCCCGCCGCCCCGTCGTCAAAGACCAGCAGCACCGGCCTGCGGGGCAGCGCCCCGCCGCCGCAGGCATAGGTCAGCACCTCGCTCAGGCGCACCGGCTGATACCCCGCCGCCAAAAGGGCCTCCAGGTCCTCCTCCAGCCGGGCGGCGCTCACGGTGTATTCGTCCGCTTCCTCTTCGCTGCGGCACACGTCGTGGTACATCACCACCGGCAGCGTCACCTCGTCCCCCGCGTCCCGGCGGGCAAACCACAAAAGGGCGGGCAGCGCCAGCAGCGCCATGGCGAACACCGCCAGATAGCACAGGGCCCCAAGGCCCCCTCTTTTTCCGTTCATGCGCGCGCCTCCCTTCACCGTTTCCAGTCAAGGCCCCGGCGGGTGAGCGCCGCGGCGTAGCCCCACAGCGAGCAGGCGGACTGCACCGTCTGAAACACCAGCACAAAGAGCACAAAGCCCCAAAGGCTGCCCTTCGTCTCCATTTCCGGCAGGCGGCGCTGGAAGCGGCAGACGCTGGCAGTGCCGATGAGCAGCAGCGGCAGCACCAGCAGGGTGATCCACCCCGCCAGCCAGGGCATGCCCAGCAGCGCCAGCACCACCCCCGGCACAAAGCCGAAGATGTAGGCGAGGTCCAGCCAGACGATGGAGAGGTTCAGTGTTTCAAAATAGCCGGCAAAGGCGTCCGGCTGGCGCCAGGGCTTCACCGCCGCCAGCCCCTCGAACATGCCCCGGGCCCATCTGCTGCGCTGGCGCGCCAGTGCCCCCAGGGTCGCGGGCACGTCGGTGTGGGCCACTGCCCGTGGCTCATAGAGCGAGCGCCGCCCCGCCGCCAGCAGGCGGTAGGTGAGCACGATGTCCTCCCCCGCGCCATCCTGCCAGCCGCCCACCGCCCGCACGGCGGCGGTCTCGTAGGCGCTGAAGGCCCCCTGCGCCACCAGCGTCGCGCCGTAGCTGCCCTGGTAGCGCTTGATGGCGGCAATGCTGACGAAGTAGTCCCAGAACTGCATTTTCTGCACCCAGGTGCGGGCCCCGGCGCTGACCAGATTGCCCGCCACGCACCCCGCGCCGGTGGCGGCAATGCGCCCCACAATGGCCGCAAGGGCGCTTTGCTCCAGGCGGGTGTCCGCGTCCACCGTGACGAAGTATTCGTCCCGCACATGGCGCAGCCCCTCGTTCAGCGTCCGGGCCTTGCCCGGCTCGCAGCAGCCATAGAGGCGGATGACGCGCCCCGGGCGGGAAAAGTCCGCCGCCGCCCGGCGCATTTCGGCCACGGTGCCGTCGGCGGAGTCGTTGTCCACGCAGAGGATGGTCATCCGCCCGTCGTATTCCTGGCCCGCAATGCTCCCGATGGTGCGGTAGATGTTCTTTTCCTCATTGCGGGCGCAGACGATCACGCTCACCGGGCGGCAGCCGGGGTGAAAGCGGGGCGGCAGCCTGCGGTGCAGAAGGTTGGAAAGAAACATCGCCCCCATCAGATAGGCCGGCAGCAGCGCCACCCCCGCCACCACGAACACCACATAGGCGAAGGGCAGATGGAGCGAGGCGCTGCGCACCCAGGGCACCGCCAGCGCCGCCGAGACCCACAGCCACACCAGCGCGGCGGCTGCGCTGGCAAAGAATTTCCAGTGTTGTTTCATGCGTATCCCTCCCGGCCATCCTATGACCGGGGCTGCGCCCACGTTCGGCATAGGCGCGGCGCGGGCGGGCAACACTGTTTTAAAAAAAGAGCCGCCGGCGAAAAATGGCGGCGGTGGGAGGCAGGCATGGGTTCCATTTGGGAAAAAAGCTGCGAAATGCCCCGGCGGGCGGGTGGAGGCGGTGAAGGGTCTTGCCCGCCGCTTCCTGCCCGCGGGGGCGGGGCCGGCGTCGGTGGCTCCCGGATCGGGCGGTGTGGTGAAGCTGGACGGCCGGACGATGGGCGTCTGGCGGGAGGAGGACGGGCGGCTGTGCGTGGTGGACATCCGCTGCCCTCACATGGGCTGCCGGCTGGAGTGGAACCCCCACGAGCGCAGCTGGGACTGCCCCTGCCACGGTTCCCGGTTCGATCGCTACGGCCGCCTGCTGGACGGCCCGGCCCAAAAGGAGGTGCGCCATGACTGAACGGTATTTTTGCGGCTGGTACTTCAAATGCCAGGCCCCGGCGGGCAGCCTGGCCCTCATCCCGGCGGTGCACGCGGGGGGCGGCTCGCTGCAGCTCATCACGGAAGGTGGCAGCTGGAACGTCCCCTTTGCCCCGGAGCAGTGCGCCGTGAGCGCCGCCCGCCCCCGGGCGGTGCTGGGGCGGAATGTTTTCTGTGAAAAGGGGCTGCGCCTTGCGGTAAATCAGCCGGACCTGCGGGCAAAAGGCCAGGTGCGTTTCGGGCCGCTTTTGCCCCCGGCCTGGGATGTGATGGGGCCTTTTTGCGCCGTGCCCTTTTTGCAATGCCGCCACCGGGTGGCCAGCATGGCCCACGACCTTTTCGGGCGGCTGGAGGTGAACGGGCGGGTCTTTGACTTCGGGGGCGGCAGAGGCTACGTCGAGGGGGACCGGGGCCGCTCCTTCCCCTCGGACTATCTCTGGACCCAGTGCCTGTTCGAGGGCGGCTCGCTGGTGCTGGCGGCGGCCAATGTGCCCCTGGGCCCGGCGGCCTTCCGGGGGGTCATCGCCCTGGTGCGGCTGGAGGGAAAGGAGTGGCGGCTGGCAAGCTACCTGGGCGCGCGGGTCACGGCCCTGGGCGGCGGCGGGGTCACGGTGCGCCAGGGGGAACTTTGCCTCACCGCCCGGCGGCTGGGCGGACCGGGGCGGGCGCTGCGGGCCCCCGCCGCGGGGGTGATGGAGCGCACCGTACGGGAGAACCTTTCCTGCCCGGCATATTACCGGCTGACCAAAGGCGGCCGGGTGCTGCTGGAGCTGACGGCGGAACACGCCTCCTTTGAATACGAGCAGCCCTGAGCGCACTTCTGTTTTCGCCCCGGATGTGCTATACTGACCCTGTAAAACTGCATTTGCGGGGTGCTTTGGATGACGGAAACAAAGAGGCTGCGCTGCCCGGACCGGGAAGCGCTGTGGCGCGCCGCCGGCTGGGTGTGGCTTGCGGCGGCCTGGCTGGCGGGGGTGGCGCTGATGTGGCGCTGCGGCCGCTCCTTGCTGGACAGCGACATGGCGTCCGAGATGGTGCTGGCGGATCTTTTGAACCGGGAGGGCGGCGCGCTCTCCGGGGGATGGTATTACTCCACCGAGCTGCGGGTGTTTTGCCAGCAGCTGCTGTTCAAGCTGGGGCTGCTGGTGTTCCCCGGCAGCTGGCACGCCGCCCGCATTCTGGCCCAGGGGCTGCTCTCGGCGCTGCTGGCGGGGAGCTATCTCTTTTTTGCCCGGAGCGCGGGGCTGTGGAAAAGCGCCCCCTGGGCGGCGGGGGCGCTCGTGTGCCCCTTCGGTTTCTGGCAGCTCTACCACGGGGTGCTGGGCGGTTTTTACTTTGTGCACATGACCTTTGTGCTGGTGAGCCTGGGCCTGGCCGTGCGGCTGGCGCGCCCTGCTTCCCGACCCCGCACCGCCCTCACGGCGGCGGCGCTGGCGCTGGTGAGCTTTGCCGCCGGCCTCAACGGAGTGCGGCTTTTGATGAACCTCTATGTGCCGCTGGCGGCGGCGTGCGCGGTGCTGCTTCTTGTGCGCTTTTTGCAGGCGCCTCTGGGCCCCGGCTGGGCGGAACAGCCCCAGGTGCGGGCCTTTGCGGCCGCGGTGCTGGCCTGCGTTTGCGGGTGCGGTGGGTATCTGGTGAACCGGGTGGTGCTGGCGGCGCGCTACACCTTCCTGGACCAGAGTGCCCGCAGCTGGACGGCCCTCTCCCTCACCGGCATTCTGGAGGTGTGGGGCGATTTCCTCGCCCTCTTCGGCTACCCGGCGGACCGCTGGCAGCAGGCGGCCACCGGGGCGGTGCCTCTCTTCTCGCTGCCGGGGCTGCTGGGCGCGGCGGGTCTTGTGCTGGCCGGGGCGGTGGTGCTGGCCCTGGCGTGGCTGCTGAAACAGGGCGGTGAACTGCCCTTCGCCCACCGGCTGACCGGCGCGGTCCTGGCCGCCTGCCTTCTGGTGGACGGGGTGGCCTTTGCCTGCATGAACGACGGCGAGGCCATCAACGGAAGCTACTGGCTGCCGGTGGCGCCCATCGCCATCGCGGCGGTGGCCGCGGCGGCGGAAGGCTTCCCGCTGCGGCGGCCCGCACTGCGCCGGGCGCTGGCGGGCGTGCTGGCGGCGCTGGTGGTCTGTGTCAGCGCGGGCACCACCCTGCGCTTTGCCGCCGCCCCGCCCCACGGCACCCCCGGGCTGGAAACGGTGGCCGGCTGGCTGAAGGAGCAGGGCTATACCCAGGGCTATGCCACCTTCTGGCATGCCAACGTGGTCACCGAACTCACCGACGGCGCCATCGAGATGTGGCAGGTGGAAGATCTGGCCTCCCTCAAAATGCGGCCTTGGCTGCAAAAGACCAGCCATGCCGCGCCGCCCGAGGGGCGGGTCTTCGTGCTGGCGGCCCCCGGCGAGATCGACCAGTCCCTGCCCTGGTCGGGGCAGGCCCGGGTGGTCTGGTCCGACGAGGCCGGCTGGGTGGTCTTTGAACTGGAACAATGAAAAAAACGTCCCCGTGCCGCGGCACGGGGACGCTTTTTCACATTCTCACAGAAATTCGGGGAAAACCTCGCTCTCCAGCGCCCGCACGGCCGCCAGAGGCAGCCGCTGCCCATCCTCGAAAATGAGCAGGCCGGCGGTCTCGTCCACCCGGCGCAGCCGGCCGGTGAACACCCGCAGCGCCCCGCCCTCTTTCCGCGCGTCCGGCTCAAACCAGGTCACCGTCACCTGAGGGCGGCAGGGCAGCTGCCGGGCCAGCAGGCGCAGCTTTTTGTCCAGCGCCGCCGCCGCGTCCTCCGCCAGCTCCACCGCCGGCTCGGTGAGGCGCGCCGCCTCCCGGATGGCCGCCTCGTAGCCGGAAAGCGCCGCAAAGGGCGAAAACTGGGCCGCCCGCTCAAGACCGGTCAGGGGCTTTGCCCGCGACATGGCGGGGCGGGGCAGGTCCAGCATATCGTCGTAACGGCTCATCCTTCTCTCCCCTTTCACGCCTTGTGGCCGCCGATCTGGCCGTTGCGCAGCCGCCCGGTCGCCCCGTCCTCCAGGTCCATGCCCTTGAGGATGGCGTTCTTTCCGTATTTCTTTTTGATGTCCAGCATGGCGGTCTGCATTTTTTTCTCCCGGGCCCGGCGGGCGGCGGCTTCCTTTTCCCGGGCGGCCTCGGCCCCCCAGTCGTGGAACAGGTCCAGCTGACGGCACACCGGGGCCGCCTCCGCCTCCTCTTCGGTCAGCACCCGGGCGGCGGTGAGGTTCAGCCGCCGCACCAGCAGCGCCGGGTCCGCCGCCTGCTCCATCAGCGCCTGGGCGGCCGCCACCAGCTCCCGGGCGGAAGAGGTGGGCTTTTCCAGCCGGGCAGTGGCGTGGACGGGCTTGGGCACCCGCCGCCCGTAGTGGTCGGTCACCACCGGCCCGCGGTATGCCGTTCCCGGCGCGCCGGACAGGTTTTCGATGTCGTAGCCCACCGCCAGCACCAGGCGGTCGGTCACAAGGCCATGGGCCACCAGGTCCAGCGCCAGGGCGTCCGCCATCTCCCGCACCGCCAGCGCCGCCTTTTCAAAGGGGTAGGGCTCCTGCAGCACCTGCCCGCTGCCCACGCTGTGATCGGCGGGCTTGTAGGCCTTGATGTCCGCCATGGTGCAGCTTTCCCAGCCCCAGGCGTGGTCGATGAGCAGCTCGGCGTTCACCCCGAACAGCCGGAACAGCGTTTCCTGCCCCGCGTCGGAAAGGGACAGCCGGGCCACGTCTCCCATGGTGGCCAGGCCGTTTTCCTCCAGCCGCCGGGCAATGCCCCGGCCCACCCGCCAGAAATCGGTGAGGGGCCGGTGGTCCCAGTATTTCTGCCGGAAGCTCCGCTCGTCCAGCCGGGCCACCCGCACGCCGTTTTCGTCCGGCGGGCAGTGCTTGGCCTCGATGTCCATGGCCACCTTGGCCAGATACAGGTTGGGGCCGATCCCCGCCGTGGCGGTGATCCCGGTGGCTTCCAGCACCTGCCGCACCGCCTGGCGGGCAAAGGACTCGGCGCTCACGCCTGCACTTTTTAAGTAATGGGTGGCGTCGATGAACACCTCGTCGATGGAATACACATGGATGTCCGCCGGGGCGGCAAAGCGCAGGTACACCTGATATACCTTCGCGCTCACCTCGATGTAGTGGGCCATCCGGGGCGGAGCCACCAGAATGTCCATCTCCAGCCCCGGGTCGGCGGCAAGGGCCGTTTCGTTCCAGCTTTTGCCGGAAAAAACGCCTCCCGGCGCCTTCGCCCGGCGGCGGCGGTTCGCTTCGCTCACCGCCTGCCGGGCCTCGAACAGCCGCGCCCGCCCGGGCACGCCGTAGGCCTTCAAGGCCGGCGACACCGCCAGGCAGATGGTCTTGTCGGTGCGGGCCTCGTCCGCCACCACCAGATGGGTGGTCATGGGGTCCAGCCCCCGCTCCACGCATTCCACCGAAGCGTAAAAGGATTTGAGATCAATGGCAAGATAGGTGCGTTCGTCCAAAAAGCCCGCCCCCTTTCCCCTTTATTTTACAGGGTTTTGGGAGCGGGCGCAAATCCATTTGTTTACAGGTTCACCAGCACGAGGCACAGGGCGGCCAGGCCGAGGGCCAGCTTTTCCCGGCGGGAGAGCGCGCGGTGAAAGGCCAGCACGTCCACCGCTGTCCGCCGCCGCCCCAAAGGGCGGCCATCACCGCCACCGAGGCGGCCAGCCCCGCCAGCTGCACCGGCGAGGGCACTTCTCCCCACAAAAGAGCGGAGCAGAGGATGGGCACCAGAATGCCCAGCCGCTGGTAAAGGGTGGTGACTCCCGCGCCTTTCTCCCGCACGCTTTTTTCCACCGCCCGCAGGCACAAAAGATAGAGCACGCCGGTGAACAGGCCGAACCACACCGCAAAGGACATGCTGGACGGCCCGGTCATCCCGCCGGAGAGCGCTCCGGCCAGCAGCCCCGGCGCGGGAAAATAGAGGGCGGGGCGCGCCAGCGCCGCCAGCAGGCCCGCCGCTGCCGCCGAGGCAAGATAATTCCAGCCCAGCACCGCCCGGCCGTCCCAGCCGCGGCGGCTGGCCAGGGCCGGCACGATGTTCACCAGAGAGGTGCAGCCCACCGCACCCAGCAGAAAGAGCATGGGAAACGCCTCCCTTCCTCAGCGGCCCGCCGCGGTCAGCGCCGCCTCAATGGAGCGGCGGCGCGCCAGCCAGTAGACAAGGCCCACCGCGTCGGCCAGCAGCCAGCCGATGGGCACCGACCACCAGATACCCGCCACGCCGAACACCGGCAGGGCGGACAGCCCGTAGGCCAGGGCCACACGGGTGCCCAGACTGATGACCGTGAGCACCATGCTCATGGAGGGCAGGCCCACCGCGCGGTAGAGCCCGTAGAACAAGAACAGGCAGCCGATGGCGGGATAAAACGCGCCCTCGATCCGCAGATACTGCACGCCGATGTTCAGGATCTCCGTTTCCGAAGCGTTCACAAAAATGCCCGTCAGCGGCCGGGCAAAGAGGAAGACCACGGCGCTCACCGCGGCGGAAAAGCCCGCCGCGCACCCCACAGCCGCGGCCATGCCCCGGCGAATGCGGTCGGGTTTGCCCGCGCCGTAGTTCTGAGCCACAAAGGTGGAAAAGGCGTTGCCGAAATCCTGCACCGGCATGTAGGCAAAGGCGTCGATCTTGACGCCGGCGGCAAAGGCGGCCATCACCGCGGGCCCGAAGGAGTTCACCCGCCCCTGCACCAGCAGAATGCCGAAGTTCATCACCGACTGCTGGGCGCAGGTCAGCAGCGAAAAGCGCGCAATGCGGGCAAGATTCTCCCGCCGCAGCTCCCACTGCCGCCGCCCCGGCAGAAGCTGGGGCCAGCGCAGGGCGGTGTAGGCGGCCATCGCCCCGCCGGAGAGATACTGGGCGATGACCGTGGCCGCCGCCGCGCCCTCCACGCCCCAGCCCAGGCCCACCACGAACCACAGGTCCAGCGCGATGTTCACCGCCGCCGAAAGGCCCAGAAAGACCAGCGGCGCCGCCGAGTCGCCCACCGCCCGCACCAGGCAGGCGAAGAAGTTGTAGAGGAACGTGGCGGGAATGCCCAGAAAGATGACCCACAGATAGGCCCGCATGAGGGCGTAGTTCTCCGCCGGCACCTGCAGAAAGCGGAGGATACCGTCCAGAAAAGCAAAGGAAAAGGCGGTGAGCGCCGCCGTGATGAGAGCGATAAGGCAGAAGGAGGAGAACACGCTGCGGCGCAGCTCCTCCAGGTCCCGCCGGCCCCACTCCACCGAGAACACCGCGCCGCTGCCCAAAGCAAGGCCCAGCAGGATGGAGGTGAGGAAGGTCATCAGGGTGTAGGCCGAGCCCACCGCCCCCAGGGCCGCCGACCCGAGAAAACGCCCCACGATGAGGGTGTCCGCCACGTTATAAAGCTGCTGCAGAATGTCCCCCGCGATGAGGGGCAGGCTGAACAGCAGCATGGTCTTTGCCACCGGGCCCGTGGTCAGGTCCCGGCGCAGGGAAGCCGTTTTTTCCATGGTCAGCGGCCTTTCGCGCAGCCGCCGCAGCCGGTGCAGCCGCTCTCCGCGGGCCGCCCGAACACCTGCTCATAGAGCCGGCGGGCGGTGGGGGTGACGGCAAGGCCCCCCTCGGCGGTCTCCTTGAGGGCGGGGGACATGGCGTCCCCCACTTTTTTCATGGCCACGATCACCTCATCGGCGGGAATGGCGCTTTCAATGCCCGCCAGCGCCAGCTCGGCGGCCACAAAGGCCCCCGCCACGCCGGAGGCGTTGCGCTTGATACAGGGGATCTCCACAAGGCCCGCCACCGGGTCGCACACAAGGCCCAGGATGTTCTTCAGCGCGATGGCCACCGCGTCGGCCGCCTGCCGGGGGGTGCCCCCCGCCAGCTCCACGATGGCGGCGGCGGCCATGGCCGCCGCGCTGCCGCACTCGGCCTGGCAGCCGCCCTGGGCCCCGGCCACGCTGGCGTTCGTGGTGATGACCATGCCCACCGCGCTGGCGGTGAACAGGGCCATCACACAGTCGTGCTCCGGGCAGCCCTTTTCCATCTGCATGGTCAGCACCGCCGCGGGCAGAATGCCGCAGCTGCCTGCGGTGGGGGCCGCCACCACCCGGCCCATGGCGGCGTTCAGTTCGCTCACCGCCAGCGCCCGGTAAAGCGCGCCGCCCAGCACGCCGCCGGTGAGGTTTTTTCCGTCCGCCACCGCCCGGCGCATGCGGAAGGCGCTGCCTCCCGAAAGGCCGCTGGCCGAGCGCAGCTGTTCGTCACAGCCCGGCTCGATACAGGCGGCCATCACGGCGTAGGTGTCCCGCATTTGGGCAAACACCTGCGCCTCGTCTTTTTCCAGCTGCCGCGCCTGCTGGCGCAGCACCAGCGCCGAGATGGGCTCGCCCGCCTCCTCGGCGGCCGCGGCCAGGGCGGCGATGGAATCGTATTTCAGTTCTTCCGTCATGGATGTCCCTCCCCCTTCAGATGGGCTGCAGCATGGTGGAGGAGAGGATGTTGGGCAAAGCCTCCACTTCCCGGTTCAGCGCTCCGTCAAAGCTGCCGTCCATTTCGATGGTCATCACGGCCTCGCCGCCCTTTTTCTGGCGGGCGAGCCGGAAATTGCAGATGTTCACCCCGTGGGCCGCCAGCACGTCGGTGACGGCGGCGATGGTGCCGGGCGTGTCCCGGTGAAGGACGATGAGGGAGGTGTACTGGCCGGTGATCTGCACCTCCATGCCGTTCACCGCGGTGATGAGGATGTTTCCGCCTCCCACGCTGGCCCCCTGCACCGTCACGGTGCGGCCCGCCGCGTCCCACAGCAGAATGCGGGCGGTGTTGGGATGGGCGCCGTCCAGCTCCACCGTCTCGATGGAAACGGCCAGCCCCGCCGCCGCGGCCAGCTCCGGCGCCCGGCGGATACGCTCGTCGTCCGGGGCCATGCCCATAATGCCGGCGATGATGGCTTTGTCGGTGCCGTGGCCCTTGTAGGTCTTGGCAAAGCTGCCGTGCAGCTGAATGACCGCCCGCACCGGCTCGGCGGCCAGCACCGCACGGGCAATGCCCCCGATACGGGCCGCCCCGGCGGTGTGGCTGCTGGAAGGCCCGATCATCACCGGGCCCAGGATATCGAATACGTTCATAAAACCGCTCCCCTGAAAAAACGCCGCCCGGCGGGCGGCCTGTCTGCTTTCCCTATTCATTATAGGAGAAGGCGCGCCGCCCGTCAAACCCCGTTCCGGTGGCGTATTGCGCGGGCCATTCTTCTCTGGTATCATAAAAACAAAGACGTGCATTTTGCCGCCTGCGGCCCGTCCGCCGCGGCAAGGAAAGGGAGGGAACCCCATGAGCGAACCCTGCAAAGAAGTCGTTCTGACCGAGGAGGACCGCCGCATTCTGGACTCCTATGCCACCCTGGTGGAGGGCCTGGCGGATTACCTCGGCCCCAGCTATGAGATCGTGCTGCACAGCCTGGAACACATGGACCGCTCGGTGATCCGGATCATCAACGGCCACCACACCGGCCGCCAGCCGGGCGCGCCCATCACCGACCTGGCCCTCACCATGCTCTCCCGGATCGAGGAGGAGAGCCGGGACGGCTACATCTCCTATTTTTCCCGCAACAAAAAGGGCGAACCGCTGAAGGCCGCCACCATCACCATCCGGGGCACCGGCGGCCGGGTGATCGGCCTGCTGTGTATCAATTTCTACCTGAACACCCCGTTGTCGGAGCTGCTGGCCACCTTCTCCCCCGAGCCGGGCCCCGGCCTGGAAACGGGCGTCAGCGAGACCTTTGCCGAAAACACCCAGGAGCTGGTGCGCCAGGCGGTGCTCAAAGCCCAGGAGCAGGTGCGCGCGGACGCCAGCGTCAGCGCCTCCAACCGCAACCGGGAGATCGTTTCCCGGCTGTGGAAGGGCAACATCTTCCAGATCAAAGACGCGGTGCAGATCGTGGCCCGGGAGCTGGAACTCTCGCCCAACACCGTGTATATGCACCTGCGCCGCATGCGGGAAAATCCGCCCCTCTGACCACCGGCGGGGATTTATCCGTATTGGACAAAAAATAAAATTTATTTTATTTATTTTCCTCATTGAATGCAAAAAATTTTGTTGCTATAATAAAGACAGTGAAGTTCGTCTCAAAAATTTTTCTGCGAGGAGGAAGATTTTATGAAATGTGTACAAACCGACCACGCGCCCGCCGCGATCGGGCCTTATTCCCAGGCTCTGATCAGTGGCGGGCTCGTGTTCACTTCCGGCCAGATCCCTCTGGACCCTGCCACCGGTGCGGTGGTGGCGGGCGGGATCGAGGCCCAGACCGAGCAGGTGATGAAAAACCTGGCGGCGGTGCTGGCCGAGGCCGGTTCGGGGCTGGAAAAAGCGGTGAAGACCACCTGCTTTTTGGCGGATATGAACGACTTCGCCGCTTTCAATGAGGTGTATGCCCGCCATTTCACCGGCAAGCCCGCCCGCAGCTGTGTGGCAGTGCGCCAGCTGCCCAAGAGCGTGCTGGTGGAAGTGGAGGTCATCGCCGAGATCGGCTGACAAAGGAGGAAGCAGCAATGGACGTAAAATCCAAAATGAACGATCGTTTCCGTGACCTGCAGGGCGGCCTGTTCCTGGAGGTGACAAAGGCGGACGTGGGCGAGGGCGCCGGCAACTTTATGAAGGCCGGCGGCGACATCATGGCCTGGGCGGACCCCTTCTTCCCCGACCCCTCCATGCCGGAATCGGTGAAAAAAGCGATGGTGGAAGCCATCGAGGGCGGCTTCCCGGCCCACTACAGCATGCCCATCGGCCTGTATGAGCTGCGCGAGGCGCTGGCCGAGCACATCACCGAGCGCACGGGGATCCCCATCGACCCCAGCCGCAACGTCATCGTCACCCCCGGCTCGGACAGCGGCCTTCTGTTCGCCATGATGCCCTTCATCGAAGAGGGCGACGAGATCATGGTGCCCAACCCCAGCTATCCCAGCAATTTCCTCAACGGCAAGCTGCTGGGCGGCGTGACGGTGCCGGTGCCTCTGTATGAGGAGGACAACTACCAGATTCGTATCGAAGAGTTTGAAAAGCGGCTGACCCCCCGCACCAAGATGGTGCTGATGAGCCACCCCAACAACCCCACCACCACCGTGTTCCGCCGGGAAGGGCTGGAGGAGCTTTGCAAATTCATCGTGAAGAACGACCTGATCCTGGTGTGCGACCAGGCCTTTGAGGACCACATCTACGACGGCATTGAGTTCGTGGCCCCCTGCACCCTGCCCGGCATGTGGGAGCGCACCCTCACCGTCTGCTCCATCTCCAAGGGCATTGGCCTGTCTGGTCTGCGTATCGGCTACATCTACACCAACGACCATATCATGGACGTGCTCTACGGCGGCGCGGTGAACGTGCTGGGCGCTGCCAGCACCGCCTCCTCCATCGGCGCCATCGCCGCCATCAAGGACAAGGAGCTGCTGAAGAGCAACTATGAGCGCCTGGAGCGCCGCCGCCGTCTGGCCTACGAGGTGCTGTCCACCACGCCGGGCGTGAAGATGAAGATGAGCGAAAGCGGCATCCTCTCCTGGCTGGACGTCAGCGCCCTGGGCACCTGCGCCGAGGTGAGCGAGTATCTGATGGAGCACGCCCGTATCATGGTCAACCAGGGCACGCCTTACGGCAGCCAGGGCGAAGGCCACATCCGCATCGTCACCGCCTGCTTTGCGAAGGATGAGGACGCTGTGGAGCGCTTCGAGCGTATCAAAGCGGCATTGACTCAGATGGCCAAAGAAAAGGGCATTATCTGAGAAAAGCAAACGTACGCCCCAAAAATCCATTGAGAGGTATCGTGTGAAAGGAGTGTTTTTTCCATGGCAGAAGAGAAAAAGGAGCGCCTGGAATTCAGAGGCGGCATGTTCATGTCGCTCATCCCGGTGGCCATCTTCTTCGCGTTCTGTATCTTCCTGTTCGTGATCTGCAAGGCGTTCAACATGGAGAGCCTTGCCATGGGCGGCTTTGTGGCGCTGCTCATCGGCGGTGCGTTCTGCAAGAGCTACACCAAGTTCTGGGACGCCGCCATCAAGGGCATTTCCTCCATTTCGTCCGTGTCGGTCATCGTCATCTTCTTCGTCATCGGCATGTTCTCCGCCCTGATGAAGGAGAGCGGCCTGTCCGGCGGCTTCGTGTGGCTTGCCAACGCGGTGGGCATCCAGGGCGGCCTGTTTGTGGCCTTCGTGTTCTTTGCCACCTGCGTCATCTCCACCGCCACCGGCTCCTCCATCGGCACCATGTTCACCGCCTTCCCCATCTTCTACCCGGCGGGCCTGGTGCTGGGCGGCAGCCCCATGTTCCTGGCGGGCGCCATCGTCTCCGGCGCTGTGTTCGGTGACAACCTGGCTCCCATCTCCGACACCACCATCGCTTCCGCCTCCACCCAGCAGTACCGCGACGGCCATCCCGCCGACGTGGGCGGCTGCGTGAAGAGCCGCTTGAAGTACTCCGCAGTGGGCGGCGTCATCGCGCTGGTCCTGTTCGCCGTTCTGGGCGGCATGGGCGGCACCTACCAGGGCGGTTCCATCGACGCTCTGTCCAATCCCACCAGCCTGGTCATGCTGATCCCCGTGATCATCATGCTGGTGGTGGCCACCACCAGCCGCAACATCTTCCTGGGCATCTTCGTGGGCCTGGTGCTGGGCCTGGCCACCGGCCTCGGGTTCGGCCTGTTCCCCTTCTCCGCCGTGTTCAGCAACGACCCCGCCAACAACGTGGCCGGCGGTTTCCTCATCACCGGCATCTCCGGCATGCTGGGCACCGTGGGCCTGGTCATCGCCGTGTTCGGCATCATGGGCGTGCTCTCCGAGGCGGGTATGCTGGAATGGCTGGTGGATAAGATCCTCCACAGCCGCATGGCCCGGACCGACCGGGGCGCCGAGTTCGCCTGCCTGATTGGCATCTCCATCACCACCCTGATCTTCGGCGGCGTCACCAGCGCTTCCATCCTCACCTTCGGCCCGGTGCTGAACAAGATCGGCATGGCCAAGGGCATCCACCCCTACCGCCGCGCCAACATGCTGGACGCGATCGCCAACAGCCTGCCGGCCATCGTGCCCTTCCTGAGCGTGTTCGTCTTTATCGGCGCGGCGCTCACCGGCCTGTCCCCCGTCACCGTGGCAGGCGGCACCCTCTATGCCTTCACCCTCTTCGGCACCATGGTGTTCGCGCTGGCCACCGGCTGGGGCCGCGACTACGAGGGCGAGAACGGCGAAGCGCTGAAGAAGAAACCCGAATAAGTCCTCTTCCGGCTTCTCTCTCATGATAAAGGGGAACGCCCCGCGCGCTGCGCGGGGCGTTCCCCTGTTTTTGCTCATCGGTCCCGCAAACGCCACAGCGCCGCCGCCACTGCCAGAAACGCCGCGGCCAGCAGGCCCATGGCCCCCAGCAGCAGGCCGGGATCCCGGCGCACCGCCGCCCAAGGGCCCGCCGCCTCCGGAGATTCGGGCACGGGGGTGGGCGCGGGCGTGGCCTCAGGGCCGGGCGTGGGGGCGGGCGGCGTCACCACCGCGCCGTCCAGGTCGGCCGCCAGCCGGTCCGCCGCCAGCATGCAGGCGGCCCGAAGAGGGGCCTCCATGTCCGCGCGGAGCACCGTTTGCCCCTCGCCGCTCACGTCGGCGTACTCGTTGGCCAGCAGGAACAGCTGCACCCCCGCGTCGCTGAAAAAGGTCTTCCACACCAGCGCCCGGAATCCTTCGGCGTCGCCGGTGTCCGCCCCGCCGAACTGGCAGGCCACAAACTCTTGCGAGCGCGCCGCCGCCGGGTCGTCCGCTTCGGCCAGCGCGGCGTAGTAGTCCTCCAGCGCGGCGGAGAAGCTCTGCCCCTCCCCCAGCCGCTGGCCGATGTTCACCCCGTCCACATCCGCCAGCCAGTCGCTCAGCGGAAAATAGCCGGAGCCGCCGGGGTCGCAGAAGCTGGCCGAAAGAGCCTCATAACACACCTCCGCCTCCTCCGACAGCCCCTGCACCGAGGCGGCCAGCTGCACGCAGTCGCCGCCCCAGGAGCACACGATCTGGGGCATGCCGTAGCTGTAGCCCGCCCCGGCGGCGGCCGCGAGGTGGAGAAAGTCCACCGTCTCCCCGGTGGGCAGGGTCACGTTTTTCAGAACCCGCAGCGACGCAAGGGACGCGTCGCTCTGCGCCACCCGGTCGTTGAAGGCTTCGTTTTCACCGCCCAGCACCAGGCTCCAGAGCGGGTCGTCGTACCGCGCGCCGCACAGGTAGTTCACCGTCAGGGTCACCGGGTCCGCGTCCGGGTGCTCTCCGGCCCAGTCTTCGGCCAGCGCCTCCAGCCGGCGCACTTTGTCCAGCGTGTCCTCCAGCGTGGGCGCGTCGGCCCGGACGGCAAAGGGCCCCGCCGCCAGCACGGCGAGACACAGCGCAAGCAGAGCGGCGGAAAAACGGCGGATCATGGGCGGCACCTCCTGTGTCCCTTCAAAATGTATCCTCTATGATACAGGACCCGGCCGCCGCCGTCAAATCGCCGCCGCCCGGCGCAAAAAAAGCGGCCGCGGTTTTGGGCGGCCTGCCTCTTGCGGCCCGCACGGGTGCGGGTGTAGACTAAAAACAGAAAACGCGGCCCGCAGCGGCCGCAAAGGGGGGCCGGGATGAACAGGGAAAAACTTGCCGCGGCGGTGTTCTGGGCGAGCCTGCTGCTCCTTGCGGTGTGCACGTTTCTGGTGATGACCCGCCCGGTGCTTGTTTCCACCGGCATTCCCGGCGAAACGGTGTCCCTGGACATGAGTGTGAGCCAGGTGCTGGAACAGGCCGGGCCTCCCGACCGAACGGTCCAGGAGGACGGGGTGCGCCTGTGTTACTTTCATTATGACCACCGGGAGCTGTTCGGTCATGCCGCCGCCGTGAGCTATACCTTCAGCGACCGGAAGGAGAGCCGCCGCGCCCGCGTCACCGAAGCGTCCGTGAGCATGGAGTTCGACACCCAGGCGGAGTGCGACCAGACGCTGGAGGCGGTGTGCAACCATTTCCGGGAGCTGATGTGCGGGGAGCCGGGCTTTGACGAATACACGAGCCGGGGCCCGGTGCGCGCCTGGGACCCGCCGGAGCTGCTGCAAAGGCGAAACTTCACCAGTGACTGGCGCAGTGTGTTCATTTCGCAGCTGCCCTGCCGGCTCTCCCTGTCGGTGCGGAGCAATATAGAGTGAAAGCAGGAAGGCCCGGCTTGTTAGCCGGGCCTTCCTGGTTCAATGTCCGCGCAGTTCCGCCCGCGGGCAAAAGCGCCGGAGCAAAGCAAGCGTTTCAATGGCCGCCCCTCAGGGCGGCAGGGCCCCCGCAAAAGTTTGCAAAGCAAAATTTTGTGGGGAGGTGACTGCGCCCGCAGGCGCGTTTCGAGGCCAACCGCCGCGTAAGCGGCGGCACTTAGGCCGAGATGGAGCAGCAGAATGAGCGCGCGATGATTTTTGAAAAAAATCGTCGCAAGCGATATGACGCTTTTTTGCCGCCCCCGGGGGGCGGCGGGGCCCCCGGGGAAATTTGCGCCAGCAAAGTTTCACGGGGAGAAGGAGGAATGACGGAGCGGTATGAGAAAAGCCCGGTCAAAAGACCGGGCTTTTTGAATGGAGCGAAGTCCATTCCGACGTGGTGGGCCAGGCAGGGTTCGAACCCGCGACCAATCGGTTATGAGCCGACAGCTCTGACCAGCTGAGCTACTGGCCCGTTTCATACCCGTCTATTATACCAGCCGCACCCCGAAAAGGCAAGGCGAAAAGAGGCGCGGAGCCTGACGGCGGCAGGGGTCCGGGCTGGCGGTCAGCCGGCGTTTTGCGCGCCGGTCTGAGGCGGGGCCTTGGGCGCGGCGGCCAGCTTTTTGGCCAGAAAAGCGTCCAGCAGTTCTTTGGGAAACACCGGCTGGCGGTAGCCGAAGGCCTCCCGCAGAAAATGCAGCGTCACCACCGTCTGCCGCCCGGCGTCCAGCCGCAGGGCATAGAGGGTGTCCACCGGCTGGCCGGTGGGCTTGTGCAGCGTGAAGTGCAAAAGAAAGCTGCCGTCCGGCTGGCGGGCGCAGTCGTATTCAAACTCGTCCTCCGCTGTGCGCGCGGCCAGCGCGTCCAGGCATTCGTCAAAGGCAAGATCGGTGCGGTATTCCAGGCACTCCTCGCCGCCGGCGGCCTTTTTCCGGCGCTTTGAATCCAGCTGCTTTGCCAGTTTCCAGCACAGCACGGCGGCGGCTGCGATCAGCACAAGGGAAAGAATGGCGGGCATGGCGGCTCCTCCTTGGCGCGCACGTCAGGCCGCGGGCCTGTTCAGCGTGCGCTTGTATAACAAAAGGAAAATGGTCAGGGTGGTGACGCTGGCGATGATGTCCGACGCGGGCTCCGCCAGATAAATGGCGAAGGGGTCGCCGCCCAGCACCATGGGCAGAAGAATGGCCAGCGGAATGAGCAGGATGACCTTGCGCAGCAGCGCCAGGAACAGGCTCACCTTCGCCTGACCCAGCCCCATGAAAGCTGCCTGGCAGCTCATCTGCGCGCCAAAGGCCCAAATGCCCCCAAAGAACACCGGCATGGCCTTCACCGTCAGGTCGATGAGGTCCGCGTCGGAGGTGAACATCCGGGCCAGCGGCCAGGCCAGCAGGCACACCAGCGCAAAAGCGCTGAAGGTGTAGATCATGCTGATGAGGAACACCCGCTTGAAGGTGGCCCGCACCCGGTCCAGGTTCTTTGCGCCGAAGTTGTAGCTGATGATGGGCTGGGTGCCCTGGGTCACCCCCTGCAAAGGCAGCACGATCAGCTGCATGACGCTTTGCAGAATGGTGATGGTGCCCATGTAAAGCTCGCCGCCGTAGCTGGCCATGCCCCGGTTCAGGGTGATGGTCACCAGGCTCTCGGTGCTCTGCATGATGAAGGGCGAAACGCCCAGCGCGGCCACGCTGGCCAGCACCGGGGCAGAGAACCGCAGGTTCTTTTTGCGAAGGCGCAGGGTGCTGCGCTTCGACAGCAGAAAGGCCAGCACCCACAAAGCGCTCACCGCCTGGCTGAGCACGGTGGCAATGGCCGCGCCCTGGACCCCCATGCCGAACAGGAAGATGAACACAGGGTCCAGCACGATGTTGAGCACCGCGCCGATGGCCACGCTGAGCATGGCGGTGCCGCTGCGGCCCTGGGCGCTGATGAAGGTGTTGAGGCCCAGCGCCAGCTGCACGCTCACCGTGCCCCACAGGTAGATGGAGATGTAGTCCTCGGCATAGGGCAGCAGGTTGCCGGTGGCGCCAAAGGCGATGAGGATGGGGGTGCGGAACACCTGGAACACCACCGTCAGCGCCACGCTCAGCACCAGCAGCAGCGAAAAGCAGTTGCCCAGGATCTGTTCGGCGCCCTCTTTGTCTCCCGCGCCCAGGCGAATGCCCGCCCGGGGCGCGCCGCCCATGCCGGCAAAGGCCGCAAAGGCGGACACGATCATCAGCACCGGGAAGGTCACCCCCACGCCGGTGAGGGCGGTGGCTCCGATGTCCGGGATGTTGCCGATGTACATGCGGTCCACAACGTTGTAGAGCACGTTGATGAGCTGCGCGGCCACCGCCGGCAGCGAAAGTTTCAGGATCAGGCTGCCGATGGGCGCCTGCCCCAGCAGGCGGTCGCTGTCCGACGCGGCAGAAGCGGGATGGGTATCAGACAAAGTGAAGGACTCCTTTCCCGGCCCGGCGCTCCGCCCCGGCTTGCGGCGGGCGCGGCGGGTGTGGTATAATGGCCCAAAACGCGCCATATGGATGAATGGAACAAAGCCCGCGCGGCGCGATGCGGGCTTCTTTTCATTATAGCACGCCTGCCGCCCGAAGGGAAGGGCGGCGCGAGGAAAGGAGACCGCCGTGAACGTCCGCCTCACCCTGTCCAAAAAGACTTATTATGCCCTGGGCATGCTCAGCGCCGCCCTGACCATGGCCGCCGCCCTGGGGGCCGCGGTGCGTTTTCCCATGGCGCTGGCAGAAAACCTGGCCACCCTGCTCACCCTGCTCATGCTGGGCTTTCTGGCCAGTGTGAAGGGCACCACCAAACAGGACAAAAAGGCCCTGGTGGGCTGCATCGTCCTCCAGGTTCTGGCGCTGGCTTTGCCGGCGGCCCTTTTGCAGCACCTGCTGCTGGCGCTGGTGTGGCCCTGCTTCGCCGGCTGGGAAAAAGCCGCCGATCCCCGCCTTGCGCCGCAGTTCCGGGCGCTGGCCGCCGCCGAGGCGTTGTGGTTCGCGGCCCGGGTGCTGGTGCTGCTGGGCGGCGCTTCGGTGCTGGGCCTCTTTATGAACCTCTGCGGCCTGGCTGCGGGCGCGGCCCGGGGCTGGCTCACCCTCACCCTCTACCGCCGCCAGCGGGACGAGGGCTGACTCGCCGCTACATTTTCGCCCCACGGGGCTTTGAACAATGGAGAACTTGCCATGAAACATCTTCGACTGAAAGCCGCGGCGCTGGCCGCCGCCCTTGCCCTGCTCTGCGCCGGCTGCGGCGCGCCCGCCTCTTCCGCGCCTTCCTCCTCCGGCGGGGTTTCCTCCGCGCCCGCCTCCTCCGCCCCCGCTTCTTCCGCCCCGGCCCAGGAAACTGCGGCTTTGGGCGAATACCGGGCCATGTGGGTGAGCTATCTGGAGTGGGAGAGCTTTGATTTTTCCAGCGAGGCGGCCTTTGCCGCCGACGCGGACGAGATGATGCAGAACTGCGCCGACATGGGCCTGAACGTGGTCATCGCCCAGGTGCGCCCCTTTGCCGACGCCCTCTATCCCAGCGAACTGTTCCCCTGGAGCCACCTGTGCACCGGCGTCCAGGGCCAGGACCCGGGCTTTGACCCGCTGGCCATCCTGCTGGATTCCGCCCACAGCCACGGCCTTGAACTGGAAGCCTGGCTCAACCCCTACCGGGTGCGGCTGAACGCCACCCGCCCGGCGGGCGAGCTCAGCGCCGACAACCCCGCGGTGCCTCACCCCGAGTGGGTCAAGACCGTGGGCGACGGCGTCTACTTCGACCCCTCCCTGCCCGCGGTGCGCCAGCTCATCACCGACGGCGTGGTGGAGCTGCTGCAGAACTACCCCGAACTGGACGGCATCCACTTTGACGATTACTTCTACCCCACCACCGACGCCTCCTTCGACGAGGCGGAGTACGCAGCCTCGTCCAGCGGCCTTTCCCTGGAGGAATGGCGGCGGGAGAACGTGAACCTGTTAATGCGCCAGGTCTACGACGCGGTGAAGGCCCAGGACCCCACGGTGCGGTTTGGTGTAAGTCCCCAGGGGAATATGGACAACAATTACAACTCTCAGTATAGCGACGTGTCCCTGTGGATGGCCGAGGGCGGCTATGTGGACTATGTGCTGCCCCAGCTCTATTGGGGCTACGGCTACACCACCGGCTCCGGCAGCACCCGCTACGCCTTTGAGAACATCAGCGCCGAGTGGGCGGCGCTGGAGCGCGCGCCCAGCGTGGCCCTCTACTTCGGCCTGGGGGCCTACCGCATTGGCGACGGCGACGGCGGCAACTACGCCGCGGCCCAGAGCGGCTGGCAGACCGGCCACACCCTGGCGGACATGGTGGAGGACGGCCGCCAGCTGGGGGCGGACGGCTATGTGCTCTACCGCTACGACTTCCTCTTCAAAAACGGCGCCTGGGCGGATCTGGCAGCCCAGGAAGTGGAGAACATCAGGGCAGCCAACGCGGAATAAAACACATAAAGCAAGGGCCCGGCTGAAAAGCCGGGCCCTTGTTTTATGCCGCGGTGAATTATACTATCAAGTGCAACACTTTAGGAAAATAAAAAGAAGTTCATACAGAACCCTGGTAGAATAGAGTTACCACACAACTAAACCACCGGGAGGGAACTGTATGAACTACCATCATCTTAGC
>DXFW01000037.1 GCA_019114225.1 Candidatus Allofournierella pullicola | reverse complement strand
CGACGCCTTTGTCACCCTGGTGGCCGACAGCCCCTCCGCCAGCGGGCGGATGCTGGTCATCACCGGCCGCCAGCTGCGGGACAACGAGGCCGCCATCCTCTTCGGCAATCAGGTGCAGCCCGCCGAGCAGCCGCTCATGCCCATGGCGGTCTATGAGAGCGAGGGCCTTTCCGCCCCCAGCCTCACCACCCTCAGCCAGTACTGGCTGAACTGGTACAAGACCGGCGGCGCCACCTCCAGCGACGTGCAGGAGGAGGCCGGCATGCCCGAGGAGGACCGGCCCCTGAGCGAAGTGGGCGGCGGCGAAGCGGTGGAGCCTTCCGCTTCCCCCGCTCCGGACGCTTCCGCCAGCCCTGACCCGTCCGCCAGCCCGGACGCCTCGGCCAGCCCGAAGCCCAGCGCCACCCCCTCGGCTTCGCCTTCGGCCAGCACTGCGCCCACCCCGGGCCCCACGCCCGCGCCTACCCCCGCGCCCACGCCCACCCCGCCGCCCTCTTCCGGCAGCACCATCACCGTCACCATGAACGGTGTGCGCCAGGAGATGGACCTGGTGGAGTGCCTGGCCATGATCGCCCGCAACGAGATGGGCGCCAACGCCCCCGTGGAGGCCTACAAGGCCCAGATGGTGGCGGCCCACAGCTGGATCCTCAGCCAGGGCGGCGCGCCCAGCGTGTCCGGCCTGGAACCCAACGAGACCATCCGCGCCGCCGCCCGCGAGGTGGCGAATCAGATCCTCACCTACAACGGCAGCGTGGCCTTCACCCCCTACTTCGCCTCCGCGGCCTTCGGCACCAACTCCAGCCAGGAGGTGTGGGGCGGCGCCCGGCCTTACCTCATCAATGTGGACAGCCCCTATGACAAGGACTTTGCCTCCAACTGGCAGAGCACCCGGGTCTACTACAAGAGCGAGGTGGCCGCCCGCGCCCAGGAGCGCCTGGGTGTGGACCTCTATGCCTACAGCGACGACCCCTCCACCTGGTTCGGAGACATCGTCAAGAACTCCAGCGGCTACGTCACCAGCATTCGGGTGGGCACCGCCACCACCACCGGCCGTCAGCTGCGGGAGAACGTGCTGAACAACGTCAACGGCAAGACCCTGCGCTCCGCTGCCTTTGACGTGGTCTATGACCCGGGCACCGAAGCGTTCACCTTCACCGTCTGGGGCTACGGCCACGGCTGCGGCATGAGCCAGATGGGCGCCTGGGGCTACGCCGCCAACGGCTGGGGCTATGCGGACATTCTGGCCCACTATTACCCCGGCACCACTCTGGTCACGCAGTAAAAACCATTCAAAAGCCTCCGTGCCTCCCGCACGGGGGCTTTTGTGCGCCCTTTGCGCACAAAAATAATGTAAAAATATAGTAAAATGGCAGAAAAAGCGAAAGCGGTTTTGTGGCAATGGGCGAAAATGGGCAAAATGTCTCCATTTTTGACGCAGAATGGAGTATAATGCTTCTGTAACCCTTTTGACATTTTTGGCCCGCGGGACCGGGCCTCAAAAAAACGAAAGCGAGGGAACGACCCTTTGAACAAGCCAAAGAAAAAACGCAATGCCATCAAGCTGGCGCTGATCGTGCTGGCGGTGGCGCTGCTGGCCGCCTGCGGCACCCTGTGGTATATGTACAGCCAGGTGGCGCCCGCCCTGGACGAGGGCGAGGCCGGCCAGCTGAATCAGGTGAAGGACCCGGACCTGGCGTCTGAGGGCGACCGCACCTACAACCTGCTGCTGCTGGGCATTGACTACGACACCGACCGCGACTACGCCGAGGGCAAGGGCAACACCGACGTCATCCTCTATGTCCAGATCGACCGGGACGCCGGCACCGTGAACGCCTTCCAGATCCCCCGTGACACCTACTACGGCGAGGACATGGGCGGCGGCAAAAAGGCCATCGAGGGCAAGATCAACGAGGTCTACGCCAACGGCCCTGATCAAGAGAACCTCATCAACAACATCGCCAACATGATTTACCAGCTCTACAAGCTGCCGGTGGACGACTATGTCACCATCGACATGGCCGCCTTCAAGACCATGCTGAACAATATGGGCGGCATCGAGATGTATGTGCCGTGGGACATCATCACCGTAGACAAGAAAACCGGCAAGGAGGACGTGGTGGCACGGCAGGGCACCCACCTCATCAGCGGCGACACCGCCGAGCTGATTTTGCGCAACCGCAACTACGCCACCGCTGACTATCAGCGTCTGGAGACCCAGCAGTATTTCTACGCCGCCCTGGTCAAGACCTTCCTGGAGGACTACACCCTGGCGGACTACTACACCACCTGCAAGCTCATCGCCCACTACATCAACACCAGCCTGGACATCACCGACATCTGGGGCCTGTACGACACCATGCTCAAAATTGAGCCGGAGAACATCTTCATCGTGCGCGCCCCCGGCGGCGCGGCCCACATCAACGGCCACACCTGGGTGTACTACATCGACCGGGAAAACTGCGCCCGTATCCTCAACGAGCACTTCCGCAGCCCGGACAAGCCCGTGCCCGCCGAGGAGCTGGGCCTTGCCACCGGCTATGAATACATCTCCGGCATGAACGTGGACGAAGGCCGCACCATGGGCAGCGTGATGGAAGCCGCCGAAGAGGGCCAGCAGGAGCTGGACGCCTCTTCCTCCTCTTCCGCTTCTTCCTCCGCGTCCAACTGAATCAAAACATAAAAGCCGGCCCCCGAAAGTTTCGGGGGCCGGCTTTTTGCCGAAAAAAGGGGAGAGGAGCGCAGCTTTCCCACAGCAAAAACAAAAGACCCGCCGCAGCCGGCAGGTCTTTGTTTTCGTCTGGAAAAATCAGGCGTTGGCCTTGTTCGCGCGCTTCGCCATGCGGCTGATCTTGCGGGCAGCGGTGTTCTTGTGGACCACACCTTTGCTCTGCGCCTTGGCGATGGTGGAAACAGCCACCTTGACAACGGCGTCCTTGTCAGCGGCATTCGCGGCGATGGCAGCGTTTGCCTTCTTGACGACTGTTTTCAGGTTGGACTTGATCGCCTTGTTGTGAAGGGCTTCCTTCTTGGACTGGACCACGCGATCCTTCTGGGATTTGATGTTAGGCATTCGTACCACCTCCTTACTACCCATAACAGTGCAATTTATAATACCACATTTGAGCGGCGCATGCAAGCGTTTTTTAAACTTTTTTCCGGCGGTATGCCGCGCGGGCTGTCTGCCCACACTCCCATAGGGCCCCGCCGCGCAAAAAGACCGCGGACGGCGGCCACTTCATACCGCTGTGAGGTGCTTATTCATGTCCGTTTACACCGACATTGCCGACGAAATTTACGGCCCCTCCAAAGGGCAGGTGCCCGGCGGGGTCAAGCTGTTCACCGCCCGCTCCGGGCCCATCACCCTCACCCGGGTGCAGATCACCCGCCAGGGTCTGGCCCGCCCGGCGGGGCGCTACTCCACGCTGGAAATGCCCAGCCTTGCCGTGGCGGACGCCAAAGACGAGCGCTATGTCAGCGCCGTGGCAGGGGAGCTGCGGGCCATGCTGCCCGAAACGGGCAGCGTGCTGGTGGCGGGGGTGGGCAACCGCCGGGTCACCGCCGACGCGCTGGGCCCCCGGGCGGCGGGGGGCGTGCTGGTGACGCGGGGCATTGCGCCGGACAGCCGCACCGCCGAGCTGGGCCTGCGGGAGGTGTGCTGCGTTTCGCCCGGCGCCTCCGGCGAAACGGGCATTCCCCTGGTCCAGGTGCTGGCGGGGCTGGTGCGGGCGGTGAAGCCCGCCGCCGTGCTTTGTATCGACAGTCTGTGCACCTCCGACCCTGCCCGCATGGGCCGCACGGTGCAGATCAGCGACACCGGCCTGAGCCCCGCCCGGCCCTCCAGCGGCAAGTGCCTCACCAGGGCCATGCTGGGGGTGCCGGTGCTGGCGGTGGGCATTCCCACCATGATGGAGGCGGACGATTTCCTGGGGCGGCCGGGGTGCGTCATCACTCCCCGCCAGCTGGACACGGTGGTGAAAAAGGGCGCGGAACTGCTGGCCCTGGCGGTGAACAAGGCGCTGCAGCAGCGGCTGTCCATCGCGGAGCTGTGTTATCTGGCCAACTGATGGAATGAACGGCGGGCCCCGGCGCATATCCTTTCTGCAGGACGATGAAAAGGGGGCGGAGCCGTTGGCACATTCCAAAACGCTGCGGCGGCTGGGCACGCTGGCGCTGGCGGCGGCGGTGGGCACGGCGGCCATGGGCGCGGGGCGCTATGCCGGCGTGCCGGACCTGGCGGGCAGCCTGGCGGTGGCGGGCAGCCTGCTGGCCAGCCCGGCGGCAGCCTTCGGCGCGGCGGACCGCCTCTTCCGCCAGGAGGCGCTGCCCGCCGCCCAGACCGAAGTGGAGGACGCGGAGAGCCCGCCGGTGTTCACCACCCCCGCCCCGGAGGAGCTTCTGCCGGCGGCGACCCCCGCGCCGGAAAGCGGGGAGGGCGCGGCGCAGCCGGAAGGTGAGAACGCCCAGGCAGACCCCGCGCCCACCCCCGGTCCGCCCCCTGAGGGCATGGGCACCATCGTGAGCGCCCACTATCAGCAGGGCAGCGGCGACGCCTACATCCCTTGCGCGGCGGGCACCATCAAGAACTGCACCAGTCTTTCCGCCGCCGAGGTGGCCGAGGCGGCGGCGGGCCCGCTGCCCTTTGACATCGAAGTGGGTTCCAGCGAGCCTCAGGTGCTCATCATGCACACCCACGCCACCGAGAGCTACGAGCTGGAGGACCTGGGCTGGTTTGACCCGGAGTACACCTGCCGGCGCACTGACACCGCCCTCAACATGGTGGCGGTGGGGGCGGTCATCGCTGAACAGCTGAACGCAGCGGGGATCGTGACCCTGCAGGACGCCACCCTCCACGATTACCCCAGCTACAACGGCAGTTACGAGCGCAGCAATGCCACGGTGCGCGGCTATCTGGAAAAATACCCCAGTATCAAGGTGGTGCTGGACGTTCACCGGGACGCCATCGAGACAGACGAGGGCCGGGTGAAGGCGGTGGCCGACGTGAACGGCAAGACCGCGGCCCAGGTGATGATCATCTGCGGGGCGGACAAAAACGGCAATCTGCCCAATTTCAAGCAGAACCTGGCCTTTGCCGCGCAGTGGGAGAGCGCCATGGAAAGCCGCTTTCCCGGCCTGACGCGGCCGGTGCTCTTCGATTACCGTTACTACAACCAGGACCTGACCACCGGCAGCCTGCTCATCGAGATCGGCAGCCACGGCAACACACTAAGCGAGGCGGTCTACTCCGGCCAGCTGGTGGGCGAGGCGCTGGCAGGGCTCTTCACCACCGGGGCGTAAACAAAGAACACGCGGCGGCTCCCTTTTGGGGGAGCCGCCGCGCTGTTTGCGTTATTTCAGCTTCCATGCCAGGTCGGAAAGGAACAGGTCGTGCTCCAGACTTTCCACGGTGGTGTCCTTGCCGATGTGCACGAACTCGATGTCCATCATCCGGGCCCAGTCGGCCATCTCGTCGGCGGTCACATCGTAGCTCAGCACGGTGTGGTGCGCCCCGCCCGCGGTGATCCAGCACTCAATGCCGGTGGCAAGGTCCGGCAGAGCCTGCCACATCACCCGGGCCACCGGCAGGTTGGGCATGGGCAGGATGGGCTTGACGCAGCGGATGTCCTGGCAAATCAGCCGCAGGCGGCCGCCCATGTCGATGAGGCTCACCACGATGGCCGGGCCTTCGCGGCCCTCAAACACAAGGCGCGCGGGGGGCTGGCGGTCGCCAATGCCCAGGGGGTGCACTTCAATGCGGGGCCGGGCGGCGGCCACGCTGGGGCAGACTTCCAGCATATGGGCGCCCAGGCTGTATTCGTTGCCCGGCTCCAGATGATAGGTGTAGTCCTCCATGAAGGCGGTGCCGCCGCTCTGGCCTTCGCTCATGGCCTTGAGGATGGCGGTCATGGCGGCCACCTTCCAGTCGCCCTCGCCGCCGTAGCCGTAGCCCTGGGCCATCAGGTGCTGGCTGGCAAGGCCCGGCAGCTGCTCCATGCCGTAAAGGTCCTGGAAGTTGTTGGAGAAGGCAAGGCAGCCCTCGGCGTCCAACATCTTCTTCATGGCGATTTCTTCCCGGGCCTGGTAGCGCACGGTGGCCAGATCGTCGGTGGCAAAGTCATACTGGGTGCGGTACTCTTCCATCAGCGCGTCGATCTCGCTTTCCGTCACCGCGTTCATGGTCTCCACCAGCTGGCCCACCGGCCAGGTGTTCACCTGCCAGCCCAGTTTCATCTGCACTTCCACCTTGTCGCCCTCGGTGACGGCCACCTCCCGCATGTTGTCACCGAAGCGCATGACCTTCAGTTCTTTGCTGACAGCCGCGCCCACGGCGGCGCGCATCCAGCGGCCCAGGCGGTCCTGCACCGCTTCGTCCTGCCAGTAGCCGGCAATGACCTTGCGGGGCGCGCGCAGCCGGGCCCCGATGAAACCGTGCTCCCGGTCGCCGTGGGCGGCCTGGTTCAGGTTCATAAAATCCATGTCGATTTCTTCGTTGGGGATGGTGCGGTTGTACTGGGTGGCCAGGTGGCACCAGGGCTTTTGCAGGGCCGCAAGCCCGTTGATCCACATTTTGCTGGGACTGAAGGTGTGGCACCAGGTCACGATGCCGGCGCAGGCCGGGTCGTGGTTCGCCTGGCGCACCAGGTCGGAAATTTCCCCGTTGGTCTTGGCGGTGAGTTTGTACACCAGTTTGCAGGGCAGGCGGCCGGAGGCGTTCAGCACGCCGGCCATCTCGGCGGCCCGGGCGGCCACCGTCTCCAGGACCTCCGGCCCGTAGAGGAACTGGCTGCCCACCACGAACCAGAATTCATACTGCTTCATGCTCATTGCTATGTACCTCCTGTCAGCGCAGCGCCTGCCCGGCGGCCTTTTCCACCGGAATGCAGGCGGTGTAATCCTTCATAAAGGCGGCAAAGCCTGCCGCGTCGGCTTCATCCGGGGCGATGGTGCTGCCCTCCGTCCCGGCAAAAACAGCCTCGTTCAGCCAGTCCTCCAGGGCGGGCGCGTTCTCTTCCATGCAGCGCAGGCGGTAGAGGGCCAGCAGGGCCATGCCCCAGGGGCCGCCCTCGCCCGCCGAGGCCATCACCGACACCGGCACCCCCAGCGCCCCGGCCAGAAGTTTCTGGCCCGCCACGGGGGTCTTGAAGAGGCCGCCGTGGCCCAAAAGGCGGTCCAGCTTCACCTGCTCCTTTTCGAACAGCAGGTCCATGCCGGACTTGAGGGCGGCCATGGTGGAACAAAGCTGGGCGCGGGCAAAGTTTTCCAGGGTGAGGGCGGCGTTCGGCCGCCGCACAAAGAGGGGACGGCCTTCGTCCAGCCCCAGCACCGGCTCGCCGGAATAGCAGTTGAAGTTCACCAGGCCCCCGCAGTCCGGCGCGCCTTCCAGCGCCTTTTGATAGAACAGGTCGTAAAGGGCGGGCTTTGCCAGCTTTGCCCCGGCGGCCTCGGCCATCTGGCCCAGCAGTCTTACCCAGGCGTCCAGGTCGGAGGTGCAGGTGTTGCAGTGCACCATGGCCACCGGCCGCCCGGCGGGGGTGGTGACCATGTCGATCTCGGGATAAACGCGGGAAAGGGGCTTTTCCAGCACCGCCATGGCAAATACCGATGTGCCTGCCGACACGTTGCCGGTGCGGGCGGCCACCGCGTTGGTGGCGGCCATGCCGGTGCCCGCGTCTCCTTCCGGCGGAGCCAGGGGCGCACCGGGCTCAAGGGCGCCGGTGGGGTCCAGCCAGCGCGCGCCTTCCGGGGTCAGGCGGCCGGCGTCCGCGCCGGCGGGCAGCACCCGGGGCAGCACCTGCCGCAGGGTGAAAGGCAGGCCAGCCCCGGCCAGCAGTTCGTCAAAGGAGGCCAGCATGGCCGCGTCGTAATCGCAGGCGGCGCTGTCGATGGGGAACATGCCGGAGGCGTCGCCCACACCCAGCACCGTTTCGCCGGTGAGCTGCCAGTGCACATAGCCCGCCAGGGTGGTGAGACAGGCCAGGTCCTTCACGTGCGCCTCGCCGTGGAGCATTGCCTGATAAAGATGGGCAATGCTCCACCGCTGGGGAATGTTGAAGCCAAAGCGGGCGGTGAGGGCGGTGGCGGCTTCGCCGGTGGCGGTGTTGCGCCAGGTGCGGAAGGCCGCCAGCTGCCGCCCGTCCCGTCCAAAGGGCAGGTAGCCGTGCATCATGGCGGAAACGCCCAGCGCCGCCACCCGGGTGAGGGGCGCGCCGGCCTTTGCCCGCCAGTCCGCCGCCAGCGCGGCATAGGCGGCCTGCACCCCGGCCTGTACATCCTCCAGCCGGTAGGTCCACCACCCGTCCTCCAGCCGGTTCTCCCAGTCGTATGCGCCGACGGCCAGCGGCGCGCCCGCGCCGTCCGTCAGCACCGCCTTGATACGGGTGGAGCCCAGCTCAATGCCGAGCGCAACGGGGCGGTTCAATGTCTCTGCCATTTCACAGACCTCCTGTTGAGCGATTGAAAAGGGCGCGGCGAGGTATCCCGCCGCGCCCGAAGACTTGTATGGAGCGTTGATTCGATCAGATGTGGAAGAATGCGTCGATCGCCGTCTGCGCCACATAGGTATTATAGCCGATCGAAGAAACCATTGTCCAGCTGACCAGCAGCGCATTGGTGATGGCCGGCAGCCAGACACTGCCGCTGACCTTGTAGAGTTTGCGCATCAGGTAGGTGGTGATGGGCACCATGAACAGCAGCGAGTAGGAGGAGTTCCAGTTGCAGATGGCGGTCCCGCCCATGTGCAGAACGATGTAGTTGATCAGCCAGCACAGACCTACGCCCACCGTGGGAACGGCCACCGTGAACAGTGTGTCGAGCCATTCCGGAATATCGCGGCGCATGGTGTAGTTGGTGAGGGTGCTGATGATGAGCAGCATGGGTAGCAGCACGATGAAATAGCGCAGGGCCACGAACCAGTATTCGACCTTCATCTCGATGAAAGCCAGCTGCCAGAAACGGAAGTCCTCGTTGAACAGGTACTCGATCACGCACAGCGAGGCATAGCCCGCAGCGGCCAGCAGCACTGCCAAAAGAACGTTCTTGAGCACCGGCAGCACGCCGATCTTGAGGTTCGCTGCAGCCAGCGGGGTGGGTCTGCCGGCCTTTTTGTCCATGTACCAGAACACAACAAGCAGCACCAGCGCGCCGAGTGCCACAAAGGCCAGATAGGCCACGGAGTACCACCAGTTGAAGAACAGCGGCAGGAACTCATAGTAAGGCAGGAAGGGACCCTGCAGCAGATTGGCCCGATAGACCGACACAAAGGCGATCAGCAGGGTGCAAAGGCCGATCACGAGGAACTTGGTCTTGCCGATTTTCGGCAGCCCGGCTTCGTTCTTCAGATACGCGGTGTTGTTGCAGACCGCGAAGAAGCGGGAGCGCATGAGCAGGCAGGCCAGAGGCAGCAGCATGCCCAGCATGCCCAGCATGGCGATGGCATTCAGCGCTTCACGCCAGATGTAGATGATGTTGTGGGCGTCGAGGGGCTGGGTGGCGCTGTCGGTCAGCTCACCGCAGTTGTAGCTCAACGTCTGCTCGAAGAATTTCACCACGTCGGTGGCGGTGGGGTGAGAGAAATGGTTGCGGGCGTGGGTCTCGGTGTTGAAGCTGACGATACGGGCCTGGCGGTTGGCCACAGCCTGCTGCAGAGCTTCGTTTTCCTCAATGGAGGTGTCAAAAATGCTGCCCAGGGAGGTGCTGGTCTTGGCTGTGTCGTCGATCACATACCAGGTCTCCTGCTCCAGCGGAGTGTCGGTGTAATAGGATTCCATGGTGGTCTCACGGGAGACATAGTCGGTGTAGCTGGTGTCGTATTCGCCAATTACAAAGCCCAGGTTCACCTGGCAGTTGCGCTGCACTTCATGGCCGGCAACTTCGACGGTCTGCAGCGGCGAGATCATGGTGCCGTCGCCGCCGATGAGCAGCTGCGCCCGCAGACGGGTGTTGTAATGCTCGGTGGCCTCCGCAGCCAGAGACTCAAAGAAAGCCATCTGGTCGGCGTTCAGCCGCTCTGCCGCCAGGTCGTAGGCGTCCAGGGTGATCTCGTCCTCGGTGAAGCTCTGGTCAAACTGTTCATAGAGGATGTTGATCAGGATGTCGTTGAGGGTGAGATAGCCGCAGTCCAGCTGGGCGGCATGGGAGGTACGGCGGGAACCCTGGGAGTGGCCGGTCATGCCGATCCGCTCGGGGTCCACAAACTTCAGGGTGCGCACGAAATTCAGCGCGTCCCACAGGCCGCCGGGCGTTTCGCGGGCGTTGTAGTTTTCTTCGCCCATGCCGTATTCGTCCCGCTCGGGGAACTCGCTCAGGCCGGAGCCGTAGGCGCTGACGTTCAGTACCACAAAGCCGCGGCGTGCCAGTTCCTCCGCGATGCCGCGGGTCACGCCGAAGGTGCAGCCGGCGCCGTGGGTCACCACAACGGCGGGGAGCTTGTCCTCGTCAGTGGTTCCAACGGGATAATACAGTTCTGCGTCGATCTTGGCGCCGCGCGCGTCAAAGGCGACACGCTCGATCTTGACGCTTCCCCAGTCGGTCGTCAGCAAATGTGCCGCACAGCTGAAGACCAGAATGACTGCCAGGCAGATCGCCAGCAGCCGTTTGCACCCCTGCTCGGAATGCAGCGAAAGACTCTTCATATCAAAACCTCCCGTCTTTAGTGTTGGTCCATATACCCCTGTGTTGAAGATCGGATAAATAGCAGCGCCTGTGCAGCACCTCCTCTTTTTTGCACCTGCTTCGAAAGCCATTGCTTTGAGACGATCACGCAATTTTGCAGAATGTACAAAATGAAATAAAATTTATCATATCTGTTGAAATTAATATAACTTTTTGACCAACAAAAAGAAAGAAATTCCTTGCCGGGGTATAGACATTTATTGACATGTTTCGCCCGCTGTTCCATAATAAAACCAGAAAACGCCAAAAGGGGGCGGCGGAATGATCCGGCAGGAAAAGCGGGCCTTTGACGCCGGGGCCAAGGTGTGGGTGCAGCGGTATGAGAACCTGCGCAATCTGGCCCATTGGCATTTTGAAGACGAGCTGGTGGTGTGCCAGGGGGGCGAGGTGCGGCTGATGTTGAACGGCGGCTTCTACGACCTGGCAAAGGGGGACTGCGCCTTTGTGAGCCGGGAGAGCGTGCACAGCATTGCCGGCGCGCCGGGCTCCCGGGCGGCGGTGGCTCAGTTTGGCACCCTGTTCGACGCGCCGCTGCGGCTGCGGGCGCCGGTTTTTGCCGACCGCTACCGCGCCGGCGAGCGGCTGGACGAACTGGACCGGGAGTGCCGGGAAAAACAGCCCTTCTATGCCGAAAAGATGAACGCCCTCATCACCTCGCTGATGGCGGACATCTTTCGGGGCGAACCGCTGGAGGAGCAGACGAACGCGCCCCAGCCCACCCTCGCCCGCTACAAGCAGCTGCTCATGCTGCTGGAACAGCAGGAGGGAGACTGCACCTTCGCCCAGGCGGCGGACTTCATGCACATGTCCCCCGCCTACTTCTCCCGTTACTTCAAAAAAATGACAGGGCTCACTTTTTCGGGCTATCTGAATGTGCTTCGGGTGGACCGGGCGGTAGAGCTGCTGGCCGAAGGAAAAAACATCACCATGGCCGACCTGATGGCCCGCTGCGGCTTCAACACCCTGCGCAACTTCAACCGGGTGTTCAAGGCCGTCACTGGCTATGCCCCCACCAGCCTGCCCGCCGGCTTCTCGCTGGACCGGCGGGTGCTGCTGAGCGAGGGCAGCACCTTCGACCCCACGCTGGACACCTCGGTGGTGCTGTGACGTTTTTTTGCTGGACAGGGTGCCCAAAAGCTGGTATACTTACACCATCGCTTTAGCGTGATAAAATCGGGAGGGATCGAAATGGATCTTTTGACACAGCTCAACAGCCTGCCCATGTTTTTGATCGTGGGCGTGGTGGTGGCCTTCATTGCGGTGCTCTGTGTGGTGTTCCTGGTGCGCAGCTGGCGCGCCGGCGTGGCCATGGGGATGGACAAGGCAAAACTGCGCCGGGCCATCGCCTCCAGTGCCACCTTCACCCTGCTGCCCAGCGTTTCCATCCTGCTGGGCGTCATCGCCCTGTCGGGCTCTCTGGGCATTCCGCTGCCCTGGATCCGGCTGTCGGTGATCGGCGCGCTGCACTATGAGGGCAACGTGGCGGACATTGCCGCCCGCGCCGCGGGCATGAGCGGCGGCCTTGGCAGCGAGACCCTCACCGCGCCGGTGTTTCTGACCATCGCCCTGGTGATGACCGCGGGCATTCTGGCAGGCTGCATTTTGTGCGTGTTCTGCCTGAAGGGCTATATGAAAAAGGTGCGGGGCGCGGCCCAAAAGCAGAAGAGCGGCAAAAAGGGCTTTGGCGACTACATGTTCACCGCCATGTTCGTGGGCCTGGTGAGCGCCTACATCGGCTCCTATCTGGGCGAGTGGACCAGCGCCGGCAACTATATGCCCCTGTTCGTGGCGGCGGTGAGCGCGGCTGCCATGGGCCTGTTCGAGTATCTGGCCCGCAAGAAGGGCATGACCTGGCTGGACAACTTCTCCATGGCGGGCAGCATGCTGGTGGGCATGGCGGCGGCCGTGGCGCTGTTCGCCGTGGTGTGAGGAGGTGGACGAAATGAACGAAGTGCAGAAAAACGAATACTACGACCGTTACGAGGCGTCCACCCATCTGCTGGGCCGGCTGGGCACGGTGGCGGCCATCCTGCTGCTGCTGGCGGTGCCCATGGCCATGGGCTGGGTGCTGAACGCCTCCCCCGACTGGACCGCTTTCGGCGTGGGCTTTGCTCAGGTGGCGCTGATCTATTGGACCAGCGGCGTGGTGGAATTCCTGGTCTATTCGCCCATGCTGGGCTCGGGCGCCAGCTACCTCACCTTTATCACCGGCAACGTCATCAACCTGAAGCTGCCCTGCGCGGTGAACGCCCGCGAGATCTGCGGCACTCAGGTGGGCACGCCGGAAAACGACATCGTCTCCACCCTGTCGGTGGCCACCAGCAGCCTGGTGACCACGGTGGTGCTGGCGGTGGGCGTGCTGTGCCTGGTGCCTCTGCGTCCGGTGCTGGAAAACCCGGCCCTGGCCCCCGCCTTCAACAACGTCATTCCCGCCCTGTTCGGCGCGCTGGCCTTCAAGTACTTTTCCAAGAGCCTCAAGCTGGCGGTGGTGCCCCTGGCCTTTATGTGCGTGCTGTTCGTGGTGGTGCCCAGCCTGATCGGCAGCGTCTCGTTCCTCATCCTGGTCAGCGGCGGCATGGCCATCGGCATTGCCTACTGGATGTTCCGCACCGGGCGGCTTGAGTAAGATCATTTCTGGAAAGGAGGGGCGCGGGATGGAAGTGCCGGCCCATGTGCAACAGCTGCTGGCCGCGCTGCGCGCCGGGGGCTTTGTGGCCTGCCCGGTGGGCGGCTGCGTGCGGGACAGCCTTTTGGGCCGTGTTCCCGGCGACTGGGATGTGTGCACCAGCGCCCGTCCTGAGCAGGTGAAAGCCTGCGCCGCGCCCCGCTGGCGCACGGCGGACACCGGCATTGCCCACGGCACCGTGACGGTGCTCACCGCGGGCGGCCCGGTGGAGGTGACCACCTTCCGGGTGGAAGGGGGATATTCCGACCACCGCCGCCCCGACGGGGTGCGCTTTGTGGCGGACCTCAAAGAGGACCTGGCCCGGCGGGACTTCACCGTGAACGCCATGGCGCTGGACGAAGGGGGCATTGTGGACCCCTTCGGAGGGCGGGCGGACCTGCAGGCGAAGGTCATCCGCTGCGTGGGCGAGCCCGCGGCCCGCTTTGAGGAGGACGCGCTGCGCATTCTGCGGGCGCTGCGCTTTGCCGCCTGCCTGGATTTCTCCGTCGAGCCGGCCACCCTGGCCGCCGCCCGCGCCGCCGCGCCCACTCTCTGCCGGGTGAGCGCCGAGCGGGTGTTCACCGAACTGGACAAACTGCTCCTGGGCCCCGGCGCGGGGCGGGTGCTGGCGGAATGCGGAGACATCCTGGCCCGGGACATCCCCGCCGTGGGGCCCTGCCTGGAGTTTGACCTGCGCAGCCCCCGCCACGACCGGGACCTGTGGGACCACATCACCCGCGCGGTGGCTCTGGCCCCGCCCCGGCGGAACGTGCGCTGGGCGCTGCTGCTCCACGACCTGGCAAAACCGGACTGTTTTGTGCTGGACCGGGAGGGGTTCGGTCACGCCCCCGGCCACGCGGCCAGGGGGGCGGCGCTGGCAAAGCAGGTGCTTGCGGACCTGAAGGCCCCCGGACGGCTGTTGCAGGGGGTGCAGCCGCTGGTGCGCTGGCACGATACCCCGCTGCCCCAGGATACCCCCGGCGTGCGCCGCTGGCTGGGCCGCTGGGGCTGGCCCACGCTGGAGGACCTGATCGCCGTGAAGCGGGCAGACCTTCTGGCCCATGCCGACGCGCCGGTCATCCGGCGCCGCCTGGAAGAGGTGGCCCGCTTTGAGCGGCTGGCGCGGGAGGCCCACCGCCGGGACGACTGCGTGCGTCTGGACCAGCTGGCGCTGAAAGGCTCGGACCTGATGAACGCCGGAGTCTGCCGTGCGGGCCCGCGGATGGGGCGGCTGCTGGGAGCCGCGCTGAACGAGGTCATCGAGGGCCGGGTGGAAAACCATCCGGCGGCCCTGCTGGCCTGGGCCCGGCAGCAAAAGAGATGAAAAAAGAGGAGCGGACCTGCCGTCCGCTCCTCTTTTTGCTTTGTTATTCCACCCAGATCCGTCCGCTGATGTCGGTGGCGCCGTGGTTCACCACCCGCAGCTTCACCTCGCCGGGGGCAAGGTCGGCAAGGGAGAAGTACTGCACGCCGTCGGCGCCGCTGATGGTCTCGGTGCGCACTGTCTCGCCGTTCTGGATGAAGTCCAGTTCCAGCGTCTCGCCCTCGCAGGTCACGTCCACCGCCAGGATGCGGCCGGTGGGGTCGTCCAGCGAAAAGCGGCCGGACTTATGGTAGCCGTCGCTGGTCTTGCTCATGGAGAAGGTCCACACCCCATTGCGGTGGCCTTGGGTGCTCATGATGACCCAGCCGCTGTTCACGTCCATGGCGCTTTCGATGGGCAGGCTCGCCACGATGGCGGCGCCTTCGGTGGTCACAAGGGGGGTGCTGCCCGCGGAAAAGGCGAAGACGAACATGCCCGCCAGCAGACCCGCCATGCACACCACACTGACAAGGCCGCAGGCGACGGCCGCTTTGCCCAGCGCGCCCAGTTTGGCCTTGGGGGCAGGCTCGCCGTAGCGGCTGTTGGCCGCGCCGCAGGCGGAGCAGAAGCGGTCCGCCCGGGTGAGGGGAGAGCCGCAGCTCTCACAGGGCTCCAGCGGCTGTTTGCGGCCGAAGATGAAGTAGAGCAGCAGGGCGATGATGGGGCCGGCGAACACCGCCAGCAGCACCCACAGGGCGGGAGGCTGGCCGTGAAGGCGGCTGTCCCGGTAGAGCCAGACGCAGCTGAGCACCGTGAAGGCCAGGGCCAGCAGGCCCGCCAGCGCAAGGGCGCCGCAAACGAGGATCAAAGGCATGACTGCCATTTAAGACATCTCCTTTCTGCCTTTTTGAGGCAGTTCCAGGGTGAGTTGTTCTTTCAGGTCGGAGCATTTGAGGCCCACAAAGGTCATCACCACGCCCCCCACCGCCAGCCAGCCCAGGGCGAAAGCGGCCAGATGGGCCGCCAACGGCATGATGGGCAAAGCGAAGATGAGGGCGGGCACTCCGCAGACAAAAAGGTTCGCGGTCATGGGCAGCCACCACAGCGAGAGGCGGCGGGCGGCGGGGCGACTTTGCAGCTCCCGCTCTTTTTGGTAAAGGCGGGCTTTCAAAACGGCGTTCAGCTCAGCGCCCGGCTCTTCGCCCGTTTGCAGGGCGGCGGTCAGCCGCCGGTCAAAGTTCTTCTCGTCCATAGCCTCTCGCCTCCATTTCCTTTTTCAGCAGCAGACGGGCCTTGTGCAGCCGGCTTTTCACCGTGCCCTTGGGCAGCTTTTCGATCCGGGCCACTTCTTCCAGCGGAAGTTCGGCCCCGTAGGCCAGCAGCACCGCCGCCCGGTATTTGTCCGGCAGGCGCTCCACCGCCGCGGTCAGAGCCTTTGTTTCCGCGGCCGCCAGGGCTGCCGCTTCCGGCTCCTCGCCTCCGGCAAGGGGCGGCGGGTCGTCCCCGTCCAGCTCCACCGGCCGGGCGATGGCTGCCCGGCGGCTTCGCTTGCGGGATTCGTTGCGCCACACACCGGTAGCCACGCTGTAGAGCAGCGCCCGGGGGCTGCGGCCCGCGTCCGGGGTAAGGTCCGTCTCCAGCAGCCGCAGAAAGGTCTGCTGGTAGAGGTCCTCGCCGTCCGGCCCGAACCCGGCGAGCCGCCGGCAGTAGCGGTAAATTTCTGTTCCGTAGTCAGCCAGAAGCTGTTCCACCTGACAAGCCTGCACGCGGCTCACCTCCTTTTTGTGTGATCCAGGCGTCTGTTTCGCTTGGTGATCGTCGCCAAAGGGGCGGCGGTTCACTTTTTTGGCAAAAAAAGATCCGGGGCCTTGGCAGGGCCCCGGAGGGGTCGTTGAAAATTCAGCTCAGCACCACCAGTTCCGGCGGCGCCAGAAAGCGGAAGGGCACGCCGCTCATGCCAATGCCCCGGCTCACATACAGCTGGGCCGCTCCCGGCCCCTGGGGCCGGTAGAGACCGTAGGGATAGAACTTGCCTCCGGGGGGCAGGATGAGACGGGTGAGCACCGGCAGCCGCACCTGCCCGGCGTGGCTGTGGCCGCTGAGCATGAGGTCGGCCCTTTTCAGCGGCAGATAGCGGGCTTTGTCCGGCATGTGGCACAGGCACACGCGCCAGCCGCTGGCGGGCATGCCCCGCAGCACCCGCCCGTCGGAATAGGGCGAAAGGCCGCAGATGGTGACTCCCGGCGCGGGGCTGACGATCTCGTCCCACAAAACGGTGAAGCCGCCCGCCTCAAACAGCTGTTCAAAGAAGGGGCGCGCGCCTTCCCGCAGGTCGTGGTTGCCCAGCACCGCGTACTTGCCTTTGGGCGCGCGGATACGGCTCAGCTGCCGGGCCAGTTCGGGAAAGGGCAGGGCCCAGGCGTCCCGCAGAAATTTGGCGAAGAAGTCCCCGCCAAAAAGCACAAGGTCGGGTCTCAGGGCGTTGATCCGGTCCACCACCGCCTCCAGCCGCTGGGGCGGAACCATGGGGCCGACGTGCAGGTCGCTGAAAAAGACCGTTCGCAGCGGGGGCCGTTTTTCCAGCGGCGGACGGGTGACGGCCAGCCGCTGGGGCTCCAGCCGCGCGGCGTAAAAGGCGAGGCCCAGCCCGGCGGCGGTGAGGCCCGCCGCGCCGGCCAGCAGCGCGGCACTGCGCGCCCGGTCGTGTTTCATGGTCAGTACCCCACGATGATGCCGCCGGTCTCGGCGTAGAAGCTGGTCAGGCCGCTGCAGGGCAGCACCACCACTTTGGCGCCCGGCCACTTCTTCTCAATGCCGTTTTTCAAAAGCAGAGCGGCCCGCTCGGTCTGGCAGTGGCTGATGACCACAGGCTCCAGACCCTGGTAGCCCCGGTGATCCATCTCTTCCAGCAGCAGGGCCAGCATGCGGGTCTCGCCGCGGGTCTTGTGCAGCATTTCCAGCTTGCCGTCGTCGCTGCCGCGGCCCACCGCGCGCATGTTCATCACGCCGGCCATAAAGCCCGCCAGACGGCTCAGGCGGCCGTTCTTCACCAGATTGTCGAAGCTGGCCAGGGCAAACAGCACCTGACGGCCCTGGAACCAGATCTCCCACTCCCGCACCACTTCGTCAAAGGACAGGCCGGAGGCCACCAGTTCGTTGGCCTTCCAGATGGCCAGCGCCATCTCGCCGCCGGTGGACAGGCTGTCCAGCACATGGATCTTCTTGTCCGGGTGGCTTTCCAGAACCATCTCCCGGGCCACCATGGCGCTGTTGTAGCTGCCGGACAGGCTGCTGCTGATGGTGATGGCCAGAACATCGTCCGCCTGCATGAACTTTTCCGCCCATTCTTCGGGGCTGGGGCAGGCGGTGGTGGCGGCGCCGTTGTAGTTGTGCATGGCGTCGATCATGGCGTCCACGTCCAGGGCGGAATTGTCCACAAATTCCCGCTCGCCCACCCGGATCTTCAGGGGCACGGTGGCAAAGCTGAGGCCGGGGGCGGGGTTCTCCAGGCTGCGCAGTTCGCAGGAGGAATCGCTGACGATCATCCAGGACATAGGGCATATCTCCTTTTTACGGAAGGACCGCGTGCGGCCCATCTGGTATTAAAAACTACATCTATCCTCATTGTACCAGCGCGGGGGTGCCCCGTCAAGGGAAAACACGCAAAATCCCGTGACAAACCGGCCCTTCTGCGTTACAATGATAAAGCATTGCGGCTCCGGCCTCCGCAAGGGAAGGCGGCAGGGGCCGAAAGGGGAGGAAACAGGGAATGAAAAGGCAAAAAAACGGTGTTTTTCTGGTGCTGGCGGCGGCCGTGCTGATGAGCTTCGGCGGGCTGATGATCAAGGCCATTCCCTGGAACGCCATGGCGGTGAACAGCGGGCGCAACCTGTTTGCAGCCATGGTCACCTTCGGCTATATGAAAGCCATGGGCATGCCCGTGCGGGTGAACCGCACGGTGCTGGGGTGCGCGGCGTGCATTACCGCCTGCAACGTGTGCTACACCCTTTCCACCCGGCTCACCACCGCCGCCAACGCGGTGGTGCTGCAGTACACCAGTCCCGTGTTCATCCTGCTCTATCTGTGGGTGTTCTTCAAGCAGAAGCCCCGGCGGCTGGACCTGACGGCCTGCTGCGTGGTGTTTGCCGGCATGGCCTGCTGCTTTGCGGGCAGCCTGGAGGCGGGCGGCATGGCGGGCAACGTGCTGGCGGTGGCCGCCGCCAGCTGCTACGCCGTGGTGTTCATGGTGAACATGTTCCCCGGGGCGGACAGCTTTTCCAGCTATTTCTTCAGCCAGGTGATGGGCTTTGCCGTGGGGCTGCCCTGGCTGGTCACCGAGCCGAACCTCAATGTCGGAAGCTGGGCGGCCATCGTTCTGATGGGCGCGGTGCAGGTAGGCGCGGCCTACATCCTCATGGCCCGGGGCCTTGCCACCACCGCGCCGGTGGCGGCGAATCTGGTCTGCATGACCGAGCCGGTGCTGAACCCGGTGTGGGTGGCGCTGTTCTGGGGCGAAAAGGTGAGCCCCGCCAGCCTTCTGGGCATTGCGGTGGTGCTGGGCGGCCTTTTGTTCTACAACCTGGCCGGCGCCAAAAAGCGCGGCGAAAACGCCCCGGAGCCCGCCGGCGTGAAATAACCGCCCCGGGTCCGTTCGTATATAGAATATGGACGGCAGGGGGCGGCATATTCTGCCCCTTTGGGGAAAATACTGTTATTGTATAAGAGACTGTGAATTTTCTGTGGCCTTGCTTGCGCGGGGCCTGCCGCTGGGGTATAATACCCTGTGTATACCGTTTTGAACAAAGAGGGAGAGAAGATGGCAACCTACCGGGAATTCCGCGAGCAGGTGAAACGCCGCCGCCGGCGCAAATTCATCCTGCGTCTGTCGCTGCTGATCGTCGCTGCCGCCGCCGTGTGCGGGGTGGCGTTCTTTGCGCTGTACACTGTGCTCACCGGCGCGGGCTGGACGCCCGACGGCGGGCAGCTGGTGACCTCCGGGTCCGCCCCGGCCTCCGGCGCTTCGCAGCCCGCTTCCTCTCCCGAGAGCGGCTCCGCCTCCGGCGCCAGCGAGCCGGCCGCCACCTGGAACACCTCCACCCCCGTGGAGCCCACCCTGGACCAGACCATCACCGGCGCGGATTACCGCATGCTGGCGGTGGGCGCCAACGCCGCGGTGGACTACAGCTTCTTTGACCGGGCCGCCATCCTGGGCGACAGCGTCAGCCAGGGCTGGAACATCTACGAATCTCCCATGAAGGCCCATGCCTTCATCTGCGCCTACAAGAGCATTGGCCCCAGCGCCGTGGTCAACAAGCAGACCGCCAACCCCGGCGAGGCCTCCGGCCGCGGCGAGGAGAACATCTACGACACCATCATCAACTCCAACCCCCTGCGCCTTTACATCCTGCTGGGCACCAACGCCCTGGTGCGGGACGGCGAGGCCACCGAGCAGTCCTTCCTGAGCTACTACGGCCAAATGCTGGACATGTTCAAGGCCGACCTGGGCGACGAGGTGGACATCTATGTCCAGTCCATCACCCCGGTGCGCCCCGGCGCCAGCCAGCCCGGCCTTTACAAAGAGCGGATCCAGCGGGTGAACACCCAGCTGGCGGTGATGGCCCGGGAAAAGGGCTGTCATTTCGTGAACATCTATGAGGTGCTGCAGGACGAGAACGGCGATCTGCGGGAGGACCTGGCGGCTGCCGACAAGGTGCACCTGAACCAGAACGCCTATCCCATCATGGCCGAGTATCTGGCCACCCACACCGCCTGAATGTCAGAAGGAGGCCGGCATGGCCAACTACCGTGAATTCCGAAGAGAGACTATGGCCCGCCGCCGGCGGCGCCAGACCCGGCGCGGGCTGCGCCTGGCGCTGGCGGTGCTGGTGCTGCTGGGCCTGGCCTGGGTCATCACCTGGGCCATCGAGACCGTGAGCGGCAAGGGCGAAGGCCCCGCCGCCGACAGCACCCTGGACCTGGGGACCACCGGCCTTTCGGGCAGCGTGCTGGCGCCCCTGCCCATGGAGAATCCCGTCACCGAAACGGGCGGCGGGGTGCAGTTCGCCAGCATGGGCCCGGTGCAGCAGGCGGAAGGCTGGACCTACACCGGCATGACCTACGAAAAGATCTGCCTGCCCGCCTGCGGCCGGGTGGACAACACCTATTTCTCCACCGCCCTGTTCCTGGGCGACAGCGTCACCGAGGGCCTGGGCCTTTATGAGAACCCGGTGAAGGGCGTGGCCACCGTGCGGGGCTACCGGGGCGCGACCCCCGGCGACGTGGTGAACCGGGTGGTGATGACCGACTTCAACACGAGCGAGGAGTCGGTGCCGCTGGATGTGGCGGCTCAGATGAACCCGAAGAGCATTTACCTGATGTTCGGCGCAAACGCCCTGGCCGCCCGGGACGACGAGGCCACCGAGAACAGCTTCATCGCCTACTACGGCCAGATGATCGACCTGCTGCGGGAAGCGGCCCCCGAGGCGGACATTTATGTTCAGACCATGACCCCGGTGGCGTCGGATTATTCCAGCACCGGGATCTACAAGGAGCGTATCCAGCGGGTCAACGAGAAGCTGGCGAACATGGCGCTGGAAAAGGGCGTTTACTTCGTGGACGTCTACTCCGCCCTGGCGGACGAGAACGACGACCTTGTGGCGGAATACTCCTCCGACGGCCTGCACATGGTGGCCGCGGGCTACAAGGCCTGGGCGGACTGCCTGGCCGGCCATGTGGCCTACAGCGCCGATAACCCCTATGTGATGGGCAGCGAATACTACATCGCAAAATAAACCAAAAGGCACGGGACAGCGTCCCGTGCCTTTTTTGTTTCTTACGCCCTCCGGCGGTAAAGCAGCAGCCCCAGCCCCGCCGCCGACAAAAGCGCCCCAAAGACGAAGGCGGCGGCCAGACTGCGCTGGGCAAGAGCGCCCAGCGCCAGATTCGTCCCGATGGCAAAGCACTCCATCACCATGGCCTGCACGCTCAGGGCGCTGGCCCGGTCCTTGGTGTGCAGCCGCCGGTTGCGCTCCTCGTCGGTCAAGGGGGCCAGCAGGCTGGAAGAGGTGCGCAGCGCCAGCACCGAGGCCACCGCTGCCGGGGCAAAGGCCGTGACGGCCAGCACGCCGCAGCCGGCAAGGCAGACGAGGGCGCAGAAGACCGCCGCGCCCCGCCGGCCCAGCCGCCGGGCCAGGGCGGGGGAGAAGGCCCCTGCAAGGCCCAGCAGCGAGGCGGCCACATAGGCGGCGCTCATGGCCTGCTGGCCCATGCCGCAGGCTTCGTATTTCAATTGGTTCAAAAACACCGTGGCCACCTGGCAGACCTCCGCCAGCAGGGCGGCCCCCGCCAGCAGCGGCAGAACGCCGCCGCCCAGCGCCTGACGGGCCGCCGCGGCAAAACTGCCCCGGGACGGGGCGGGCTCCGGGTCGCGCACCTCCCGCAGGCCCAGCGCAAACACCAGCGCCAGGGCGTAGCTGCCCGCGGTGAGCAGGGCGGAAAGGCGGTAGCTGTCCGCCGGAAGCAGGGCGAACACGCCCCCCGCCGCCACCAGCCCCGCCATGGACAGGGCGTTGTAGACCGAAAAGACCCGCAGGCTGTCCTGCCCGCGGCAGGAAAGGTAGAGCACGGCGCTGTCCACGCCGGAGATCCCCGACTGCACCACCGCCAGCAGCACCCGCTCGGCGAGAAAATCCCCAAAGGAATCCGCCTGCCAGAACACCAGCTTTGAGATGAAGTACAGCACGCTGCACAGCACCATGGTGCGGCGGTAGCCCAGGCGGTCCGCCAGATACCCCCAGGGCACTTCCAGCGCCACACAGAGAGCCAGCGACACCGCCTCGATCACCGAGATCTCGAACACCGATACCCCCGCCGCCCGGCGGTAAAGGGTGGCCACGGGGGCGTAAAATACCATTCCCTGCAGCAGGGAGATGGCGTACATGCAAAAAATATTTCGTTTCAACATAAAAACAGACCCATCCTCAAAACGAACACAAGGCAAACAGGCGCCGGTGTGTTCCGGCGCCGCGGACGATGTGCTCAGTTCATCAGATGGGTCTGTTCATGGTTCCTTCCTCAAAAAGGGCGGTTCACGCTTCGGCGTCCGCCTCTGTTTCCCGCACGATGTACACCGGGCGGCGCTTCACTTCCATGTAGGTCTTGGCCAGATACTGCCCCAGCACCCCCATGCAGAACAGCTGCACGCCGCTGCACAGAAAGATAATGCACACAAGGCTGGGCCAGCCGCTGGTGGGGTCGCCGAAGAGCAGGGTGCGCACGATGATGAAAACGATCATCACAAAGGCCAGCACGCAGAAGATGATCCCCACAAGGCTGGCCAGCGCCAGGGGCGCGGTGGTGAAGGCCACAATGCCCTCCAGCGAGTAGAGAAACAGCTTCCAGAAGCTCCACTTGGTCTCGCCGGCCACCCGCTCCACGTTCACATATTCCAGCCATTTGGTCTTGAAGCCCACCCAGCCGAAAATGCCCTTGGAAAAGCGGTTGTATTCCGGCAGCGCCAGAATGGCGTCCACCATCCGGCGGCGCATGAGACGGTAGTCACGGGCGCCGTCCACGATGTCCGCGTCGCTCAGGCGGTTGATGATCTTGTAGAACATCCGGGCAAAAAAGCTGCGGATGGGCGGCTCGCCCTTGCGGTTGGTGCGGCGGGTGGCGGCGCAGTCGTAGTCCTCCTGCAGCAGCGCGTCCAGCATTTGGGGCAGAAGGGCGGGCGGGTCCTGCAGGTCCGCGTCCATCATGGCCACATAGTCGCCCTTCGCCGCCTCGAGACCCGCCAGAATGCCCGCCTCCTTGCCGAAGTTGCGGCTAAAGCTGATGTAGCGCACCCGGGCGTCCTTCTGGTGCAGATCGCGGGCGATGGCGAGGGTGTTATCCTTCGAGCCGTCGTCCACAAAAATAAATTCAAACTCCGCCCCGTGGCTGGCTTTCATTTCTTCGGCCACCCGGCAGATCTCCTTATAGAAAAAGGGCAGCGCTTCCTGCTCGTTGTAGCAGGGCACCACGATGGAAAGCAGCATTCCGCCACCGCCTTTGCGTTTTTTTTCATTCTATCACAAAGGTCAGAGCGGGGCAAGCGGAGCGAAAGGCGGCTTTTGTCCCTTTGTGCCGCCGGAGCCGCCCCGGCGGCCGCCTTTTCGCCCGGCGCGGGCAAATTGTAAAAAAACTGTGCCCCGTTCACAAAATGAATTGTTTTGTCCAAACGTTTTTGGTATAATATTCAATAATGCGGCGGTATGCGCCGTGCTTGAAAAAGGGGGCGTGCCGGATGAAGGGCTGGATGAACGCGCTGCGGGAACTGGCCTGGCTCACGCAGCTTGGGTTTTCGCTGGTCACGCCGCCGTTTTTGTGCGCCTTCGGGGCCTGGTGGCTCATCGACGCCAAGGGCTGGCCCGCCTGGGTCATGCTGCCGGCGCTGGCCTTGGGCCTGGGCGCGGCGGGCGCGTCCTTCTGGGGCTTTTACCGCTATGTGCAGCGCAAAAACAAGCCGGACAAGAAAAGACCCGCCGCCTTCAATGACCACGTTTGAAAGGGAGGAACGTCTGGATGAAACTGCAGCCGGCTGTGAAAAAAGAGACCGCCCACATCGCCCTTGGGGTGGCCGTGGGCGTGGCGGCAATGCTTGCCGTGTTCGCCCTTTTGGGGCGTTTTGACTACACCGTGGCCCTGGGGGGCGTTTTGGGCGGCGCGGTGGCGGTGCTCAATTTCCTGCTTTTGGGCCTCACGGTGCAGAAGATCACCGGCGAAGCAAACGAAGAACGGGGCCGCAAGCTCATGCAGTTTTCCTACAGCATGCGCATGCTGGTGATGGCCCTGTGGCTCATCCTGGCGGTGAGCATGCCCTTCCTTCACTGGGTCGCGGCGGCGCTGCCGCTGCTTTTCCCCCGGCTGACCATTGCGGTCATGCAGATCACCGGGGTCTACAAAAAGGAACAAAACAACGAGGAAAAGGGGGAACAAGTCGACCATGAACGTTGAGATCGCCGGCCCGAAGATCCTGTGGGAGTCCTCCTGGTCGGTGCCGCTGCTGGGCAAGTTCCAGCTCACCGAGAGTTTGCTGGACGCCTGGATCATCCTGGCGGCCATCGCGCTGCTCTGCTGGTGGCTTGGGCGGGGCCTGACCGTGGACAAGATCAGCAAAAAGCAGGCGGTGGCAGAGCTCTTGGTCACCACCTGCAAGAACTTTGTCATCGGCAACATGGGCCAGCGCTACGCCCACTTCGTGCCCTTCATCGGGGCGCTGTTCAGCTATTCGGCGCTGTGCAGCCTGTCCAGCCTGATCGGGCTGTATCCCGCCACCAGCGACCTGTCCACCGAGCTGTCCTGGGCGCTGCTGGTGTTTGTGATGATCACCTACACCAAGATCAAGACCAACGGCCTGGGGGGCTACCTGCTGGGGTTCACCACCCCCATCCCGGTGTTCACCCCCTTCAACATCATCAGCGAGCTGGCAACGCCCATCTCCATGGCTTTCCGTCACTTCGGCAACATCATGTCCGGCGGCGTCATCAGCACGCTGGTCTACGCCGCGCTGGCGGTGGCCAGCAACGCGATGTTGGGCCTGCTGCCCGGCGTGCTGGGCGAGGTCTTGAGCCTCATCCCCATCTTCCAGCTGGGTATCCCGGCAGTGCTGTCCATTTACTTTGATCTGTTCAGCAGCCTCATGCAGGCATTCATCTTCTGCATGCTCACCATGCTGTACATCGCCAACGCCGCCGAGGCGGACGGCTGAACCCTTTGACCCGACGCGGCCGCCGGCCGTGAGGCATAAAAATCGTACTTCATTTTTAGGAGGAACTATCTATGATGGAAAAAGCAATCGTTCTGGCCGGCTGCGCCATCGGCGCTGGTCTTGCTCTGATCGCCGGTATCGGCCCTGGTATCGGTGAAGGTTACGCCGTGGGCCAGGCCTGCTCGGCCATCGGCCGCCAGCCCGAGTGCAAGGGCGACGTGACCAGCACCATGCTGCTGGGCTGCGCCATCGCCGAGACCACCGGTATCTACGGCTTCGTCACCGGCCTGCTGCTTCTGTTCGTTGCGCCGGGCATGTTCATCGGCATGCTGGGCTGAGAACAGCCCCCACAAGCCGCAGGAAAGGGGAATGACCATTGGAACAATTTAAAGATCTGGTCACCATAACGCCCTGGCACATGATCATGATGCTGGGCAACCTGCTGATCCTCACGCTGATCGTCAAAAAGCTGCTGTTCGAGCGGGTGCAGAAGGTGCTGGACGAGCGCCAGGCCCGGGCCGACGCCATGCTGGACGACGCCCGCAAGGCCAAGGAGACCGCCGAGGCTGAAAAGGCCGAGTACGAGAGCCATCTGGCCGCCGCCAAACAGGAAGTGGCCGACATGCTGGCCCAGGCGGACAAGACCGCCGCGGCCCGCAGCGAGGAGACCCTCGCCGCCGCCCGCGCCCAGGCCGCGCAGATGAAGCAGAAGGCCGAGGCGGAGATCGAGCAGGCCCGCAAGAAGGCGCTGAACGACGCCAAGGACGAGATCGGCGGCATGGCCATGGCCATTGCCAGCAAGGTGGTGGAGCGGGAGATCAGCGAGGCCGACCACAAGGCCCTGATCGACAGCTTCATCGAAAACGTGGGTGACGCGTCATGACCGCCGCGGGCGCCGAATACGGCGGCGCTCTCTATGAGCTGGCCGCCGAGGAGGGGCTGGAGGAGGTCATCCTGGAGCAGCTGACCGAAGTGCGCAGGCTGCTGGCCGAAAACCCCGACTATGAAAAACTGCTGGCAATGCCCAGCGTGCCCAAGGCCGAGCGCTGCGCAGCGCTGGACGAGGCCTTTGGCGGGCAGGCGGAGCCTTATCTCGTGAATTTTCTCAAGCTCTTGTGCGAAAAGGGCGCCATCCGCACCCTGCCGGACTGCCTGAAGGAATACCGGGCCCGCTACAACGAGGCCCACGGCATTCTGGAGGCCACGGCGGTGACGGCGGTGCCCATGAGCGCCGGGCAGACCGAAGCGCTGAAGAAAAAGCTGGAGGCGCTCACCGGCAAGACCATCGCCCTCACCGCCCGGGTGCAGCCCGGGTGCCTGGGCGGCGTGCGGCTGGAGGTGGAGGGCACCCAACTGGACGGCACGGTGAAGAACCGGCTGGATGAGGTGCGCCGCCTGCTGGCAGCCACATTGTAATCGGAGAAGGTGAAAGAATGCAATTGAAACCCGAAGAGATCACCCGGATCATCAAGGCGCAGATCAAGCACTACCAGAACGTCATCGAGCAGAGCGAGACCGGCACCGTGATCCTGGTGGGCGACGGCATCGCCCGGGCGGTGGGTCTGGAAAAATGCATGAGCGGCGAACTGGTGGAGTTCGAGAACGGCGCTTACGGCATGGCCCAGAACCTGGAGGAGAACAGCGTCTCCATCGTCCTGCTGGGCGACGCCGAGGGCATTAAAGAGGGCAGCGTGGTCAAGCGCACCGGGCGCGTGGTGAGCGTGCCCGTGGGCGAGGCCATGATCGGCCGCGTGGTGAACGCCCTGGGCCAGCCCATCGACGGCAAGGGCCCCATCGAAGCCAAGGAATACCGGCCCATCGAGTCTCCCGCGCCGGGCATTATCGAACGCAAGAGCGTTTCCGTGCCCCTGCAGACCGGTATCAAGGCCATCGACTCGATGATCCCCATCGGCCGCGGCCAGCGCGAGCTGATCATCGGCGACCGCCAGACCGGTAAGACCGTCATCGCCACCGACACCATCATCAACCAGAAGGGCACCGGCGTCATCTGCATTTATGTGGCCATTGGCCAGAAGCAGAGCACCGTGGCCCAGCTGGTGAACACGCTGGAAGAAAACGGCGCCATGGACTACACCATCGTGGTGTCCGCCTCCGCCAGCGAACTGTCGCCGCTGCAGTACATCGCCCCCTACGCCGGCTGCGCCATGGGCGAATACTTCATGGCCCAGGGCAAGGACGTGCTGGTCATTTACGACGATCTGTCCAAGCACGCCGTGGCTTACCGTGCCCTCAGCCTGCTCATCCGCCGTCCCCCGGGACGTGAGGCTTACCCCGGCGACGTGTTCTATCTGCACAGCCGTCTGCTGGAGCGTGCGGCCCGCATTGCCCCCGAGTACGGCGGCGGCAGCCTGACCGCCCTGCCCATCATCGAGACCCAGGCGGGCGACGTGTCCGCCTACATCCCCACCAACGTCATCTCCATCACCGACGGCCAGATCTTCCTGGAGAGCGAGTTGTTCCACAGCGGCGTCATGCCGGCGGTGAACCCGGGCATTTCGGTGTCCCGCGTGGGCGGCAACGCCCAGATCAAGGCGATGAAGAAGGTGGCGGGCAGCCTGAAGCTGATCTACAGCCAGTACCGCGAGCTGCAGAGCTTTGCCCAGTTCGGCTCCGACCTGGACGCCGACACCAAAGCCCGCCTGGCCCAGGGCGAGCGCATTGTGGCCGTGCTCAAGCAGGACCGCAATTCCCCCATCCCGGTGGAAAAGCAGGTGTGCATTCTCTACGCCGTCACCCGTGACTACCTGAAAGAGGTGGCCGTGGAGGACGTGAAGGAGTACGAGAAGGGCCTGTACGAGTATATGGACGCCCATGGCACCGAGGTCCTTTCCGCCATCCGCACCACCGGCAAGCTGGAAGAGGAAACCGAGAAGGCCCTCGCGGCGGCCCTGGACGATTACACCCGGCAGTTTTTGAACACCCGGGCCAAGTGAGGAGGCAGAGCGTATGGCAGGCGCGTCCATGAAGGACATCAAACTGCGCATTAAAAGCGTGGAAGGCACCATGCAGATCACCAAGGCCATGGAGCTGGTCGCCTCCTCCAAGCTGCGCCGCGCCAAGGAGCGGGTGGAACACAGCCGCCCTTACTTCGACGTGCTCCATGCGGCGCTGGATGACATCGCCTACTCCAACGACGAGTTCCGTTCGCCCTACATGGCCCAGCGCCCGGTGAAGACCAGCTGCTATGTGGTCATCGCCGGCGACCGCGGCCTTGCCGGCGGCTACAACGCCAACATCCTCAAGGCGGTGGCCGCCCACGCCGAGGGCAAGAACTGGTGTGTTCTGCCCATCGGCAAAAAGGCGCTGGAGCATTACCGCCGCCGGGGCGTGCCCGTGGTCACCGACCGCTACGCCGTGGCCGGAGACGTGGAGATGAGCGGCTGCTACGACATCGCCCGCACCCTGGCCAAGGGCTTTGTGGACGGCGAATTTGACGAGATCATCCTGGCCTACACCAACTTCGTTTCCATGCTCAGCCAGCAGCCCGCCACCCTGAAGCTGCTGCCGCTGAACTACCGGAAAGCGGAAAAGGGCAGCGGCCCCCTCAAGACCACCCTCTACGAGCCGGACAGCGAGACGGTCTACAACGCCATCGTTCCCGAGTATCTGGCGGGCCTCATCTGGGGGGCCCTGTGCGAGTCGGTGGCCAGCGAGCTGGGCGCCCGCCGCACCGCCATGGACGCCGCCAGCAAGAACGCCGGCGAGATGATCGAAAACCTGAGCCTGCACTACAACCGGGCCCGGCAGGCGGCCATCACCCAGGAAATCACCGAGATCGTGGCGGGCGCCGAGGGCTGAACAGCCCGCGGCACACGCCGAAAAAAGGAGAAATGTCCATGCCGAATCAATTCGAAGGCACCGTGGTGCAGGTCATCGGCCCGGTGCTGGATATCAAATTCCCCGACGGTCAGCTGCCCAGCCTGCTCAACGCCATCCGGGTGGAGAACGGCGACAAGAGCCTGATCGTGGAGGTGGCGCAGCACATCGGTGACAATGTGGTGCGCTGCATTGCCATGAGCAGCACCGACGGCCTGGTGCGCGGCGCCAAAGCGGTGGACACCGGCGGCCCCATCAGCGTGCCTGTGGGCCGCGAGTGCCTGGGCCGTATCTTCAACCTGCTGGGCGAGCCGGTGGACAACCTGCCCGCCCCCGAGACCGCGGAGCGCTGGCCCATCCACCGCGATCCCCCCAGCTATGAGGAACAGCAGAACACCACCGAGATCCTGGAGACCGGTATCAAGGTGGTGGACCTGATCTGCCCCTACGCCAAAGGCGGCAAGATCGGCCTGTTCGGCGGCGCCGGCGTGGGCAAGACCGTGCTCATCATGGAGCTCATCAACAACGTTGCCAAGCAGCACGGCGGCCTGTCGGTGTTCACCGGCGTGGGCGAGCGCACCCGCGAGGGCAACGACCTTTACAACGAGATGAAGGAGTCGGGCGTTATCAACAAGACCGCCCTGGTCTACGGTCAGATGAACGAGCCGCCGGGAGCCCGTATGCGGGTGGGCCTGTCCGGCCTGACCATGGCCGAGTACTTCCGCGACAAGGAGCACCAGGACGTGCTTCTCTTCATCGACAACATCTTCCGCTTCACCCAGGCGGGCAGCGAGGTGTCGGCGCTGCTGGGCCGTATGCCCAGCGCCGTGGGCTATCAGCCCACCCTCGCCACCGAGATGGGCGCCTTGCAGGAGCGTATCACCTCCACCAAGGAAGGCTCCATCACCAGCGTGCAGGCGGTGTACGTGCCGGCCGACGACCTGACCGACCCGGCCCCCGCCACCACCTTCGCCCATCTGGACGCCACCACCGTTCTGTCCCGTGCCATCTCCAGCCTGGGTATCTACCCCGCGGTGGACCCGCTGGATTCCTCCAGCCGTATCCTGTCCCCCGACGTGGTGGGCCAGGAGCACTATGAGGTGGCCCGCGGCGTGCAGCAGGTGCTGCAGCGCTACAAGGAGCTGCAGGACATCATCGCCATCATGGGCATGGACGAGCTGAGCGAAGAGGACAAGATCACCGTCAACCGCGCCCGCAAGATCCAGCGCTTCCTCAGCCAGCCCTTCACCGTGGCCGAGCAGTTCACCGGCATGGAGGGCCGCTATGTGCCTCTGAAAGAGACCGTGCGGGGCTTCAAGGAGATCCTGGAAGGCAAACACGACGACCTGCCTGAGTCGGCGTTCCTGTTCAAGGGCACCATCGACGAGGTGGTCGCGGCGGCAAAGAAAGGTGAAACGGCATGAGCAGCTTTGCGTTGCAGATCGTCACCCCCGGCGGCCAGGCCTTTGACGGCATGGCGGAAAAGCTCTTCTGCCGCACCATCGTGGGGGACGTGGCCATCCTGGCCCGCCACTGCGATTATCTCACCGCGGTGGGCATGGGCGAGGCCCGGGTCACCACCGAGGACGGCACCGTGCGCCGCGCCGCCTGTATCGGCGGCATGCTGTCGGTGGCCGGCGGCAAGGTGCGCCTGATGGCCAACACCTTTGAGTGGGCCGAGGACATCGACGCCGCCCGGGCCGAAGCCGCCGAGGCGGACGCCAGACGGCAGCTGGAGCAGGACGGCCTTTCGCCCCGCGACCGGGAGCTGGCCACCGCCAGGCTGCGGCGCGCCCAGGTGCGCCAGAGCGTGGCCGCCCGCCGCTGAACCCGGAAGGAGGAGAGCCCATGGACCTGGAACGTCTCACCACCCTGCTGAGTGCTCTCAGCGGCCGCTGGCCCCAGGTGCTGGCCGTCTTTGGCGGCATGGCGCTGGCGGCGGGGCTGCTGGGCATGATCACCCGCGCCCTGGGCGCAAAAGAGGATGATGGCCTCCGGGGCCTGCGCTCCAAGGGGAACGGACCTTCTGTCTGAATCCAAAACGGAATATTCTCGCAAGAATATCCAAAAAGTAAAACCCCTGCCATGCGGCAGGGGTTTTTTCATTGCGCAGGGCCCGGCGCCGAAGGGGCAAAAGGCCGGGCCAAAGGGCGGCTCACAGCCGGCGGCTCCAGCTGTGGCGGCTGGCCAGCGCCAGCAGGGGGAAGATCTCCAGGCGGCCCAACAGCATGTCCAGCGTGAGCACCAGCTTGGAAAAGTTGCTGAAGCTGTCGTAGTTGACCATGGGGCCCACCGAGCCGAAGCCGGGGCCGATGTTGTTGAAACAGGCGAACACCGCGGAGATGTTGCTCTCCACGCTGAATTCGTCCAGCGAAATGAGCACGAAGCTGCCGAAGATGATGAGCACATAGGCCACCAGATAGGCGCTCACATTGTGGACCACATCGTCGTCCACCACTTTGCCGTTCACCCGCACCAGCTGCACGCTGTTGGGGCGCAGGGTCTGGCGCATGGCCCGGCGCAGGCTTTTGCACATGATGGAAAGGCGCATGACCTTCAGGCCGCCGCCGGTGGACCCGGCGCAGGCGCCCACCGCCATCAGGCACAAAAGGATGGACTTGGAAAAAGCGGGCCAGGCGTCAAAGTCCACCGTGGAAAAGCCGGTGGTGGTCATCAGGCTGCTCACCTGGAAGTAGGCGTGGCGGATCCGCTCGGAAAGGTCGGGGATGAGGTCCCGGATGTCCCAGGCGATGAGCGCGCCCGCCACCAGCATGATGAGGAAATACAGGCGCACTTCCTCGTCCTTCACCGCAAGGCCCGCCTTGCGCATGAGCAACAGGTAATACACCGAGAAGTTCACCCCGAACAGGGCCATGAACACGGTGACCACCCATTGCAGATAGGGGCTGTAGCTGGCCATGCTGTCTGCCTTGATCCCGAAGCCGCCGGTGCCGGCGGTGCCGAAGGCGGTGCACAGGCTGTCGAACAGGGACATGCCGCCCGCCAGCAGAAACAGGACACACCCCAGCGTCAGCGCCAGGTAGATGGCGTAGAGGATCTTGCTGGTCTGCCGCAGCCGGGGGGTGAGCTTGCTCACCGTGGGGCCGGGGCTCTCCGCCCGCATGAGGTGCAGCGCGCCGCCCTGCCGCGCGGGCAGAATGGCCAGCATGAACACCAGAATGCCCATGCCGCCCAGCCAGTGGGTGGTGCTGCGCCAGATCAAAAGCCCCCGGCTCATCTCGGAGGGGTCCGCCAGGATGGAGGCACCGGTGGTGGTGAAGCCGCTCACCACCTCGAACAGCGCGTCGATGTAGCTGGGGATCTGGCCGCTGATGAAAAAGGGCAAACAGCCCAGCAGCGACAGCACGATCCAGCACATGGCCACCGTCACAAAGCCCTCGGGGGCAAAAATGCTGCCCCGGGCCCGGCGGCCCACCAGCAGAAACAGCCCGGCGCACAGGCCCATGATGAGCAGCGACACGCCGAAGGCAAAGGCGGAGTGGCCGTCCCGGTCCACCCAGCACCACACAAGGCTGGGCAGCATGAAGGCCATCTCCAGCAGAATGATGGAACCGATGGTGTGGTTGATCGCTCGAAAATTCAAATCCGCACTTCCTCTTTCAAAAATCCCGTTGACGCGGCCCGTCAATCAAACAGGTCGTTCATCTGCAGCACCGGGGTGTCCAGCGTGCTCACCGCCACCACTGTGTCGCCCGCCTCAAAGCTGGAGGTGCCGTCGGGGATGATGGTGTCGGCGCCCCGGGAGATACAGGAGATCAGAATGCCCCGGCGCAGGGGCACGTCCTTCAGCGCCACGCCCCGGTAGCGGGTGTTTTCGTCCACCCGGAACTCCATGGCGGCGGCGTGGCCCTCGGCAATGAGGTGCAGAGCCAGGATCTTGCCGGCCTTGTTCTGCATGCCCCGCACATAGCGGGCGATGAGCGCGCTGCACAGGTCCTTGGGGCTGACAATGCTGCCGATATCCAGCGCCTCAAACATGCGGTTGTATTCCAGGCGGTTGACCTTGGTCACCACCTTGGGCACGCCCTGGCTGTGGGCGTACATGCTCAGCACGATGTTCTCCTCGTCAATGCCGGTCAGGCTGACCAGGGCGTCCGCCTCGTCCAGGCCCTCGCTCTCCAGAAAACTCTGGGAAGAGCCGTCGCCCAGCACCACTGCCGCGCCGGGCAGGTTCTCCGCCAGGAAGCGGGCGCGGGCCGGGTTCTGCTCGATGATCTTCACGCTCAGGTGGGCGTCCAGCAGGCGCTGGGCCAGGTAGAAGCTGATGTGGCCGCCGCCCACCAGCATGACCCGGCGGATCTTCTGCTTGGCAATGCCCAGGTTTTTGATGAGCTGGGCCAGGTTCACCGCCCGGGCGGTGACGAAGATACGGTCGCCTTTTTTCAGCTCAAAGCTGCCGTCGGGAATGATGACCTCGCCGGCGCGCAGCACCGCGCACACCAGCACCTTCACCTGGGCAATTTTGTAAAGCTGGTGCAGCGCCACGCCCTCCAGGCGGCTGCCCTCGTCCACCCGCAGGCCCACGATCTCCACCCGGCCCTTGGCAAAGCTGTCCCGGTGGAGGAAGCTGGGGAACTGCAGCAGATGGAAAATTTCCCGCGCCGCCGAAAGCTCCGGGTTGATGGTCATGGAAAGGCCCAGCTCCTCCCGCATGAAGAAGAGCTGTTCGGTGTAGTCCGGGTTGCGCACCCGGGCGATGGTGTGCAGGCGGCTGTTCATCTTTTTGGCCGTCAGGCAGCACAGCAGGTTGATCTCGTCGGCGCTGGTGGCGGCGATGAGCAGGTCGGCTTTTTGCACCTGCGCCTGCCGCAGCGCCTCCATGGTGGCGGCGTTTCCCTGCACTGCCAGCACGTCGTACTGGTACATGTTGGCCTGCAGCACGCCGGGATTGGAATCCACAATGGTGACCTCGTGGCCTTCGTGCAGCAGCTGCCGCGTCAGAGCCAGGCCCACCTTGCCGTCGCCGGCAATAATGATCTTCATGGCACACACCTTTGCTTTGATTTGGGCCTCTTGGGCCAAGGGACATAAAAAACTAATTATAGTATACGAGTTCAACGGCGAATGCACAAGCAGTATTTCGCTTTTTGGGCGCAGCGGGGCGAAAACGCCCGCTTTTTGCGGCCCGGCCCGCTGTTTGCCGCGCTTGACAGTGCGGCCCAAAATGGGATACCATAAGGCTAAAAGACAACGCCGTTTCCGCCGCCTTCCGGGCAGCGGGCGGCAGCGGGGGACGAGCGACATGCAAAACGCGAAGAACCTTTATATCCTCAGCGACACCAACGCCTTCACCCGGGGCGAGCTGGACAACGTGGCCCTCACCGAGGACGGGGTGTGCCTGGAGCAGGTGGCCGGCCGCCACGTGCTCTACGGGTGCTTCACCTCCCAGCCGGTGAACCTGCCTGCCTTTGACCGGCTGGTGATGAGCTGGAACGCCGACACCCCGCCGGGCACCGTGGTGGAAGCCCAGGCCCGGGTGCGGGTGGGCGAAGAGTGGAGCGGCTGGCAGAGCTTTGGCAAGTGGAGCCCCTACATTCAGCGGGCCAGCGTCACCGGCAGCGAGGACGACCCGGTGTTCATGTGGCACAACGTGCTGCACATCGGCAAGGGCCGCGCCGTGCAGGCCCAGTTGCGGATCTATCTTTACACCGACGACGAGCGCCTCACCCCCCGGGTGTGGCTGCTGGCCGCCAGCGTGCGCCCGGTGGACGGGGAGAGCGAGCCTCCCGCCCTTTACAGCCGGGCCCTCCACCTGCCCGCCTACAGCCAGAAGCTGCGCGACCCCTCCCTGCAGAACGGCATGAGCGCCCCGGTCACTCTGGCCAGCCTGCTCAACCGCTGGGGCCAGGACGTGCTGCCCGAGGAGCTGGGCCAGTCCATGCTGGACCACGGCGACGCGGACATAGGCACCCGCAACTTTTCCTTTGCGGCGGCGCTGGCCGGCGGCTATGGCTACCGGGCGTACCTGGCCTATCTGGACCCGGAGCGGCTGTGGCAGTGTGTCAAACAGGGCGATTCGGTGGGCGTGTTCATGCGCTATGCCGCCAGCGAGGAGCAGGCGGCGGCCACCGGCAAGGCGTATCTGCCCGGGGCCTTTGCCGACGTGGAGGCCCAGATGATGGCCCTGCGGGGCTTTGAGACCGGGGAGGAAGGCTCTTTTGCCCTGGTGAACGACAGCCTTGCCCCCACCAACGCCGAGGCGGAGCGGGCCTACCCGCTGGACGCCTTCTGGAACGCCTATCAGGGGCTGGCGCTGGTCATCACCGGGCGGCAGAAGGGTCGGGGCGAAGGCTGCCCCCACCGCCGCCACGCCCGGCTGCGTCCGCTGGAGCAGGTGGGCGGCTACATCTTCCAGGATGAGAGCGGCAACGACCTGCCCCTGCCGGAGGATTTTGCGGGCACGCTGGCCTGCGCCGTGGCGGACGGCACCGTTCACGCCACCACCGCCCACAAGAGCTTCCGCTTTTTGAAACCCACAGCCCAGGGCGGCCTGCAGCTGCCTCCGGAGCTGTTTGGCGGCAAAGGCCGTATCACCGTGTATGCCATCGACCCGAGCGGCTGCACCCTGGTGGGTGACGTGCACCTGCCGGGCTGAAACGGGACCGAACACACCATCAAAAGGGGGTCAGACCATGAAATTCAGTGTCATTACCATCGGCCGTGAGTATTGCTCCGGCGGGCTGGACATCGCCCGCAAGGTGGCGGCAAACCTGGGCGCGCCCATGTACGACAAGGAGCTCATCACCCTGGCGGCAAAGGAGAGCGGCCTGTCGGAACAGGCCATCGCCGCCGGAGAAAAACGGCCCAGCGGCAGCCTGCTCTATAACCTTTACACCATGGGCAGCGATCTGCCCCTGAGCGACCAGGTGTTCGTGGTCCAGTCCCAGATCATCCGCCAGCTGGCGGACAAAGGCCCCTGCGTCATCGTGGGCCGCTGCGGCGACTATGTGCTGCGGGGCCGCGCCGATGTGCTGCGGGTGTTCCTTCATGCGCCGCTGGAATTCCGCCGCCGCCGGGCGCTGGCGGAGGGCGCCGTGCCCGCCGAGGCCGACGAGCGCACCGCAAACGCCCTGCTGGAAAAAGAGGACCGCCGCCGCGCCGCCTACTACAATTTCTACAGCGAGTTCCGCTGGGGCGAGGCGGGGCACTACGACCTGTGCCTCAACACCGCCCTGGGCGACGAGGTGTGCGCCGATCTGATCCTGCGGGCGGCACAGGGCTGAACGAACCGAACCACGAGGCCCCGCCGAAGGACGAACGGCGGGGCCTCTCTGTATTTGCACCGCAGTGCGGGAAAACTGTTTGAAATGGGGGATGTTCCATGATCAGGACCGTGGGCGTGGTCAGCCTGTCCGCCGGCACGCTGGGGGAGGACTTTGTGCGCCATGAGCTGGAGCTGGGGGTGCGCCGGCTGGAACATTACGGCCTCAAGGTGAAATTCCTGCCCCACGCCCTCAAAGGCATTGACTATGTGAAGACCCACCCGGAACAGCGGGCCGCCGACCTGCTGGAAGCCTTCCGGGACCCGGAGATCGACCTCATCCTCTGCGCCATCGGCGGCGACGACACCTACCGGCTGCTGCCCTATCTTTTCGAAGAAGGCCGGCTGGAAAAGGCTGCCCGCCAAAAGCCCTTTCTTGGCTTTTCCGACTCCACCGTCAACCACTTCATGCTGCACAAGGCGGGGATATCCACCTTCTACGGTCAGGCGTTCCTGTCCGACGTCTGCGAGATGGACAGGGAAATGCTGCCCTATACCCGGCGGTACTTTGAAGAATTGCTGCGCACCGGGACCATCCGCCAGGTGAAGCCCGGCGACGTGTGGTACGAGGGCCGCACCGACTACGGCCCCGACCGGCTGGGCACGCCGCTGCCCTCTCACCCCGCCGGCGGCTGGAAGCTGCTGCAGGGGCCGCCGGTCTTTTGCGGCAAGATTTTGGGCGGCTGCCTGGACACCCTTTATGATTTCTTCGACGGCGGACGGTACCCCGATATGCCGGTCCTGTGCAGACAGTATGGCCTGTTCCCCCGCGCGGAGGACTGGAACGGCCGTATCCTGCTGCTGGAGACCAGCGAGGAACAGATGAGCCCGGAAAAGTTTTGCCGCGCCCTGGGCTTTTTGAAAGAGGCGGGGGTGTTCAAGGCGGTGAGCGGCGTGCTCTTCGGCCGCCCCATGGACAACGTGTACCGGGAGGAATATCACCGGCTGCTGGTGCAGACGGTGGACGACCCCGCCCTGCCCATCCTGGCGGACTTGAACGTGGGCCACGCCCTGCCCCGGTGTATCCTGCCCTTCGGGGTGAACGCCGCGGTGGACGCGGCGGCCCAGACCATCACCTTTGGCGGGGCGTGAGGCGGAAAAATCTGCCTGTTGACAAAAGTATTACTTTGTGCTAATAATAAAAGGGATAAGGCAAAGCAAGTCCCCCCTGCCGGCGTCCGCTGGCAGAGGGGCTTTTTCATGCCCGCACAAGAAAGGAAACAGGAGGTCATTCACCATGTACGATCTCGTGATCGTTGGCGCCGGCCCCGCCGGCATTTTCACCGCGCTGGAGCTGCTGCGCAAAGGCAAAAAAGAGAAGATCGTCATCGTCGAAAAGGGCAAACCGGTGGAAAAGCGCCATTGCCCCAAGGCAGAGACCGGCCGCTGCATGAACTGCAAGCCCTACTGCCACATCACCACCGGCTTTTCCGGCGCGGGCGCTTTCTCCGACGGCAAGCTGAGCCTGTGCTATGAGGTGGGCGGCGAACTGCCCAGCCTCATCGGCGAGGAGTTCGCCCAGAGCCTCATCGACTACACCGACAGCATTTATCTCGAGTTCGGCGCCGACCCCCATGTGGAGGGCATTTACGACGGCGAGGACATCCGCGAGATCCGCAAGAACGCCATCAAGGCGGGTCTGAAACTGGTGGATTGCCCCATCCGTCACCTGGGCACCGAGAAGGCCCAGGACCTGTATCTGGCGCTGCAGGAGCACCTGCTGGCCGAAGGGGTGGAAATGCGCTTTGACACCGAGTGCGTGGATCTGCTCATCGAAAACAGCGTCTGCCGCGGCGTGAAGGTGCGCGCGGCCAGAGGCGGCGCCGAAGAGGAGATTTTGGCCCGCCGCACCGTGGTGGCCACCGGCCGCCGGGGCGCCGACTGGCTGGAGCGCCGCTGCGCCCAGCACGGCATTGCCCACAAGCCCGGCACCGTGGACATCGGCGTGCGGGTGGAGGTGCGCAACGAGGTGATGGAAAAGGTGAACAAGGTGCTGTATGAGTCCAAGCTCATCGGCTACCCCAAGCCTTTCAAGAACAAGGTGCGCACCTTCTGCCAGAATCCCGGCGGCTTCGTCAGCCAGGAGAACTACGACAACGACCTGGCGGTGGTGAACGGCCACAGCTACAAGGAGAAGAAGAGCAACAACACCAACCTGGCCATCCTTTGCAGCCACAACTTCACCGAGCCCTTCAACCAGCCCATCGAGTACGCCCAGAAGGTGGGCGAGCTCACCAACATGCTGGGCGCGGGCCACATCATGGTGCAGCGCTACGGCGACATTCTGGACGGCAAGCGCACCTGGCAGAAGGAGCTGAGCCAGAGCAACGTGCGGCCCACCCTGGTGGACGCGGTGGCCGGCGACATCACCGCCGCCATGCCCTACCGGGCGATGACCAACATCATCGCCTTCATCCAAATGCTGGACCAGGTGGTGCCGGGCTTCGCCAGCGACGAGACCCTCCTCTACAGCCCCGAGCTGAAGTTCTACTCCAACCGGGTGAAGATGGACGAGGACCTGGTCACCAACGTGGCGGGCCTCCACTGCCTGGGCGACTCCTGCGGCTGGACCCGCGGCCTGATGATGGCCAGCGTCATGGGCGTGCTCATGGGCCGCAAGATCGCCCAGTGGGACGAGGAATAAACAAAACGCAAAACAGCCCCGGAGCCGCACGGCTCCGGGGCTGCTTTTTTTATTCGATGGGCACAGCGCCCGCGTCCTCCAGGCTCACTTCACCGCCGGTCTCGGCGGCTTCTTCGGTCAGCGGGGCGTTCGCCGCGGCGTCCTCCGCCGGGGCGGCGGTCTCGGCGGCAGCCTCCTCCCCAAATCCGGCGGCGGTCTCGGCGGCCTGCTCGTCGGGCAAAGGCGCGGCGGTGGCCGCGGCGGTCACAAGGCCGGTCACCTCGCCGCTGGGCGAAGCCAGCAGATAGGCGCCCACCGGCTCCTCCTTATACACCAGCAAAACGCCGCTCACCTTGTTCTCGCCGGTGCTGCGCCCGGGGCAGAGAACCACCCATTTTTCCACCGTTTTGTTCTTGTATTTCTCCAGCGACAGGCCGCTCTCCTTCACCACCGTGTTGAAGGCGGAGAAGCTCTCGTCCCAGCTCTTGGGAATTTTCACTTTATCCACCGTGGCGGTGGCCAGGTCCACCTCCAGCCCATAGGCCTTGAAGAAAGCCTGAATGTCGTCGGTGCCTTCAATTTTCATGGAGGCGGGGTCCGCCTGGGCGGTCTCACCCTGCGCGGCGGCGGGCGCCGCGTCGTCCTCCATGAAAAAGCTGCCGACGGCGAACACCGCGCCCGCCAGCGCCACGCCGCACACCGCGACGGCGCCCAGCCGGCGCAGGCCGTTTTTGCCGAATGTCAACACAAACATGTCTTGCACCCTCCTCGTTTGTCGTGGGAACTCCTGTTTATACCTATTCCGTCCAATGCCGCTTTATTCTTGCGCAAAGCCCGGCGGCGGGGTATACTGAAAACAAACGAAAGGGCGCTGCGCGCCGGGAGGGAACAGAATGGTTCTTTTGGTGGATATGGGCAACACCCGGCTGAACATGGCCGGCTGGGAAGAGGGCGGCCCGGTCTTTTCGGCCGAAACGCCCACCGACCGCGGCTGGAACGCCGGCAGCTGCGCCGCCGCGCTGGCAAAGGTGCTGGCGCCCTTCGGCGTGGTGCAGTGGGACGGGTGCGCTTTGTCCAGCGTGGTGCCCGCCCTCACCGACGCGGTGCGGCAGGCCCTCTTTTCCGTCACCGGCAAAGAGCCGGTGGTGCTGGAAACTTCCAACATCGGGTTTAAGGTGCTCACGAAGGACCCGGTGGGCGCGGACATGCTGGCCGGGGCCGAGGGCGCGCTGGCCCGTGTTCCCATGCCCGCCATCGTGGCGGACCTGGGCACCGCCACCACCTTCTGCGCCCAGAACAAGGCGGGGGACGTGCTGGGGGTGGCCATTGCCCCGGGCGTGGCCCTGAGCCTGGACGCTCTGGTGGACCGGGCCAGCCACCTGCACGCCATCGCTTTCGAGCCTCCTGGCCCCGCCATCGGCACCACCACCGCCGAGAGCATGCAGAGCGGAGTTATCTACGGTGCGGCCTGCCTTGTGGACGGCATGTTCCGCCGCATGGCCGCCGAGATGGACCCGGCCGAGGGCGCGCCCAGCCTTATCCTCACCGGCGGGCTGGCCCCTCTGGTGGCTCCCTATTGCGAGACGAAGCCTCTTCTGGCCCCCGACCTTCTGCTGGAAGGGCTTTGCCGCTGCTATCTGCGGGCGAAGGGCGAAGATTCTGGATGGGGAGGTCAACGATGAAACGGGAACTGGGGATTGCGCGGTGTGGGCTCGCCTGCTGCCTTTGCTCGGAGAACGTTCGATGCGCAGGTTGTGACGCCAATGAATGCCCGCAGGACGAATGGTGTGAGAACAAAAGGTGCTCGGTCAGCAAGGGGCTGAGCCACTGCTATGAGTGCGAAAAAGATTGCAGGAAGGGTTTGCTGCGCAAAATCAAACCATATGCTTTCACGCAGTTCGTCAAACGCAACGGAGAGAAAATGCTGCTTGACCGTTTGGCGGAAAACGAGAAAAACGGAGTGGTATACCACCGCGAAGGTGTGAACGGCGACTATGACGACTTTGAGGACACAGAGCAGCTGATGGAATTCATCATGACGGGCTGCCGTACGAACACAAAGACTTCACCTGAATGAAAAAACGCCGCGGCCCGAAAGCCGCGGCGTTGCTCTTTTTCACATCAATAGCGTGCGGGCGGGGCATAATGCTCAAAGATGACCCCGTCGTACTCGCCGGTGAGGGCAGCGTGGTCCATGCCCGGGCGGGCGGTCCAGAACACCTTCATGGGGCCGAAGGCCTCGATGAGGCGCACCGCCGCGTTTTTCGGGTTCGGGCCCCAGGCGATGAACTGAGGCCGGGCCAGGAAGTTGCCCAGGCAGCGGCTCAGCACGAAGGAACCCACAAGGCTGTCGCCGTCCTTGCAAAAGGAGGCGCAGCTGTCCGAAAGCTGGCCCCGCAGAATGTCCGGCGCGTTGCGGCGGAACCATGCCACGATGGTGGGGTCAAAGCTTTCCACACAAAAAGCGCCCTCGTAGCCGCGCAGCAGCGCCAGCGTTTTCTGGCACAGCTCTTTGTTCCGGGGGCCGCTTTTCAGCTCCACGATGAGGGGCGTGCGCCCCGCCACCGTGGCCAGCACCTCGGTGAACAGGGGCATGTGGTGTTCGGTGCCGCACAGGGGCATTTCTTTTAACTCGGCCCAGTCAAAGGCGTCCACCCGGCCCTGCACCCCGGTCACCCGGTCCAGCGTGTCGTCGTGGAACACCACCACCTCGCCGTCCTTCGAGAGCTGCACGTCCAGCTCCATGCCGTAGCCCGCCTGGACGGCGGCGGCAAAGGCGGCCAGGCTGTTTTCCGGCACCGACTTGTCCGGGCTGTGCAGGCCCCGGTGGGCGTAGCACCAGCCGGAGAAGGGCGCCTTTTTGGCAAAGGGCGCATGCCCCGGCAGCAGAAGAAACAGAGCCAGCAGCGCCAGCGCGGCGGCAGCCAGCAGACATTCAATGATCATTTCCCACACACCCTCCTTTTCAGGGATGGCTTTATTGTACCGCCCCGCCGGGCCACCGTCAACGAAAAGAGGGGCTTTTTTACCGGCGTTTCACACTTTCGCCACATTCACCCGCTATGATGAAGATGTATGAACGAAGAACCGCTCTGTAAGGGAGGCACTGACCATGGCAAAAATTCTGATCGTGGACGACGAGCCCCGTATCCGGGACCTGATCCGGGCACATCTGGAGCACGAGGGCTTTTCCTGCGAGGAGGCGGGGGACGGCGGCGCCGCTCTGTCCGCACTCAGCAACGGGGATGTGGACCTGGTGATCCTGGACATTATGATGCCCTTTGTGGACGGCATGACCTGCCTGAAGGAAATGCGCAGCCGCAAAATCAACACTCCCGTCATCATGCTCACCGCCCGGGGCGAGGAATACGACAAGCTGGCCGGCCTTGAGGGCGGGGCGGACGACTATGTGGTCAAGCCCTTCAGCCCCCGGGAGCTGGTGGCCCGGGTGAAGGCGGTGCTGGCCCGCACCATGCCCCGTGCCGAGGCCGAGGGCGGCACCCACGCCTTTGGCGGGCTGGTGATCGACCAGGCCAGCCACAGCGTGAAGGTGGACGGCCAGGAGGCCAGCCTCACCCCCAAGGAGTTCGACCTGCTGGTGTTTTTGGCCACCAACCGGGGCATTGCCCTCAGCCGGGAGCGCATTCTGCAAAAGGTGTGGAACTACGATTACTTTGGCGAGGACCGCACGGTGGACACCCACATCAAAATGCTCCGCAGCCATCTGGGCCGCTACCGGGACGCCATCGTCACCGTGTGGGGCATTGGCTACAAATTCGACCCGGACGCGGTGAAGTAAAATGAACACAGCAAAAAAAGCGGCGGCCCGGCCCGGGCGCGGGGCTTTTTTCAGCCTGCGCTATCAGATGATGATCGTGTTCTGTCTGGTGGTGGCGCTGGTGCTGGGGCTGGTGTGGTTCATCTCGGCCCAGCTGCTGCAGCCGCTGTACAACCGGCACATTTATAAATATCTCAGCAATCAGGTGGATTCGCTGGTGGCCATGATCGAAGCCTGCGACGCGCCGGTGAGCTACCGGGCTTTCGCCTTTTCCGAGGCGGTGAAGAACGACGACTTCTGGGCCAGCGTGGACGCCGCCGCCCAGGACGGCAGGCTGGACTTCCGCAATTGCTGCGTGGACATTGCCGATTCCACCCTGCGCCATGTGGCCAGCAGTGAGAACGTCTACCCCTGCCTGCTCCACGAGTCGGCGGGCGATCTGTTCGGCGGCAAGATCACCACCAAGCGGGACAGCGACACCATCACCGCCCTGCGTCAGGCCGTGATGACCAATGGTTCGGTGCGCCAGATCGTGGGCACCGCCAGCGGCGCCCAGCAGATGGTGGTGGGCAAGGTGGCCCAGAACGGCCAGTGGGGCAGCTACTCGGTCATCATCTCCACCACCCTCACCCGCGTGAGTGAGGCGGCGGTGGTGCAGGGACAGCTGATGCCCGCCCTGTTCGTGTGCATGCTGGCGCTGGTGGTGCCGGTCTCCTGGCTGGTCAGCCGCTGGCTCACCCGCCCGCTGAGCCAGCTCTCCGCCGCCGCCAAGAAGATGGCCGACGGCGACTACTCGGTGCGGGTCAGCGTGCCCCACTCCGACGAAATAGGCCGTCTGGCGGACGAGTTCAACCACATGGCGGACCAGGTGTCCCGCTCGGCCCAGCTCCAGCGGGAGCTGCTGGCCAACGTCAGCCACGACCTGCGCACCCCCCTCACCCTCATCAAGGGCTACGCCGAGACGGTGCGCGACCTCACCGGCGACGACGCGGCCAAGCGCACCGACCAGCTGAACGTCATCGTGGACGAGACCGACCGCCTCTCCGGCCTGGTGAACAGCGTGATGGAATTGTCCAAGGTGTCCAGCGGCACCGAGCAGCCCCAGCGGGTGCGCTTCGACATGAGCCAGCTCTGTGAGGAGGTGGCCCAGCGCTACGAGGCGGTGTGCGCCCAGAACGGCTGCCAGCTGCAGCTGCAGGCGGACGAACCCGCCATGGTCAGCGCTGACCCGGCCATGATGGAGCGGGTGCTCCATAACCTCTTGGGCAACGCCATGCACCATGTGGGCGAGGACGGCGTGTTCATCCTGCGGGTTGTGCCCAAAGCGGGCTGCGCCCGGGTGGAGGTGGAGGACCACGGCGCGGGCATTGCCCCCGAGGACCTGCCCTACATCTTCGACCGCTACTACCGCAGCCGCTCCGACGCGGGCAAGGTGGGCACCGGTCTGGGTCTGTCCATCACCAAGGCCATTCTGCGGGGCCACGGCTTCCGCTTCGGGGTGGACAGCACGGTGGGCAAAGGCACGACCTTCTGGTTTGAAGCCACCGACGAGGCTGGCGGCGACGCAAAGCACAAATAAAAACGGCAGACAGGCCGCCCTGCAAAGGCGCAGGGCGGCCCGTTTTTGCTTTTTTTGACCGCCTGTGCAATAATAGGCGGGGAAACAAAGTATACAGAACGGAAGGAGGCGCGGAGCATGAAGCTTGCGGCAGACAGAGTGCTCACGCCGGAAGAGGCAGTGGAGCACTACGGTCCGCTGGTGCTGCGCACTGCCTTTGGACTTGTGAAGAATATGCAGGACGCCGAGGACATTGCTCAAGAGGTGTTCTTGACCCTGCTCAAAAAAGACCCGGCCTTCGATGGTCCCGACCACCAGCAGGCATGGCTGCTTCGCTGCGCCATCAACCGCTGCAAAAGCCACTTCCGCAGCGTGTGGCAGAGCCGCACCGACGGCCTGGACGAGGGCCTCAGCGTGCCCTTCACACCCGCTGAGAGCGAAGTGATGAAGGCGGTGGGCGACCTGCCCATGAAGTACCGTCAGGTCATCTATCTGCACTACATACAGGGCTATTCCACCGCCGAGATCGCAAGCCTGCTGGAGATGAACCAAAACACCGTGCTCAGCCAGCTGGCCCGGGGCCGTGCCCTGTTGAAAAACGCATTGAAAGGGGAGTTTTGACCATGCCCGATCACAAAGACTACCAGAGCGCCATGGACAAGGTCGCTCCCAGTGACGCCTGGAAGACCGCCACACTGGAAAAAATGGCCGCCGCCCGCGCCCGGCAGGAAAAACCCAAGGCCGCGCCCCGGCTGCGGGTGGCAAAGAAAGTGGGCATTCCGCTGGCCGCGGCCGCCGCGGTGGCCCTGCTGGCTGTGCCCGCGGCTGTGCGCAGCGGAGTGCTCTCCGCCAGCGGCGGCACGTCGGCCCCGTCCACGGCGCTGTTCAGCGCCGCCGCCTACAACGAGACCGCGCCCGATACCGCCAGGACCGAGGAAGCCCCGCAGGACGAAATGCAGGCAAAGGGCGCTCTGCCCGACTCCCGGGACTTTGATCTGGGCGAGTATGAGGGCCTGCCGGTGCTGGTGCTGGGAGACGACTCCGCCGGCATGGGCGGCGGGGTGAGGTTCGTGGCCGACAGCCTGGACGACATCCGGGGGAATAACCCCACCTGGAACATCTCCGCCGCCGAACTGCCCGAGACCCTGCCGGTGTGGCACGCCCAGAGCGGCGAATACGCCGGCCCCCTCACCGGCCTGTTGGAGCGGACCGCCGACGTGTTGGGCCTGCCCCTTGTGCAGGACGAGGTGGGGGAGGTGCCCTCCGGCTACCCCAGCCCGGACCTGTGGCCCTCCGATATTTTCGGCGACCTGATGGACCCGGAGCACTGGGACCCGGAACTCCCTATGTACGAACAGCTGGACCCCTCCAAAGCCAGGGTGTGGAACATCTCCGCCTCCGGCACCACGGTCAACGCCTACCGGGACGGGGATGGGACGTTGGGGGACCCCCCGGCGGGGGACGAGGCGGCCCTGGCCCTGTTTGGGGAACTGGCGGGCATTGAAACGCCCGGATACGAGCTGTGCACCGACGTCGACTTTTACGGCGAGGCGAACTGCTTTGAGCACTTCTTCTTTGAGGCCGGCGGCGCCACGGTGACCGAGCGCCTCCTCAACTACAGCTTCCGCCGGGTGAAGGGGAGTCTGGGCAGCACAGGTGAGCTGGAGCACTTCAACCTGACCTTCCCGCCCGAGAGCGAAAAAGTGGGCGACTACCCCCTGCGCACCCCCGAAGAGGCGATGGAGGCCCTCGGGGCCATCCTGGAGGAGGAGCAGGCCAGCGGCAAGTGGGAATACGACCTCTCGGTGGAGCAGGTGGAGGGCTGGCAGCTGGAGTATACCCAGAGCTTCCTGAACCCCTACATCCAGCCGGTCTACCGTTTCTGGCTGAAAACGGATCTGACCCCCGAGGACATGTTTTTTGAAAACGCCGAGGGCAACGTGTATGTGAACTACACCGTCAGCGCCCTGCCGGAAGGATACTGCATTCCCTTTGAGGAAGTGTTCAACTGAAAAAACTCCCCCGCCTGGTTCCGGGCGGGGGAGTTTTTTCGTTTCATCCGTTGTAGGGCGGCTCGGGCATGATGATGGCCGCCACGATGTAGGCGATGAGGCCGCTGCCCCACCAGATGGTCAGGGCCACTGCGGCCAGCCGCACCAGCGTGGGGTCTAGGTTGAAGTATTCGGCAATGCCGCTGCACACGCCGAACAGCATTTTGCTGTGTCCTTTGTAAAGTCGTTTCGGTTCCATTTGCTCCTCCTTACTGCCACCCGGTCAGAACAGGCACATGCCGGGGCCCCAGCCCAAGCGGTAGCGAAAGCCCACGCCGTCGGCCCAGTGCTCCACGTCCTCGGACCAGGCGTCCACTTCCTCTTCAAAATCGTCCGCCCAGCGGTCTACTTCGTCCTCGAAGTCCTCCGCCCAGCGGTCTACGTCGTTGCCAAACGTTTCAGCCCAGCGCTCCGCGTCGTCGGACCAGCCCAGCGCCCGCTCCAGCCAGCCGGGCACCCAGCCATGGTAATGCCGCTGGGTGAGATTGGTATAGTTCAGCGCCTGCCGCGCCGCCGACGGCCCGCCGGTGGCAAAGCCCGTCAACATCAGCGTGATACCCAGCACCGCCAGCGCGGCGGCCACGGCAAAAACCTTCAGAATGCCTTTCATCATTTAGCCTCCTTTTTGCCGGTCAGGGCCCGCCAGGCCCGCTTCGTCAGCCGCCAGCACGCCGGCAGCAGCCAGGTCACCAGCCACACCGCCACCACGATGAGGGCAATGCCCAGCGCCAGCGCCAGCAGACACATGCCCACCATGAACAGGCCCGTGGGCCAGCCGGCGGCGAAGGCGGCGGGGGTGTTGGCCACCAGCACCGCCACAATGCCCACAACGGTGCCCACGCCGCCGAAGAAGAAGCCGATGGCCGCGCCCACAACGCCCATGAGAATGCCGAAGATGGTGCCTGCCAGGCCGATCCACAGCGGGAACAGCACCACCGCCAGAATGATGAGCAGGATGGTGCGGTCGCTCATGCCACGGCTGCGGGGCGGAGGCGGCACCGCACCCGGCCGCGCACAGGGCGGCAGCGGGATGGCGGCCGCGGCCGCGCCGGGGCCGGGCCCCGCTTCCTGCGGCGCGGGCTCCGGCTGCACCCGGCTGCCGGGCACGTTGGCGCGGATGATGGCCGCCACCTTTTCCGGGCTGCCCAGTTCGGCCAGCACCTGGGCCTCCTGTTCGGGGCCGGCGTCATCCAGATATTCCTCGTAAAAACGGATGGCCTCGGCCCGCTCTTCATCCGTCACGTCGCTCAGCAGCTCGCTCAGCCGCCGCAAAAATTCTTCCCGGGTCATTGTGCTTCCCCCTCGTTCATTAGCATTGCGTCGATCGCCTGCCGGTATTCCACCCATTCCGCCCGCAGCTTCGCCAGCGTTTCGGCGCCGGAGGGCGTCAGGCGGTAATATCGCCGGTTGCGCCCGGCAAACTCCTGGTCGTAGGTCTCAAGATGGCCTTCCTTCTGCAGCCGGCGCAGCACCGGATAGAGGGTGCTCTCGCTGACCACCATGATCTGGCGCACCTGCTGGGTGATACGATAGCCGTAGGTGGGTTCCCGTTCGGCAGTGCTCAGCACCAGCGCGTCCAGCAGAGCTGCCCCCGTGTTGAACGCCATGCCATCGCCTCCTTTGTGATTCTGAAGATATTATATCTCGTATAATATTGGATGTCAATAGTATATTGTGAAAATAAAAATCTCCCTCCCGCCGAAGCGGAAGGGAGAAGGGGGAGAGCCGGTGTTCAGCTTTTCTTTTTAAAGATGATGAGTTTGGAGAAAACGTAGTTCGCCACGATGACCAGCACGTTGGAGAACACCTTCACGCCCAAAAACCAGAGGTTCTGGTGTTCGGGGGCGATGAGCCGCGGGCCCAGCAGGTCCGCGCCCAGCCACATCACCGCGACGTCCAGCACCAGGGTGCCCAGGCGGCAGGTGACGAAGGAGACAAATTCCCGCACCGCGGCCATGCCCTTTGCGCTGCTGCAGAACACCCACAGCCGGTTGGTGACATAGGCGAAGAGAATGCACAGGATGTTGTCCAGCACGGTGTTCAGGGTGGTGGGCAGGCCGAGGAAACGGAACACCATGGCCAGCACGATGTTCAAAAGGGTGGCCAGCCCGCCGAAGAACAGATAGGCGATCCCCTCGCGGTATTTCAAAAGCAGCGCTTTGGCTTTGGCGATCATTCCTCCACCACCCGCACGCTCTCCATCACCACGGGGGTGAGGGGCTTATCGTTGTAGTCGGTGGCAACGTCGGCGATACGGTCCACCACGTCCATGCCGGCCACCACATGGCCGAAGGCGGCGTAGCCGCCGTCCAGGTGGGGCGCGTCCTCATGCATGATGAAGAACTGACTGCCGGCGGAGTTGGGGTCCATGGCGCGGGCCATGCTGATGACGCCCCGGGTGTGCTTGATGGGGTTGGGCACGCCGTTGCGGGCAAACTCGCCCTTGATGTGCCAGCCGGGGCCGCCCATGCCGGTGCCCTCGGGGCAGCCGCCCTGGATCATAAAGCCGGGGATGACCCGGTGGAAGGTGAGGCCGTCGTAAAAGCCTTCGCCCACCAGCTTCAGAAAGTTTTCCACGGTGATGGGGGCGGCCTGAGCGTCCAGCTCCAGGTCGATGACGCCGCCGTCCTGCATGGTGATACGAACCATATTTGTCACTCCGTTCCCGGGCGGCGGGGCCGCCCGTTTTGTATTTTAATATGTACCGTCAGTATACCATACCGGCGCGCCGGGGGCAATCAGTATTGGCTGATGGGCAGGGAATCGTCGTCGGCGCCGGGGCGGATGGCCCGGATGGTCACCGGGTAGGAAACGTCGGCGTTCACCTGCACCGTCACCGTCTCGCCCACCCTGCGCCCGAAGATGGCCCGGCCCAAAGGCGACTCCCGGCTGATGTGGCCGCCGCCCGCGTCCACCCGCAGGGTGGTCACCAGGTGCACTTCCATCTCCTCCTCGTCCTCGGGCAGATAGAGGGTCACATAGTCGAACAGGCCCACCTTGCCCTCGGCGTGGTCGGTTTTCACCACCCGGGCGGTCCGTATCATCCGCTGCAGGTAGCGAATACGGCTCTCGTTGCGGTTTTTCTGGCGTTTGGCTTCTTTGTATTCAAAGTTCTCGCTCAAATCGCCAAAGGCACGGGCCTCCTGCACGTCCTTGATGTACTGGGGGCGCAGCACCAGAATGCGGTGGTCGATTTCCTCCTGCATTTTTTTGATGTCCACTTCGGTCAGCTCGTCGTACAAAACCGGCCGCCTCCTTTGCCATTTGTCTGCCCTTAACTATACCACACCCGCCGCCGAGGTGCAAAGCAGTGGCCGCAAAAGCCGAAAAAGGCCCTTTCTGCAAGGATTTCTTTGTGGTATAATACCCCTGTTGAACATAAAATAAAGGACCCCGCGGCCCGGCGTCGGCTGGGGCGGGCCACAGAACGGAGAAAACGACTATGCTGTATCAAGACCTCACCGGCGTGCGGCCGGAGATTTTGCAGGCGGTGGAGCGCATGGGCTTCACCGAGATGACCGAAGTGCAGGAAAAGACCATCCCCGTGATGATGGCGGGCCACGACGTGATCGCCAAGGCCCCCACCGGCACCGGCAAGACCTGCGCCTTCGGCATTCCCATCATCGAGCGTATCGACCCCTCCCGCCCGCTGCCCCAGGCGGTCATCCTGGCCCCCACCCGTGAGCTGGCCCAGCAGATCGCCGGCGATCTGGAAGACCTGACCCACTTTCTGCCCGACGTGCGCACCGTCTGCGTCTACGGCGGGGCGGATATGCAAAAGCAGGCGAACCGCCTGAAGAAGGGCTGCCAGATCGTGGTGGCCACCCCCGGCCGCCTGATGGACCACATGCGCCACAAGAGCATTGATGTGAGCGCCGTCACCAGTATCGTGCTGGACGAGGCGGACGAAATGCTGAACATGGGCTTTTACAAGGATGTGCGCAAAATTATCGACGCCATGAAGGCCCGCAAGAGCCTGTGCATGTTCAGCGCCACCATCAGCCGCGAGGTGATGGACATCGGCTGGCTCTACCAGCGGGACGCGGAGGAGATCATCGTCCAGCCGGTGCAGGCCAGCCAGCCCAAGATCACCCAGTACACCCTGTGCACCACCGGCCGCTCCAAGCTGGCGGACGTGGCCCAGATCATCATCTCCGGCGGCTACAAGCGGGTGATGGTGTTCTGCAACACCAAGTTCACCACCGCCACCCTCACCAACCAGCTGGCGCGGCTCAACTTCGTCACCGACTGCCTCCACGGCGACCTGTCCCAGGGCGAGCGCAACAAGATCATGGCCGCCTTCCGTGAGGGCAAGATCGCCGTGCTGGTGGCCACCGACGTGGCCGCCCGTGGCATTGACGTGGAGGATGTGGACGCGGTCATCAACTACGAGGTGCCCTCCTCCAACGAGTATTACACCCACCGTATCGGCCGCACCGGCCGCGCCAAGAAGGAGGGCGTGTCCTACCTGCTCTACGACGCCAGCGAGAAAAAGCGGGTGGACGAGCTGCTGCGCCTGACCCGCAGCAAGGCCACCCCGGTGCATTGGGACGAGAGCCACACCACCCTCATCGAGGAAGAAGTGGACACCGGCGACAAGTTCCAGATCCGCAGCTATTTTTAACAGTACCGCGCAGGCCGCGGGCCGCGCGCATTCCCCGCGTCCGGCCCGCTTTTTTTCAAAAAATACTTGACCTTCCCCTTTGTGGATGGTTTACACTGAGGGCAGAAAGGGGGAGAGAAGGGTGCGGATCAAAGAGGTGGAGGCCCGGGTGGGTCTCTGCGCCAAGAACATCCGTTTCTATGAAAAGGAGGGCCTTCTGGCCCCCCCGGCGGCAGGCCGGCAACGGCTACCGGGACTATGACGACGGGGACCTTGCGACCCTGCAGCGCATTAAACTTCTGCGCAAGCTGGACGTGCCGCTGGAGGAGATAAAGGCCATGCTGGAGGGCGCCCTCACTCTGGGCGAGGGCATGCGCCGTCACCTGGTCACGCTGGAGAGCCGCCAGAAAAACCTGGACACCGCCCGCCAGCTTTGCGCCGAACTGGCAAAAGCGCCCGGCCTGCTGGCCGCGCTGGACCCGGAAACGGCGCTGGCGGAGGTGACCCGGTTGGAACAAAAGGGGGTGCGCTTTATCGACATTCAAAAGACAGACCGCAAAAAGAAAGCCCACGGGGCCTGGCTGTCCGCCCTGGTGTTCATCGGCCTGATGGCTATGGTGGAGGGGCTGATGGTGTGGGCCCTCACGGTGGACCCGGTGCCCCTGCCGGTGGCGCTGCTGCTGGCGGGCTGGCCGCTGGTGTTCGTGGCAGGCGCGCTGCTGGCATTGCGCCAGCGGCTCAAAGAAATTCGAAAGGGTGAAGAGGATGCTTATCGTAACTACTGAAAATATTCCCGGCCGCCGCTATGAGGTGCTGGGCGTTGTGAAGGGCAACGTGGTGCAGAGCAAGAACTTCGGCAAGGACTTTATGAGCGCCATGAAGACCCTGGTGGGCGGCGAGATCACCGCCTACACCGAGATGTTGGGCGAGGCGAGGCAGATCGCCTCCGGCCGCATGGCGGCAGAGGCCGAGGCCCTGGGTGCGGACGCGGTCGTTTCCATGCGCTATGCCTCCTCCAGCGTCATGCAGGGCGCGGCCGAGTGCATTGCCTACGGCACCGCCGTCAAATTCATCGACTGAGCAGGGAAGGGAAGAAAGATGGTCAACAGTCCGGTCGTTTTCCAGCTGGCCTCCTTTGCCGTCGCCGCCTTTTGCACCCTGGTGCTGCCGGTGGTGCTGCTCATCGTGCTGGCTGTGATGAAAAAGATACGCCTCGCGCCCCTGGCGCTGGGCTTCGTGAGCTTCTTTGTCAGCCAGATGGTGCTGCGCATTCCCCTTTTGCAGCTGCTCACCGCCACCGGTGCGCTGAACGCCTTCGCCGCCCACACGGTGCTCTACGCCGTGGTGGTGGGCGGGCTGTCCGCCGGCCTCTTTGAAGAGACCGCCCGCCTGGCGGGCGCGGCCATCCTCAAGGGCCAGCGCAGCTACAAGGACATGATCAGCTTCGGCCTGGGCCACGGCCTGTGCGAAGTAATGCTCATCGCGGGCATGACCCATGTGAACAACATTCTGCTGCGCCTTGCGCTGATGGACCCCGGCGGCCCTCTGGGCGTGCTCCTTTCCGGCGTGGACAGCGCCACCCTGGACCTCGTTGCCAGTCAGCTGGCGGCGGCCACGCCGGGCCTGGTGGCCCTGGGCCTGCTGGAGCGGGTGAGCGCGGTGCTCTTCCATCTGTTCGCCACAAGCCTTGTGTTCACCGCCGTCATCCGGCGAAAGCCCGGCTGGTATTTCGCGGCGGTGACCGCCCACACCCTGTTCAATTCGCTGGCGGTGCTGCTGAGCGGTTTCGGCGTTCTCACGGTGGAGCTGGTGCTCTTTGCCCTCGGCCTTGCCATGGGCGCCTGGGTGCTGGCGGCGCGGCGCAGATGGCCTGCATGAATTTGCACATTCGTCCGCAGTGCAGAAAGTGAAAAGTCATACTTTTGCGCTGGGAAAAATCCTCGCAAACCCGCACGGCAGGCCGCTGTGCGGGTTTTCTCTTTGGGGCAGACGAACAAAAACCATTGTGCAAAAGGGGCGCGCCGTTGGCGAAAGCGCCGAAGTTGGCGAAATGTGTTGAAATCGTGAATGAGCCGGGCTAAAATGATAGTGTTCCGAACAGGGGTAAGTATTTCGGCTTACCCCGTTTCTTGTTTTCTTGCAACATTAAAAACAGGGGGAAACCGAACATGAAAAAGCTTCTCAGCATCCTGCTGGCGGGCGCCATGGTCCTGAGCCTCGCTGCCTGCGGCGGCGAAACCGGCACCAGCACCAGCGAGCCCGCCCCCGCCTCCACCGGCACCAGCGCCTCTGCTGCTGCCACCGGCGGCATTCCCAAGGACCAGATCAAGGTGGGCGTCATCCACCTGAGCGACCCTGCCGAGGGCAGCGGCTACACCTACACCCACGACCAGGGTATCATCGGCATGCAGAAGAACCTGGGCCTGTCTGACGACCAGATCGTGCGCAAGATCTCTGTGGACGACACCGCCGCCGCCGCCGTGGAGACCGCCATCACCGAGTGCGTGGAGGAAGGCTGCAACATCATCTTCGCCACCTCCTGGGGCTATATGGACACCTGTGAGGCTCTGGCCGAGGAGTTCCCCGAGGTCATCTTCAGCCACGGCACCGGCTACAAGTCCAACGGCACCAACTTCAACAACTACTTCGGCCGTATCTACCAGGCCCGCTACCTGAGCGGTATCGTCGCCGGCATGAAGACCGAGACCAATAAGATCGGCTACGTGGCCGCCATGGGCCAGGAGAACGGCGAGGTCACCAGCGGCTGCAACGCCTTTGCCATGGGCGTGGCCAGCGTGAACCCCGGCGCCGAGGTCTACGTGAGCGTGACCAACAGCTGGTTCGATCCCGAAGGCGAGAAGCAGGCCGCCGAGCGCCTGATCGCTGAGGGCTGCGACGTCATCGGCCAGCACTGCGACACCCCCAACCCCCAGACCGCTGCCGAGGAGCACGGCGTTTGGGGCGTGGGCTACAACAGCGACATGACCAAGGACGCCCCCGGCGCCACCCTCACCAGCGTGATGTGGGACTGGAGCGTTTACTACACCAAGGCTGTTCAGAACGTCATCGACGGCACCTGGGTGGCCGGTGAGAAGGTTGACAACTACTTCGGCGATATGGCCGACGGCCTGGTGACCCTGGGCGAGTTCAACCCCGACCTGGTGACCGACGAGATGATCGCCAAGGTGGAGGAAGTCAAGGCTCAGATCGTTTCCGGCGAGTGGGACGTGTTCGACGGCAAGACCGAGATCATGGACAACGAGGGCAACGCCCACACCCTGGAGGGCGCCGATTACGGCAGCTGCAACTGGTACTACGAGAACGTGAACGTTCTGTAAGACCGGCTTTCACAAAGCTCAGAAAAGGGCGGTCTCTGACCGCCCTTTTTCCGGTTTTCCCCCTTCACAACACCCCGAGGAGGTAAAAGGACTATGGCAGAAATGCAGTGCGCCATCCGGTGCAGCGGCATCACCAAGACCTTCGGCTCCGTGGTGGCAAACGACGCCATCGACCTGGAGGTCAACTACGGCGAGGTGCTGGCCCTGCTGGGCGAAAACGGCAGCGGCAAGACCACTTTGATGAACATGCTTTCGGGCATTTATCGCCCGGACGCCGGCCAGATCTTTGTGAACGGCCAGCCGGTGTCCATCGCGTCCCCCGTGGACGCCCGGGCCCTGGGCATTGGCATGATCCACCAGCACTTCAAGCTGGTGGAGGTGTTCACCGCCATGGAGAACATCGTGCTGGGCATGCCCGGCAAAATGCCCTCCCGCAAGGCCCTTCGCGCCGAGGTGAAGGAGCTGTGCGACACCTACGGCCTGGAGATCGACCCGGAAAAGCCCGTCTGGGAGATGAGCGTTTCCGAAAAGCAGACGGTGGAAATTCTGAAGGTGCTCTACCGGGGCGCCAAAATTCTCATTCTGGACGAGCCCACCGCCGTGCTCACCCCCCAGGAGACCGAAAAGCTCTTCGACATTCTGCGGCAGATGAAAGCAAAGGGCTGCGCGGTCATCATCATCACCCACAAGCTGAACGAGGTGCTGGCCATCAGCGACCGTGTGACCATCCTGCGCAAGGGCAAAAGCGTGGACACCGTGGCCACCGCCGACGTGGACGCAAACGCCCTCACCGAGCGGATGGTGGGCCATGCGGTGAGCCTGGCCATCCGCCGCCCCGAACCCAAGGATGTGCACACCATCCTCAAGGTGGTGGACCTGACGGTGGAAAAGCCGGACGGCAGCCTCGGGCTGGACGACGTGAGCTTCCACATCCACAGCGGCGAAATTCTGGGCGTGGCGGGCGTTGCCGGCAGCGGCCAGAAGGAGCTTTGCGAGGCCATCGCGGGCCTGCTGCCCGCCAAAAAGGGCGCGGTGCTCTATAAAAAGGAGAACATCCTGGGCAAGAGCCCCGAGGCCATCATCGATCTGGGCATTTCCATGAGCTTTGTGCCCGAGGACCGTCTGGGCATGGGCCTTGTGGCCAGCATGGGCATGACCGACAACATGCTGCTGAAAAGCTATCGCGCGGGCAAAGGCCCCTTTGTGGACCGTGCCCCCGCCCGGGCGCTGGCCAAAAAGCTGGTGGAGGAACTTTCCATCGTCACGCCGGGCATTGAGACCCCGGTGCGGCTGATGAGCGGCGGCAACGTGCAGAAGGTGCTGCTGGGCCGGGAAATTGAATCCGACCCGAACCTGCTCATCACCGCCTATCCCGTCCGCGGCCTGGACATCAACTCCAGCTACCTCATCTATGACCTGCTGAACAAACAGAAGGAGAAGGGCGTGGCGGTGATGTTCATCGGCGAGGACCTGGACGTGCTGATGGAGCTGTGCGACCGCATTCTGGTGCTCTGCCACGGCAAGGTCACCGGCGTGGTCAAGGCCGGCGAGGTCACCAAAGAACAGATCGGTCTGATGATGACCGGCGAAATGAGCGAGGAAGAAAAGCAGAAGGAGGCGGCGGAGCGATGAGCACACCTGCAACTGTCAAGACCCACCGTGAGCCGCTGCTGCACACGGTGAAGCACGCCGAGCGCAGCGGCCGGCAGATGGTGGCCCTGCGCCTTCTGGCGGTGGCTTTGAGCCTGGTGGCGGGCGGCGTTTTTATCCTGGCCATCGGCCAGAACCCCTTCGCGGTCTACGCCACCATCGTCAAGGGCGCTTTCCGCAGCCCGCTGGCCATCCAGGCCACCATCAAGTACACCATCCCCCTGTGCATTTGCGCCCTGGGCGTGACCCTGGCCTTTAAAATGCGCTTTTGGAACATCGGCGGCGAGGGCCAGCTCATCATGGGCGGCGTGTTCGCCAGCTTCTTTGCCCTGTTCTGCACCGGCTGGCCCCATCCGCTGCTGCTGGCGGTGATGTTTGTGGCGGGCGCCATCGGCGGCGGCCTGTGGGGCCTTGTGCCCGCGGTGTTCAAGAGCCGCTGGAACACCAACGAGACTCTGTTCACCCTCATGCTCAACTACATCGCGCTGCACATCGTCTCCTGGCTGCAGTCCGGTCCCTGGCGGGACGAGGGTGCCAACGGCTTCAACAAGATCGCCCGCTTCGACAAAAACGCCGGCCTGGACAAGGTGCTGGGCGTGCACTTCGGCTGGATCATCATGCTGGTGCTGGTGGCGCTGGTCTGGGTGTATCTGAAATACACCAAGCAGGGCTACGAGATCAGCGTGGTGGGCGAAAGCCAGGACACCGCCCGCTACGCCGGCATTCATGTGAAAAAAGTGGTGCTGCGCACCATGTTCCTCTCCGGCGCCATCGCCGGCATTGCCGGCGTGTGCCAGGTGGGCGGCAGCGACATGACCCTGTCCATGGGCGTGGCCGGCGGCGTGGGCTTCACCGCCATCATCGTGGCCTGGCTGTGTCAGCTGAACCCCGGCATGATTTTGGTGGTGAGCTTCCTGTTCAGCGTGCTGGAAAAGGGCAGCGGCGTGGTGCAGAGCGAGTTCGGCCTCTCGGCCGACAGCGCCGACGTGCTCCAGGGCGTCATCCTCTTCTTCATCCTGGCCAGTGAATTCTTCGTGCGCTACGGCTTTGCCGTGCGCAAAAAGCAGCCGAAGGGAGGAAAGTAAAGATGGATCTGTTCATCAAATTCCTGGTGGCCGCCGTGGGCGCGGGCACTCCGCTGCTCTTCGGCACCGTGGGTGAGATCCTCAACGAAAAAGTGGGCCACCTGAACCTGGGCGTGGAGGGCATGATGGCCATCGGCGCCTGCGCCGGATTCATGGCGGGCTATCTCACCGACAACTTCGCCCTGGCGATGCTGGCGGCCTTCGGCGCGGGCGTGCTCAGCGCCCTGGTCTACGCGGTGCTCACCGTCACCTTTTTGGCCAACCAGAACGTGGCGGGCCTCACCATGACCATCTTCGGCGTGGGTCTGTCCAACTTCATCGGCGTGTATATGCTGGACAAGAGCGGCGCCACCACCCTCAAACTGCCGGAGAACGTCACCGCCCAAATGCGCAGCGTGACCATCCCGGTGCTGAGCGATCTGCCGGTGGTGGGCGAGCTGTTGTTCAGCTACAACCCCTTTGTCTACATCGGCATTCTGGTGGCCGCCGTCTGCGGCTTCTACCTCTACCGCACCAAGACCGGCCTGAACGTGCAGGCCATCGGCGAGAACCCCGCCGCGGCGGACGCCGCTTCCATTCAGGTCACCCGCTGGAAGTACATCAACATCCTGCTGGGCGGCGGTATCTGCGGCATTGGCGGCGCCTACTGCTCCATGATCATCAACAGCGGCGTGTGGATCTCCAACAGCGTGAACGGCCTGGGCTGGATCGCCGTGGCTCTGGTCATCTTCGCCGCCTGGAAGCCCCATGTGGCCATCCTGGGCTCCTTCGTGTTCGGCGCGCTGCGGGTGCTGAAGTACTACAAGATGGGCTTCATGGCCGGCTGGCCCGACGCCTTCTTCGACATGCTGCCCTTCCTCATCACCGCCCTCATCCTGGTCATCACCAGTATCCGGGGCAGCAAGGGCGCTCACATCCCCGCCAGCCTCGGCGTGAACTACTTCCGCGAGGAGCGGTAACCTCCCACAAGCAAAGCCCCCGGGCGCACAAGTCCGGGGGCTTTTTTGGGTGTTGCAACCGCCGGTTGACAAATCGGCAGGCAAAGGGGGTAGCCCTGCAACCGGCCTTTCTGCTATGATGGGGGAGAAACGAAAGGAGGCGCTGGACTATGAACACAGCACAGCGATTGCAGCAGCTGCGAAAGGAAAAAGGACTGTCCCAGGAGGAGCTGGCCGAGCGGCTGGGGGTCTCCCGGCAGGCGGTGTCCAAATGGGAGAGCGGCCAGAGCGTGCCGGATGTGGAAAAGATCGTGGCCGTCAGCGAGCTGTTCGGTGTGACCACCGACTGGCTGCTGAAAGGGGTGGAGCCCGCCCCGGAGAAAAAGCCCGAAGGCCGGCGCCTGGCAGGCCGTATCCTCTTTGCGGCTTCGCCCGCCCTGATGGCTGCGGGGCTGCTGCTGGCCGTGGCGGGAGACTGGGAGGGCAGCTCCTTTGTGAGCTGCGCCGGGCTCATCGTGCAGGTGGCCGGCGCGGCCCTCTATTTCATCGGCCGGACGCTCACGGGGGAAAAAGGCCCCTTCTGGGCCGCCTGGCTGGACGTGGCGTGTGTCACCTTTTTGCCGGTGCGCTTTGTGATGAGGCGGAGCATTTTTCTCACACTTATGGCGGGATTTGTGCCCTTTGAAGTGGGGAAGATCCTCCACAGCCTGCTCTATTGGCCGGTGTATCTGGTGGTGCTGGCAGTCAGCTTTTTCCTGTTGAAAAAACGGAGATAACAAAGGGGCGGCCCCGCTTTGCGGGGGTCGCCCCTTCCTGTTTTCTCTCACAAAGGCAGCCGGATGAGCAGCATATACACCGCCGTGCCCCCGAAAATGCTCAAAAGGGTGTTGCGCCGCCACAGGTGCAGCACCGCCGTCACCGCCAGCGCACCCAGCTGAAAAGCGGCCTCCATGCCTCCGGCGGCGGGCAGGCCCTTCAGGCAGTAGACGACCAGAATGGCGATGATGGCTCCGGGCAGCACCCCGCCCAGATACCGCACCGCCCCGGGCATGGCCCGCTTGCCGCCGAACACCGCGAAGGGCAGCGCCCGGGTGAACAGGGTCACCCCGGCGGCGATGAGCAGCACCCACAAAGGATACAGTTCCATGTTACGCAGCCTCCTTTTCCCGGTTCAGCACCGGCCGCGCCAAAAGCAGCACCGCCACCGTGGTGCAGAGCGCGGGCAGCAGGAAGTTGTCCGCCCCCAGCACCAGCAGGAAAAAGCCGGCGCAGCCAAGGCCCAGCAGGGCGGGCAGGTGGCTTTTCGCCCCCCGCCACTGCTCCAGAAAAATCACCAGGAACAGGGCGGTCATGGAAAAATCAATGCCGGTGAAGTCCAGCGGCAGGCCGCCGGCAAAGGTGCCCAGCAGGCTGCCCGCCACCCAGTAGAGCTGGTCCAGCAGGGCCACCAGGAACATGGCGCCGTTTTTGTCCACCCCGGCGGGCACCTCGTCCATGCCGCAGAGCACGGAATAGGTCTCATCGGTGAGGGAGAAGATCATGTAGGGGCGCTTTTTGCCCATGGAGCGGAAGCGCGCGATGAAGGAAAGACCATAGAACAGGTGCCGTGCGTTGATGAACAGGCTCATCAGCGCCACGGTGGGCAGGGCCGTGGGCGCGGCCAGAAAGCCCGCCAGCACAAATTGCAGACTGCCCGCGTAGACAAGGCCGCTGAAGGCCAGGGACCACAGGGCGCCGAACCCCGCCTGCCGCAGCAGAATGCCGAAGGCCGTGCCTAAAAACACATAGCCGAACAGCACTCCCAGCGATTGACGGAAGGCAAACCGGGCGGTCTGCCGCCAGCTCGTCTCCATGAACAACACCTCACACAAAAAATCTCACGCCGCCAGCATGCCCAGCGTGCTGGCGCACAAAAGCCCAAGACCCAGCGCCGCCCGGCGGCTCAGCCGCTCGCCCAGCACCAGCCAGGAGAAGGCCACCGTCACCAGAATGCTCAATTTGTCGATGGGAGCCACCGCGCTGGCAGGGCCCAGCTGCAGCGCCCGGAAGTAGCACAGCCAGGACGCGCCGGTGGCAAGGCCGGAGAGCACCAGAAAGGCCCACCCGGCGGGGGAGATACCCGCCACGCCCGCCTGCGCGCCGGCAAGAAACACCACCGCCCAGGCCATGACCAGCACCACCACGGTGCGCAGGGCGGTGGCCAGGGTGGAGTCGGTGTGCTTCACGCCGCACTTGGCCAGCACCGAGGACAGCCCGGCGCACAGCGCCGAGCCGAAGGCCCACAGCACCCACATATCCAACGCCCCCTTTTCAGCGCCCGCGGAAGGGGGCAGCCATCCGCGCAAACCATCCGGCGGGCACCTCAAAGCCCACCAGGATGGCCAGCACCATGGCCGCCGCCAGTTTTGCCGTTTCAAAGCCGGTGAGACCCGCCCCGGTCAGGTCCCCCTCCACCAGGGCGTAGGCCGTCTGGTAGATCCCCAGCCCAGGCACCAGCGGGAAAATGCCGGAGATGAGGAAGATGGTCACCGGGCAGCGCAGCTGCACCGAGGAAAACCGGCTGATGAGCACCACCGCGAGGGTGGCGGCGAAGGTGGCCGTCAGGGTGCCCACCGGCCCCTTCAGGGCAATGAACACCAGCCACCCGGCGGCCCCGGTGAGGCCGCAGCGGGGATAATAGCGGGAGGGCACGTGGAAGATGAGGGAGAAGGCCATGGTGCCCAGGCCCGCGAAAAACACTTCGGAACAAAAACGCCACGCGGTCATGCCAGCACACCTCCCAGCCCGGCCCAGACGGCCATCACGAGACCCACGCCAAAGGCCATGCACACCACCACAAGGAACACGTCCAGCATGCGCACCGCGCCGGAGATATAATCCTCGTCGGCAATGTCCCGGATGGCGTTGGTGAAGGCCACGCCCGGCAAAAGAGGCACCAGCGAACCCACCGTCACCATGCTCAGCTGGCTGCCGAGGCCCAGGTTGGTGAGCAGGATGGCCACCGCGCACACCAGCGCGCCGCCGGTGATGTTGGCGGCGATTTTGGAGAGCCGGCCCCGCACCGCCACCAAAAGGTAGAGGTAGAGCACCAGCCCCGCCACAAAGGCGGCGGCTCCGTCCGCCAGAGTGCCGCCGAAAATGTAGCAGAAAGAGCCCGCGCCCACGCCGCTGGCCAGCACCTGCTGCCAGCGGGGCCGCCGGGGCATGTCCTGGATCTCCAGAAGGCGGGCATGGGCTTCGGCGGGGGTGTGCAGCCCCTGAACGATCTCCCGGCTCAGCTGATTCACCGCGTCCACCTTGTCCAGCCGGCTGCCGGAGAGGGGGATGTGCCGCACCTTGGCCAGGCAGTGCTGCCGGCCGTCGCTGGCGGTCATCATAATGCCGTTGCTCAGCACAAAGGGCTCGAACCCTTCGCAGCCGTAGGCGGCGGCGATACGCTCCATCGTTTCGGTGACACGGAAGATCTCCGCCCCGCTGGACACAAGAATTTCTCCCGCCAGCGCCACCGTTTCAAACACCAGTTCGCTCTGTTCGGCCCCCATGGCCTGCCCTCCTTTTGGGAAAGAGGATTTGCAAAGTCTGCATTTCTTCACTATAATAAAATAATCCGGGCGGGTATGCAAGAGGCAGCCCCGCCAAAACCAGAGAAAGGCGGCGCGGCGCGTGATCCGGTTCAACTATCCCTATTATCCCCTTCAGTGGTACAAAAACGGCAACCCCGTTTCCGGCAACGCGGGGCAGTTCAACTACAAGACCCTGCGCCAGGGCGACGAACTGCGGGCCTGGTGCTGGCTGGGCCCCTGGTGCCTGGAAAAGACCGAGCATGTGGAGACGGAAGTCTTTCCCTTCGGCCAGGAGGGGATCGACCAGGCGCGCGCCTGGCTGGAAGAAAAGTTCAACGCCGTCCCCCGGGACACCATCGAGGCGAAAAGCGCCTTTCTGGACTCGGAACCCTGGACGCCTCCCGCCCCCGAAGAGGAGAAGGACGAGGACGCGCCTCCCTTTTGACAAAAGAAAACGCCTGCGGCAAAGCCCTTGCCGCAGGCGTTTTTTATACGGTTTTGATGTTGTGCCACTTGCCGGCTTTCCAGCGGATGATGAACAGCACCGCCCGCAGGTTCTCGTCCAGGGCAAAGGCCATCCAAATGCCCACCAGGCCCCAGCCCAGATAAATGCCGAACAGCCACGCAATGCCCACGCCCACGATCCACTGGCTCAGAATGCCCAGCGCCACCGGGAACTTCACATCGCCCACCGCCTGCAGGTTGCGCACCAGCACGACGTTGAAGGCGCGGCCGATCTCCAGCACCACCTCCACCCACATGGTGCGGCAGCCCAGCTCGATGACCCGCGGGTCGGTGGTGAACAGGCTGAACAGCGGCTTTGCAAAGAGGGCCAGCAGCAGGGCGATACCCACCGTCACCGGGGCAAAGATACGCAGCACCCGCCAGTTCTCCCGGTCGGCCCGGTCGAAGTCGCGCGCGCCGATACAGTAGCCGATGATGATACCCGCCGCCTGGCTCACCGCGTTCACCAGCATGTAGCACACCTGGGCGAACATGTTCATGTACATCCGGGCGGTCACCGCATAGGTGCCGATGGTGTTCACAAACACGAGGCTGGTGCTCTGGGAGAGGTTGTAGGAAAGGCCTTCGCCCCCGGCGGGCAGGCCAATGCTGAGCAGCCGCCGCAAAAGGTCGCTGGGGAAGGGCCGCAGCACCTTGGGGCTGAGGGTGGCGCCCTCCACGCTTTTGAAAAAGGCGAACAACATCATCAGCATGCCCGCCGTGCGGCACAGGCTGGTGCTCAGCGCCGCGCCCGCCGCGCCCATGCGGGGCAGCGGCCCCAGGCCGTAGATGAAGGCGGTGTTGCCCACGATGTTGATGAGGTTGATAATGCCGGTGGAGCACATGATGACCAGCATGTGGGCATGAGCCCGCAGAAAGGCGCTGAAGGTGAGCATGAGCGCCTGGCAGGGCAGGCTCAGCGCCGCGATGAGCAGATAGGTGCGGGCCTCGGGCACCGCCTCGGGCGGCACCTGCATGAGGGCGAACAGCCCGTCCGCGCCCAGCAGCAGCCCGGCGGTGATGACCAGGCTCAGCACCAGGTTCAGCCCGGCAGCCAGGGTGTAGATCTGGCGCACCTTGCCCAGCTGCCGCGCCCCCAGATACTGGCTCAGCAGGATGGTGGCCGCCAGGCTGATGACCGTGAAGGTCAAAATCAGCGTGTTCATGATCTGGTTGGCGTTGCCCACTGCGGCCACTGCCGTCTCGTTGTAATGGCTGAGCATGATCTGGTCGATGTTGCCCACCAACATCTGCAGCAGCAGTTCGATAAAGACCGGCCAGGTCATCCTGATCAGCGAAAACTGCATTTCACCCGTGGCGGTGCGCTCCATATTTGTTCCTCCCCCCGTCCAAAAGCGGCGTGCTTTGATTTTCTTCGGCAATTATACACCCCGCCGCGCCCCTTTGATAGAGGGAAAAATTGATGATGTTTACAAAAAACGAGTTGATGTTTTGTGCGATGTGCGCAATGAACGGCCCGCCGGCCGGAACAACGCCTTCCGCCGCCCGGCGGATTGCCTTTTGAACGGTTTTGTGGTACGCTGTTTCTGTTGTAAAGACGAAAGGGGAGCGGACGGATGAACACGCTGAAACGGCGGTGGGTGCAGGCGGCGGTGGCCGTGGGGCTTTTGGGGCTGGCGGCGGCCTTTCTCCTGCGCTTTTCCTATTCCACCAGCTTTCTCTGGCCGGGCTACTGCGGCTACGATTCCGCCATTTTCCAGACCATCGGCAAATACTGGGCCGAAGGCTCGGTGCCCTACCGGGATCTGTTCGACCACAAAGGCCCGCTCATCTTCTTCATCGACATGGTGGGTTACTGGATCCATGGCCGGGCGGGCATTCTGGTGCCCCAGACGGTGAGCCTTGCCGCCTCCCTCTTTTTCCTCTATAAGCTGGGCCGGGTGTATCTGCCCCGGCCGGGGGCGGCAGCGGCAGCGGGCGTGGCGCTGGTGTATCTGGCCCGCACTTTTGACGAGGGCAACATGACCGAGGAATACGCCCTGCCCTTCCTTGCTGCCAGCCTGTGGCTGGCCGCCGCATGGTGCGAGAGGTCAAAACAGGACCCCGCCGCGCCTCATCCCTGGCGGTACGCTGCGGTGTACGGCCTGAGCTTCGGGGCCATCCTGCTGCTGCGGGTCACCAGTGCGGTGAGTATCTGCTGCTTTGTGCTGGTCATCGCCCTCTGGACCCTGGCCAAAAAGCAGTGGGCGGTCCTTTGGAAAAACGCCGCCGCCTTTGTGGGCGGATTTGCCGCGGTCACCCTGCCCTTCTGCGTTTATTTTGCCCTGTACGGCGCGCTGGGGCAGATGATCTACGGCACCATCGGCTACAATCTGCTCTACGCCACTGAGTTTTCCCTCACGGAATACTACGGCGGAAGCCCCTGGGCCTCCGCCACCTTCCGGCGCACGGTGTTCGACTTCGGCGCGCCGGTGCTGCTTCTGGCGGTGCTGGCCCTGGTGCGGATCCTGCGCGCGCCCCGGCGGCCCCTGGGCTGGGCGTGCCTGCTCACCGCCGGGCTGAATATGTACCTGCTTTTTTCCAACCGGCCCTATCTGCATTACTTTATGATCGTTGCGCCGCTGGTGCCTTTGTGCCTGGGGCTTGCCTGGCAGCTGTGGACCGAGGACAAAGCCGCCGGAAAGCGTGCCGCCGGGCTGCTGGCCCTGGCGCTGACCGGGGCGTATCTGGCCAGCCTGGCGGTGCGGCTGCCCGCCTGGCAGCGGGACAGCTTCATGGCCCGCTATCCCAATGAAGTGGCCGACTACAACAATATCGCCCGCAGCATGGCGGCGGTGATCCCCGCCGACGAGCGGGATTCAGTGCTGGCCTGGGAGGTGGACGCTCAGTGGTATCTTGCCACCGACATCCGCCCCTGCCAGAACTATTTCATCCATCAGGAGTGGCAGAGCGCCTCCGATCCGGCCATGGCCGCCGAGCAGGCCCGGCGGCTGGAAGAGGACCCGCCGGCCTGGCTGGCGGTGGGCAATGCGTCCAACGAACAGGTGGCGGACCTCATCGCCCGGGAATACACCGCCGTGAGCAGCAAGGCGGAGTTTTATGAGTTTGGCGGCTATACCCTCTACCGCCGCAACTGACCGCAAGAATAAAGAGAGCGGCCCGCCCCGTGTTTTCCACGGGACGGGCCGCTCTTTGTTCAAAACTGTCAGCGCAGCACCAGCTGGCCATTCTCCACGTCCACCGTCAGGGTGTCGCCGGCATTGTGGCTGCCGCCGATGATCTGGCGGGCGATGAGGGTCTCCACCTTGCTCTGGATGAACCGCTTCAGCGGCCGCGCGCCGTAGATGGGGTCGTAGCCAGCGTCGATGATGAAGGCCTTGGCCGCGTCGGTCACCGCGAGGCTCAGCTGCTTTTCCGCCAGACGGCGGCGCAGGTCGGCCAGCTGCAGCTCCACGATGCCGCCGATCTCCTGGCGGGTCAGGGGTTTGTAGAAGACGATCTCGTCCAGCCGGTTCAAAAACTCCGGGCGGAACTGGCTCTTGAGCAGGCCCTCCACCGCGGTGCGGGCCTCGGCGCTGATGGAGCCGTCGGGACCAATGCCGTCCAGGATATACTGGCTGCCCAGGTTGCTGGTGAGGATGATGATGGTGTTCTTGAAGTCCACCACGCGGCCCTGGCTGTCGGTGATACGGCCGTCGTCCAGCACCTGCAGCAGGATGTTGAACACGTCGGGGTGGGCTTTTTCCACCTCGTCGAACAGCACCACGCTGTAGGGGTGGCGGCGCACCGCCTCGGTCAGCTGGCCGCCCTCCTCATAACCCACGTATCCCGGAGGGGCGCCGATGAGGCGGCTGACACTGAATTTCTCCATGTATTCGGTCATGTCGATCCGGATCATGTTCTTCTCGTCGTCGAACAGGGCCTGGGCCAGCGCCTTGGCCAGCTCAGTCTTGCCCACGCCGGTG